>DATAOC010000018.1:0-52798 GCA_036265915.1 Candidatus Methylomirabilota bacterium | reverse complement strand
CAGAGCAGCGGGCAAAAAACAGCCAGCGCCGCAAGAATCACACGCATGGGTCCAAAGTAGCACTTCACAAACCAAGTATAGTGGGCTTCATGGGCCGCATCCGCATTCTTCCCGACCAGGTCGCCAACAAGATCGCGGCCGGCGAGGTGGTCGAGCGTCCGGCCTCCGCGGTGAAGGAGCTCGTCGAGAACGCGCTCGATGCCCAGGCGCGGACGGTCAGCATCGACCTGCGCGACGGCGGCGCCGCGCTCGTCCGCGTGACCGACGACGGCCTCGGCATGACCGTCGACGAGCTGCCGCTGGCCCTCGAGCGCCACGCGACCTCCAAGCTCGCGCGCGACGAGGACCTCGATGCCATCGCCACCCTCGGCTTCCGTGGCGAGGCGCTGGCCGCCGTGTGCGCCGTCTCGCGCTTCACGGTGACGAGCCGGGCGCGCGGCGCCGCCGAGGGGCTGCGCCTCGGCGGCGAGGGCGGCGCCGTGATCCAGCGCCTCGGGGTCCCGTGCGAGACGGGCACGACCATCGAGCTGCGCGACCTGTTCTTCAATACGCCGGCGCGGCTGAAATTCTTGAAGTCGCCGCCGACCGAGCTGTCGGCCACGCTGCGCGCGCTGAGCCAGCTCGCGCTCGCGCACTCCGAGGTTCAGCTGCGCGTCGCCAACAACGGCCGCCCGGTGCTCACGGCGCCCGCGGCGGCAACTCTCAAGGAGCGCATCGGCGCGCTGTGGGGCTGGGACCTGGCCGCCCGCCTGCTCACCGTCGACCGCGCCGAGCACGGCATCCGCGTGGCGGGCCACGCGAGCCCGCCGGATGTGAGCCGCGGCGGCCGCGACGACATCATCATCATCGTCAACGGGCGGCCGGTACGTGACCCCGCGCTCCTGCAAGCCGTGCTCGCCGCGTACCGGCCCATCCTCGCGCGCGATCGCTTCCCGCTGGTGGTGCTCGCGGTGACGCTGCCGCCCGCGGACGTCGACGCCAACGTGCATCCGACGAAGGCCTGGGTGCGTTTCCGCCATCCGCGGCTCGTCCAGGAGATGCTGGTGGCCGCGCTGCACGACACGCTGCAGCGCCCCACCGCGGCGCCGTCCACGGTCGAGTGGGCGGCGAGCGGCGCGGCGGCGGCGTCCTCCCGCGAGACCGCGCTCGTCGGCGCGCAGAGCGCGCTGTTCGCGGAGACAGCGGCGCCCTACACGAAGGCGGCCGCTTTCGGTCGCGTGCTCGGCCAGGTGCAGGACACGTTCATCGTCGCCACCACCGATGACGAGGTGTTCTTCCTCGACCAGCACGTCGTGCACGAGCGTGTCCTCTTCGAGCGCCTGGAGACGGATCTCGCCACCGGCGCCGCGCCGTCGCAGACGCTGCTCTTTCCCGATCCGGTCGCACTGCCGCCGGCGGCGCGGGCGCTTCTCGAGCGCTGGCGCGGGCCACTGGAGCGTCTTGGATTCGGCTTCGACGACGGGCCGGGCGGCACCGTCGTGGTCACGGCCGTTCCGACTCTGCTGAAGGGCGACGAGCCGCGACGTCTGCTGGAGGCGGCCGTCGACGAGCTCGGCGGTCCGAAGGCCGGCGAGCCCGCAGTTGACCGGGCGCTGGCCTTTCTCGCGTGTCGCGCCGCCGTCAAGGCCAACACCGTCCTCGCGCGCGAGGAGATGGAGCGGCTCGTGGCCGAGCTGGCGCAGACGCGGACGCCGTTCTTCTGCCCGCACGGGCGCCCCATCGTGAGCCGTGTGTCGATGGGCGACATCCGCCGCGAGCTGAAGCGGACGTGGTAGACGGGCGGCCGCCGCTCCTCGTCATCGCAGGCCCGACGGGGGTGGGGAAGACCGCGACCGCCGTCGCCCTCGCGGAGCGCGTGCCGCTCGAGATCGTCAGCGCCGACTCTCGCCAGGTCTACCGCGGCATGGATGCCGCGACCGGCAAGCCGACGGCCGCCGAGCGCGCGGCGGTGCCGCACCACCTGATCGACGTCGTCGATCCCGACCAGACGTTCGACGCCGCCCGGTTCGCGACGGCCGCGCGGGCCGCGATCGGGCCGATCCACGCGCGCGGCCGGCTGCCCGCCGTCGTCGGCGGAACGGGGTTGTACATCCGTGCGTTGCTCCGCGGGCTGGACGCCGCCGTCCCTGCCGACCCGGCGTATCGCGCCGAGCTCGCGGCGCTCGCAGAGCGGGAAGGTCGACCGGCGCTGCATGCGCGGCTGGCCAAGGTGGCGCCCGAGCTGGCCCGCCGCCTGCATCCCCACGATCACGTGCGAGTGATCCGGGCCCTCGAGCGCATGCGGGGCGGCGGAAGCGCCGACACCCCGACACGCTGGGCGACCGCGCGCCCCGAGTGGCCGCTGATCTACGTCGGGCTCACCATGAACCGGGCCGCGCTCGCGGCGCGTCTGCGCGCGCGGGCAGCGGCCATGGTGGCGGCCGGCCTCGAGGACGAGGTGCGCGGGCTCCTCGCGCGGGGGTACCATTCGGGTCTGCGCGCACTGTCGTCGATCGGGTATCGCGAGTTCGTGCGCGTGGTGGAGGGCGAGCTGGACCGCGCGGAGGCGCTGCGGCTCATGCAGCGCGACACCGTTCGCTACGCGCGGCGGCAGTGGACGTGGTTCGCGCGGGAGCCCGAGCTGGCGTGGCTGGACGTCGACGCCTTCGCCGGTGCGCACGGCGTGGCCACAGCCATCGAGGCAAGAATCAAGCAGGAGGGGCATATCGAGTGAGTCGAAACGGACACCGCAACGGACACGAAGTCCGTCGGCACGCGCGCGAGCACGCGATGCTCGCCGCCGTCAAGCGCCCGTCGCAGCGGCGCGCCGACGTGGAGGAATCGGTGGAGGAGCTGGCCGGCCTGGCTGCGGCGGCCGGAGCGACGGTGGGACAGCGGGTGGTCCAGGAGCGGCAGGCGGCGACGCCGTCGCTCTACTTCGGTCGGGGCAAGGTCGAGGAGATGGCCGAGGCGGCGCGGGCCGGCGGCATGAACCTCTTCATCTCCGACGATCCGCTCACGCCGATCCAGGAGCGCAACCTCACCGAGGCGCTCGGCATCCATGTGATCGACCGTACCGCGCTGATCCTCGACATCTTTGCTCAGCGCGCGCGCACCGCGGAAGGCAAGCTGCAGGTCGAGCTCGCCCAGCTCACCTATCTGCTGCCGCGCCTGGTCGGACAGTGGCAGCATCTGGAGCGGCTCGGTGGCGGCATCGGCACGCGAGGCCCGGGTGAGACGCAGCTGGAGTCGGACCGACGCGTGATCCGTCGGCGCGTCATGCAGCTGCGCCGCGAGCTCGAGGGCGTGCAGGCGCACCGCCGGCTGATGCGACGCAGCCGCCGGCGCTCGGGGGCGCCGGTGGTGGCGCTCGTCGGCTACACGAACGCCGGGAAGACGACGCTGCTGAACCGGCTCACCGGGTCGCACTTCACGGCCGCCGATCAGCTCTTCGTCACGCTCGATCCGGCGGCGCGGCTGGTGACGCTGCCCGGGCGTCGTCCGTTCGTCCTGACCGACACCGTCGGCTTCATCCGCAAGCTGCCCCACGAGCTGGTGGCCGCCTTCCGCGCCACGCTCGAGGAGCTGGCGGAGGCCGACGTGCTCGTTCACGTCGTCGACGCCTCGCATCCGGCGCTCGACGAGCACATGGCGGCCGTCGACGCGCTCCTGCGCGAGCTGGAGGTCGCCGACCGGCCGACGGTGCTGGCCCTGAACAAGACGGACCGGCTCGAGCATGCGCAGGCGACGGCGGCGTTCGCGGGGCGCCGCGACGCCGTCGCCGTGTCGGCGGTGACGGGCGAGGGCATCGACGCGCTGCTGGACGCCATCGAGACGGCGCTGCCCGCCGGCGGTCCCGTCACGCTGCGCATCCCGCACGGGGACGGCGCGGCGCTCGCGCTGTGCTACGAGCGCGGTCGCGTGCTCTCGCGCGCCGACGAGCCCGAGCACGTCGCGGTGGAGGTGGAGCTGCCGGGACCGGCGCTGGCGGCGCTCAGCGCCTACCGCGTCCCCCAGGCGGCCGCCGCCCGCGTGCTAGACTGAGCCCTTCCGTATGGGCCTCGCGAACTGGCTGACCGTCCTCCGCATCCTCTTGATCCCGGTCTTCGTCTCGCTGCTCGTCTACCGGCGGCCGGGCGTGGCGCTGGTGGTCTTTGCGGCGGCGGCGCTCACCGATCTCCTGGATGGTTACGTCGCCCGGCATCGCGGGATCCAGAGCCGGCTGGGCGCCTTCCTCGATCCGATGGCCGACAAGCTCCTGCTCATCTCCTCCTTCGTCACGCTGACGTGGCTCAAGGCGCTGCCGTTCTGGATCGCGGCCGTCGTCATCAGCCGCGACATCATCCTCGTGGTCGGCGCGCTCGCCATCCACATGGCGGGCGGACGCATCTACCCGCGTCCGACCTGGGCCGGGAAGGCGGCGACGTTCTTCCAGGTCCTCACCGTGCTGGCCGGCATGGCGGGCCGCTTCCTCCGCGTCGAGCTGGGCGCCACGGTGTTCATGTGGCTGGCCGCCGGCTTCACGATCGTGTCGGGCCTGCAGTACATCGTGCACGGCATGCGGTTCCTCAACGCCGCCCACGTCGCCGAGCGCGAAGCGGATGAAGCCTCGCTCCTCCGCTGAGGGGGTCGTGGTCGCGGCCGTGCGTCCGCGCACCCCGGCGGCGACGGCGGGACTGGTGGCGGGCGATCGCGTCCTCGCCGTCAACGGTCAGCGCGTCCGCGATGCCATCGACTTCCAGTTCCACGGCGGCGGCGACGAGCGCGTGCAGCTCACCGTGGAGCGCGACGGCGCGGCGCGCACGCTGCGCGTGGTCTGCGGCGCGGCCCCGCTCGGTGTCGAGCTCGAGCCGCCGCGGCCGGGCGATATCGCGACCTGCGCGAACAAGTGCGTGTTCTGCTTCATCCACCAGCTGCCCAAGGGGATGCGCAAGAGCCTCTACGTCAAGGACGACGACTTCCGGCTCTCGTTCCTGCACGGCAACTACATCACGCTCAGCGACCTCGACGAGGCCGAGCTCGACCGCATCGCGACGCAGCGCCTCTCGCCGCTCTACGTCTCGGTGCACGCGACCGATCCGGCACTGCGCTGGGAGCTGCTCGGCCGCCCGCGCGGGTCGGCGGAGATCCTGCCGCGGCTCGAGCGGCTGGCCAAGGCGCGCATCCGCATGCACGCGCAGATCGTCCTGTGCCCGGACCGCAACGACGGCGCCCATCTCGAGCGGACGGTGCGGGAGCTCGCACCGCTGCATCCGCACGTGGCCACGACGGCGATCGTGCCCGTTGGACTCACCGCGCACCGCGAGCGGCTGCCCTCGCTGCGGACGCTGACCGACACCGAGGCGCGGGCGCTGGTGGCAACGGTGACGGCGTGGCAGGCCGAGTACCTGGACCGTCTCGGCACCCGGTTCGTGTTTCTCGGTGACGAGGTCTATCTTCAAGCGGGCGCGTCACTGCCCGGGGCCGACGCGTACGAGGGATTCCCGGTCGCCGAGGACGGGATCGGCCTGGTGCGCCGCTTCGAGGACGACTTTGCGCGCGTCAGTCGTCGAACGCGGGACGGCGTCGCACACCGGCCGGTGACGGTGGTGAGCGGCGAGCTCTACGCGCCGCGGCTCGCGCGACTGCTCGCGGCGCGGCCCGGCGCCGCGCGCGTCATCGCGGTTCCGAACCGCCACTTCGGCGGCAGCGTGTCCGTCGCCGGCCTGCTGACCGGTGGCGACATCCAGCGGCACCTGGCCGCCGACGGCGACCTGGGCGAGGCGGTGCTCGTCCCGGCCGTCGCGCTGCGCGACGGTGACGGCGTGTTCCTCGACGACGTGACACCGTCCGATCTCGCGCGTGAGCTCGGCGTCCCGGTTCGAGTGGTCCCGCCGGAGCCGCGGGCTCTGCTGCGCGCGCTGCGCGCCGGGTAGTCGCGTGCTGCGCCCGATCATCGCGATCGTCGGGCGGCCCAACGTCGGCAAGTCGACGCTGTTCAACCGCATGATCGGACGCCGGCAGGCGCTCGTGCGCGACGTGCCCGGCGTGACGCGGGATCGTCTCTACGGCCAGGTGCAGTTCGAGCGCTGGCAGGCCACCGTGGTCGACACGGGCGGCTTCGATCCCGGCTCCACCGAGCCGCTGATCGAGGGCGTCCGCAAGCAGGTGCTGACCGCGGTGGAGGAGGCCGACCTCATCGCGTTCGCGGTGGACGCGCGCGCGGGCGCGACCGCGCTCGATCTCGAGATCGCGCGCATCCTGCGCCGCGCGAACAAGCCGGTGGTCCTGGTCGCCAACAAGGTCGACGATCGCGCGCAGGAGCCGGCGGTGGCCGAGCTCTACCGGCTCGGCTTCGGGGATCCGGTCGGCGTCTCCGCCGAGCACGGTCGCGGCGTCGCCGAGCTCCTCGAAGTGCTCCGCGATCGGACGCCGGCCTCGGTGGCGCCGCGCGGCGGCTCGCGACCGGTCGCCGTCGCCGTCATCGGACGACCGAACGTCGGCAAGTCGTCGCTCGTGAACGCGATGATCGGCACCGACCGCGTGCTCGTGCACGAGGAGCCGGGGACCACGCGCGACGCCGTCGACACCGCGTTCACGTACGAGGGGCGGCCGTACGTGCTCGTGGACACGGCCGGCATCCGCCGCAAGGGCCGGGTGACGGAGCCGCTCGAGAAGCTCGCCGTCGTCATGGCACTCAAGAGCCTCGAGCGGTGCGATGTCGCGCTGCTCGTCGTCGACGCCTCGGACGGCCTGTCCGCGCAGGACGCGCACATCGCCGGCTACGCCCACGAGGCCGGCCGCGCGATCGTCATCGTGGTGAACAAGTGGGATCTGGTGCCGCCCGGCATGGTGCGCAAGGCCGAGGTGGTCGACCAGCTGCGCGAGCGCCTGTCGTTCCTCGACTACGCGCCCGTCTGCTTCACGTCGGCGACGGCCGGGCAGGGGATTGGCGAGCTGTTCACGACGATCGATCGGGTGGCGGCCCAGGCGCGGCGACGGATCGGCGGCGCCGAGGTCACGAGCGTGCTCCAGCAGGCGCTCGACCGTCGGCCGGTGTCGCTGCGGGGCGTGCCGCTCGCCATCCAGTCGGCCTCGCAGGTGAGCGCGGGGCCGCCGACGTTCGCGATCCGGGTCAACCGCCCCGGCGAGATCCATTTCTCGTACGAGCGATATCTCGCAAAGTCGCTGCGCCACGCCTTCGGGTTCGAGGGCTCACCCCTTCGCTTGTCGTTCCGCAAGGCCGGCCGGATGAAGCCGGCGGCGCCGAGGGCGCGCCGGTGACGCCCGCGCGCCGCCGCTCGCACGCAGTGCTGTTGATGGTCGTCGCCGGCATCGTCATCCTCGCCGGCGGCGGGACCGTGCTGCTGCTCAACGGCAAGCCGTCCGCCGCCCCGCGGGCCTCGGTGGCGGCCGCGCGCGCGACGCCGGCGGCCGTCGAGGGCGCCGAGCGGATCCGCGTCCCCGTGAGCGACCAGGTCCCGCCACGGCTGCCGGCCAGCGGCGTCCCGCGCGGCTGGCAGCTGAAGGAGTTCGCGGGGCAGGCGGCCGTCGAGCTCGTGCGCACGGATGGCCGGCTGGCCGTCCGCCTGCGCAGTGATCGCGCGTCGTTTGCGCTGCACCGCGACGTCGTGGTCGATCTCAAGGAGTTTCCGTTCCTCACGTGGTCGTGGAAGGTCTCGCGCCTGCCCGCGGCGGGCGACGTGCGCGATCACGCGCGCGACGACGAGGCCGCGCAGATCTACGTCGTGTTCCCGCGCTGGCCCTCGCCGCGGACGACGAGCGAGGTGATCGGCTACGTCTGGGACAGTCGCGCGCCGGTCGGTACCCGGCTGCGGCATCCCCGCGCGCCGAACGTGCACATCATCGTCGTGGAGTCCGGGCCTGGTCGGCTCGACGGCTGGCTGCGGTACGAGCGGAACGTGGCCGCGGACTACGCGGCCATCTTCGGCCATCCGCCGCCGCGCGTGGGCAAGGTCGCCCTCATGACCGACTCCAACGACACCCGCAGCGAGGCCGAGGCGCTCATCGGTGATATTTTTTTCTCGCGGACGTCGGCAGGAAGGGCTGAAATCCCAAGCATCGTGCTACGATAGCGCGCATGGTCGACCAGAACGATCGCCATCAAGACCTGGAGCACGACGATCTGTACGACGACGCGGCGCCGCGTTCGGTGTTCGCGGCCACGTGGTTTCGCGCCGTGCTCGTTCTCATCGTCCTGGGTGTCATCGGCGCGGTCGCGGTTCCGTACATTCTGGACGCGATGAACGCGCCGCCGCCCAAGACGGCGGCGACGAAGCCGCCCGCGACGACGCCGGCACCGGCGCCGCCGATCGCGGCCCCCCAGGTCGCGCCGCCGCAAGTCGCGACGCCGACCGCCAGCGCGAGCAGTCCCACGCCGACGCAGCCCTCCGCTCCTTCGTCCACCGCACCAGCCGGCGGCAACGCCGCGGTCGGCAAGGCGGGGGACGCCACGGTCGCGGCGTCGACGACGGCACCGGAGGGAGCGAAGTCCGACGCGGCGAAGCCGGAGAACGCGGCACCGGAGGCCGCCAAGCCCGAGGGCGCGAAGCCGGACAACGCGAAGCCCGACGCCACGACACCGAAGAGCGACTCTGCGCCGACCAAGCCGGCACCGCCCGCGCGCACCCCGACGCGAGTCGTGTCGACGCCGAGCAAGCGCGCGCCGGCCGGTCAGGCGAGCGGGCAGTGGTTCGTGCAGGTGGGCGCCTTCAAGGATCCGGCGACGGCGAAGCGCGTGGCCGCGAAGCTGCGCGCGGACAGCTATCACGTCGACGAGCCGACGCGCGGCGGCACCCCGGCCGCCATGGTGGCCAGCGCCACGACCACGCCGCCGGCCGCGGCGGATCGCTACGACGTCATCGTGACGGGTGCCACGCCGGCCGACCTCGGCCAGCGGCTCGCCGGCAAGAACCTCACCGTGGAGACCACGAGCACCGGGGCGGTCATCAAGCCCAGCCTGCCGCTGCGTGATGCGGTGGCGCTGTCCAAGGATCTCGCGGTCGACGGCCTGAAGGTGCAGGTTCGCCGCGCAGGCGGCCCCGCCGCGCCGACCGCGGCGCCGAGCGGCGCCGCCTCGAGCGGCGGAGACGCGCTGTATCGCGTGAGCGTCGGCGGCTTCGCCGACCGCGCCACCGCCCTGAGCACGCTCAAGGAGCTCGAAGGCAAGGGATACAAGCCGTTCCTCACGAGGAGGTGAGTCTCCACCGTGACCAAGAACGATCTCGTGAACGCCGTCGCGGCGCACGGCCTCTCCAAGCGGCAGTCCTCGTCCGTCGTGGAGTCCGTGTTCGACATCATCTTCCGCTGCTTCGAGAAGGGTGAGGACGTCAAGATCGTCGGCTTCGGCCACTTCCGCATCCGTCGCAAGGCGTCGCGGCGCGGCCGGAATCCCCAGACCGGTGACTCCATCGAGATCACGGCGCGCAAGGTGCTCACGTTCAAGCCGAGCAAGGGCTTGAAGCAGCGCATCAACACGACCGGCGCGTCGAGCGGGGCGACCGCCTGACCGTGGCGCTCGAGGTCGCCGAGAAGCTCTACTACCGCATCGGTGAGGTGGAGGAGATCGCGGGGGTTCCCGCGTACGTCCTGCGCTACTGGGAGTCCGAGTTCAAGCTGCTGCGGCCCAAGAAGAACCCGGCTGGCCAGCGGCTCTACCGTCGGCGCGACCTCGAGCTCGTCCAGCGGATCAAGTCCCTGCTGTACGACGAGCGCCTCACGCTGGAGGGCGCTCGCAAGCGACTGCTCGCGGAATCGCGCGGCAAGAGCACCGCCCAGCTCGAGCTCGGCATGCGCGAGGCGACCTTCGCCGACGCTTTGCGCCGCATCCAGGACCGCCTCTCGACGCTGCGCGCGCGCCTGGTGCCTTGAAGCCCCGCGCCGTTTCTGAGAGACTTCACCGTTGCGAGTCGGGGCGTAGCGCAGCCCGGTAGCGCACCGGACTGGGGGTCCGGTGGTCGCTGGTTCAAATCCAGTCGCCCCGACCATTTCGCTCGCTTCGGTGGCCCGCGTCGGGGGGTGACCCGCGGCGCGGGCGCGCCGTTTCGGGATATGTCGCCTCACCGCAGCACGTCGCGCCACAAAATATGGAGCGGCTACCGCCCTGGCTCGCTATAAGTGTGACCATGACGCCGGACGCCGGCAGCCCCTCTCCGCAGCCCGTCCCCATCGCCGTCATCATCCGGCGCGACCTGGCGTCGGTAGCGGCTCACCTGCGCGACGAGTTCAGCGGCGTCGCCTCGCTGGTGGCGGTGATCATCGACCGCCGATATCGCGAGCGCCGTCATGCGGAGACCGGCGCGCAGCCGGAGCGCCGGCAGCGCGAGCGGCGACGGCGTGACGTCGCCGCGCAGCTTCGCGACGGCGGCTGGGCGGTGGTGCCCCTCGGAGACTCCGACCCGCATCGCGAGTAGTATCTAGGACGAGCATGGCGGTCTTGCTCGTGACCAACGACGACGGCGTGCACGCCGCCGGACTGGCGGCGCTCGCCGCGGCCCTGGAGGAGCTCGGCGAGGTCCACGTGCTGGCCCCGGAGCGCGAGCAGAGCGCGTGCGGCCATGCGCTGACGCTGCACCGGCCGCTGCGCGTCCACGAGCTCGGTGAGCGACGCTGGTCGGTGAACGGCACGCCGTCGGACTGCGTCAACCTCGGCGTCCTGGGCTTTCTCCCGGCGCGCCCGGTGCTCATCGCGTCGGGGATCAACCACGGCTCGAACCTCGGGGACGACGTCACGTACTCCGGCACGGTGTCGGCGGCCATGGAGGGCATCCTGCTCGGCGTGCCGTCGCTGGCGGTGTCGCTCGCCGAGGGCGGGGACTTCACCCAGGCCGCGCGTGTCGCGCGGCAGGTCGCGATGCGTATCCTCGTCGGCAGCCTGCCCGCGAAGACGCTGATCAACGTGAACGTGCCCGGCGGTCCGGTGAAGGGCATCCGCATGACGCGGCTCGGTCACCGCGTGTACTCGGGGAAGATCGTCGAGCAGGCCGATCCGCGAGGCCGCCCGCACTACTGGATCGGCGCTGGCCCCCCGGAGTGGGAAGCGCTCGACGGGACAGACATGGGCGCCGTGCACGAGGGCTACGCGGCGGTGACCCCGCTGCACCTGGATCTGACGCACCATCGGGCGCTCGCGCAGATGGCCGACTGGGAGCCCGCGCTCAACGCCTCGCTGCGCGCGCGGACCGTGCCGCCGGCGCGGCCGGCCAGGAAGTCGACACGGCGGCGCTGACGTGGAGAGCGGTTTCGATGCGCGCCTGGCGCGCGAGCGCGAGCGGATGGTGGAGGAGCAGCTCGTGCGGCGCGGGATCACGGACGCGCGCGTGCTCGCCGCCATGCGCCGGGTGCCGCGGCACCGCTTCGTGGACGAAGGGCTGGCGCACAGCGCGTATGGCGATCACCCGCTGCCGATCGGTGAGGAGCAGACGATCTCGCAACCGTACATCGTCGCCCTCATGTCCTCGCTGCTCGAGCTGTCCGGGCAGGAGAAAGTCCTCGAGGTCGGCACCGGCTCCGGCTACCAGACGGCGGTGCTCGGACTGCTGGCCCGTCGCGTCTGCTCCATCGAGCGGCTGCCGCGCCTCGCGGAGCGCGCTCGCGCCACGCTGGAGGCGCTCGGCGTCGACAACGTCTGGGTCCGCGTCGGCAACGGCGCGCTCGGCTGGCCCGATCAGGCGCCGTTCGACCGGATCCTGGTCGCCGCCGGCGGTCCGTCGATTCCGCCGCCGCTGGTGGCCCAGCTCGCGGAGGGCGGCCGCATGGTCTTGCCCATCGGCAGCACCGACGATCAGGTGCTCACGGTGGTCGAGCGCGTCGGCGGAGAGATCCGCACGAAGACCTATGGCGAGTGCAAGTTCGTCAAGCTGGTGGGAAAGTACGCCTGGGACTCGTGAGGATAGCTATGTACAATAGGCCGGTCGGAATCGGGGCGTAGCGCAGCCTGGTAGCGCGCACGGTTCGGGACCGTGAAGTCGGAGGTTCAAATCCTCTCGCCCCGACCATTTCTTCCGCCGCTCGCCGGCCGGAATCCGCCGGCCGGCGAGGCGGCGACATCGCAGCGCGCGTGAACGCGGCAGCCGACATCATCGTCGAAGGACGGGTACAGGGCGTCGGCTATCGCAACTATGCCCAGCGCCGCGCCGAGCTCGCCGGCCTCGTCGGGTACGTGATGAATCTCAAGAGCGGCCGGGTGCGCGCGCGCGTCGAAGGCCCACGCGCGGTCATCGAGGAGTACGTGCGCGCGCTGGAGAAGGGACCGCCGCTGTCGAGTGTCGAGACGGTCACCGTGCGCTGGCTGCCGCCGACCAACCGGTTCGTGCGCTTCGAGGTCCGCTACTCGAGCTTCGACCCGTGAGGGATCACGCGCGGCCGCTGGCGGTGGCGGTGCTGGGCGCACTCGTCGCGGTGTCCGCGGCCGCCGCGCCGCCGGCGAAACCGACGGCCACGAAGACCCAGCCGCCGGCGCCGCCTGCACCCGGTGCGCAGCGCGTGCACGACGTCGTGCGTGGCGACACGCTGTTCGGGATCGCCCGGCGCTACGGCGTCACCGTCGCCGCCGTCGTGGCGGCCAACCGACTGCCGAGCGATCACGTGAAGCTTCGACCTGGCCAGCGGCTCGTCATTCCGCCGGCCAGCGCCGCCGTGGCCGACAAGGCGCCCACGCGGGCGCGCACCGGACGGCTCGCGCGCGACGCGTCCCCACGCGCCGCCGGACTGCGCGCGCCGACCGACTTCTTTCTCGCCATCCCCGATTTCGCCGATGCGCTGACCTCGTTCGCATGGCCGAAGGAGGGTGAGGTGACGTCACCGTTCGGGCGGCGCCGTCTCGGCTGGCATCGAGGCATCGACATTCGCGGAGAGCGAGGAGAGCCCATCGCCGCGGCGGCGGCCGGCGTGGTCATCGTGAGCGGCGTGGAGCCGCGGTACGGTCGTGTGGTGAAGATCGAGCACGAGTACGGCTTCACGACGGTCTACGCACACAACGACGACAACCTGGTCCAGGTCGGCGACTGGGTGGTCGCCGGTCAGCGGGTCGGGAGCCTGGGCCGCTCCGGCCGTGCGACGAATTACCACGTGCACTTCGAGATCCGGCGCGAGGGTCGAGTCTACAATCCGCTGTACATGTTGCCGCTGCCCGCGCGCGTGGCCCACGTCAGCGATGGCGAAGAGGACGAAGCGGATGAGTAGTCGCGAAGCCGAGGAGGCCGTCCCCGACGAGCCGCTCGAGCCGCTCCTCGACGAGGCCGACGCCGACGTTCGCGAGGAGTCGCGCGAGCAAAGCCGAGCCAATCTCGGTGTGTACCTCGGTGAGATCGCGCGCATTCCGCTCCTGTCGCGCGAGGACGAGCACGCGCTCGCCCAGCGCGTCCGCGGTGGCGACGAGGCGGCCAAGCAGCGGCTGGTGGAGGCAAATCTCCGGCTCGTGGTCCAGATCGCCCGCCGCTATCTCAACCGCGGGCTGCCGCTGCCCGACCTGATCGAGGAGGGGAACCTGGGCCTGCTGCGCGCGGTGGAGAAGTTCGACCCGAATCGCGGCACGCGGTTCTCGACGTACGCGACGTGGTGGATCCGGCAGGCAGTCACCCGGGCGCTGGCCAACCAGGCGCGGACGATCCGGCTGCCGGTGCACGTGGAGATGCTCCTGGGCCGCTACGTGCGCGAGCAGCGCCGCCTCACGCAGGCGCTGGGCCGCCCGCCGACGACAGCCGAGCTGGCCGGCGCCCTCGGCATCAGCGAGCACGAGGTCGAGGAGCTCGACGAGGTTCGCCAGCATCCCGTGTCCCTCGACGCGCCGGCGGGAGGCGAGCGGCAGTCGACTCTCGGAGAGGTGATCGCCGACCGGACGGCGGACCCGTCCGAATCCTTCATGGCCCTCTTCCGCGATCGCGCCGAGCTGGCCACGGTGCTGGATGACCTGGCCGCCAACGAGCGCACGGTGCTGCGCCGCCGATTCGGGCTGGAGGGCGATCCACCCGAGACGCTGGAGGCGATCGGTCAGCGGCTGAAGCTCAGTCGCGAGCGCGTGCGGCAAATCGAGGCGGCGGGAGTCCGAAAGCTGCGCGCGCTGCTGGCGGCGCGTGGCATCGACGCGTCCGATCTGCTCTGAAACGGACGCCCCGCGGGGGAAGGCTCAGTGACGGACCGGGCGAAACCCGCGTCGTGCCGTGGCTCCCAGCCTTGACTTCTCACCGTGAGGCATCAGCACGTCCGCCCGGCCCGTCGTATCCCATCCGTTGCAAGGTGATGGCCAGTGAACGTCCGCCCGCAGCAGTCCAAGAGCCGTCGCGGTTTTCAGGTTGATGCCTTCGAACTCCTCGTGAAGTTGCTCGATCGTGCTGGTGGTCCGGAGCGTTTTGCTCCGAGCCGGGCTGGAAGCTACGAACGAAGACCCGCGTCGGATGACACACGGAATGGCCCCAAATGTTAGAATCTGCGCGTCGCGTCAGTCCTCGCGCCCCCGTAGCTCAGGTGGATAGAGCAGCAGTTTCCTAAACTGCGTGCCGGGTGTTCGAGTCACCCCGGGGGCACCAACTTTCGTCCGGATGCGTTCGATGTGCATGGCGAACGATTTCGGTTCGGAATCGAGACGATGCTCACGGAACCCGCTGCTTTCCTTCTTCCCGCGTCGGCCGTTAGAATGTGTGGCCTGCTCAAATAGATGGCGACTCTCCAGGAAGGCGGGATGTTCACGATGAGTGTTTCCGCGGCAGCGTCACTGACGGCGTCAAAAATTCCGTATGAGCGGCAGCAGCTGGAAGACATCGGCTACATGACGTGCATGACGCTGACGCTGCTCGGCAACTATGCCCAGACGGGGCATTTCGGCGGGCCGCTCGCCTACACGCCGTTCAACGTCGCCGCACATCTGGCCGGACCCGAGCTCGGCGGGCTGCGTTACGACTACCGGCGCCCCAAGCATCCGTATGGCGACAAGTTCATGCTGGCGGCGGGGCACTGCGCGCCGACCTGTTACGCGCTGTGGATGATCCTCGGGCAGGCGCTCTACCGCAAGTATCAGGCGACGGGCGACCGCCGCTACTATGTCGCGCCGGACGTCGCCATGCTTCCGGTCGATGCGCTGGGATTCCGCCGTGGCGCCGGAGCGCTGAAGACGCTGCTGGCGGATCAGGGGCTGGCCGATCATCCGCTGTTTGCCCAGGCCAGGGGACGCGGGATCCGGGCCCTCTCCGGACACATCGAGTCCACGGACCTCACCAATGACGTCAATGGCGGGCCGTCGGGCGTGGGAATCGCGTCGGCGGCCGGGAAAGCCGCGTTCTGGGACATCGTCGGCGCGCCGATGGGGACGCCAAAGATCATCGCCCTCGAGGGCGAGTTCGCCATGACCGAGGGCCACGCCCAGGAGCTGAAGACGCAGGCGATCGCGCTCCAGGTGGGCAAGCGCCTGCGCGTGTTCCTGTCCGACAACAACGCCGGCATCGACGATTCGCTGATCGGCGGCGTCGTCCACCGCAAGTTCGAAGGCTACCGGCTGATCGATCAGTGGACGTCGTATGGGTGGAACGTGTTCCACCTGCCCGACGGCCACGACTACGACCAGATCGTGGGCGTGCTCAAGACCATGGAGGAATGGGATCCGGCCGATCGCCGCCCGATGATCGTGATCGGCACGACCACCAAGGGCTACTGGCCCGGAGCGGTGAACGGCAAGATCCCCGGCGCGGGCGATCAGGTGGTCGGCTATCCGAGCCACCCCTACGCGATGAAGATGAACTCCGAATACTTCGTCGCGCTGGCGCGCACCTTCGAGGAGCGCTACGGCGTGGAGTTCTCGGGCATCCGCCAGGGCCCGGTAACCGACCCGCGCGAGCGGTTGATCCAGTTCAAGACCAACATCGACGTCGCCATGTCCGTGCTCGATCGCAATGGTCTCGGGGACTGGCTGGCCGAGCGCATGGTGGAGATCGGCCATTCGGTCAAAGCGAGCATCCCGCTTCGCATCGACATCAAGCACGATCCGTTCCTGGACGAGCGCCTCCGTGTCGCGAATCTCCCCGAGGAGCCGCAGACACTCACCGTCAAGAACTCCGCCTCCGGCGCGGCGAAGCAGCTCAAGGTCGCGTTGTTCCGCAAGGCGGGCGAGGTGGCAGGCGCCCGCCGGGCCGTGTCGGAGATCGTCAAGTGGCTCAACTACGTGACGAACAACCGTGTGCTGACGCTGGCCGCGGACCTCTCGGAATCGATCAACCTGGAGCACGGAAGCATCTGGGGCCACTACGATCCCGAGACGAATCCGCTGGGGACGCGGCTCAAGGCCGCGATCCAGGAAGCTGGCAATGCGTCCAGCGCCATCGGTCTGGTCGGCCAGAGCGCATCCGTGGACCCCGACCAGTTCGCGGGCGTGTGGGCGTTCAGCGGCACATATGGCGCCTTCACGCCGTTGATGTACCTGCCGGCGCGTGTCTGGAGCCAGCAGAACCAGGACAGCAAGTTCCGGACGGGCGTCCTGCACATCCTCGCCGGGCACTCCGGCCCCGAGACGGCCGCCGATGCGCGCACGCACTTCGGGATCTTCGCGCCGCAAGTGTGGAAGCTGTTCCCGCGCGACCAGGTCATCAATCTCAGTTTCTGGGACTACAACGACGTCGCCCCCGGCTACTTCGCGGCGGCGGAGATCGCCGCCCGCGAAAAGAAGGTGGGGATCATCGTCATAGAGGTGGCCCGCCCCGACTTCCGTGTGGCCGATCGCACCAGGTTCGCCGACACGGATCTCCGGGCCGCGGCCAAGGGCCTGTATGTCGTCCGCGACTTCGCGCCCGGCATGCCGCGGCACGGTTACGTGGTGGCGCAGGGATCGAGCTCGACGTTCAACCTGGTCAGTGTGCTTCCGCGCCTGGAGCAGGCCGGCATCAACGTGAAGGTGATCGCAGCGATCAGCGAAGAGCTGTTCGACCGCCAGCCAGACGCGTATCGCAACCGCGTGCTACCGCCCGAGGCGTACCAGGACCTCATGTTCGTCAGCAGCGGCACGCGGCGCGTGTGGCCGCTCCGCAACGTCGGTTCGCTGACCGACGCGTACTCGCTCACCGCCGACTGGGACAATCAATGGCTCACCGGAGGACTGGAAGCCGACGTGATTGCCGAGGCGCATCTCGACCCGGACTCGATCTTCGCCGGCGTGCAACGCTTCGCTCGGGACCGGCCCAAGCGCCTGGAGCGACAGCGCTCACTGCTGGATGCGCTGGGATAGAACCGAGAGACGCGGCGGGCCTTCGGAGCCGGTGCCGTGAACACCAGGCCGGGAGCCCCCGTTGTCGATGTCGAGGCGCACGGCGGAGCACATGCTGGTGTGAATGCCGAGCGTCTCGCGCGCTTCCTGTCCTTGATCCTGATCGTTTGCATCACTTCACCGACGCACGCCGCGCCGACTGCGAACGCCGGTTATCGCCAGATGGTTGTGCAGGACGCGCTGAGTGGCGAGTCATTCCCTGTCGCCGTGTGGTACCCGACGTCGGCGCCGTCCGCTCCTCTGTTCGTGACCGGTTCGCGCTCGCTCTCGCTTTGTGGCTTGCCGGCGGTCCTCTGTCGGTGGATAGCGTTCGAAATGCGGGTCGCCCACGACGCGCCACCGGCAGCAGGACAATTCGGCCTGATCGTCGTGTCGCACGGGGCCGGCGGCATGGCGCTTTTGCACCGAGATCTGGCGGTGGTGCTGGCCTCGGAAGGCTACGCGGTCGCGGCGCCCACACACCCGCGAGGAAAGGGCAACGACATCTCCGGTGTCGGCGTGTGGATCGGCCGCCCCAAGCAAGTGTCCGAGGTCATTGATGCGGTCCTGGAAGACGGACAGCTCGGCTCTCACATCGACCGCCAGCGCATCGGGGCGGTGGGTCATTCGAATGGTGGCTACACAGCGCTGGCGGTTGCCGGTGCGAGACCCAGTGCCAGCGCAGTGGTCGCGCATTGCCGACAGCATCCCGACGACGCCAGGTTCTGCGCGTTCGGTGGTGCTGCGACTCGTGAAGCAGATCGCGAGGTGGGCGACATCCCTGATCTCGTCGATCCGCGGGTACGGTCCGTCGTGGTCATGGCGCCGAACGCGGCACGCTTCACCGACGACGCGCTGGCGAAGGTCGCCGTGCCCGTCCTTGTCTATGGTGCGGAGCAGGACGACCTCACGCGCGTCCAGTATCATGCCGAACGCCTGGCAAGGACGTTGCCTCAGGCGGAATGTGTTCTCGTCAAGGGTGGCGGGCACTTCGCCTTCGTATCCAGCTTTCCGCCGGCGCTGAAGATCATCGCCGGCGAGGCGGCGCGAGACCCGGATGGCTTCGATCGCGCCGCCCTCCATGAGGTGATGAACCGCGAGATCGTCGCATTCTTCAACCGCACGCTACGGCGGCCCCGCCTCACACCCATCCACGCTACTCAGCCGCGATCATGTCGATCGGGCGGGCCGAAGGGCTAGCACGTCAAGGCTTCGAGCGAACGCGCGCCGCAGCTCGCGCATCGGCTCACGCGAGTCGTCGGCTGCGATATCCTTGGGTGAAGGCGATGTTCCGGCTCGAGCTCTCGACGATCACGCTGAGCGGCGGATATGCGGTGCGGCTGCGTCCGGTCAGTCCGGGCGGTGACATCGCGGCCGTCGTGGAGCGCTGGAATGGCGCGGCGTGGATGTCGGGACCTGATGTGGTGGCCTGGGCCAACGGCCGGCCCGCGACGGCCGATGAGCTCGCCGCTCTCGGCATCCCCATCTCTGATTGGCCTCCATCGATGTTGCCTGCGCGTCCGCCTGGTATGTGACCGTGCGGATCGGGCGCGCGGCCGTTGTTTGCAACGTCGGCGGTCTCGGTTCGACGAGGTGAGGGAGTGATCGAGCGCAGGGCACTGCTCGTCGGCGCGGCAGGCATCCTGGCGGTGCCGTCCATCGCTTCGCCGGCGCCTCTTTCGAAGCCGTACCGGATCGGGATCCTCGAGGCGCGCCCGGCCAGCGACAACGGCGGTAACCTCGCCGCATTCCGCCTGGGCCTCGAGGAGCGCGGTTATGTCGAGCGTCGGGATTACGTCATCGAGTACCGGTCGGCGGACGGGCGACCCGAGCGGTTCGCGATCATGGCCGCCGAGCTCGTGCGCATCCCGGTCGATGTCATTCTCGCCGCGGGCACCGTCGCCGTCCTGGCCGCCAAGCGCGCGACGACGACCATCCCCATCGTCATGACCTCCAGCGGGGATCCGATCGGCGCCGGCGCCGTTGGCAGCCTGCCCTATCCGGGGGCCAACGTGACCGGCGTGAGCGCGCTCGTCGCGGAGGTCAGCGGCAAGCGGATTCAACTGCTCAAGGAGGCGGTGCCGGCGGCGCAGCGTATCGCGATGCTGCTCGATATGAGCAATCCGGCGGCCAGCACGCAGTGGGTGGCCACGAAAGCAGCCGCCGCGTCGATGAAGCTCGTACCGTTCGTTCTCGACGTGCGACGGCCCGAGGATCTCCGCGGCGCGTTCGAGCGGGCGGCCCGCGACGGCGCCGAGGCGATGATGGTCGGCCGCGGCGCCGTGTCGCTGAACCACGCTCGCGAGATCACCGATCTGGCCCTGCGATATCGGTTGCCGACGATGTTTCCGTCCCGCGATTTCGTCGAAGTCGGCGGCTTGATGGCCTACGGGGTGAACTACGCCGACTTGTACCGACATTCGGCAAAGTTCGTGGACAAGATCTTCAAGGGCGCGAAGGCCGGTGATCTGCCGGTCGAGGAGCCGACCAACTTCGAGCTCACGATCAACCTCACGACCGCCAACAAGCTTCGCATCACCATCCCGGCCTCGGTGCTGTCCCGCGCCGATCGCCTGATCGAGTGACCGCGGCCCCTACGGGAGCTCGTCCACCCGCAGGCGCTCATGGAAGAGGAATCGTCGGTACACGATCCGGCAGATCACCGTGGAGTCGTGAAGAGTCATCCGCAGTGACGGGATGTTGGCAGCGCTGATCGCGCCCAGGAAGTCCGTGTAGCCCTCCGTGGCGAGATGGCGCTGTGCGAAGAGTCCGAGGGCACGGGCGATCCCGCGGCTGCGATACTGAGGTACGCAGAAGGTGTCCCCCGCCCACAGCTGCCGCGATTTCAGGGCAAGGACACGGGAGATGGGCGAGTAGGGGGGCAGCTCATCGGCGTACCAGCGGCTCGCCACTATCGTTTCCCCGTCACACGCCAGGAATCGCCAGACCTTCGCGCTGGCAGTACGCGGTCGTGGTGTCACACCGCGGGCCCGATCGAACCGGCGAATGGAATTCGAATCGGACGGCCCGGCCAGGCGAAAACGGATCTCCTCGAGGCTGTCGGCGGCCGCCCCGTCTATCCGGCTCGAGTTGAGGACGACGTGGTCGAGCGAACAATAGATGTATCGACGCCATACGGCCTGGAGAGTCGCGACGACGCCCCGGTCACGGAGATAGCGCCTGCCATATTCGATCACGTTCGACGCCGGTGATCAGGTGTCACGAGGTGGCGGGTCCGCGGTCCATGCCATGATGCCGGAGATGATTGCCGGGGGAGAGGCCGAGCCGAGCGGTGACGATGGCACATGGGCTCAGCCCGGAATCACGGACGTGCCGACCGCGCGCGCGTTCCTCCAAACGCTGGCCAGCCGCGACACCCTTGTGATGCCATCGGTGGACGGCGACGTCGGCTACCGGTTCAGCCGCTCCAGCCTCCGTACACGGGGCCTCGGCGCAACGATCGCCCGTAACGTCATCGCCGCCACTGCCCCGAGCGCCGATCTCGCTCGGTACCATCTGAGCCTCGGGCTCGAGCCGGAGCGCAGGTACTGCCCGCGGGGACTCCGCGCCGGCGTTCCGCTCGCCGAGCTCGTCCTCTCGGACGGCGGTCTCCTGGAGGAGCTGCGTGGGGCTGGGCTCCTGCGTCGGATGGTGGTGGGCTTCAACAACCAGGCAGCCGCGGCACTGATCGACCGGCTCGGGCTCAGTCCCGCCTACTGCGCTCCGCCGCCGACAGCATACGAGCGTGCGAACGACAAGCTCGAGTTCGCGCGCGCCGCCGGGCGCTACGGGTTCGATGCGCTCGGGCTGCACCCCGTGGGCGACCTGCACGCGCTCGACTCGATGTTCCGGACGATGTCGACGGTGTACGGCGACGGCTGCGTTCTGCGTCTGCGCCGAGGCGCCGCTGGACGACATCTGCGCCACGCCCGCACGCTGCCAGCAGCGCGGCGAGCGTGGCAGCGACTGAACGCCCTCGACGGGGTGCTGATTGGCCCGTACATACCGCGCACAGTCGTGCGCCGAGCCGTCGCGGCCCATGGCATCGTCACCGCGGACGGCTTCGCGCCGCTGGCGCTCAGCGAGCAGCTTCTCAGCGGCCATCGTTACCGCGGCAGCCGGGTGACGCACGAGTGGGCATCCGAGGAGATCGGAGCGGTCCTGTCGAGCCTGCGCGCGATCGCCGCCTGGCTGCGCGATCTCGGTTATGTCGGCGCGCCGGCCGGCATCGACGGTTTTCTCGTCGATGCGCCGCAGGGCTTGCGGTTCGTCGCCCTGGATCCGAACATCCGCATGACGGCGACGATGATGCCGTGGGCGGTGGCCTCGGCGCTGGGGCGTGCCGCGGGGCGCCGGTTCGCGTGGCAATACGAGGCGTCCGTGATCGTCGGTCGTACGGCCACCTTCGCGGCGCTCGAGCGGCGACTCGGAAGCGATCTCCTCCGTTCGGATCGTCTCCAGCACGGAGGAATTCTCCCGAGCGTGGTGACCCCGGCGCCGGTGTTCGGGGTCGGAATCTCCAGGCTCCAGGCCATCCTGCTTGCGCGCGACGTCGAGCATCTGACCTATCTTTCCCGCCGCTCCCGGGGCCTCGGCCTCGTCGTCCGGTGATCCCGCTCTACCGAGCGCTCATGGGGCTGCAGTCGTGGAGACCGTCGGGCCCGATCATCGAGAACCGCGTCCCGCCGCGCATGATGGGCCGCGACTCGCGGAAGCGGCATGCGGCCGCACCATCGGCCCGGACGACGCGAATCGCCCATTCGAGCGGTTCGCCGAGATCGACGAAGGGACGGAACCCCCATTTCCATTTATAGCGGGTCACGCCGTCCGCCAGCCACGGCCGGGACCGGCCCATGTCCAACAGGTCGGCCCCACGGTCCGCGGCGACCTCGATCGCGAACGCATACAGCGCCGCGACGCCTCCGCGCCGCATGATGCTCGGCTCGGCATCGCGGGTGCCGAGGTGCGCAGTCCACAGGGCATCACTGCGCGGGACGGTGATGAGGATGGCATCGGGGTCCTCTGCGCCCGCCCGCCATGCGAGGATCGCGAAGCCCGACGCAAACGACCGATCCATCCACTCGAACGTCGGCAACGACGCCGCGTTCCCGAAGCGGGTGCGCGCGTGCGGCACGACGTAGCGCTCGTAAAATATGACGCTGTCCGGGCGAGAGTACCGTCGTACCTCGAGCCGATAGCCCGAGCGTCGCACGAGGCGGAGATCCGAACGCAGCGATTCGTCCGCATTGCCCATGAGCTTCGCGAGTGTTTCGGGCTGCCCGCCCAGTCGAATCGTCGCCGGAACGATGAGGCACCCTCGACGACGGAACGCGGACGCGAGCACGGGCGTCGTGGCCGCGACGACCATGTCCGTGTCCGGTGGCGGCGCGGCGGCGTGCCTCAGCGCGTCGGTGTATGAACGGTGGCCGTGCCAGCGGACGCGCGGCTCGCCGTCGAAGAAGAGCTGAATCAGCGGCGCCACGTCGCGCGGTCGCCCCCACATTGCCAGCGTGACGTCGCGGCCGGCACAGCGACCGGACCATGATCCCAGGGGCTGCGAGAGATAGAACCCGGCCGACACGCCGCGTTGCACTCCACCGACGAGGGTTCGCAGCGGACGGTCGACGTGGGCCAGGATGGCAGGCGGCAGGTAGCGCACGTACGCGCACCGCCACCGATGCTCGAGACGCCTGAGAGCGGCGGCTGTATTCTCCAGGCGGCCCGGCGCCGGTGTCGCGGCAGCGGCCGTGGTCCGCCGGCTTTTCAGCATCTCGTTCAGCATCCTACTCCGCTCGACATCGAGGGGTCAGCACCCGGTCAGCCGCCGAAGTTCAGTCGCTGGAGACCTACGGGGACACGAATGCCTGACGTCTCACTTCACGGATCAGGCGTCTCACGTCGCGCACGACGTGACGACGCTCCTGCGCGGCCCTGGCACTCCGGATCCACGCCACGACAGCATCGATCTCGTGCAAGGGAAGGCAGACGGTGTGTGTGTGGCCGTCGCGCACCTGCGTGACTCGCACCTCGCCGTCCATGGCGTCTACGGTGGTCTTCGTCGTGGTCCTCGTCATGGTTCCTCCCTGAACGGGCGAGTATGTCGTCGGCGCATGACGTTGGCTACGGTCGGGACGATCTATATCGACCGGTCGATGACGACCTTGTGCGCGGGTCGGCTTGACAGCGGCGACGGCGGTGCGTTGTCATAGCCGCCTGCAAGCGGGCATCAGAGATCGATCAATGGGTAGGCTGACGATGAACCCGGCCCGTGCGGCGCGGCGCGCCGGTGAGCGACTCGCCTCTCGCATGCTGGAGCACCTGGCACGACGCCTCGACGTCGATCTGATCCGGCGCACGCCGTATACTCCGGTGCCGCACGTGCCGCCGATCGAGGATCGGATCTGGACGGACGCGAGATCGATGCCCGGCATCGCGCTCGATTCGACGCAGCATCTGGAATATGTCAGGCGCGCGCTGGCGCCATATCTCGCCGAGTTTCCGCCCCCGACGGCGCCCGCCGCCGGCGGGTTCCGTCTCGACAATGGATACTATGACCGCGGCGACGCCGAGATCCTGTATGCCACCATTCGTCATGCCGCACCTCGACGGATCATCGAGCTCGGGGCGGGCTATTCGACGCTCGTCATCGAGGCAGCGGTCGTCCGCAACGCGGCCGAAGGCCGTCCGGTGGAGTTCGTCTCCATCGATCCCGAGCCGCGCATCGCGGGGCTCACGCCCGGCGCCGGCCTCGCGCGCCTCGAGCGTCGCTCCGCGACCACAGTCCCCATCGAGCAGTTTCTCGAGCTCGAGGCCGGCGACATCCTGTTCGTGGACACGAGTCACACGGTCAAGCTCGGCAGCGAGGTGAACTTTCTCATCCTCGACGTGCTGCCGCGTCTCCGCCCCGGCGTGCTCGTGCACTTCCATGACATCTTCCTGCCCTACGAGTATCCGCGCGCCTGGTTCGCGCGCGGCACGTACCTGGCGGAGCAATATCTGCTGCAGGCGTTTCTCATCGAGAACGCGACCTACGAGGTTGTGCTGGCCGTTCATGCCCTCGTCCGCCGGTACGGGGAGGAGCTGGCGAAGCTCATCCCGTCGCTCGCCACGCGTGCGTATGCCCCGGCCGCATTCTGGCTTCGTCGGCGTTAGCGGGCGAGCTCGGGGGAGGGGGGCGACGAGCGGCGCATGACGTCGTGCGCGAGAGCGCCAGCGGCGTAGGCAAAAGCGGCCGGCGGCACCAGAACCGCGGCCCGCAGCAACATCCGACGCTCGGCCCACGAGGCATCGGCCCAGGCGAGCCGCAAACCCCAGGGCACGCCGCGAAGCGTCTCGATCGCGACGCGGAGACCGGGGCGTCCGCCGCCGAGCTGGGCATTGGCGCGCGCACGTCGAAGGCCGCGACGGAAAACGTCATGCAAGAGGTCGCCGGGTGCCGTCGGATTGCGGTGCGCCGTGCGCACGTCGGGGGCAAACACCACGGGTAGGAGCCCGGCGAAGCGTGTGTTGAACTCGGTATCCTCGCCCGCGGGCAGGTCGACGCGAAACGTCCCGAAGCGCTCGAAGAGCCGTCGGTCGTAGGACAGTCCATAGAACAATCGCGCTCCCGCCAGCGCATGGCGGCCCATGCGGTAATGCAGCAAGAGATCGAACGCCCGGGCGCTGACGTTTGCGGGATAGGCGTTGAGCAGGACCCCGGCGACGGCGACCGCGCCCGCCCGGTGCTCGCGCAAGCGGCCGGCCGCCCATCCCGGTGCCGCCAGGCAGTCGGCGGCGAGGAACGCCACGTACCGCGCGCGGGTGGCCTGGATACCGGCGTTCCGCGCCGCGCCCGGCAGAAGAGGCAGCCGATGGTCGATCACCGGCACCTCTATCCCCGCATCGCGCAGCTGCCCGACCACCGGGCCGCCCCCCGAGTTCACGACGACGATCTCGATCGGAGTCGCCTGGGCCAGCACGGACTGCACGGCCGCGACGACAGAGCTCTGCGAGCGCAAGCTCATCACCACGCACGCGAGGTCGCCCGCGAGGTCGCCGGGCACGCCGGCCTCGTCAGCCGGCATCCGCGGCGGGGCCGGACACGACGCCGACTGCGCTTGCCAGCGCGCCCAGCACAACGAGCGGCGCCACCGACAGGAGATCGCGGGCACCGATGGAGGAGTTGCGACGCGCGGCCCGAGCGAGTCCCTGGGGCGCCTCGGCCAGGACCTGCGCGAGGAGGCGACCACGCTGTCCTGCCGACCGGCATAGACTGGCCCGCAGGCGGCCCCGCCGATGCTGATCGGCGAGCAGCGCCCGCACGCGTGCGGGATAGGGATGCACCACAACGACGTCCGGCGCCCAGGCGATATCAACGCCCGCGAAGATGAGACGCTCCTTGAGAGCGCTGTCCTCGCCGAGGGCTTGTGCCTCCGGGAACGGCCCGTACCGCTCGAGCACGGGACGCGCGTAGGAGAGACCGTATCGATACCTGGCCGGCGGCATGGCGAGATGCGGCATGCGATAGCTGTGTTGCAGCAGGTACGAGGCAAGGGCGGCGGGGCTCCGGCCGAGCGGGAGCATGGCACACGAGACGGCGGACGCCCCTGCGCGGTGTCGCCGGAGGCGTCCCTCGGCCCACCCGGGCCGCGCGCGACAATCGCCGGCCAGGAACGCCACGAAGGGCGCTCGACTCGCCGCAATGCCGGCGTTACGAGCGGCCCCCGGCAGGCGGCGGCCGCTGCTCGCCACCACGCGAACGGTGGGCGCGTGTCGCGCGAGGCGAGCTGGCGCGTCTCCCGGGCCGGAGTGCGAGACGATGATCTCCAGCAAGCCCTCCTGGCCGAGCAGCGAGTCGACGGCGGCAACGATCGTATCGTCGTTACGGTACGACAGTACGACGACGCCGAGTTCCGGCGTCACAGCGCCGCGCCACTCGACCCGCTCACGGGCGCTCGGCGACGCGAGTCCACCGACGCGGCCGATGTGCGAGGTGCAGTGCGACGGCAGCCGCCGATGCCGCGACGTCGAGCAGGAAGAAGACGGCGGCCGACAGCAGATACGCCGGGGCATGACGCCCAGCGCCGGCTTTCACGACAGCAGCGAAGATCTCGAGCGCGCGGATGGCGACGTAAGCGCCGGCAAGGACAAAGGCCGCTCGATTGATGCTCGCGAACGCGGCGGCGGCCACGAAGACGAGCCGATCCGAGTAGCTCGCGGTCAACATCCCGAGCTCGAAACGTCGGCCGAGCGATACAACGCGCCGGCTGACGTCATGGAACGGCAGCTGCAGGCTACCCCGGAACCACCGAATGTGCTGCTGCCAGTACTCGTGCAGCGTGGACGCGACCCGATTGTCGACGACGGCGGTGGCGATGAAGCGCGTTCGCCACCCCGCGCGAGTCAGGGCGGTCGTCACCGCGACATCCTCCCCGTCGGCCACGGGGGGAAACCATCCGACCTGCTCCAGCGCCGCGCGCCGGTACGCGGCGGCACCGAACGTCGGCGGGTTCATGTCGAGGCGATCCTTCCCGGCAGACGTGATGAGCTGGTGGACCCAGCTCTCGACCGCCGCGTACGCGGCGACCGCGCTCTCTCCGGCGTTCGCCGGGTGCAACATCGCGGCAGCGGCCCCGAGCGAGGGGTCGCCGAACGCGGCGGCGAGGCGGCCGAATGTCTCGGGGCGCAGCTCGAGATCCGCGTCGCACACGGCCACCACGTCGGTGCGACACAAATCGCGCGCCTGGTTGAGCGCGCGTGCCTTTCCCAGGCGGGACTCGAGGACCAGGACACGGGCCCAGGGCCGGCCTTGCGCCCAGTGCTCGAAGACAGCGGCGGTGCCGTCCGCGGAGCCGTCGCTGATCAGCACGATCGAGAATCGATCGCGCGGATACTCGACTGCGTCCAGGCTGGAGAGGAGTCGCGGCACGATGGTGCATTCGTCATGCGCGGGCACGAGGATGGTGAGCCCGGGCAGCGCGGCCGGCGGCACCGGTGCCGCGTCTCTCGGTATCGCCAGCGCCGCGACCAGGAGCACGACACGCCTGACACAGAAGAAGAGCAGAAGCACCACGAGGGGCATCGCGAGGAGCGGGGGGACCGCGGAGGGCATGCGTCAGGCTGCGTAGCCGCGACGGCGCGGAACTCGACACAGTTTGAGGCCGTCCTCGGCCGTCAAGTACGCATACCCGACGTGCGGCTGCCATCGCGCGTCGGGATCGAGGGCCTCGTAGCGACGGCGGCGCGCGAGGCGATCCTCCGCACGAAGCATGGCGAGGTGATAGATCGCGATGTCCGTGGCCGGATACCGGTCGCCGATCCGCGCCTGCAGCGGCGCCTTGACGCCGTGGAGCGGCCGGGTGTCGAAGCGGTGATCCGGCAGCGCGCGGAACAGGCGTGCCACGCGCTTGCGTCCCCATATCCCGTCGGCGCGATAGCACAGGGGATCGTCCCAGATTTCACGCAGCTGAAGCGCGTACGCCGTCAGTCCAAAAGCGTTGCCCCGACGAATGACGCGCTCCGCCCGTGCCCGGAACTGCAGCTCGACGCGCTCGTCCGCATCGATGCTCAGCAGCCAGTCGGCGCCGTGGCGCAGCCCGGCGGCAACGAGCCGGCGGTGGTTGCCGATCTCGTCCCAGTGCGGACGGCGGCACGAGATGCGGATGAGCTCCAGCACCTCGGCGCAGCTCTCGAGGAACTCCAAGGACCCGTCCGTCGATCCGTCGTCCAGGGCCACGATCCCGTCGACCTGCGAGCGCAGGCTCTCGATGCAGCCGCGCAGATGACTCAGCTGATTCCGGACGGCGATGAGCGCGAGCACCCGTTGCCGGCGTGCCGGCACGCCGAACCCCCCGGAGGGGATGAAGAGGGGCAGCCGAAGCTTCCTCCACGGACGATCGCGCGCAATGGAGCGCGTCGCGCACCTCCCTTCGAGCTTTCGGGATGCTGCCGTGTCGCGCCGCTCGCTGTCAAGCGCCACTCGGGGACATATGGCACCATCGCTCCGCCGTGAGCACCACATGAGGTCGCCGTGCGCGCGACAGCTGTGTCTCGTCGGGGGCGCGGCGCTCGTGGTGCACGCCGCGTGGGCGGCCGCGCTCGCCGACCGGCACCCGCGCTTCGACGAGACCGCTTACATCGCGCATGCGGAGCAGCTCGCTCGCGGCGCTGGGTTCGTCGATGCCGGAGGCCTCCCGGCAACATACTGGCCCGTGGGCTATCCGGCGGCGCTCGCGCTTGCGTATCGCGTGGGCGGTGAAGGGTATCCGGCAGCAGCATCACTCAATGTCATCGCTGCGTCGGTGACGGCGATGCTGACGTACCTGTGCGCGGTCACGCATTTCGGGCGGGCGGTCGGCGTGATCGCAGGCCTGGTCGTCGCGATCTATCCGAATCACGTGTTCTACACCTCGCTGCACCTGACGGAGCCACTCTTCACGCTGCTCCTCCTCGCCGCCGCCTGGTGCTTGCTACGCTCGGGGCCGCGGACGCGGCCGTTCCTGCTCGCGGCCGGGCTTCTCTTCGGCGTCGCGACGCTGATTCGACCGGCAATCGCTCTCTTTCCGCTGGCGTTGCCGATCTGGTTCCGGCAGCGCGCGACCCCCGCTCGAGCAGCGCTGGGACACGCGGGCATCGTCATCGGGACGATGGTGCTCGTCGTGATGCCGTGGGTCGTGCGAAACCACCGCGTCTCCGGGCACTGGGAGCTCGCCAGCTCCGGGGGGCACAACTTCTGGATCGGCAACAATCCGAAAGCGCTGGGCGGCTACGTGCATGATCGAGCGACCAACGCTGCCCTGTCGTCGGGCGGCACGCGGGAGTTTTCGCGCGGCTATCGCCTCGGCCTGCAGACGATCGCCAACGATCCGGCAAGAGCGGCGCTGCGATGTCTGCAGAAGGTCAGCTACTTCGTGGCGCTCGAAACCGACGGCCTGCTCTGGAATGTCAAGGGACTCGAGCGGCCGTGGCCCATGTGGGTGCTCGCCTCGGCGCTCTCGGTCGCCAACGCCGCGTATGTCGTTGTCTTCGGCGCCTGGCTGCTCGGGGCGGTCGTCGGCCGCCGGCCCGCGCTGACGTCGCTGTCGCTGCTGCTCGCCGCGTATCTTGCCCTGATCGTTCTGGTGTTTCTCGGAGACCCCCGCTACCACTATCCGCTCGTGCCGCTGGCCGCCATCGTCGGGACTGCCACTGTCCTCCGCGACGGACGCGAGCTGTGGCGCGGACGCCGAGCCTTACCGCGACCCGCGCGGATTCGGGTACTACGCTGGGCGGCCGCCATGTGCCTCGTGGCCGTCCTGGCCGGGGCGAATCTCTACCTCAAGAGTCTCGAGGCGAGCGTCTTTTCCCCGTGAGCCCGGGCTCCCGCATCCCGCCGAAGCAGGCGCATTGTATGATCTCGGCAGTGACATGGTCGATCCTGCCGCCGTGAGGCTCGTCGAGCAGCCGCCGCCCACGATCACCCTGTTACCGCCGGAGACCCTGCCCCCGCTCGGCGCGCGCAGATGGCCGACGCCGACGCGCGGTCGATGCCGTCTCCCGATCGCGTGGAATCGATGAACGAGCTCGCACGGATCTGGAATGCGCTTCTGGCGGAGCCCCTGTCGATCGTCATGGCCGTCGTCGGTCTGCTCTGCGCCGTCGGAGGCGGTCTTGGCTCTCGTCGGCCGAGACGCGATCGGCTCGTCCTGCTGCTGGTGGCGTTGATGAGCGGTGTCGCCGCCTGGATGATGGCCAGCCACTGGCGGTGGCCGAACTGATCGAGCCTGGACGCCAGCCAGCCGACCCGCGTCCGGCAGGCTGTAGGTCGATCGGCATGTTGACAGTCGGATGTCGCCGACGCTACCTCTCAGTGCGTACGGATCACGGAACGACGCCGCGCACGGTCAGCCGAACAGCGAGGTTTGCTGCAGCCAGGTCATGACGCGGCGGAGCGAATGACGCGTACCGCTGAGCTCGCTGGCACGGACGATCGCGTGCCGGGCTCGCGCACGGAGGCGCCGCGCCAGCCTGGGACGGCCCCACTGCAGCGGCTGCACGGGCACCTTCGGCGCCCACGGACGCAGCAGCTCGTACTGCTCGTCGCGCGGGGGAATCGGAGCCTCGTGCAGAACGCGGGCGAGGCTCGAGTTGAATTCAGCTCGAATGTCGGGCGGCCAGTAGTGATGGATCACGTCGTAGCACTGGCGCACCCTGGTGAAGCGCGGCAGGCAGACGGAAAACGCCAGCTGCTCGACCGTCGGCAGGCGGACATGCGCGTATATCTGGTCGGTCAGATGCAGTACCTCGTCCAGGACGGCGAGATCGGCTTCGTGCAGCCCCACCGCTCCGGAATTGAACATCACCGTGGGGGCGCCGATGACCCAGCGGGCGCGCGACCGGTCGTGAAAGGCATGACCGGCGAGCGACTCCGCCAGTGTGCGGGCACACCGATCGCCGAGACGATACTCCGCGACGTGCAGGAGCGAGCGTCCACGACCGATCCGTGCGAACGCCTTGCCCGGGTGACGGACGAACCATGTATCGCTGTCGCACAACAGCATCCTGCCGCCGAAGCGCTCCAGTGCGTGCCGGGCGACGGCGATCTTGGCTCGATGATTGAACCGCTGCGGGCCATGCCAATCGCTCAGGATGGCGGGGCCGATGTGCTCGACCTGCACGGGGAGCCGATTGAGCGCGGCCGGGTCATCGGTGTAGGCGACGACGCGATAATCGTCGGGAGTCTGCCGGATCCAGTCCAGCGCGGACAGCATCGAGTACACGGCTTCGTCGTGATGGGTTCCGCGGCCATAGAGGAGATAGATCAGAGTGTTCGACGTCGCTCTACGCATCGGCCATGTCCTTGGAATGCGATACCATTCCCGGCGCGGGCAGACAGCAACGCGACCGTGGGTGCCCGCGCCGCTTATGTTTCTTCACAAGAAATATACATGGGGAATTTATTGGTAAATATACCCGATGGTACACCGGCATGGCCCGGCACCGCCGGAGACGGCGCGAGATGACCGCCGACGTGCGACGGCGTAGCGGACGGGGCCGGCCGCCGAAGTTCGGCCGTCCCTCCGAGGTGGTCGCCCTGACGCTTCCCGAAGACGTGCTGGCGGCACTGCGCGCGGTTCATCACGATCCCGGCTGGGCCATCGTTCGCGTGGTGGAGTCCACGCTGGGCAAGAGCGCCAGAAATGGCCCCGCGCGGGCCGCACGCGCATTGGCCGAGCTGGTCCATCTGCCTGGCCGTCGCGCGCTCATCGTCGTGCAGCCGCGACCGTTCAGGCGGCTGCGCGGCGTCTCGACGATCCCGCTCTCGGACGGCCGCGCCTTCCTGGCCTTCGACCACGCAGGGGGCCTCGCCGACCTCGAGGTCGCGATTCTCGACGCGCTGGAAGCGGCCCCTTCCGGCAGTGGCGTGCGGGCGCAGCTGGCGGAGATCCGGAGCATCGTGCGCGGCTGGCGCCAGCAGCCCAGGCTCGCATTCCGCACCAGATCCATCATCGTCGTCGAAGGCACCACGGGCGCGCCGCGGCGCCCGCTCGCAGCGCTGCAAGACGGCGTGTCAAAGTCCCGCGGGTCGATCCGCAGATCTCCGCGGCGTCCGACGCGGTCGTGATCGGTGTGCCGGACGACACGTGTCGCGCGATGGATGGCGGAGGATGCGGGGCGCCGACTACAGTGCCGTCTGATGCCGTCCACGAGCATCGACAAGACGCTCCTTCGTCTCCGCCGCGGTGGACTGCCGTTTCGCGCCGCCCCTGATCGCCTCACGGACGTGAGCGGGGATATGGCGTGCAGCGGCTGCGGCGACGACATCTACCGGCTCGAACGCTTTTATTACGTCCGCGTGGACGGCGGCGCGCCACTGCGGCTGCACCTCGTCTGCTACCAGGCTTGGCTGACCTTCCTGCCACCGGTGGCGCCGTCCGAGCTTTCATGCCGGAGGCGCTCGGCATCGGCGGTCACCATGCTCGACGCCGCGCGTCCGGCGGGCTAGCGGCGGAGCCCGCGGTGCCGTGGCGGCGCGACGGCTCACGCATCCATGCGGCGCTCTTCCAGGTCCAGCTCACGCTCCAGCTCGCGAAGCAGCGCCTCGTTCGTGTCTCCCTCGGCCTGAAGGCGGAGAAGCGCTTCGCGCTCCGCGTCGATGATCGTCCGTCGGATCTCTCGATGCTCGATGAGCTCGCGATCCCCCGCGCCGTCGGAGGCCGGGGTGCGCTGACGCTCGACGTGCTCCGAGCGGTGACGGAACGTTTCGCGAAGCTGGTCGAGCAGCGGGCGATGGCCCGGCCACACCTCGTAGAGCTCGTCGAGGCGCTTGGTGGCGGCTTCCAGAAGCCGTTCGCGAGCCCGCACTTCCTCTTCCGTCCGCGATCCCGCGTCCGTTCCCACGCCCAGCCGGCGGATGAGCCAGGGCAGCGTCAAACCCTGGCCGAGCAGGGTCGCCACGATCACGGTCACCGTCACGATCACGATCGCGTCCCGTGCGGCGAACCGCTCTCCGGAAAAGGCAAGCGGAACCGCGAGCGCGGCCGCGAGGGACACGACGCCGCGCATGCCGGCCCAGGACAGCACCACGGCGCACCTCAGCGCGTCGCCACGCTGACGGCGCTGGGGCAGGAACACGGTCAGCATGATCCAGCCCGCCCGCACGAGGACGAGCGTCACCGTGACCACCACGCCGACCGCGATCAGTCCGGTGGCCCGCGGCCAGGTGAGCGCGCTCAAGAGCGGCGGAACTTCGAGGCCCATGATGATGAACACGAAGCCATTCAGCAGGAAGGTGAGCGTCTCCCACAGCGCCCGCCCGGTGAGCCGCGCGTCGGCGCCCATGATCTGCGAGCCGCGATGCCCGAGATACAGACCGGCGGCGACGGTGGCGATCACGCCGGAGACGCCGAGGCGCTCGGCGGGCAGGTAAGCCGCGTACGGCGTCAGCAGCGAGATGGTCATCTCCACCGGCGTATCCTCGAGCCGAACACGAACCTGCGCGACGAGCCAGCCGACGGCGATACCGACCGCGATGCCACCCAGCATCGCCACGCTGAACATTCCGACCGCGGCGCCGGCCGAGAACACGCTGCCGCCCGCCACGGCCAGACCGATGCTGTACATGGTGAGCGCCGTGGCGTCGTTCAGCAGGCTCTCGCCCTCGAGAACGGTCACGACCTGCCGTGGCACATCGAGTCGCGTGATGATCGATGTGGCGGCGATGGCGTCCGGCGGCGCGACAATCGCACCAAGCACGAAGGCCGCCGCCCATGGCATGCCGGGAATCAGGCAGCGCGCCACCAGCGCCGCCGCGACAGCCGACGCGATCACGAGCCCGACCGCGAGCGAGCTGACGGTCACGAGATTCGCGCGCAGGCCGCGAACCGGGGTGAAGTACCCCGCGATGTAGAGCAACGGCGGCAGCACAATGACGAAGAGCAGCTGGGGATCGACGTACACACGCGGCACGCCGGGCAGGAAGCCCAGGATCAGTCCGCCCATCACCAGGAAGATCGGATAGGCGATCTCGAGCCGGCGGGCGGCGGTGACGAGCGCAGCGACGGCGAGGAACAAGCCGAGCACGAGCTCGGTGCTGTGCATGGCCCAGCCTATCGCGATTCCCGTCGAACCGCCGCTGCCGCGCCACGGGTGCTAGTCTTGCGCGATGACGCGTACCGAGCAGCGGCTCTTGACGATGCGGCCGTCATCGCCGTCCGGGGCGTGGCCGCAGCGCGCGCGTAGCGACGCCAGCCGGTGACGGCCCCGACCGCGCCACGGACCGTTCCCAGAGTCGGGCATCTGCCCGCCTTTCTGCGCGACAAGCTCGGCTTTCTGTCTCAGGCGGCCGCGCAGTGCGGTGACGTCGTCCGCCTCGAGCTCGGGACACCGACGTATCTGCTCTCTCACCCGGACGACATCCGCCACGTGCTGCTCTCGAAGTTCGACAACTACGCGAAGACGCCGCGCATCGTCGGACGGCGAGCGCGCCGGTTTTTCGGTGATGGCGTGACGACGGCGAGCGGGGCGGAGCATCTCAGGTTGCGGCGCGTGCTCCAGCCTCTGTTCCACCGATCGGTCATCGAACGGTTTGCCGATACGATCGCCGACATCACCGTCCGGACGATCGCCGGCTGGTCGGCGGAGCGCGAGCTGGACATCCGCAACGAGATGCTCGATCTCACCCAGGCGATCATCGTGCGGGCCTTGCTGGCGCGCGAGTCGGACGCCGAGCGTGCGAAGTTCGCGCGCGCCATCGGCATTCGACGCCGGTACCAGGAATATCTTCTCGGCAGCGTCTTCCCGTTCCCGGAGTGGCTGCCGAGTCGTATCGGGCGCGCCTATCGCCGCGCGAGCCGGCAGATCGACGCGACGGTCACGACCGGGGTGGCGCGACGGCGGGCGCACGACGAGGAGCCGCGGGACCTGCTCGCGCTGCTCGTCCATGCGCGTTACGAGGACGGCGGCGGCATGCCGGACCGGCTGATCCGCGACGAAGTCCGCACCGTGAGCATCGGCGGCTACGAGACGCTCGCCGAAGCACTGAGCTGGACTTGGTATCTCCTCGGCTCGTCGCCCGACGTGGCGGCGCGACTCGCCGAAGAGGCGTCGGCTGTCGGAAACGGCCGCCCGCTCGGCGCGGCGGACGTCGCGAAGCTGACCTATACCCGGATGGTGCTCGCGGAGGCCATGCGACTGTACCCGCCGAGCTGGATCTTCGTCAGAGTCGCGCAAGAAGCAGATGTCCTCGCGAGCGGCGTCCGGGTACCCGCGGGGGCAAAGATCTACGTGTGTCCGTGGGTCACCCATCGTGATCCGCGCTTCTTTCCCGATCCGGCTCGCTTCGATCCGATGCGCTTCACCGAGGCGGCGGTTCGCGAGCGTCCCCGCCTGGCGTACATTCCGTTCGGGGCCGGCCGCCGGCTCTGCATCGGCGAAGAGCTGGCCTGGATGGAAGGGGTGCTCGTCCTCGCACAGGTCGCCGCCGCCGCGCGGATCGAGGTCGTCCCGGGCCAGGCGGTCGTCCCCGAACCGAACGTCACCCTGCGAGCGCGCCCGGGCATCCGGGTGAGGGTCCGGCTCCGATGAGGGTGGTGATGTTCGACCCGGGGAACTTCATCCCGTACTACATCGATGCTCTGTCTTGCAGTCTTGCGCTGGCCGGCGCCGACGTCAGCGTGATCACGTCGCCTCCGCTGTTCGGGCAGACCGTCACCAGCGATGCGTATCGCAGCGAGTGCTTGTTCTTCCCGTTTCTCCAGGGCCGCCGCCGCGACTGCGTCCGATATCGTCGAACGCTCCGGCGGTGTCTCAAGGCCGCCGCGTATCCGGCTGGCGTGGTGCGCTCGTGGCGAGCGCTGAGCGCGAGGCCGCCCGGCGTCCTGCACGTGCAGTTCTCACTGGCGCCGGCCCTCGACGCGCGGCTCGCCCGGGCGATGAAGCGGCGAGGGTGGGTGGTGGCGTACACGATTCATGATCCGCTCCCGCGGCCTCGCCGATTCGGAGCAAGCCGGATCGCGCTGCTCGAGGTCGCTGACGCGCTCGTCGTGCACTCGCGCCATGAAGTCGAGAGCGTCGTGGCGCGGTATCCGTTCGCAGGACCTCGATTGAGCGTCGTGCCGCACGGCGCCGCCGTTCTTCCGGCGCCGTCCGCGGCCGACCGCGCTGCCGCGCGGGCCTGGCTCGGCATCGACGTCGAGCGGCCGGTGCTCCTCTTCTTCGGCATGCTCAAGCCGTACAAGGGCCTCGAGTATCTCGCCGGGGCAATGCCACGCGTGCTGGCCAAGTTCCCGCGCACACTGCTCGTCGTGGCCGGCGAGCCGTTCATGTCGCTGGAGCCGCTCCGAGCGCAGCTGTGCCGGCTGGGCCTGGCGGATGCGGTGCTCTTGCGGCCGGCGTTCGTCCCGGATGCCGACGTCCCGCGCTACTTCCATGCCGCCGACATGCTGGTCGCACCGTACATCGACGGCGGAGCCAGCGGCGTGGTCGCGCTCGCCCAGGGTTATGGCTGCCCGGCCGTGGTCACGCGCGTCGGGGCGCTGACCGAGTTCGTCGAGCCCGACCAGTGCGGCCTTGCCGTGCCGCCGGCCTCGTCCGAGGCGCTGGCGGAAGCGATCTGTCGAGCGCTTGGTGATCGCGAAACGCTTGCGGAGATGGGCCGTCGCGCACGGCAGCGCCTGGCCCGGGTCAATGCGTGGACGGACGTCGCCCGGCGGACGCTCGACGTCTACGCGGCGGCCGGCGCCCGCTGACCGATGCAGGATCGCGTGCTGATGTTCGTGGGCGCACATCCGGACGACGAGACATTCGGACCCGGCGCCACGCTCGCCGCGTACGCCGCGGCCGGCGCACGGGTCGTGTACGTGTGCGCCACGCGTGGCGAAGCGGGCTCGGCGCGGGCCCGTGACCTTCGACGCTGCTCGAACCTCGCCGACCTCCGGTCGCGTGAGCTGGCCTGCGCCGCGCGACGGCTCGGCCTGGCCACGGTGGCGTACCTCGGGTACCGCGACTCCGGCATGCCGGGGACGCCGGACCAGGGGCACCCGCGAGCGCTCGTCCGCGCGACGCTGGAGCAGGTGGGCAAGGACGTTCTCGCGGCGGTCGATGAACACCGGCCGCAGGTCATCGTCACCTTCGATGCGCTCGGGGCCTACGGGCACGCCGATCACGTGGCCATCCATCGGGCCACCAGCGAGGCATTCCGGGCCGCGCGGCAGGGACCCGGTGGCCCGCTGCGTCTGTACTACTGGATCCCGCGTCGCGACCGGCTGCGTCAGCTGGTGCGCGTGCTTCGGCTTCTCGGCCGGGATCCCTCGCGGATGGGGCGCCACCGTGACGTCGATCTGGCCAGCATGGCCGCCGTCGATTTCCCGGTGCACGCGCGAATCGCTGTCCCGCGGTCCGCTGTCGCTCGAAGGCACGCGGCGCTGGCGTGCCACCGTAGTCAACTGGACGGCCCGCTGCCGCTCCGGCGGCTCGTGTGGCTCCTGTCCCGCCGAGCCACGTATGAGACGTTCATGCGCGCGCATCCCGAGCCCTTGGCCGGCGAGCCGCTCGAGACCGATCTCTTCGGACGTGCTCCATGACGGCGCGCCTTGCCGTCGGCTTCGCCGGGTGCGGCGAGGTCGCCGCGGAGAAGCACATGCCCGCCCTCACCGAGCTCGGCGACATCGAGGTCGTGGCCGCCGCCGATCATGATCCGGCGAGGCTTCGATACGTGGCCCAGCGTTTCGGAGTGCGACATCGGTACGCGGACGTGTCGGCCCTGCTCGCTCACCCGGGTCTGGAGGTGGTCGTGGCGTGCCTGCCGCCCGCGATGCAAGTCGGGGTGGCAACCGCGGCTCTCGACGCCGGCAAGCATCTATGGATCGATCCACCGGTCGGGCTCACGCTCGCCGACTGCGATCGCCTCATCGCACGCGCGCGGAGCGTGCCGCAGACGGTGACCGTCGGTTTCCACATGCGGTGGCATCGGCTGATCCAGCAGGCCCGCGCGATCGTCCAGAGCGGGCGTCTCGGACGCATACACAGCATCCGAGCCGTCTGGAACAGCCCGCGTGAGGACGAGACACTTCCGGCGTGGCGGCGCAGCCGCGTTCTCGGCGGCGGCACGCTCTTCGAGACGGCGCCGGAGCAGTTCGACCTCTTCTTCTATCTTCTCGGGAGCGAGATCGACGAGCTGATGGCATCCACGCTCGACGGGCGATGGGACGACGAAGCGGCCGTCCTCTCGGGACGCCTGACCAGCGGGACGCTCGTGTCGATCGTCCTTTCCGAGCGCGCGAGCCACGAGGTCGAGTACGAGATCACCGGCACGCTGGCGCGGTTGCGCGTGTCCTGCATGCAATTCGACGGTCTCCAGCTCTATCCGACTCACGTGCTGCCCGGGTCGGCCGGCGCCCGTCTACGCCGGCTGGGACACTTCTTGCGCGAGCTACCGCGCGCGATTCCGCGCATGCACCGGCTCGGTGACTATCGTCTTTCCTACCAGGCGCAATGGCGTCACGTCGCCCGCTGCATCCGCGACGGCGCCCCGGTCGAATGCACGCTCGCAGACGGCCGCCGCGCGCTTGCTGCGACTCTGGCCGCGGCGGCATCCGCGCAGACGCGCCGGCCCGTGACGGTCGCCGCGCCGTCGGCGCTCGCCGTGCCAGGGGCCGCCACGCCGTAGGCCTGTCCGCATATCGACAGCGGTCACGGGCTCGCCAGACACTATCCGCGGCCCCGACAGCGCCGGAGGGCAGCGACCCAGCAGCCACGGGGGTATCAGCGATGTCCAGCGTTTCGACGAGACAGCGAGTGATCGACGTGGTCCGCGAACGGGCCGAGCGCGAGCCCGACCGGATCTGCCTGACGTTTCACAAGCCCGATGGTCCAGCAGAGTCGCTGACGTACGAGGCGCTCGTCCGCGACGCCTGCGCGTACGCCCGAGCGTTGCGCGCGCAGCGACTGACTGCCGGCAGCATGGTCGTCGTCACGGCACCGACCGCTCCTCAGTTCGTCGCCGCATTCCTGGGCATCCAGCAGGCGGGGCTCATCCCGATCCCCGCGCCGCCGCCGGAGCCGCTCTCCGGCGCGGCCCGCTATCGCGAGCGCCTGCTCGATATCGTCGAGCGGTCGCGAGCCGCCGCCGTCGTCATCCCGGCCGAACCGCCGCCGGCGGACCTGCAAGACATGCTCGCGGCCGGCGGTGTCGCTCTCGTCACTGCGCAGGCAGCTCCGCGGGGGAGCGAGATGTCGGAGTGGGCGGAGCCTGATACGCGGATCGCTTACTGTCAGTTCACGTCCGGAAGCGGCGGCCGCGCGAAGGGCGTCATGCTCACGCACGAGAACGTCTTCGCCAACATCCGGGCGCGGCAGGAGGCATACGGTCTGCGCGACGGCGACGTCGGCGTCAGCTGGCTTCCGCTGTCCCACGACATGGGGCTCGTCGGGTACATCCTGTCGCCTCTCATGACGGGCATACCGTGCCACCTCATGGCCCCGGCCGCGTTCCTCGCAGATCCTCGTGCGTGGCTGGCACTCATCACGCGGGTGCGCGGCACGATCGCGAATGCACCGAACTCCGCCTACGGACTGTGCGTGCGCCGCGTCCCCGAGACCGCGCTCGACGGACTCGAGCTATCGAGCTGGCGCCGGGCATTCAACGGCGCCGAGCCGGTGACGGGTGAGGTGGTGGAGGCATTCGTGCGGCGCTTCGAGAAGGTCGGCTTCCGCGCCTCCGCGATGCTGCCCGGCTACGGTCTCGCCGAGAACACGCTGAGCGTCGCGTCTCGGCGAGCCGGGCAGGGCGCCCACTTCGATGTCATCGACCGTGACGTGCTCGAGCGCCTGCATCGCGCGGTGCCCGCGGGCGCGGACGAGCCGCGACTGTCCGTCGCCTCGGTCGGGGTCCCGTTGCCGGGTCAGGAAGTGACGATCCGAGATGCCAGCGGGCTGCCGTGCCCGGAGCGCTGCATCGGCGAGGTGACCATCCGAAGCGCCTCGGTCATGGACGGCTATCTCGAGGGCACCGAGGGCGAAGGAGGGGTGGATCCCGAGGGCTGGCTGTGGACGGGCGATCTCGGCTACCTGGCCGACGGCGAGCTCTATGTCGTCGGACGCAAGAAGGATCTGATCATCCGGGCCGGACGCAAGTACTACCCACAGGATCTCGAAGACGCCATCGCTCGCGTGCCGGGAGTCCGGAGCGGCCGCGTCGCGGCATTCGCGGTCCCCGGAGCCGAGCGGGAGCGTGTCGTCGTCGTCGCCGAGCATCGAGCCGCCCCGGACGAAGCGGCCGCGCTGCCCGCGCTGATCGACCGTGCGGTCTTCTCGGCGGTGCGGTTCCGTCCGGACGACATCGTCCTGGTGGCGCCCCAGACACTGCCGCTGACGACAAGCGGGAAGCTCATGCGCCCCGCCGTGCGCCGCACGTATCTCGACGCCGGCTATCGACGGTCGTGATCGAATCCGAACGGCTGGTGAGACTCCTGGCGCGCACCGCGCCGCGGTTCGAGGGCAGCATCACGCCCGACACGCCGCTGACCGAAGACGGTCTCGGCTTCGACTCGCTGGCCCTCGCAGCCTTGATCGGGGACATCGAGGACGAGTTCGCCATCCGAGTCCGGGAGCAAGATATCGGCGTCGAGGCGTTCGCCACCGTTGGCTGCCTGCTGCGGTTTCTCGAAGCCAAGGCCGGTGCGCCGGCGTCGAGCTCCGTCGGGCTGCTGAAGATGGTCCAGCCCGGCTCCGGCCGCGCTCCGTTGATCATCGTCAACGGTGACGTCTACGGCAACGGCGCGCTCTACTGCGTGGCCCTCGCGCGCGCGCTCGGACCCGAGCGGCCCGTCTACAGCCTGTCCTCGCACGGCACGGACGGCGGTCCGATCCCGCCATCGATCGAGGAGATGGCGGCCGACCACTGTCAGACGGTGAGCGCGGCGCATCCCGACGGACCGTATGTGCTGGCGGGCTACTCGCACGGCGCACTCGTTGCGTTCGAGATGGCGCGACAGCTGACGGCGTCCGCACGCCGGGTGCTTCACGTCTTCGTGATCGACATGGCCGCCGTTCAGACGCCGGTGGTCACTCGCGTGACCACGCCCTTGCGCCGGATCGCGGGGATGCTGCGAGCGGGCCGAAGGGCGACACGGGCGCTGGCCGCTGCGGCGCGCGGCTCGGGCAGCGACGCCGCCGTCCGCGCATCGCCCGCGACCGCAGAGACGCCGAGCACCCGACGCTCGGAGACGTGGCGCCGACAGCAATGGGCGACATACGCCCGCATCGTGCGCGCGTACGTCCCCCGGTCGTATCCGGGGCCGGTGACCGTGCTCGTCGCCCGCGACGGCCACTACCGGCGCGGAGCGCGGGACCGCACGCTCGGCTGGGCTGGCGTCGCCGGGCCCGTGCGGACGGCGACTCTGCCGGGCGACCATCTGACCTGCGTCACCACGCACACCTCGACGCTGGCGCGTCACATCGTCAACACCCTCGCACGATATGGCCCGGTGTGATCTATACCCGCCGATATATTGGTGCCCGCTCGGAACTGCCCTAGAGTTCGGGGGCGCGATGGTAACGACGTACACGACCTTCAGCCGCTCTCGGCTGGGCTCGAGGCGAACGATCACCCGCGGTCGGACGACGGCGAACGAGCGGTGACAGGCGCGATGAGCGATCGAGAAGCGACGATGACAGACAAGCAGGTGGTCGTCCTCGGCGGGGGCCCGGCTGGACTCACCGCCGCGTACGAGCTTGCGAAGTTCAACCTCCGCCCCGTCGTCCTCGAGCAGAACCCGTTCGTCGGAGGCCTCGCCAGCACCCAGACCTACAAGGGTTTCTCGTTCGACATGGGCGGCCACCGATTCTTCACGAAGGTCGACGAGGTGCAGAAGATCTGGCACGAGGTGCTCCGCGACGATTTCCTCCTGCGCCCCCGATTGTCGCGGATCTACTACAACGGCCGCTTCTTCCATTACCCCCTCAAGCCGCTGAACGCCCTGCGCGGTCTCGGATTCTGGAAGAGCCTCGTCGTCGCGGGCAGCTATCTCTGGTGGCAGATCCTGCCGTACCGTGAGGAAGTCACGTTCGAGCACTGGGTCACGAACCGGTTCGGGCAGCGGCTCTTCCGGACGTTCTTCAAGGCGTACACGGAGAAGGTCTGGGGGATTTCGTGCTCCGAGCTCAAGGCAGAGTGGGCGGCCCAGCGCATCAAGGACCTGTCGCTCAAGACGGTCCTCGTCAACATGTTCGTGAAGCCGCGAAACACCGTGAAGAGCCTCATCGAAGAATTTCACTACCCGCGGCTCGGCCCCGGAATGATGTGGACCGCCGTCAAGGACGAGGTGGAGCGTCGCCAAGGCACCGTACGCTTGAATGCCGAAGTCGTGCGCATCGTGCGCACCGACCGCCGGATCGAGGGCGTCGTCGTACGGGGACCGGAGGGCGAGGACCACATCTCGGGCACCGATTTCATCTCGAGCATGCCGGTGACGGACCTCGTGAAACGTCTGGACCCGCCGCCGCCGCCGGCGGTGATGACGGCGGCGGGCGAGCTCAAGTATCGGGACTTCCTCACCGTGGTCCTGATCGTCGACCGCCCGCAGATCTTCCAGGACAACTGGATCTACGTCCACGACCCGGAGGTGAAGGTCGGCCGGATCCAGAATTTCAAGAACTGGAGTCCGGACATGGTGCCGGACCCGAGCAAGACCGCGCTCGGTCTCGAGTACTTCTGCACGGAGGGCGATGACCTCTGGACGATGGCCGATGCCGACCTCATCGCGCTCGGCCGCCGGGAAGTGGATCGCCTCGGCCTCGCCGCCGCTGCCGACGTCCAGGATGGCTGCGTCGTCCGGGTTCCGAAGGCGTATCCCGTCTATGATTCTGACTACCGGGACCACCTCGATGTCGTGCGACAGTTCGTCGACGGGCTCGAGAACTGCCAGACGATCGGTCGCAACGGCCTTCATCGGTACAACAACCAGGATCACGCGATGATGACCGGCATTCTGGCCGTCCGGAACGTCGTCCTCGGTGAGAAGAACGATCTCTGGAACGTCAACGCCGACCAGGAGTATCACGAGGAGGTCCGCGACGAGATCCTGGCCGCCGTCGTCGCCCCCACGCTCGCCAAGGTCGATCGCGTCGCGCTCGGGCTTTCACTCGGGCTCACGTGCGGCGCGCTGCTGTGGCTCGCCACGCTGGCGCTCGTACTGAAGGGCGGCGCGGTGGTGGGGCCGAACCTCGGTCTTCTCGCGCAGTTCTTCCCGGGCTACACCGTCACGTTGACGGGGAGCTTCCTCGGGCTGGGATACGGATTCCTGAGCGGCTTCCTCGCCGGCTGGACGGTCGCCCTGCTGCGCAACGTCGTCGTCTTCGCCTTCATGGCTGCCATGTACCGCCGAGCGGAGCGGCAGGCTCTGCGGCGCTTGCTGCATTACTTCTGACCGCGGCCGTCATGGCGAACGACACCGAGCCGCTCGGAAAAGAGGCACTCGAGGACATCGTCCTCACGCGGGCGTTGCATCTCGATGCCGTCGTCCAGGGTGTCGCGACAGGCCTCGTGGTCGGTCTCGCCGTGTTCGTCGCGACGAACTGGCTGGTCCTCAAGGGCGGCAGCGTGGTCGGGCCGCACCTGGGATTGCTCAGCCAGTTCTTCCCGGGTTACCGCGTGACGTTTCTCGGCAGCCTGATCGGATTCGGCTATTCGTTCGCCGGCGGGTATGCCGTTGGCTACTGCGTCGCCCGCCTCTACAACGCGTTCGCGAGCCGACGGGACCGCGGCCGGCATCGCGGCATCACGCATCCGTCACACGAGCGAAGGTAACCGCCACCGAGCCTCGCCGACGCTGGACACGTTTCACCCATACGCGGGGCCGGACATTTCCGGTCACTCGCGCCGTGCGCCGAGCAAGAATCATCCGCCGGGTCGCGAGCGAATTCCTGACCTGCCACCCATCCGGTCACCCGCAGAATAGTCGGTGAACATCTGCCGCGATGGAGGGCGCCGTGAGTCAACTCGCACTCGCACGACCACTGATAACGGCATCCGAGCGTCGGACCGCACCAGCGAGCCGAGCGCTCAGCACCCGGTTTCTGGATTTCTGGCTGCTGGGTGGCGCGAGCCTCGTGGTCTGGCTCGTGATGTGGGCGCTCGAGGGATATCGCTCATTGTGGGCGATCGACTCTCATTTCAAGAATCTCGCCGTGACGAGCATCTCGCTGAGCCTCGTCGTGAACAATCCTCACTTCCTGATCTCCTACAAGCTGGCCTACGGGCGTGGCACGCGGTTCATCGCAACGTACCGCTGGCAGCTGCTCGCCGTGCCGGGGCTGCTCGTGCTGCTCTTCATCGCCGCCTATGTCGGCTTCACGACCCCGGCGACCACCGTCGTGCCGGTCCTGCCAACGCTGGCGGCGGTGCTGCGCGGATGGGGCCTCGACCCCGCCGCGCTGACGCAGCCGCGGCTCGGCGACCTCGTGTTCACGCTGCTGTTCAATGTGATGTTCTTCACGGTGGGATGGCACTACACGAAGCAGGCGTTCGGCTGCGTGATGGTCTACGCCCACTTCGACGGCTACCGGCTCACGCCGCGGCAGCGCGCCTTGATCAAGTGGAACTTGCTCAGCATCGCGTGGCTGAACCTGGCGCATGCGAGTCGGCAGCACGGGCCCCTGATGTTCTCGCACTATTCGTACTACGCGCTCGATCTGCCGGAGATACTGCTGCCGCTGACTGCGTGCGCGCTCGCGGCGGGATTCATTCTCGTCGTCGCTTGTGTCTTCGTCCGCAACTACGTCCAGAGCGGACAGCGGCCGTCGCTGAACATGCTGGTCCCGTATGTCGCGATGTACGTGTGGTGGATGCCGTTCGTGCGACAGTACGAGTTCTACTTTCTCCTGATCCCGTTGTTTCATTCGCTGCAGTACCTGGCGGTGGCGGCGAAGCTCGAGCATGCCCGCCTCGTCACCTCCGCACGTTACGAGCTCCGGATGTCCGCGCTTGTGATCGGGGTGATCGCGGCCGGCTGGCTGTCCTTCGATTTCTTTCCGAGCCTGCTCGACCGGTGGCTCGGCACCTTCGACGCGTGGCGGATCTTCTTCTTCTTCACGGCCGCCATGCTGTTCATCAACATCCACCACTACTTCATCGACAACGTCCTGTGGCGGTCCCGTGATCCGGTGGTGAAGCAGTATCTGCTGACCTGAGACCCGTCGTCGAGTCGGCGCGGCAACGCGAGTCAGCGATGGCCGGAGAGCTCGGAGGCGATTTGCCGCGCATCCCGGGGAAACGGCTCGGCCCGGTGGCTCGCCGCTTCGCCGCGATAGTACGCGGCCAGCCGCGGAAGAATCCGCGCCGCCTCGAACTCCTCCGCCCGCCGTCGCGCCGCCTCGACGAGCCCGCTGGTGCCGCTCAGCACGTCGCGCAGCGCGGTCACGAGCTGGTCGGTGGCGCCGACGTCGTACAGCCGACCGAACGCGCCGCCGGCGAGAATCTCCTGCGGCCCTTCGCACCGTGACGCGATGACGGGCACCCCACAGGCCATGGCCTCGACCACGACGCGGGAGAACGACTCCGTGTGCGAGGACGAGACGAACGCGGCCGCGTTCGCGAACCACGGGAAGGGGTTGGCGACGAAACCCGGCAAGACGACGCGGTCGCCGACGCCGAGCGCCTGCGCCGTGCGCACCAGCGATTCGCGCAGGGGACCGTCGCCGATGAGCACGAGGCCGAGCGGGCGCTCGCGGGCCAGGACGGCGAACGCAGCGAGCAGGTCGCCGAACGCCTTGTCCGGAACGAATCGTCCACAGGCGACCACGTACGGCGTCGCCGGCGCCTCCGGCGGCAGCGGCTGCGCGGCCAGCCGCCCCAGCTCGGCGAGGTCGAACGGGTTGTGGATGCTCGTCACACGGTCACCGGAAAGCGCGAACTGCTCGATGGCGTCGCGGCGAAGGTTCTCGGACACGGCGACGATGCCGTCGGCACGGCGGTAGACCCAGCCGACCCTGGCGCGCCGGGCGCCCGCCACGTCGCGGGGCGGCGCGTTGTGGAGCTCGAGGATCACGCGGGGCACGCGCGCGAGCAGCAGGCCGGCGAGCACCGTCACGACGTTGGCCTGCATCTCGTGGCCGACCACCACCCGCGACCGCGTCCGCGCCACCAGCGCCGCCAGGTGGAGGGCGCGATGCGCCAGCTCGCGCCGCCGCGCGTGTCCGCCCAGGCGATAGATCGGCACCCCCGCCGCGCGTAGCGTCTGCACCACGGGATTCGGGCGGCCGGCGAGCGTGGCGGAGATGTGCCAGGCGGCGACGGCGACGCGGTGGCCCCGCGCCGCGAGCCACGGCGCCTTGACGGCGAGATTGCGCTCGATGCCGCCGTCGTGCAGCCACGGCGACACGAAGAGGATGGAAGAGGCCATGCGCCCTGCTGGCTGCAACCGCCGTTCCCGGCCTCGCGGCGCGCTTTGAACGGATTTCATGCACCGGCTGGGAGCATTACGGACGGTGCAGCGGCCCAGTGTGGCGTGCGTTGCATACGACACACCTGCAGGCGGTTCGCGTCCGACCCCTCGGTGACGCTCCGGTCAGACCTTCATGTGCGGATCGAGCCAGTCGCGCAGGGCGTTGCCCATGAGATTGATCGCAAGCGTCGTGACGAAGATGGCCAGCCCCGGGAAGGTGGCGATCCACCACGAGTTCAGCATGTACACGCGGCCTTCGCCCAGCATGTTGCCCCAGGCCGGCGTCGGCGGCTGCACGCCGAGACCCAGGAACGACAGGAACGACTCGAGGATGATGACGCGGGCCACCTGCAGCGTGGCGATGACGACGATCACGGAGACGAGGTTGGGAAGGATCTGGCGGAAGACGATGCGAAGGTGGCTCATGCCGAGCGCCCGGCCGGCCAGCACGAACTCGCGCTCCCGGATGGTCAGCGTCTCGGCGCGAATGACGCGCGCGTACAGCGGCCAGTCGGCGACGCCGAGCACGATGATCATGTTGATCAGGCTCGGGCCGAGCACCGCAATGACCGCCAGCGCCAGCAGCACGAACGGAAAGGTGAGCATCACGTTGATGACAGTCATGATCGTCCAGTCCACGCGCCCGGCGAAGTACCCGGCGGCGAGCCCGAGCAGCACGCCGATCGTGGACGAGATGAGCACGGCCACCGTGCCGATCACGAGCGAGACGCGCCCGCCATAGATGACGCGGGAGAGCAGGTCACGGCCGATCTGGTCGGTGCCGAGCACGTGCGCGCGCGTGCCGCCGTCCATCCACGCCGGTGGGCCGAGGCGATGCTGGATGTCCACCGTGATCGGGCTGTAGGGCGCGAGCCACGGCGCCAGCACGGCGCTGCCGACGACCAGCAGCATGACGAAGACGGCGACGGCGCCCCACTTGAAGCGCCAGAGCCGCCGCAGCGCCACGCCGGACGCCGGTGCAGGAGCCGCGGTCGCCCGCGCCTCGAGAACGGCCTCGCCCCCCGCGCTCACGGTCTTCATCCGACGCGGATCCGCGGGTCGATCAGGCCGACGACCATGTCGACGAGGAAGTTGACGGCGACGATGATGAGGGCCAGCAGGATGACCGCGCACTGCACGACCGGGAAGTCCTGGTTGCGAATCGAGTCGACGACCAGCGTCGCCACGCCCGGCCAGGCAAAGACCGTCTCGGTCACGATGGCGCCGCCCAGCAGCTGGCCGAACTGCAGGCCGAGCACGGTGATGACCGGGATGCACGCGTTGCGGAAGGCGTGCTTGACGACGACGCGGCGCTCGGCGAAGCCCTTGGCGCGCGCGGTCCGGATGTAGTCCATGTTCATGATCTCGATCACGCCCGAGCGCACGAGCCGCATGGTGATCGGCGCCAGGAAGGCGCCCAGCGTGAAGGCCGGCATGAGGAAATGCTGCCATGTGCCGTAGCCCGAGGCCGGCAGTGTCTTGAGACGCACGGCGAAGACGATGATCAGCATGATGCCGAGCCAGAAGATCGGCATGGCCTGGCCGGCCACCGCCAGCATCGTGCACGCATTGTCGAGGAACGAGTGGCGCTTCAGCGCCGCCAGCACGCCGAGCGGCAGCGCGATGGCGAGCGCGGCCACCAGCCCGGCCGTCGTCAGGTACAGCGTCGGCGGCATCCGCTCGATGACCAGCCGGAAGGCCGGCGTGTCGGTGTACCAGGACTTGCCGAAGTCCCCCTGGAGCGCGCGGCTGGCGAACTTCCAGTACTGGACGTAGACCGGCTTGTCGAGGCCGAGAAGCTTGTGGTACCGCTCGTACTCTTCCTTGCCGGCGTTCTGCGGGAGCAGGAGCAGGACGGGATCGCCGATGACGTGGAGAATCGCGAAGACCAGCATCGAGATCCCCACCACCACGACCGCAAGCTGGAACAGCTGACGCAGGGCATAGCCCTTCATGGCGAGTCGGCCACGGTGAGCCGGGCCTCGCGCGTCAGGCGCCGCGCGAGGCCCGGCTCACACGGCGGCTACTTCTTCCGCGGCGTCACGAGGAACATGCGGTCGACCTCGTCGGCCGGCGCCTGGTACTCGACACGGTTCGAGATGCCCCACACGCCGCGCAGCCCCCACTTGTAGAGATAGGCGGCGTCGTCGAAGAGCAGCTTCTGTGCCTTCACGTAGATCTCCGCGCGCTTCTTCTGATCGAGCGTCGAGCGGCCGGCGTGGATCAGGTCGTCGAGCTCCCGGTTGCAGTAGTAGCTGTACGACTCGCCACACTTGAAGACGTCGTACAGGATGGCGTCGGCGTCGAACACCGAGTAATACCCCCAGGACCAGTTGAACATGGGGCCGCCCTTGCCGTCCTTGATGCGCGCCACCAGCACCGTGTTGTCGCCGACGTAGTTCTGCTTCACGCGGAACCCGGCCTTGGCCATGTCGGCCACGATCGCGTCGTTCGTCTGCTGGATGGCCGGCTCCACCACCGGCGGACCGGTGTTGAAGGTCACGTCGACGCCGTTCGGGTACCCGGCTTCGGCCAGCAGCTGCTTGGCGCGGCCGATGTCCTGCTTGTACGGCTTCAGCCCGGCGTCCCAGCCGAACGCCATCGGATTGACACCGGTCGCCGTCCGGTCGCCGAGCCCGTTCAGGACGTGCTTGATGATCGCGTCCGCGTCGACGGCCAGGTTGGCGGCCTGCCGCACGCGGCGCTCGGTGAACGGGTTGGGGCCGCCGCGCGCCGCCTGGTCGAGCTGCAGCATCGCGGTGCGCAGGATCGGCGAGGTCGCCGTGCGCGCCTGGCCGGACTTGTCGATCACGTCCATCTGGTCGGGCGGGACCGCCTTGATGATGTCGACGCCGCCCGAGATCAGCTCGGCGATCTGCGTGGCCTGCTCGGGAATGATCCGGATGCGCACGTACTTGAAGGCGGGCTTCGGCCCCCAGTAGTCGTCGTTGCGCACGAGCAGGTGCTCCTGCTTGCGATTCCAGCGGACGAGCTTGTAGGGTCCGGTGCCGATCGGATTCTCCTGCACCCACTCGTGCGGCTTCTCTCGCAGGACCTTCTCGGAGTGCATGACGAGCGCGGTCATGCGCTCGACGAACAGCGGGTAGGGGCCATCGGTCTTGAACCGGACGGTATGGTCGTCGACGACCTCGACGCTCTTGATCTTGGCGTGGTTGCCGCGCGCAGTCATCTTCCTGGCCGGATCGAGCACGCGGTCGAAGGACGCCTTCACGTCCTTGGCCGTGAAGGGCGAGCCGTCGTGGAAGCGGACACCCTGGCGAAGCTTCACCTCCCAGGTGGTATCGTCGATCGTTTTCCAGGAGGTGGCGAGGTTGGGGATGACCTTCCGCGTCTTCAGATCGCGGACCGCCAGGTGATCGAACACGTGGTAGCCGAGGATGATCGCCTCGCGCAGCACGGAGTTCGGCGGATCCCAGGTATCCACGTCGGACTGCAGGGCGTAGACCAGCGTGTCGTCCTTGGTCTGGGCCGCCGCGAGCATGGGCGCGGCCAGGACCACGAGCAGGATGAGCAGCGAGCCGAGCGAAAGCATGCGCCGCATGCGGCCTCCTTGTGCGCTCCGTCGTTCGTCCTTCTTCGGAGGGAGACGGGGTGGTGCGAAAGTGGAGGAACAATATCCGTGGCTTCGAGACCCGTCAAGGAGCGGCTTGCATGATGCAGACGCGACGGCTCCGGCTGCGCCGCCTGCGGCCGGGCGACGAGGCCGATCTGATCACGCTCGACAGCGACCCGGAGGTGATGCGGTGGGTCGGCAGCCCGGCCGGCGTCAAGAGCCCGCAGGAGACCGCGGAGCGGGCGCGTCAGCGCATCGGCACCGATCACGGGCCGATGGGCTTCTGGGCGCTCGAGACGCGAGCTGATGACCGCTTCTGTGGGCTTGGCGCCCTGATCCGGATGCCCGACGGAGCGGACGTCGAGCTGGCCTACCGGCTGCATCGGCGCGCCTGGGGCCAGGGGTACGCGACGGAGGCGGGCGCCGCGCTGCTCGACTACGCCTTCGCGACACTGGCGCTGCCGCGAGTGGTCGCGGTCACGTACCCGGACAACCGCGGCTCGCAGCGCGTGCTCGACAAGCTCGGATTCACCCGGCACGGAATCATCGACTATCGCGGTGTCAGCGTCGTCCACTTCGTGCTTCGCGCGCCCGGCGGCGCGCCGTAGGAGGCTCACGCGTTGCGGAACACGATCGGCCCGATGAAGGCGTCCGCCGACGAGCGCGTGTCGTTGGTGTCGATCGACAGCGCCACCGCCCCCGCGTCCTCCGGTTCCTCGCCGTAGATTCGCCGGAAGTCTTCGGCCACGTTCCGCCGCTCGGTGACCCAGTGGCCTGCTTCCGCGGTCCCCGAGCGCACGATCACGAAGGTGACGGTGCCGGTCTTGCGACTGGGCTCGGTGGCATCGGCGGGAATCTTCTCGTCCCAGACGTAGCCGATGAGCCGCGAGCGGAGCACCGCCGGCTGGCGCGGCCACACCACGAAGATATGGGCGGTGAGGTCGGACGTCTCCTTGCGGCGAACGTCGGCGCCGGCGGGAAACTGGACGATCTTCCAGCTCCACTCCAGCACGGGCGTGGCCCGGAGATTGATCCGGAGCCGGCGGGCGATGGTCGAGTGGTCCCCGTGGCTCCGCATGTGCAGCGCCCGCCGGCCGTCGTCCTCCGCGACCGTGAAGTCATACATCGGTCGTCCGCCGATCGTCTCGTACGCGCGCCAGCCGGCGGGGATCCCGCGCGCGCCGAGGTCGTGGCGGACCCAGTTCTCGACGGAGGCGATCTCCACGCGCTCGGGCGTCTGTCCGGCGTACGTCGTCCACGGCAGCGCCAGGCCCAGCAGCCCCTGGACGACCGCCCGGCGGCCGAGATTCACGCGCCCGACTTCCGCCCGATCGCGTGACGGACTTCCTCGACACTGAGCGGCCCCACGTCGAGGAACGCGATGATCCGGCACGGGCATGCCTCGCCGCCCTCGAACTTCCACGGGAAGGCCCCGATGATGCACCGTGTATTGAGGACGTGCTCGATGTCGCCGCCCACGTTCTCGGCGTGGATGCAGCCCTCGGGGAAGGCGAGATAGTGCATGGGGAAGATCTCTTCCTTCACGATACGACCGCTCTTGTGGTGGCGGTACTCGTACTCCCCGAAGAAGTCGCGCACGGAGCGGCCCACCTTCTCCTCGAAGCGATGCGTGAGATCCGGTCGCATGTACCGGATCGTGGTGTTCATCGGGTGGTCGCCGGAGCCGGCGTCGATGCCCCACCAGGCGATCTGCATGTCGTGCATCCACTGCGCGAGCTCGCGGGTGCCGCCGGGGTGCATGCAGAAGTAGCGCGTGAGGTCTTGCTGCGGCTTGCCCTCGTAATAGCGGTGGTAGCCGGTGTGGAGGATCAGGATGTCGCCGCGCCTGACCTCCATGCGGTCGGTGATGTGCTTGGGCGTGATGATGCTCCAGTCCTCGACGGCGTCCGAGACGTCGACCACGACGCCCTCGTGGACGAGCTTGGTCAGCGGCAGCGAGGCAATGTCCCCGGCGCCGTCGGCGGCGTGCATCGGGCCGTCCAGGTGGGTTCCCACGTGGAGGGACGTCTCGACCCGCTGCGACACGATGCGATTGGTCTGCAGCGTCTGCGTGTAGTAGATCTTCGAGCCCGGATAGCCGATCCAGCCCGGCGTGTGCATGTTCCACGGATGCGACAGGTCGACGAGTCTCATGCGCTCCCCGCGGCCCTCACAGGGCCTTCCTGAGGTTCATGATGTGCGCGGCCACGAGCTCGGCCCCGCGCTCGACCCGTCCCTCCTCGAGCGCGTGCAGGATGGCCTCGTGCTCGACCTGGAACCGCTCGGGCTCGCCGGGCGTCCCGACGGCGGAGATCTCGTAGCGGCGCAGCGAGGTCTTCAGCTCCTCGTGCAGCCGGGTGAGGTGCCGGTTGCCGGCGAGCAGCACCAGCCCGTCGTGAAATCGCAGCGACGCCTGGTGCCATCGCTCGATGTCCGGCGTGGAGAGCGCGGCCTGCGCGTCCTCCACGGCCGTGCGGAGCGGGACGAGGGCGTCCGGCGCCAGCCGGTGCAGGTGGCGCAGCACGCCGTGGCTCTCGATCATCAGGCGGACGTCGTAGATCTCTTCGAGGTCCTGCTCCGACATCCCGCGCACGCGGGCGCCGCGATGCGGCTCCAGCGTCACCAGACCTTCCGATTCCAGGATGCGCAGCGCCTCCCGGACCGGCGAGCGGCTCGAGGCCAGCTCGCGCGTCACCCGCGTCTCGTTCACGCGCTCGCCGGCGGGCAGGGCGCCACTGATGATCTGCTCGCGCAGGTGGCGGGCGATCTCCATGGCCAGCGTGGTGGGCTTCTCGAAATCGCCGCGACGGGTCATGAGCCGGCGTACACCTCGATCTTCACCGGCGTGCAGTGATAGCCGTTGCACGGGTTGAGCACGTCCAGTGGACAGTTCGAGAGCCCGACGATCACGTCCATCTCGGCGCGGAACTCCACGTAGTCGCCCGGCTTGGACACGGGCTCACCGATGACCCAGCGGCCGCGCGTGCAGTCGTGCTGATAATTCATGAACAGGTCCATCGTGTCCGGGATGTCCTCCGGCAAGAGACCCCACGGCGCCACTGCGTGGCTGATGTTCTCGTGACAGCCGTCACGCGGCCCGAAGCCGTACGACTCGTAGAGATA
>DATAOC010000017.1:0-6431 GCA_036265915.1 Candidatus Methylomirabilota bacterium | reverse complement strand
TCGGCCTGATCGGGCTGGCGTGCGTGCCGCTCGCGCGGCTGCCGCTGTCGACGGCGCGCGCCGACCGTACCGCGTGAGTCGGCCGCTCGTCGACATCCGCCTGGAGGCGCTGAGCACGCGGGGCGGTGCCCCGCCCGGGCTCGCGGAGGTCAGCGTGCACGTCCGCTACGGCGAGTTCTTCACGTTTCTCGGTCCGCCGCACTCCGGCAAGACGGACGTGCTCCGCGCGGTGGCCGGCTTCATGCCGGTCTCGGGTGGACGCGTGCTGGTCGACGGTCACGACGTGGCGGCGCGCCCTCCGGGCACGCGCTCCATCGGCTACGTCTTCCAGGAGGGCGCTCTCTGGCCGCATCTGCCCGTGCGCGAGCACGTCGCGTTCGGTCTCACCGCGCGCGGGATGGCGGCCGCGGAGGTGCAGCGCCGCATCGCCACGGTGCTCGCTCGGCTCGGTCTCGAAGACGTCGCCGATCGGCGGCCGACGGCCCTCAGCCCCGAGCAGCGCCGGCGACTGGCGCTCGCCCGCGCGCTCGCGCCCGAGCCGCACGTGTTGCTGCTGGACGAGCCGCTGGCCCATCTCGACCCGATCGCGCGCAAGACGCTGCGGATCGAGCTGGCCAAGCTCCACCGCGACCTCGCGGTGACGACGATCCACGTGACCCGGGACGCTGCGGACGCGCTCGCGCTGTCCGACCGCCTGGCGGTGCTCCTGCAAGGGCGCATCGAGCAGCTCGGCGATCCGCCGGACGTCTATCAGCATCCGCGCAGCCGCGCCATCGCGGAGGCGCTCGGCCCGGCGAACTTCCTCCCGGTGCGAGTCGTCGAGCGCCGCGATCTCGGTGTCGTGGTGGAGACGGAGGGCGGGCACCGCGTTCCCGTGGCGGGAACCGGTGAGTACGGTCCCGGCAGTCGCGGCCTGCTGGTGCTGCGCCCGGAGATCCTCAGCATGACGGACGCGGCGATGGCGCGCGGACCGGGCTTGCCCGGCACGGTCACGCTGCGCGTGTTCGAGGGCGCCCGCCAGCTCTACGAGGTCGACGTCGGCGGCGCGCTGCCGGTGCGCGTGGAGCTGCCCGCGCAGCACGAGAGCCGCCTGTTCCGGGTCGGCGAGCGCGTGCGCGTCGAGCTGAGCAGCGACACCGTCGTCCTGGTGCCCGACGCGCCGGCGGGCTGAGCGCGCGGTGGGAGAGGACTACAGCGAGTAGGTCTTGTCCTGCTCGAGAATGCTCACGCGCGCGGGATCGACCCGAGACAGCTCCTCGGCGATCTCCTCGGCGAACTGCGGCTTCACGTGATAGATCCACACCGGCACGTTGGCCGGCAGCTTGTCGAGCTCCCGCTGGACGCGCTCCGGTGTCATGTGCATGGCGACGTCGGCGAGCGCCGTCAGCCGGTTCGGATACGCGCACTCGAGGATGATCGCGCGCAGGCCGCGCAGGCCGCGGGCGGCCTTCCAGAGCGCCTCGGTGGGGCCGGTGTCGCCGGAGAAGATGAACCCGGTGCTGCCGTCATGGATGATGAAGCCGCTCGTCGGCACGCTATGGTTGACCGGTACCGGCGTGACCCAGAGGTCACCCACGCGCTGCTCGGCGTCCTCCACCAGGGTGCGGTACTTCATGACCGGCGCCTCGGGCGGGATCTGCGCGAAGTCGGGCCAGCCGATGTTGTTGAACACGCCGGTCCGCAGCGCGTCGACGACCGGCGCCACGCTCGCCACCGTCAGCGGGTCGCGCGCCTCGCCGGCGAACGCGATCGTCTCCGTGAGAAAGGCGAGACCGGCGACGTGATCGAGGTGCGCGTGCGAGATGAGCGCGTGCTGGACCAGACGCTGCTCGGCGGGGGTGAGAGCGCCGCCCACGGTGCCGGCGTCGACGAGGATTCGCTCATTGACGAGAAAGGCGGTGGGCCGTTGACCGAGTCCTTCGGCTCCAAAGGCGCCGAGTACTCGTATCTTCATTAACGACGGATACTAGCATACATTGTGCGGGATGGCCGCACGCTGGCCGTGGGCCCTGGACGTCGCGCGCAAGCATCTCGCCGGCGTCCTCGCGGCGCTGCTCACCGCGGGGCTGGCCACCTTTGGATTGCTGGACGGCCTCGAGCACTGGGCGCTCAACCGTCTGTTCGAGGCGCGCGGTGCGCGCGCCCCGGCCGTGCCCATCGTCATCGTCACCGTCGACGAGTCGACCTTCGCCGAGCTCAACATGCAGTGGCCGTTCCCGCGCGCGACGCACGGCGAGCTCATCGCGCGGATTGCGGCGGGCCGGCCGCTTGCCATCGGCGTCGACCTGATCTTCGACACGCCATCCTCCCGCGGTCCCGCGGACGACGAAGCGCTGGGCGCCGCGGTGGCGGCGGCCGGCAACGTGGTCCTCGGCGCCGCCATCGCAGAGGACGACCAGCCGCTGTACCACCGCGAGACGCTGAACCAGCCCATCGACGTGATCCGCCGCGGCGCGGTGGCGGTGGCGCCGGTGAACATGTACGCCGATGGCGACGGCCACATCCGCCGGGCGCCGCTGACGCTGGCTCTCGGCAGCGAGCGAATCCGCGGCTTCGACGTCGCCCTGCACGTGCTCGCGGGGCGGGCGGGGCTGCCGGTGCGGGCGCTGCCGGCTGGGCACACCGTGCTCGTGAACTTTCGCGGCGGCCCGCGCACCTATCCGTGGGTCTCGTACTATCGCGTGATCCGGGACGAGATCCCCGCCGAGTACTTCCGCGACAAGATCGTGCTGATCGGTCCCACGAGCGAGATTCTCCACGACCAGTTCGCGACGGCCTTCGCGCGCGCGGGCGACATGCCCGGCGTGGAAATCCATGCCAACGCGCTCGAGACGCTCATCCGCGGCAACCCGCTCCGCGAGGTCCCGCGGGCGGCGTCGACCGTGCTGGCGGCGGCGGCCGCGCTCCTGGGCGCGGGCCTGGTGGTGCGCCTGCATGCGTTTCGCGCGCTGCTGGGCGCCGTCGGCGTGTGGCTGGTGCTGGCCGTCGGCGCCTATGCGGCGTTTGCGGCCGGCGACGTGTGGCTGCGCGGGGTGGCCGGCTCGGTGGGCCTCGTGCTCGGCTACGGCGCCACCGTCGTGGAGAACTTCGTGCGCGAGCAGCGCGAGCGTCGGCGCCTGTCGCAGTTCTTCTCGCCCGACGTCGTGCGCGAGGTGGTGCGACAGCGCGAGGAGGGCAGCCTCACCACGAGCCGGCGGCTGGTGACCGTGCTGTTCTCCGACATCCGTGGCTTCACCTCGATCTCCGAGAAGCTGCAACCCGAGGACGTCGCCGAGATGCTTCGTGAGTACCTCTCCGAGATGACCGAGATCGTCTTCAAGCACGGCGGCACCGTCGACAAGTACATCGGCGACTGCATCATGGCCCTCTACAACGTGCCGTTCGAGGATCCCGAGCATGCGGTGAAGGCCGTACGGACCGGACTCGAGTTCCAGGCGCGGACGCGCGCGGTGTCCGACCGCTGGGAGGCGCGATTCGGCGTCACCATCCGCAACGGCGTGGGCATCAATACCGGGGAGGCGGTGGTGGGCACGCTGGGATCGCGGCAGCGCCTCGAGTACACCGCCATCGGCGACACCATCAACCTCGGCTCGCGGCTGGAGTCGATCACCAAGGACTACAAGAGCAACATCGTCATCAGCGAGTTCACCTACGAGCACGTGAAGGGCCACTTCGTCACGAAGGAGCTCGGCGACGTCACCGTGAAGGGCAAGAGCAGGCCGGTGAAGATCTATGCCGTGCTCGACGCCGAGCAGGATCCGTTGCCGGTGGCAGGCGAGCATGATAGAACTCGGCTGGACCCGACCACCGCACCAGGAGGAGCATGAGCGCGCAGGATTTCGATTTCCCGACGATGTCGCGGGCCCTCATCCTGGGCGACAAGGACACCGTCGCCGCCAAGACGCGCGAAGGACTCCAGCTGTCGATGGACCCCAAGGAGCTGATCTTCAAGGGGCTGATCCCGGGAATGGACGTCGTCGGCGAGAAGTTTCGCCGCAACGAGTATTACGTGCCGCAGGTGCTGCTGTCCGCGCGCGCGATGTACGCCGGGCTCGACCTTCTCAAGCCGCTCATCACCGCCGCCGCCAAGGGCGACGACTACCACGGCATCGTCGTCATCGGCACCGCGCAGGGCGACCTGCACGACATCGGCAAGAACCTGGTCGCCATGATGCTCGAGGGCGCCGGGTTCAAGGTCGTGAACCTCGGCCGCGACGTCGCGCCCGAAAAGTTCGTGGCCGCCGTCGAGGAGCATCAGGCGAACATCGTCGGCATCTCGGCCCTCATGACGACGACCATGCCGGCCATGAAGCGCACAATCGACGCGCTGCTGAAGGCCGGGCTCCGCGAGCGGGTGAAGGTCATGATCGGCGGCGCGCCGGTGAGTCAGGCGTTCGCCGACGAGATCGGCGCCGACGGCTATGCCAAGGACTCCACGCTCGCCGTGGTCAAGGCCAAGAAGCTGCTCGGCGTGGCGGTGGCGGGATGAAGGCGCGCGGCTGGAGCGTGCTCGAGCGCGTGAAGGCGGGCGAGACCCTCGTCTTCGACGGCGGCTACGGCACCATGCTGTTCGCGGCCGGGCTGCTCAACGGCGCCTGTCCCGAGCTGTGGAACGACACGCACCCCGACGTCGTGCGCGGAATCCATCGCGGCTACTACGACGCGGGCAGCCACATCGTCGAGACCAACACGTTCGGCGGGACGCGGCTGAAGCTCAACGAGTACAAGATCGGCGAGCGCACACGGGAGCTGAACGTGAAGGGCGCCCGGCTCGCGCGCAGCGCCGCCCCGCCCGAGGGCTACGTCGCCGGCTCCATCGGGCCGACCAGCCGGCTGCCGGTCGACTACGCGCTCGACGAGGGCGTCACCGACGAGGAGTACGAGGTGACGTTCCGGGAGCAGGCGGAGGCGCTGGCCGAGGGCGGCGTCGACCTCTTCGCGGTCGAGACGATGATGTTTCCCCAGGAAGCGACCGCCGCCATCCGCGCGTGCAAGGCCGTCGCCGATCTGCCGGTGATGGCGACGATGTTCTTCCAGTTCGAGGAGCTGCACGATCGCGACCGCACGATGTGGGGCGAGAGTCCCGGCGAGGTCGCCAAGAGCCTGCTCGCGGCCGGCGCTGACGTGATCGGCATGAACTGCGGCCGCGGCCCGGACCGCGCCATCGTGATCATCCGCGAGATGCGCAAGGTCACGAACGCGCCGCTCGTGGCCTATCCGAACGCGGGGCTGCCGGTCACCACCGGTGACACGGTCACCTACGAGCTCGGCCCGGAGGCGATGGCGCAGGAGTACCCGGCGCTGCTCGACGCCGGGTGCAACATCGTCGGCGCCTGCTGTGGCTCGAATCCCGAGCACATCCGCCGCATCGCCGAGGTCGTGCGCCGCCGCCGGACGTGAGCCTGCCGGCCGGCGTGCAGCTGCTGGACGCGCTGCCGCTCGCCATCGATCCCGACGAAGTTCTCCGGTTCCAGGGCTACAAGAAGGGCCGCGACACGCCCGGCGCCGACGTGCGCCGACTCTTCGACGACGCGCTCGACGAAGGCTACCGGCTCATGACGCCTCGCGCGGTCGTCCACTGGCGGCCCGTCGAGCGAGGGCAGCCGGACTCGCTCGACGTCGGCTCCGTGCGGCTCACGATACCGGGGATCGGCGAGCGATGGGGCGACATCGAGCACGTGGCGGCCGCGGTGTGCACCATCGGCGATGCGCTCGAGCGGCGCGTGGCCGAGCTGTGGGAAGCGCGCGAGCTGCCGCTGGCCTCGATGCTCGACAGCGTCGGCTCCGGGGCCGTGGAGAGCCTGGCGGAGTACGTGAACGACGTCCTCTGCCAGCAAGGGCTCGCGGCGGGACTCGTCGTCACCAATCGCATCAGTCCGGGCTACGCCGGCTGGGACGTCGCCGAGCAGCGCCTGCTCTTCCAGCTGTGCCCCGGCACGCCCGCCGGCGTGGCGCTGAACGCCGCGTGCGTGATGACGCCGGGCAAGTCGATCTCCCTGCTCGTCGGCGCCGGGCGCTCCGCGCGCGCGGATCACTACTTCAGCCAGTGTGCGCGCTGCTGGATGCGCGACTGCGCGTACCGCCGGACGCCGGCCGCTCGGACGGTGCGTCGGTGATCGCCGGTATGATGGGCGCGTGACCTTGCCCACGCGCCTGCCGTGGCCGATGGTGTTCCAGCTCCTCGGCGTCATCGCCGCCGTCTGGCTGGTCGTGGCCACCTGGCAGATCTGGCTGCTGTTCTTCATCGCGCTCATCATCGCCGCCGCCATGCTGCCCGCGGCGCACTGGGGCGAGCGGCGCCGGATACCGCGCGGGCTCACCGTGCTCGCGGTGTACGTGGCGGTGGCCGGCGTGTTCGCGCTGATGGGCCGGCTGCTCTGGCCCGCGCTGAGCGAGCAGTGGATGCAGTTCACCGACCAGCTGCCGAAGCT
>DATAOC010000016.1:0-18355 GCA_036265915.1 Candidatus Methylomirabilota bacterium | reverse complement strand
CGTCGACTCCTTCATGGTCGTCGTCAGCGGCGGCGTCGGGAAGCTCGCCGGCACGATCCTGGCCGCCGCCGGTATCGGCGCCCTCAACAAGGGCGTCGAGCCGGCTCTCGGCGCCGTCTTCGGCAAGGTCGCGATCCTCATCCTGGTCATTCTCTTCCTGCAACGCCGGCCCGCCGGCCTGTTCGCCATCCGGGGTCGCCATGCGGACGCGTGAGCTCCTGCTCGTCGCTGCGGCGGGCGTCATCCTGGTGCTCGGGCTGCCGCTCTGCAACATGCTGAGGCCGGGATCCGCGCTGTACGTCTCGGACTTCACGCTGAACCTGTTCGGAAAGTTCCTCGCGTACGCCGTGCTCGCCCTGGGCCTCGACCTGCTGTGGGGGTACGCGGGCGTGCTCAGCCTGGGCCACGGTGTGTTCTTCGGCCTCGGCGCCTACGTGATGGGCATGCACCTCATGCTCGAGATCGGCTCCAAGAGCGTGTATCAGAGCGCGCTGCCCGATTTCATGGTCTGGAACCGCGTGACCGAGCTGCCGGTGTTCTGGAAGCCGTTCTACTCGGGCGCGTTCACGCTGGCGGCGGTGATGGTGGTGCCGGCGGTGTTCGCGCTGGCGTTCGGCCACCTGGCGTTCCGCAGCCGCATCCGCGGCGTCTACTTCTCGATCATCACGCAGGCGCTGGCGCTCTGTGCGTGGCTTGTCTTCAACCGCAACGAGATGAACCTCGGCGGCACGAACGGCCTGGCCGACTTCAAGACGATCTTCGGGCGGCCGCTGAACCTTGCGTCCACGCAGCGCGCGCTGTACGTGGCCACGGCGCTCGTGCTGGTCGCGGCGTACCTGGCCTGTCGCTTCATCACGACGAGCCGGGCCGGCAAGGTGCTCGTGGCCATCCGCGACAGCGAGACGCGGGTGCTCTTCTCCGGGTACTCGCCGGCGCGCTACAAGCTGTTCGTGTTCGTGGTCTCGGCGGTGCTCGCCGGTGTCGCCGGGGCGCTGTACGTGCCGCAGGTCGGTATCATCACCCCGGCCAAGATCGGTGTCTTGCCGTCCATCGAGATGGTCGTCTGGGTCGCCGCCGGCGGGCGCGGCACGCTGGTCGGCGCCGTGGCCGGCGCGGTCGGCGTGAACTGGATGCAGTCGTGGCTGACGACGAGCTATCCGGACGTCTGGCTGCTGTTCCTCGGCGGGCTGTTCATGGGCGTCGTGCTGTTCTTCCCCGACGGCATCAGCGGTGCTGTCGCCAAGGCGGTCCGATCGATCACGAGCGCGGTCCCGCCCGCTGACGCCCGACGTCGCACGCCAGCGAGCGCCACCCGGCCGGAGTCCGCTTCGCGGGTGCCGCTGCCGTGATGGCGCCCCGCGCGGGATCGATCATCTATCTCGAGGACGTGACCGTCTCCTACGACGGCTTCACGGCCCTGTCCCACCTCAACTTCTTCATGGATCGCCGGGAGCTGCGCGTCGTCATCGGACCGAACGGCGCCGGCAAGACGACGCTCCTCGACGTCATCTCGGGACGCGCCAAGCCGGAGAGCGGCCGCGTGATCTTCGGCGACCACACCGACGTCGTGCCGTTGCGCGAGAACGAGATCGTGGGGCTCGGCATCGGACGCAAGTTCCAGACGCCGTCGGTGTTCGTGAACCTGAGCGTGCGGGACAACGTCGAGCTCTCGCTGAAGCGCGCGAGCACCGGCGTGCTGCGCGCGCTGTTCAGCGCCGACGCCGCGCGTGAGGCCGACCGCATCGCCGCCACGCTGGCCACCGTCGGCCTCGAGAGCAAGGCCGCGCTGCCGGCCGGCGCCCTGTCGCACGGCGAGAAGCAATGGCTGGAGATCGGCATGGTCATGGCGCAGGAGCCGGAGCTGCTGCTCGTCGACGAGCCCGTGGCGGGCATGACGGACGAGGAGACGGCGCGGACGGGCCAGCTCCTCGAATCGATCGCGGCCGAGCGCGCGGTGCTCGTCATCGAGCACGACATGGAATTCGTGCGGCAGATCGCGCGCAAGGTGACCGTTCTGCATCAGGGCACCGTGCTGTGCGAAGGCCCCGTCGAGCAGGTGCAGTCCGACCCCCGCGTGCTCGAGGTCTACCTCGGGCGGCGCCGCGAGACCGCCGATGCTCGCGGTTGAGGGACTCGACGTCGCCTACGGCGGCTCGCAGGTGCTCTGGGACGTCGATCTCCGTGTGGGTTTCGGCGAGGTGGTCTGCCTCATGGGCCGCAACGGCGTGGGCAAGACGACGCTCTTGAAGGCGGTGATGGGCTTGCTGCCGGTGCGCGCGGGGACGGTCGCCTTCGACGGCGCCGACGTCACGCGCTGGTCGTCCGACCGGCGCGCCCGCGCCGGGATCGGCTACGTTCCCCAGGGCCGCGAGATCTTTCCGCACCTCACCGTCGACGAGAACCTTCGCGTCGCGCAGCTCGGTTGCGGGCGCCGCGATGGCATGGACGACGTGCTCGAGCTGTTTCCTGCGCTGCGGAGACTGCTCGGTCGCAAGGGCGGTGTCCTGTCGGGCGGTGAGCAGCAGATGCTCGCCATCGGTCGCGCGCTGCTCACGCGGCCCAAGCTGCTCATCCTCGACGAGCCGACGGAGGGCATCCAGCCATCGATCATCCTGGAGATCGAGGACGCGATCCGGCGGATCAAGAAGGAGCTGGGACTGTCCGTCCTGCTCGTCGAGCAGTACCTGGACTTCGCCGAGCGGCTGGCCGATGCCTATGTGATCATGGCCAAGGGCGCCGTGGTCGCCGCGGGCGCGACTCGCGAGCTGCGGCCCGAGCAGGTGAAGCAGCACCTGGCCGTCTAGCGAGGCTCAGCATGCACCTCACGCAGCGAGAGCAGGAGAAGCTTCTCATCTTCACCGCCGCGGAGGTGGCCCGCCGTCGCCGCGCCCGCGGCCTCAAGCTCAATCATCCGGAGGCGCTGGCGCTCATCACCGCGGAGATTCTCGAGGGAATCCGCGACGGCCGGACGGTGTCGGATCTCATGGAGGCCGGCGCCGGCATTCTCGGTCGCGACGACGTGATGGAAGGCGTGCCGGAGATGATCGACGAGATCCAGGTCGAAGGCACCTTTCCCGACGGCACGAAGCTCGTGACCGTCCACCATCCGATCCGCTGAGGTGAGTCGCCGCCGAGGAGACGCCGCGTGATTCCAGGGGAGATCGTCGTCGACACGGGCGATGTGATCGCGAACCCGGGACGCCGGACGGTGGAGCTGACGGTCGAGAACGTCGCGGACCGGCCGATCCAGGTCGGCTCGCACTTCCATTTCTTCGAGGTCAATCGCGCGCTGCGCTTCGACCGCGCGCAGGCATTCGGGATGCGTCTCAACGTCGCCGCCGGCACCGCGGTGCGCTTCGAGCCCGGCGACGCCAAGCGCGTGACGCTCGTGGAGCTGGCCGGCGCGCGCCGTGTGTTCGGCCTCAACGCGCTCACCGAGGGGGTCGCAAAGGACGCCGCAATGCTGAAGCTCGCCGAGTGGCAACGCCGATGACGCTCCGGCTGACGCGACGTCAGTACGCTGACCTCTACGGGCCGACGACCGGGGACCGGGTGCGGCTTGCGGACACGGGCCTGTTCATCCGGATCGAGCGCGATCTCACGACGCCAGGCGAGGAGGCGAAGTTCGGAGGCGGCAAGGTCATTCGCGACGGCATGGGCCAGTCGGCCCGCGCGACACGCGCGGACCAGACGCTCGACTGTGTGGTCACGAACGCCGTCATCGTGGATCACTGGGGCATCGTGAAGGCCGACATCGGCATCCGCGACGGCCGCATCGTGGCCATCGGCAAGGCCGGCAATCCGGATGTGATGGACGGCGTCACGGCAGGCATGGTGATCGGTGCGGGCACGGAGGTCATCGCCGGCGAGGGGCGCATCGTGACGGCCGGAGGCCTTGACGCGCACATCCACTTCATCTGCCCGCAGATCGTGACGGAGGCCATCAGCGCCGGGCTGACCACGCTCGTCGGCGGTGGCACCGGCCCTGCCACCGGAACGGCGGCCACGACCTGCACGCCCGGCGAGTGGAACATTCACCGGATGCTGGAGGCCGCGGAGGCGTTTCCGGTCAATCTCGGCCTGCTCGGCAAGGGCAACGCGTCGGCGCCGGATCCGCTGCGCGAGCAGATCGCGGCCGGCGCCATCGGGCTGAAGCTGCACGAAGACTGGGGTACCACACCGGCCGCGATCGACTGCGCGCTGTCGGTGGCCGAGGAGTACGACGTGCAGGTGGCCATCCACACCGACACCCTGAACGAGGCGGGATTCGTGGAGGACTCCATCCGCGCCTTCAAGGGCCGGACGATCCACACCTATCACACGGAGGGCGCCGGTGGCGGTCACGCGCCGGACATCATCCGCGTGTGCGGCGAGCCGAATTGCCTGCCGTCCTCGACCAACCCGACGATGCCGTTCACCGTCAACACGATGGACGAGCACCTCGACATGCTCATGGTCTGCCATCACCTGAACCCGTCGATCCCGGAGGACCTGGCGTTCGCGGAGTCCCGCATCCGGGCCGAGACCATCGCGGCCGAGGACGTGCTCCACGACCTCGGCGCCATCAGCATGATGTCGTCCGACTCGCAGGCCATGGGACGCATCGGCGAGGTGATCATCCGGACCTGGCAGACCGCAGACAAGATGAAGGCGCAGCGCGGCCCGCTCCCCGGCGATAGCGACAAGGACGACAACCATCGTGTCAAGCGCTACGTCGCGAAGTACACGATCAACCCGGCCATCGCGCACGGGCTGGCTGAGCACGTCGGCTCCGTCGAGGTCGGCAAGCTCGCCGATCTCGTGCTGTGGCGCCCGGCGTTCTTCGGCGTAAAGCCCGAGCTCGTCGTCAAGGGCGGGCTGATCGCCTGGGCGGCCATGGGCGATCCCAATGCCTCCATCCCGACTCCGCAGCCCGTTCTCTACCGGCCGATGTTCGGGGCCTTTGGCCGCGCGCGCGCCAGCACCGCGGTGACCTTCGTGTCGGCGGCGGCGCTCGCGGCGGACGTGCCGGCGCGACTGGGGCTGGCGCGGCGCGCGGTGGCGGTGTCGGGCTGCCGCGGGCTCGGCAAGCGCGACATGATTCACAATGACGCGCTGCCGCGGATCGAGGTGGATGCGGAGACGTATGAGGTGCGGGCGGACGGGGTCGTGCTCACCTGCGCGCCGGCGGCCGTTCTCCCCATGGCCCAACGCTACTTTTTATTTTGAACGGGCGATGAAAACCGACCATCTGCTTCGTTGCCTCCTCGCGACTTCCTGCGGCGTACGCGGCGTACGCCTCGGTCGTCGCTCGTCGGCGCCTCGCATCTGGCCGGTTTTGATCGCCCTATCCGATAGAACATTCATCGAATGGTCTGCTGGGCTGTCGGACGCGTGGCGCATTCGCGCTTCGCGCGGGGGCGGGGAGCTACCGGTCTTGGCTTCCTCTACTTCCTCTATATGTATATGGGCCGGTGGGGTGGGGGCGGCGTGACGGAGCCGGTCATCGTCATCACGCGGCCGCATGTGCATGTGCACGATGCGGATCTCTCGCGGCGGGAGCGGGATCGGCTCGTGCTGACGGCGGAGGAGCGGAGGTGGGGGCGGCGGCGCGTGATGACGGAGAAGGGGAGGACGCTGGCGCTGGCGTTGCCGACGGGGAGCGTGCTCGTGCCGGGGGAGATTCTTCACGTGGCGGCGGATTGGTACGTCGTCATCGAGGCGGCGCCGGAGGCGGTGCTGGCGGTGACGCCGAGGTCGCGGGAGGAGGGGGTGCGGGTGGCGTTCGAGGTCGGGAACCGGCATTTTTCGCTGGCGCTGGATGGCGAGCGGTTGCTGGTCGCGGACGATCCGGCGATGGAGCAGCTGCTGACGCGACTCGGGGTGTCGTTCGAACGGACGCAGGCGGTGTTCACGCCGATCGGGCTCAGTCACCGGCATGAACACTGACGCGCTGATCTCGCTGCTGCAGCTGACGGACGGGCTGTTTCCGGCCGGCGGCTTCGCGCAGTCGTTCGGGCTCGAGACGTATGCGCAGGACGGGCGCGTGCATGACGGCGGCGGTCTCGAGGCGTTCGTGCGCGCGCATCTGGACGGATCGGCCGGACCGGCGGACGCGGTGGCGGTGGCGGCGGCCGTGCGGCTGGCGGCGGCCGTCGATCGCGAAGGCTGGCTGGAGCTCGATGCGCGGCTCGACGCCATGAAGACGGTTCCGGAATTCCGTGCCGCGAGCCGACAGATGGGACGCCAGACGGCGCGCGCGGCGTCGGCGCCGGACGACGATCCGCTGGTCACCTGGCTTGCCGCAGCGATCGACGACGGCCGGTGCCCCGGGCACCACGCGGCCGTCTTCGGGGCGGTCGCGGGGCGCCGCGGCGTCCCGGCGGAGTCGGCGGCGGCAGCGTTTCTCTACTCGACCGCGGCGTTGCTGGTCGGGGCGGGGCTGCGCCTGCTGCCGATCGGGCAGATCGGCGGGCAGAAGATCCTCGCCGCCATGCGACCGCACGTGTCGCGACTGGCTGCGGTCGCCGCCGCGACGCCGCCCGACGCGATGTGGACGTTCACTCCGGCCCTCGAGCTCGCGGGTGTGCGCCACGCGGCGCTCGACATGAGGCTCTTCCGGTCATGAGCTCGCTCTCGCTTCCGCGTCCGTTGAAGATCGGCATCGGCGGCCCCGTCGGGTCCGGCAAGACTGCGCTGACCGAGGCGCTGTGCTTGCGGCTTCGCGACCACGTCGACATGGCGGTGATCACCAACGACATCTACACGAAGGAAGACGCGGAGTTTCTCGTCCGTCGCGGGGCGCTGGCGCCGGAGCGTGTGCTCGGCGTCGAGACCGGCGGCTGCCCGCACACGGCGATCCGTGAGGACGCCTCGGTGAACCTGGAGGCGGTGCACCAGCTACTGGGCACCTTCCCGCAGCTCGACCTGGTGGTCATCGAGAGCGGCGGCGACAACCTCGCGGCCACGTTCAGCCCGGAGCTCGTCGACGCGACGATCTACGTGATCGACGTCGCCGAAGGCGAGAAGATCCCGCGCAAGGGCGGGCCGGGGATCCGCCGCTCGGACCTGCTCGTCATCAACAAGATCGATCTCGCGCCCCACGTCGGCGCCGACCTGGCCGTGATGGCGCGCGACGCGCGGCGCCAGCGCGGCGACCGGCCGTTCGTCTTCACGAATCTCCGGAGCGGCGAGGGCGTCGACGCGATCCTCGACTGGGTCCGACGCGATCTGTTGCTGCCCGCGCCCGTGTGATCGCGCCGTCGCCTCGCGTCGGACGCGACGGCTTCCTCGGGCTGCGCTTCGAACGTCGCGGCTCGCGCACCGTGATGGCGCGCTGCCGCTACGTGGTGCCGCTGCAGGTGCTGGCGCCGATGGCGCTCGACGATGGAGCGGCCGTCGTGTCGATCGTCAACCCGACCGGCGGTCTCGTCGGCGGTGACACCCTGACCATCGACGTGGAGGTATCCCCGGGCGCGCACGCGTGTCTCACGACGCCGTCGGCGAGCAAGATCTACCGCACGACGTCCGCGGTCGCCGAGCAGATTGTGCGCCTGCGCGTCGGCGCGGACGCGCGACTGGAATGGGTTCCGGACCATGCGATTCCGTTCGCCGGCTCCGCCTACCGGCAGCGTCTCGAGGCCGACGTCGCCGAGGGCGGCGCGCTGGTCGTCATCGACGCCTTCGCCGCGGGACGCATCGCGCGCGGCGAGGCGTGGCGATTCGCGCTGCTCGACAGCACGCTCACGGTGCGCGACGCGCGCGGCTGGCTGCTGCACGACCGCTTCACGCTACGTGAAGACAGTCCGCGGGGCCTCGGGATCACCGAGCACCGTCCGTACTTCGCCACCATCGCGGTCGTCGCGGATGTCGGCATCGAGCGCTTCATCGAGCGCGTGGCCGAGGTCGACGGCGGCGGAGAGTTCGAGGTGGGCGCGGCCCGGTTGCCGCGGCGCGGCGCGGTGGCGCGGTGCCTGGCCGCGAGCGCGCCCGCGCTCGGCGATGCGCTGGCGGAGCTGTGGACGGCGGCGCGGGCGGAGGTGCTCGGCGCACCACCGCTGGCCCTGCGGAAGCCCTAGCTGGCCGGACGCAGTACGCGGCCGGCGGCCTGCCGCCGTCGGAGCGCGAAGCTCATGTAGTCGCTGAGCCCCTTGCGGCCGTAGTGCTTGCCGGGCTTGCCGCGTGGTGACTGGAACGTCACCGGCGCGCCGTCGGCGAGGCGCTCCACGAGCGTCACCGCGAGATCGACGCCGACCGCGAACGCCGCGACCCAGGCGTCGAGGTCGCTATCCGCGGGACCACAGGCGACACGGCCCTCGGCGATCAGCGTGCCGGTGTCGACGCCGGCGTCGATGACGTGCAGGCTTGCGCCGACGCGGTCGTAATCGCCCGCGTGCAGCGCCCAGAATGTCGAGTCGTGTCCCCGGTACTCCGGCAGCACGCCGCAGTGGAGATTCACCGCCAGTGGCGCGAGCTGGAACGTCTCGGGCTTGAGGATGCCGGTTCCGTGCACGAGAAGGAGGTCGGGCTCGAGCGCGCGGATGGCCGCGCGCGCCTCGGCGCTGTTCAGGCTCGCGAAGGCGGATCGCGGCACCGCGACCGGCGTCGCGGTTGACGCGAGGCCGGCGAAGAGACGTCGCAGGGCGCCGGCACGGAACACGCGCTGATACGCCTGATAGGCCAGCACGTCGAGCGCGCGCAGCAGCCCGAGGCGCGTGATCAGCCGACGGATCTCCTTGCGCGCGCTCGCGACGCCGCCAGGCTTCTGCTCGTGAACGACACCGACGAGGCAGCCGGTCGCCGCGATCCGGCTCTCGAGCACGGCGGCCAGCGGGTACGGCTTCGTGAGGAGCACGACCCGGGGAAGCATCTCGTCGTGTACATGGTGCAAACGCTGCGCCGGCAGCGCGGAGTGTGCACGAGTTTTCCCGGTGGCTGGAATCCCGCCGATGTTTCCGCTACACTTCGACGCGGTCATGTTCAATCTCATCCCCAGGGAAGTGCGGTTCTACGACTACTTCGAGCAGCAGTCCCAGCATATCCTTCGCGCTGCGCGTCTGCTGCACGAGATGGTCCATCACTACGCCGATGCGCGGGCCAAGGTGCACGCCATCAAGGAAATCGAGCACCAGGGTGACGCGGTGACGCACGAGATCGTCAAGAAGTTGAACACGACGTTCATCACGCCGATCGACCGCGAGGACATCCACGCGCTGGCCACCCGGCTCGACGACGTGCTCGACTACATCGAGGCCGCCTCGGAACGGCTCGTCGTCTATCGGATCAAGGAGCCGACCTCGGCGTGCCGGGCCATGTCGGAGGTCATCGTCAAGACCACCGAGGCCATGGACCGCGCCATCCGCTGCCTGCGCAACATGGACCCCGGATTCCACGAGCACGCGGTGGAGGTGAACCGGCTCGAGAACAGCGCCGACAATCTGCTGCGCGACAGCCTGGCCGCGCTGTTCGACGAGGCCGGCGATCCCATCGAGGTCATCAAGTGGAAGGAGATCTACGAGACGATGGAGATCGTCACCGATCGGTGCGAGGACGTCGCCAACGTGATCGAGGGGATCATCCTGAAGATGGCCTGACGCGCCTGCCCGCATGCTGACGCTCGTTCTGTTCATCATCCTGATCGCGCTCGTCTTCGACTTCATCAACGGCTTCCACGACGCCGCCAACTCCATCGCCACCGTGGTGTCGACGCGCGTCCTCACGCCGCTGCAGGCCGTCGTGTGGGCGGCCTTCTTCAACTTCGTCGCCGCCTTCGGCTTCGGCGTCAACGTCGCGCGGACGGTGGGCCGGGGCGTCGTCGAGCCGGGCGTCATCGACCCGTGGGTGATCCTGGCCGGCCTCGTCGGCGCCATCGTCTGGGACCTCGTGACCTGGTACTGGGGGCTGCCGACCTCGTCGTCGCACGCGCTCATCGGCGGCTTCGCCGGCGCCGCGGTGGTGAAGGCGGGCTTCGGCTCGCTGGTGGCGCCGGGCCTCATCAAGATCGGCATCTTCATGATCATGGCGCCGCTCATCGGCTTCGGCGCCGGGTTCGTTCTCATGCTGGTGACGATCAACGTGTTCAAGGCGGAGACGCCGGGACGCGTCGACAAGGTCTTCCGCCGCGGCCAGCTACTCTCGGCCGCAGCCTACAGCCTCGGCCACGGCACGAACGACGCGCAGAAAACCATGGGGATCATCGCCGTGCTGCTGTTCACCACCGGCCATCTGGGCCCCGAGTTCTACGTCCCGTTCTGGGTCGTGCTGGCGGCGCACGCCGCGCTCGGGCTTGGCACCATGGCCGGCGGCTGGCGCATCGTGAAGACGATGGGCATGCGGATCACCAAGCTGCGGCCCGTCGGCGGCTTCTGCGCCGAGACGGCCGGTGCCATCACCCTCATCGGCACCGCGCTCGGCGGCATCCCGGTGAGCACGACGCACACGATCAGCGGATCGATCATGGGCGTCGGTGCGCTGCAGCGGCTGTCCGCGGTGCGCTGGGGGCTTGCCGGTCGCATCCTGTGGGCGTGGATCTTGACGATCCCGGCGTCTGCGATCATTGCGGCCGCGACGTGGCTCGTGCTCCGCGTGCTGCGATAGCGCCGCCGCCGCTGGCATCCGAGCGGTCGGAGTGACGCGAGCGTATGCTGAAGAGCATGAGGTCGACGGTCTCGACGCGGTGGCGGCGGCTCGCGCGAGCCGTGGGCGGCTGTCTGCTCGGCGGCGCCATGGCCATCCCGCTTGGCCCGACCACGACGGGTCGCGCGGTGGACCAGCTCAACTCCTCGTCGATGCGCGGACAGCCCGCGCCGCCCGCTGCGTCGCGCCCGGCCGCTGACATGGTGTGGGTGCCGGACCAGTACGTGCCGATTCCCGGGCAACCGGGCGGCGTCCATGTCCCCGGCCACTGGGTGCAGGTGACGCCCGACGGTCACGTCAACCGGCCGCCGCTCACGGTGACGGTGCCGGGCACGGGCGAGGTGCAGACCTTGCCGCGCGAGGCGCCCTAGGCTTTTAGAACTCCTTCACGAATCCGCCCAGGATCGCGTACTCGTGCGTGCGCGCCGAGGTCAGCGGAAGCTCGAGTCCGAGTCGCAGCGTCGTGGCCGGCAGCGGCCGCACGTTCAAGCCGGGGATGATGTACACCTGGGTGCGATGGAGCAGGCCGTCCTCGTTGTCGCCGCGCGTGCGCGTCACCGTCGTCAGCTCGACGAGCGGCGTGAATCGGCGATGGACGCGCCACCCGAGCGCGGCCGACGCGGACAGCTCCTGCTCGTTGGGTCCCTTCACGTGGCTGTTGACGTTGAACTCGTAGGCGGCGGAGGCGAGCACGTCGAAGTCGCCGAGGGCGATGCCGCCGGTGAGGAACGGCTCGACGGCCGCTTCACCACCGAGCCCGCGCCGCTCCGACCCCGTCGGGAAACGGGCTTCCACACCGCCGCCGACGGCGGCGAGATAGTCGAGCGAACGCCAGAACAGCACCTTGTTCTCCACCTCGATGTCGCCGAACCCGGCGGCCGAGGCGGCGTCGCGCGGGTCCAGGAACACCAGCGGCACTTCGATCTCGACCTGCCAGCGAGGCAGGATCGGCAGCTCGAGCGCCGCGGCGGCGGTCGTCTCGCGGCCGTCGCGCGCCTTGTCATGCTCCACGCGCAGTTCCAGCTCCCGCTCGATGACGGGACGCCGCGTGCGCAGGGGGTAGAAGTAGGAGATCGTCTGATCGTCTTCGGCGAGCGCGGCGACCGGCACCAGCGTCGACACGGCGAGCAGCAGCCACAGCGTTGCGCGCTTCATCGCAAGGTCCTCCAGCGTTCGAGGTGTGTGCTGGCTGGCCCGGGCGCGCGCCCCGGCGCTGGCTGGCTTACTTGGTCAGAATCAGCTTGTCGGTCTTGGTGATTCGAAGCCGGTACTCGGCGTCTCCATGGCGAATGATGAGCTCCCGGCGTGCGCCGAAGAGCGCCTCGCTCCGAATGACGGCCGGCGCCGCCGGTATCGGCGCATCCGCGTGCCCGTCGGTCATACGCGGCCGCTCCGGATCGGCTGCGCGACGCCGCGCGAGCGACGGGCAACGAGCGCGGGAAAGAAGAGCGCGCCGGCCGCCACGACGTACACGACGTACGCGAGCACCTCGAGCGCCGAGGGACGCGCGCGATATCCGATGAGGCCGGCCAGGAAGCCGCCCACGCCGCCGCGATCGTCCAGCATCCAGCTCGTGTCCCACAGCGGGTCCCCGCCGGGCAGCAGGCCCACTCCCTGCAAGCGTCCGATGCCGGCGCTGAAGAGGCCCGCGGCGAGGAACAGCAGCAGGACAGAGGTGGCGGCGAAGAAGCCCTGTACGCTGAGTCGCCGCCCACCCTGGAACACCAGCCAGCCGAGGAACGCCGCCGCGGCAAGTCCGGCCGCGCCACCGACGAGGGCGGCCCAGCCGGACAGTCCGTCGAGCTGCGCCATCAGTCCCCAGAGGAACAGCACCGTCTCGGCGCCCTCGCGAAAGACGCCGGTGAACGCGATGAGGCCGACCATCCACAGCCGCTGCGTCGTGTGGGCGTCGTCGATGCGGCGCTGCACGTCGCCCCGCACCTCGCGCGCGTGGCGGCCCATCCACCAGCCGTGCCACGTCAGCAGCGCCACCGCGACGAACATCACGCCGATGGCCACGGCGTCGGGGCCGAAGTCGAGGAGCGGCCCGCTCAGCCGGGTCACCGCCACGCCCATCGCGATGGAGGCGACAAGCGCGAGCGCGCCGCCCAGCGTCACGTAGCGGCGGCTCTCCGGGTGGCCGAGCTGCGTGAGGTAGGCGTAGACGATGCCGAGCAGGAGGGCGGCCTCGAACCCCTCGCGCAGCACCACGACGAAGGTCGCGCCCACGCGCTACTCCGCGACGATCCGGCCCTGCGCGGTCTTCGGGTTGTACTCGCCGAAGAACGGATAGGTGCCCGGCTTCAGTGCCCGCACCCGGATGTTGGCCGTCTTGCCGCCGGGGATGACCTTTTCGATGCGAAGCTCCTTGCTCTCGAATTCCTCGGGCTTCGCGTCCTTGTTGGTGACGACGAGGACGAACGGCTTGCCCGCCTTCACCTTGATCTCCTCGGGGTTGAACCGGTTGTTCTCGATGGAGACCGGAATTTCCTGGGGCTTGTCCTGAGCGGCAACCGGCGAGACAGCGTTGACGAGCAACGTCGCGGCAACGGCGACGGCGACCAGCAGGGGCGATGCGAGCCGCATGGCGGCCTCCTCGATGGCTGACGTGACGTTAGGTATACCTAACACAAATCGTATTGTCAACTTAACGCATGCGGACTTGAACGCACGCGGCCTGCGCGCGCCCCCGGCCCCCCGGTCGGACTATGATGACCGGGACCGCACGCATGCGCACGGCCTCGCTCGTCCTGCTCCTCGCCAACGTCGTCTACGCCACCGCGCCGGTGGCCACGCGCGTCGCGCTCGACGCGGTGCCGCCGGCGATGCTCGCCTTTGCGCGGCTCGCCGTGGCCGGGCTCGTGCTGCTACCCGTCGTCCGACGCGAGCGCGTGCCGACCGGGCAGGGCTGGCGCACGTTCTGGATGGGCGTCATCGGCTTCTCGGCCGCGTTCGTGCTGACCAACTGGGGCATCGCGCGGTCGTCGGCCACCAACGCGGCGCTGCTGATCATCGTGGAGCCGGTGACGCTGCTCGCGCTCGGGCCAGCACTGCTCGGTGAGCGGCTGACACGGCGCGAGGTCGCCGGCGCGGCGGTGGCTCTTCTCGGCGCCACCGTCGTCGTCGCGGACGGCATTCCCGGCCTGACGCTCAGCCTGCTTCCCCGCTGGCGCGGTGACGTGCTGCTCGCGCTATCGGGCGTGGCGTATGCGGCCTACTCGCTCATCGGACGGCCGATCCTCACGCCGGGCAACGCCACGGCGCTGACCGCGCGGTCCATCGTGTGGGGTGCGGTCGGCATGGCGCCGCTGGTCGCGCTCGAGTGGGCCGGCGGTGCGCGGCCGACAGCGAGCGTGCCGGGCATCGCGGGCGCGCTCTACCTGGCGATCGTCATCACGGCGTGGGGCTACGTCGCCTGGAACTGGGCCCTCGCGCGCGTGGCGGCCTCGCGGGCGGCGGCATTTCTCACGCTGCAGCCGGCGGTCGGCGCGCTGCTCGGGTCCGCCTTCCTTGGCGAGCCGGTGAGCGTCTTCACCGTCGTGGGCGCCGCGCTCGTCGTTGCCGGCCTATGGATGTCGGCGGCGGCGACGCCGTAAGGTACACTGACATCGTGCCCGAGCGTCGGTACGCCCTGCAGAACGAAGAAGCCAATCGCCTGATCGCCCAGCTCGTCGAGACCGCCGCCATCCCCGCCGATCGGCGCGGATACTTCCAGCACATGCTGACCACGGTCATGAAGCTGCACGAGGACGGCGCGCCGTCCGGCGATCTCAAGGTCACGAACACCGCGCTGAAAGAGCTGCGCTACGCCTACAAGGTCTTCGCGCCGTATCGCGACGTTCGCAAGGTGACGGTGTTCGGCTCCGCGCGCACGCTGCCCACGGCCTCGGCCGCGATGGCCGCGCTGATGTTCGGCCGCCGCATGGTCGAGCAGGGCTGGATGGTCATCACCGGCGCCGGCGCGGGCATCATGGGCGCCGCGCAAGAGGGCGCCGGCGGCGAGCGAAGCTTCGGCCTCAACATCCGGCTGCCGTTCGAGCAGGAAGCCAATCCCTGGATCGCCTCCGACCCCAAGCTCATCACGTTCAAGTACTTCTTCACGCGCAAGCTTTTCCTCGTGAAGGAGGCGAGCGGTGTCGCGCTGTTCCCGGGTGGCTTCGGAACCATGGACGAGGCGTTCGAGCTGCTCACGCTGATGCAGACCGGCAAGGCGACCATCATTCCGGTGGTGCTGCTGGAGACCGACCAGACGCCGTACTGGCGCCGCTGGGACGCGTTCATCCGCAGCACGCTCGCCGAGCAGCGGCTCATCGACGGCGACGACGCCGCGTTCTACCGGATCGTCGACACGGTGGACGACGCCATGCGCGAGCTGACGGCCTTCTACCGCGTGTACCACTCGGCGCGAATCGTGGGCGACAATCTCGTCTTCCGACTGACCCGCGGCCTGACCGAGGCCGACGTGGCCGCCATCCAGCACCGCTTCGAGGACATCCTGAAGGGGCCGGTCGATCAGGCGAGCGGGCCGGTGCCCGGCGAGCACAACGAGTATCCCGACAAGCCGCGTCTCATCGTGCCGTTCAACCGCAGCTCGTATGCGCGACTGCGGCAGCTCATCGACTTCGTGAACACGCTGTAGCGGTCCGCGCCGCCGTGCCGCGGCGCGCGTCTCCGCTACTCCGGCTCCGGCCGCTCCTGCAACGACTGACAGTTCGTGCAGACCCACGTTCGTACCAGTGCCTTCGTCTGGATGTCGCGCCGCAGCGTCCACGGGATCAGCGCCATGCGGCCGCACGCCTCGCAGCGCTCGGGGCGCGCGCCGGGCGGAATGACTTGCGGGAGCCACGGAACCTTCGCGGGCATCGAGCGACGATCATAGCATCGCGAGCGCGCGCCACGCGGCGGCGTGCACGGCGCGAAACGGCGTCGGCTCGAACGCGGTGCCCGTGGCCGAAGTCGCGGAGTGCTCCACACCGGTCGCGTAGAACGTCGCCCGCCAGCCGAGGCCGTCGTAGCGCGTGAGGCTCAGGTCGTACCCCTGCCGCGCCATGCCGTGCGCGACATGGCCGATGCCCGACCACGTGGACAGCCAGGCGTGCAGGGCATGGACCGCGGGCGGCGGCGTCTCGAAGGCGAGCAGCGTGAAGCCGAGGGCGGTGCGCAGCAGGGCGCGGCGGCGGGATTCCATGCGGTTTACAATACTGCCATGCGGCGCTTCCGCGTCAGCCTCGCCCAGATCAATCCCACCGTGGGCGACATCGAGGGCAACGTCCGCCGCGTGCTGGACGCCATGGAGCGCGCGCGGACGCTGGGCGCCGATCTGGTGGCCTTCCCCGAGCTCGCCGTGACCGGCTATCCGCCGGAAGATCTCTTGTTCAAGTCGGCCTTCATCGAGGCGAACCTCGCCGGCCTGCGCGACATCGCGCGCGCGTCGCGCGGGCTCACGGCGGTGGTGGGCTTCGTCGACAAGCGTCAGGACATCTACAACGCCGCCGCCGTCGTCCACGACGGCGGCGTGGCCGGCGTGTATCACAAGCAGTTCCTGCCGAACTACGGTGTCTTCGACGAGAACCGTTATTTTCAGGCCGGGCGCGAGGCGCCGGTATTCACGCTCGGCGAGACGTGCTTCGGCGTCAACATCTGCGAGGACATCTGGTATCCGACGGGGCCGACGACGCGGCAGGCGCTCGCCGGCGCAGAGCTGATCGTCACCATCAACGGCTCGCCGTTCCACGCCGGGAAGGCGGCCTTCCGGGAGCGCATGGTCGCCACCCGCGCGGCCGATGATGTCGTGTGCCTCGCCTTCGTCAACATGGTGGGCGGGCAGGACGAGCTCGTGTTCGATGGCGGCAGCGTCATCTTCGACGAGCGGGGTGAGGTGGTGGCGCGGGCGCGTCAGTTCGAGGAGGAGGTGCTCACCGCCGATCTCGACCTCGACGCGGTGTTTCGTGCGCGCCTGCAGGACTCGCGGCGCCGCAAGGAGGCGCTGGACGTCGACACGACCGCGCCGCGCATCGCGCTGACGCCGACCACGCCGGCTCGCGCCCCTCGGGCGGTCGCGCCGCCGGTGGCCGCGCCGCTGCCGCGCGTGCAGGAAGTGTTTCAGGCGCTGGTGACGGGGACGCGCGACTACGTCCGCAAGAACGGCTTCACGCGCGTCGTCATCGGGCTGTCCGGCGGCATCGACTCGTCGCTCGTGGCCGTCATCGCGGTCGAGGCGCTCGGGCGCGACAACGTGGCGGGCGTGACCATGCCATCGCCGTACTCCTCGCGCGGCACGCGGGACGACGCGCGGCGGCTCGCGCGCAATCTCGGGATCGAGTTCATGCAGCTGCCGATCACCCCGACGTTCGCGGCGTTCAAGCGCACACTCGCCGAGCCGTTCAAGGGCCTCAAGGAAGACGTGGCCGAGGAGAACATCCAGGCGCGCATCCGCGGCACGCTGCTGATGGCACTCTCGAACAAGTTCGGCTGGCTCGTGCTGACCACCGGCAACAAGAGCGAGATCGCCGTCGGTTACTCGACGCTCTACGGCGACATGGCCGGCGGCTTCGCGGTGATCAAGGACGTGCCGAAGACGCTGGTCTATGCGCTGGCGCGGCACGTCAATGCCCGCGCCGGCAAGGCGGTGATCCCCGAGTCGGTCATCGAGCGGGCGCCGTCGGCCGAGCTGCGGCCTGATCAGAAGGACCAGGATTCGCTGCCGCCGTACGCGGAGCTCGACGCGATCCTCGAGGCCTACGTCGAGGAGAGCATGAGCGCGCCCGAGATCGTGGCCCGCGGCTTCGCGCCGGACACCGTGCGGCGCGTCGTGAGAATGATCGACACCGCCGAGTACAAGCGTCGGCAGGGTCCGATCGGCGTGAAGATCACGCCCCGCGCCTTCGGTCGCGACTGGCGGCTGCCGATCGTCAATCGCTTCCGCGAGCCCTGATTCGATCGAGGTGCGCCGCGGCTTCGCCGGCGCGCACCGGGGGACTGGGGCAGTGGGCCGACCTACACCGTATGAGCAAGGCCGGCGCGGCGACGGAGGCGTTTGAGGGGGCCGGGCGCCCACCAGTTCCAGCGTCCGAGTAGCCGCATCGTGGCCGGCACGAGGAGCGCGCGCACGACGGTGGCGTCCATCACCACGGCGATGCCCATGCCGATGCCCATCTCCTTGATCATGATGGCGTTGGCGGCGCCGAAGCCGAAGAAGACGGCGGCCATGATGCCCGCGGCGCCGGTGATCAGGCGCCCGGTCGAGCCGAGCGCCGCCGCGACGGCCTGGCTGTTGTCGCCGCTGCGCTCCCACTCCTCCTGCGTCCGGCTCAGCAGCAGCACCTCGTAGTCCATCGAGAGCCCGAACAGCACACAGAACATGATGAGAGGAATGACCGGCTCGATCGGCGCCGGGGAGAAGCGCAGCAGCCGCGCGAGGTGGCCATCCTGGAAGATCCACACGAGTGCGCCGTACGACGCCGTGATCGACAGAAGGTTCATGAGCACGGCCTTCAGCGGCAGCAGCACGGAACCGAGCAGCAGGAAGAGGACGACCGCGGTGGCGACGACGACGAACGCCACCGCGCCCGGCGCCACGCCGGCCACCAGGCGAATGAAGTCGACGTCGTAGGCCGTGCGGCCGGTCACCAGCACGTCGGCGTCCACGGGCGGATGGTGCGCGCGGATGTCGCGCACGAGCGCGCGCGCGGCGTCGCCGTCTTCGGGGAGCGCGGTGTGCGCGGCTACGATGGCCACGCGT
>DATAOC010000015.1:0-45773 GCA_036265915.1 Candidatus Methylomirabilota bacterium | reverse complement strand
ATACCCTAAAGCACGGGTCGCACGCGCCACCCCGCCGCCCCGTCCCCCGCCGCCCCGGGAACGCGCGTGCGACCGCGCAAATCGACTGCGGTCGGGCGCCTGTCAGCGTAGCAACGATTCCGGGGCGGGGCCGACGCGATACCCTAAAGCACGGGTCGCACGCGCCACCCCGCCGCCCCGTCCCCCGCCGCCCCGGGAACGCGCACGCGCGCGCCGCCGCCCCGCCCCCCGGCGCCCCGGGAGCGCGCGTGCGATCCCGTTGGCGGCCTTCGGATTACGGCAGGATGCCGATTGCGCGGCCCGGTCCTCCGTGATTGTTCTCGTATTTCGGAGCAAGGAACACGAAGAACCCGCCGGTGGGAGGCAAGGCACCGACGTTGGTGAGGAATTCCACGAACACGCCTTCACGTGAGGCGGCGGCCCAGTGGGTCATCGTTGCTTCCTCGGGGTTCACCGATCCCATGCTCGGTCCGTCGGTGCCGATGCACTTCACACCCTTTTCGAGGATGTAGTTCACGGTTTCCGGTGTGGGCGCCGGCCAGCCCTCGGCGTGGCCATTCAAGGGGGCCGCGGTGTTCGGGTCCTCGACGCCACGCTGCAGCTCGCGGAAGTGGGCGTCGGTGTGACCGCTCTTGAAGATCACCACCTCGCCGGCTTTGAGCGGTCCGAACGTCTTTTCGTGCGCCTGCACGTCCTCGACTCTGATCGTGGGCGATGCAGGCCAGCTCTTCTGATCTGTCGTGCCGACCCGAGCAGTGACATCGACGACCCGAGCGGGACCGACGCACCAGCCGACCGGCACCTTGTCGGACGTCATGTCCGTCGTCTTGATCTTCCCGTACTTCGCCTCGTACTTCTGCTGCACGCCCTTCGTCCACGCGTTGTACGAGTTGAAGTCGAACCCGGTCGGCGGCCCGAAGTGCGCCGGCGGGTCCATGTGCGTGCCGGTGTGAGCGTCCATCAAGTGGTTGTTGACCTTGTATGGCCCCATCCAGCCCGTGTAAGTGTTCGTGTAGAAGACGCGATAGGGGTAGACGTAGTTCGCCACGCCTGCGCCCGGCCACCAGACCGGCATCTCCTGGGCAAGGAGCACGGAGAGATCTACCACGCGGTGCGCCCGGATGGCCTTCAACAGCGGCGCCGCGACCTTTGTGTCCGTGATCGCAATGGAGCGCGACTCACCGGTCGGCGAGCCCTTGTGCTTGGGTGTGAGCGTGATGTACACGGACCCGTTCGGAACGCGATCGAGCGCCATCAGGCCTTCGGTGTGTACGGCCCCATACTTGAAATGACCGAGATGGCTCTCGATGGCGAGCGGATTCTGAAACAGCGACTCCGGGCCCTGGCCGACGTACTTCGGTGGTCCAAAAGCCCCCATGCTCGGGCTGTCGATGCCCATGACGCGGACGCCCTTGGAGCCCACGTACTCGGCGGCATCGAAGTCGGGCGCCGGCCATGCGGGGCTCTTGCCCTCGAACGGGCTCACGATCAGACGCGCTCCCTCGGGCATCGCCTTGTCGTACTTATCGTCGTAACCGCTCCAGTAGAGCACGGCATCGCCCGGCTGGAATGAGCGGTGACCGCGCTCAGCGGCTTGAACCATGTCCTTGGTGATGATCGGGCTCTCGCCGTTTTTGGCCTGATCGAGCGTGCGACGCGCATCGACCTTGAACACCTCGCCCAGCCACTGCCAGATCGGAACGCGATCACACGTGAGCGAGCCCCAGTAGCCCGCATTCGGCAGCCCGGTCTCGAGCGGCGGCACCATGTGCGGCGGACAGTCGACTTGATTGGCCGTGTTCTCGTCGACGATGAGAAGGTCGGAGGCCCAGGGACCGTCCGGCCCCCATTTGTGGTACGGAACGATGATCGGCTGTTCATGACCGCCGGGCCACCACTGCACCCGATTCGGGTAGACGGTCGGTGTGAGATCGACGACGGCGTTCGGAGCGACCGGGTCGTATGCCGAGACGACGGCCGGGGCTGGACCGGTCGACAGCATCACGAGCGTGAGCGCGACGAGACGTCTGAATGCTTTCGAGCGGTCCATGCAAGCCCTCCTCGTTCGATGACGCAGCAGCACTGCCTCGCTCAAAGACGACTGGGATGCTAGTGCTGCCACCAGGCCAAGTCAACGCCGCGCGAGGAGCGCTCACGTCCGTCGCGTGGCGATGCGGCGGTCGCTCCCGCGGTCGGCAACGATTGGTCGTACACTACGCGGCGTGATCTATGCGACGCAGGCGCTGCACGGGGTGGTGTACGGGATGTTGCTGTTCCTCGTGTCGTCGGGGCTCACGCTCGTGTTCGGGATGATGGGGATCCTGAACATCGCCCACGCGGCGTTCTACATGCTCGGTGCGTACGTTGCGTACTCCACGGTGCGTCTCACGGGGAGCTTCTGGCTCTCGCTGCTCGTCGCACCCATCGTGGTCGGCGTGCTGGGCGCCCTCGTCGAGCGCTTCTTTCTGCGCCGCACGCATGCGTTCGGACATGCGTACGAGCTGCTGCTCACGTTCGGGCTGTTCTTCATGTTCGGCGAGGCGATCCGGTGGGTGTGGGGCAACTATCCGCTGCAGATCCCGGTGCCGTCGGGACTGAGCGGGTCGGTGCCGTTCATGGGTGGCCAGTATCCGGTGTACCGGCTGTTCATCCTCGCGGTGTCGGTCGTGATCTGCGCGGTGATGGGGCTCGTGCTCCTGCGCACGCGCGTGGGCATCGTCATCCGCTCGGCGGTCTCGGATGCGGAGATGGTGAGCGCGCTCGGCATCAACACGCCGCTCGTCTCGCTCGGCGTCTTCAGCGTGGGCTCGGCGCTGGCGGCGCTGGCGGGCGTGATCGCGGCGCCCTTCCTGCAGGCCGATCCGTCGATGGGCGCGGCCATCCTCACGGACGCCTTCGTGGTCATCGTGATCGGCGGATTCGGCTCGCTGCTCGGCGCGTTGCTGGCGGCGCTGATGATCGGCGAGCTGCAGTCGTTCGGCGTGCTGTGGTTCCCGCAGTTCGCGCTGGTGTTCCAGTTTCTCCTGATGGCGGTGGTGCTGATCCTGCGGCCGCAGGGGCTGCTCGGCGAGAAGGGATGAGTCGAGCGCCGTGGCTGGGCGCGCTGGCGGTGGCCGCGCTCTACGCGGTGCCGTGGATGCTCGATACCGTCCGGCTGCGGATGGTGATCGAGATCCTCTACTTCGGGCTGTTCGCCGTCTCGTTCAACCTGCTGTTCGGCTACGCGGGACTGCTGTCGTTCGGCCACGCGGCGAGCTTCGGCGTCGGCGGCTACGCGGTCGGCCTCGTGCTCAAGCACGTGGCCGGTGTGCCGCTCGTGGTGGCCATGGCCCTGGGCGCGCTGGCGGGCGCGCTGGCCGGACTGCTCATCGGCGCGTTCTGCGTGCGCCTGCGCGGCACGTACTTCGCGCTGCTGACGCTGGCGTTCAGCCAGTTCCTCAACGCCATCGCCCTCAAGTGGCGGGACGTCACGCGCGGCGACGACGGCTTGACGGTCGCGGTGCCGGACATCACGCTGCCGGGCGGCACCGTGATCCGCATGGCCAGCGCGGCGAACTTCTACTGGCTGGCGCTCACGATCGTTCTGCTCTCGCTGTGGGCGGCGTGGCGGTTCACGCGGACGCCGCTGGGCAATGCGGGCGTGCTGATGCGCGAGAACGACGAGCGCGCGGCCTTTCTGGGCTACAACGTCTTCGCGACGAAGCTGATCATGTTCACCGTCGCCTCGGGCTTCGCGGCCGTGGCCGGTGTCTTGTTCGCGACGTTCCAGCGGCTGATCTCGCCGGCGGCGCTCGATCTGCCGATCGGCACCGAGGTCGTGTTCATGGCCGTGCTCGGCGGGACGGGCGCGTTCCTCGGACCGTTTCTCGGCGCGGCCGTGTACATCGTCGTGCAGGACTGGCTGTCGAAGACGTCGGAGCACTGGCCGTTCTTCATGGGCCTGGCCTTCGTGCTCATGATCCTCTTCGCCCACACGGGTCTCGTCGGCCTCCTCGGCGCGCTGACCGGCTGGCGGCGCGGCCCCGTGCCCCAGGCGACGCCGGCGCGCCCGGAGACCGCATGAGCGCTCAGCCCGCCGCGCTCGAGCTGCGCGGCATCGCGCACGACTTCTCGGGGCTGCAGGTGCTGTCCGGGATCGATCTCACGATCCGCGAGGGCGAGCGGCACGCGATCATCGGGCCCAACGGGGCGGGGAAGTCGACGCTGTTCAACATCATGACCGGGCGGTACACGCCGCGCGCGGGCCGCGTCGTCTACCGCGGACGCGACATCACCGGCGCCTCACCCCATCGCATCGCCCGCCTGGGCATCGGGCGCTCGTTCCAGATCATCAACATCTTTCCGCGTCTCACCGTGTTCGAGAACGTCCGCAGCGCGGTGCTCTCGCGGCGGGGGCGGCGGCTCGACGCGTGGCGACGGCTCGATCGCGACGCGGCGATCGCGCGCGAGACCGACGAGCTGCTGGCGACGCTGCGGCTGGCCGCGCGGCGCGATACGCCGGCGAGCGAGCTGTCCTACGGCGAGCAGCGGGAGCTGGAGCTGGCGCTGACGGTGGCCGTGCAGCCCCAGCTCGTGCTGCTCGACGAGCCGACGGCCGGCCTCAACAGCGACGACACGCGCCGCGCCATCGACCTCATCCGCCGGGTCACCGAGGGGCGCACCCTGGTCATGGTCGAGCACGACATGGACGTGGTGTTCACCCTGGCCGACCGGGTGAGCGTCATCTACTACGGCCGCGTGCTCGCCACCGGCACCTGCGACGAGATCCGCGCCAACGCCGAGGTCAAGCGCGCCTACCTCGGCCGGAAGTCCAGTGCTGCTGCAAGTTAGCGAGCTGCACGCGCGCTACGGCAAGTCGCACGTCCTTCACGGAGTGACGCTGGACGTGGACCACGGCGAGATCGTCTGCCTGCTGGGCCGCAACGGCGTGGGCAAGTCGACGACGCTGAAGAGCATCATGGGCCTGGTGCGCCCTTCGGCCGGCGACGTGCGCTTCGATGGGCGCTCGGTGGCGGGCCTGCCGCCGTACCGCGCCGCGCGCCGCGGACTCGGCTACGTGCCGGAGGAGCGGCGCATCTTTCCGACGATCACGGTGAAGGAGAATCTGCTGATGGGTGTCCGACGGGCCACGGCCGGCGGTGGCTGGACGCTCGAGCGCGTGTACGCGTTCTTTCCCCGACTGCGCGAGCGCCAGGGACAGCGCGCGGGCACGCTGTCCGGCGGTGAGCAGCAGATGCTCACCATCGCGCGCACGCTCATGGGCAACCCGCGACTGCTGCTCGTCGACGAGCCGACCGAGGGCCTGGCGCCCATGATCGTCGAGCTGGTCGAGCAGATCCTCTCCGAGGTTCACCGCGGCGGGACGCCGATCCTGCTCGTGGAGCAGTCCATCGAGACGGCGCTGGCGCTCGCCCAGCGCGTGTACGTGATGTCCAAGGGCCAGATCGTCTTTCGTGGCAGCGCGCGAGAGCTGGCCGGCAACGACGACGTGCGACGGCAGTACCTCGAGGTCTAACGCGATGGCGCAAGGAGAGAGACGGATGAATGACGTCACCCGCAGGACATTCCTGAAGACAGCGGCCACCGTGGGCGCGGCGGCCGCCGCCCCCGCCGTCATACTGCGACCGGGCTGGGCGCAGACCGGTCCCATCAAGTTCGGCATTCTCGAGCCGATGAGCGGTCCCGTCGCCTACATCGGCGAGGGCACCACCGCCGCCTACCGCTTTGCGGCCGACCGCCTGAACGGAGGCGGCGGCGTGCTCGGGCGCAAGGTGGAGATCGTGAACGCGGACAGCGAGCTGAAGCCCGACGTCGCCACGCGGCGGGCGAACGACCTGCTCCTCTCCGAGAAGGTCGACGTGCTCATCGTCAACACGGGCTCGAACATCGGCAAGGCCGTCTCGCAGGTCGCCAGCCAGGCCCGGAAGATCTTCATCTCCACCGGCACCGAGGCGGCGGAGCTCACCGGCGAGGAATTCTTCGACACCACCTTCCGGTGCTGCCTCAACACCGACATGCACTCGGCCGAGCTGGCCGTGTGGTTCGCGAAGATGGCGCCGCAGAAGTACACGAAGTACTACCTCCTCAACCAGGATTACAACTTCGGCCGCGCCGCCGCCGACGGCTTCAAGAAGAAGTTCAACAAGATCAAGGCGGCCAGCCAGACGATCGTGGGCGAGGAGTATCACCCGCTGCAGAAGGTGCAGGACTTCGCGCCCTACATCACGAAGATCACGGCGTCCGGCGCCGAGGTGCTGATGACGGGCGACTGGGGGCAGGACCTGCGGCTGCTGCTGCAGCAGGGCGCGGCGCTCGGCTGGAAGGTGAAAGTCGGCAACTACTTCCTCGACGACCCGGACGTGATGAAGAACGTCAACAAGGCCGCCGTCGGCCAGGTCACCGCCGACGCCTACCTGTCGACGCTCGACACGCCGGACAACAAGGCGTTCATCAAGGCGTGGCGCGCGAAGTATCCGGACGCCCCGGTCGCCTACAAGTACCCGACGCTGACCTATGCCCGGTGCGTGAATGCCGTCATGTGGGTGGGCGACGTGATCAAGCGGGCCAACGGGCTCGACACCGACAAGATGATCAAGGCGTGGGAAGGCTCGCACTTCAAGACGGTGTGGGGCGGCGAGGTGGAGATGCGCGCCTGCGACCACCAGATGCTCACGCAGGGCTACATCGCTGAAGTCATGGAGCCGGACAAGATCCCGCAGGACATCCGGCTCTTCGGCACCGAGTTTCCATATCTCGGCAAGGCGGTCGAGATCCCCAAGGCGGAGCTGACGGTGCCGCCGCGCGAGACGGGCAACAAGCGCTGCGCGTGACGGTCGATGCGAGGGCGGCGCTCGCCGCCCTCGCCGTGCCGCTATTTCGTCTGCGGCCCGGCGCGCCGGGGCGTGACGGCCTCGCCGGCGCGCCGCTCGCGGCGTCCATCCCGCCCTGGACTCCGGCGCGTCGCCACCGGTGCGACCCGCGCGCTGCCGGTTCTGAGTCTTCCGTACCCGTCGTACTTCATGTCCCTGGCTCCCGTCCTCGTCGGATGCGCTGCCGGGCGCTGCAGGAAGCATCGGCAATGCCAGACCGGAGCTTGCCGAGGCGCGACGCGATTCCGAGCACTTACATCTGCGCCTCTCCGGGCAGACGCCGCGTAGGCGTTTTGCTTCTGACCACCCGCCCGAGCGCAGCTGGTGAGAACTCGGTCATCGTGCCCGGGCGTTTGGTGCCGCCTCATATGGCTGGTAGGTTGGTGCGCATCGAGGAGGGCACACCATGAAGAACCTCGGACGCCAGTTGATCCTTGCGGCAGCGTGTGCGATCGCGCTCTCGGGCTGTGTCATGGCTCATGCGCCCGTGATGGCGCCCATCACGCTGAACGAGCGCGGCCCGGTCGGTGGCGGCTCCGCCGCCGGCAGCGCCAAGACCGGCCGCGCCACCGCGACCGGCATTCTGTTCTTCGCGCATGGTGACGCCAGTGTGTCGGCGGCCATGGCCAACGGCGGGATCACGCGGGTTCACCACGTGGACCACGAGACGACGAACATCATGGGCTTCTACGCGAAGTACACCACCATCGTGTACGGCGAGTAGCGTCGGCGCGTCGCGATCGACGACCGCCGCGAGCTCCACGTCATTGCTACCATGGCGGCGCGGCGCGCGATCCGCCATGCGCGGATCGCGCACTGGAGGAGGCACGCGGTCGTATGTGGCGCGTCGCGGATGCAACTCCATGAAGCAGGCGCTGTTCGTCCACTACTTCTTCCTGCCCGTCCACAACGTGGCGGTGAAGCAGCTGGTCGGTTACGCGCGCCACCTTGCGGCGTCGAACTGGCAGACGCTCGTCCTCACTCACGGCTGGCACTCCATCGACGAGGCCGATCGTTCGTGGGGCCTCAGCTGGGAGCCCGAGCAGGAGCGCACCGGGAAGTGCACGGTGTTCCGGGTCAGCGAACCGCCGCGCGCACGGCGGGATCGTGCGACAGCGCGCGTGGCCGCGGGGCCGAGCGTACCGGCCGTGGCCTGGCGCCGGCACGCTGCCAAGACCGTTGCGAAGATGCGGCGGCTCAGGGCGATGCTCTTCGAGCCCTACCCGGACGAGTTCATCGGATGGGCCGGGCCGGCCGTGGACGAAGGTGTGCGGATCGCGCAGCGTCAACGTATCGACGTCATCATGAGCTACTGTCCGCCGGTGACGAACCACGTGGTCGGACACCGCCTCGCCCGCCGGCTCGGTATACCGTGGGTCGCCTTCTTCGGCGACCTGTACGGCTTCCTGCAGCCGCCGCTGCCGCGGCTATCGATCGAAGGGTTCCTGAAGCGCGCGTGGCATCGCCGATGCCTGAGCCCGGCTGCCGCGTGCGTCGGCGTGTCACCGGCCATGGTCGACTATCTTGCGCGCACCTATGCCAGGCGCACGGAGCTCATCCACACCGGCTTCGATCCGGAAGACGGTGACCGGCGACCCACGACGACCGCCCCGCGTGATCGCCTCGTCGTGTCCCACATCGGCTCGGTGTACCCGGACGACCAACGGCCCGAGCTCGTCTTCGATGGCCTCGACCGGCTCCTCGCTCGGCATCCCGAGGTCATCCCGCGGCTGTCCGTCCGCTTCGTCGGCTCGAAGTGCGAAGATCGTCTCCGTGCGATGCTGGCCCACCGGCCGGCCGCGCGTGTCTGCAGCATCGAGCCGGGCGTCGATTCGGTCACCGCGATGGGTCTCGTGCGCGACAGCGACGTCTTGCTGGCGTTGACGTGCTCGCTCTATCGCGATCGCCACGGCACGCTGAGCTATCCGACGAAGATCTTCGACGCGTTCGGCACCGCGAAGCCGGTCCTCGCGGTGCCCTCCGACGGTGACTGGGTCGATGCGTTGCTGAGCCAGACGGGGGTCGGGACGACGGCGGACGACGCGGAGGCGGTGGCCGCCCGGCTGTGGGACTGGTTCTCGTGCTGGTCGCGCGATGGCGCGGTGCCGTACCGGGGGCGTCCCGAGGCGATCGCGCCATTCACTCGCGCGTGCCAGGCGGCACGGCTGGCGGCGCTGTTCGATGCCGTCAGCGGTGGCTGATTCGCGTGGGGCCGGCCGCTGCCGCGGCGTCGCCGCCACCCGAGCAGATCGCGCTCCTCCGGGCGCTGGTCGGACGGGACGGTCGCCGCCTCGCGCGCGAGCTCGGCGGACCGGCCGCGCACGTCGCGGCGTTTCTCCGCTTCGCGCACCAGCAGCATCTCGGCGCCTTCGTATACTCGACGCTGCGGCAGCTCGATGTCGCCGATGCTCTGCCGCCGCCGGTGCTGACCGCGGCTCGCATGGTCGCCATGCGGGAGCTCGCGGCCGGCGAGCGCCTCCGCAGGCAACTGTCCGCCCTGCGCGCAATCCTCGTTGCGGCTGGCGTGCGCGCCCTCTTCATCAAAGGGCCGCTCTTCGCCGGGCGCTTCTATCCGAGCGTCGAAGCCCGGGGACTCTTCGATCTCGATATTCTCGTCCGGGCCGACGATGTGGCGAGGGTCGAGGCCGTCCTGATCCGGCACGGCTTCGCGCCGACGGCGCCACTGCGCCTGCCCCGGGCGCTCGTTCGACGCTTCGCACATCACGTCGAGTACGTCCGAAACGGCGTGCCGCTCGACGTGCACTGGCAGCTGCAGGCGCACTTCACGTTCGCGATCGACTACGACCGCGTGTGGGCGACGGCGGTCCGGGTGCCGCTGGACGGCGAGACCTACGAGACCGCCTCGGACGAATACGAGCTGGTGCTGCAGTGTCTCGGCGTCGTCACGGATCTGCAGGTGGGCAAGCTGAAACTACGCTCGCTCGTCGACGTCCATCACGTCCTGCGCGCCGTCGACGGCGCGCTCGAGTGGGAGGCCTTCTTTGCGTCGCGAGCGCGCGAACGGATCCTGCGCCCGTCGCTCTATGTCCTCGCACTCGTGCTCGAGGTGCTCGACGGCCACGCGGAGTTCCCGGCGCTGTCCGCGGCGCTCGCTCGCCATCGGCCCTCGCTCCCGGGGCTGCGTGCGGGCATCGAGGCGGCCGTCGGCAGTCGGCCGCGCGCGGTGGCACACAAGCTTCTCGCGCTTCGTCTCTACGAGGCGCCGCTGGCGGCGACGCTCGGCTGGTGGGCGCTCTCGCTGCCGTTCCGCCTGGCGATCTATGGCGTCACGCCGCGGCTGCTGAGTCCGTAGAGGCGCGTGCGCGCCGCCACGGACCCGGGCGGCCGGTGAGATGCCGTGCGAGGAATCGTAGCGGTCGATAGACGTAGTAGATCGGGCACGACCACGCGTGCGCCGCCGCGAACGCGCTGCGCATGTACGCACGCGACGGCGCCACCGCCCACCGGATCAGCCGCAGACGGCCGCGCCAGGAGATCGACGCTCGCCACATCCGTGCCGTGTCGGACGCGATCGCCGCGTGCACGCCGCCGAGCGCGACGTCCTGCGCCGCGCGATCCGAGCGCGCGGCCAGCTCACGCAGCGAGGCCGCCACGCTGTCGGGGATCGACACCCCGAGCATCGCGAGGTACCCGACCACCGTCGCGACCGGCACCGCGAGGCGGGATGCGGCCACTCGCGCGACGACGTCGGACCAGTCGAGATCGGGATGCGCGGCGACGACGTGCCAGGCATCGGCGACCCAGCGGAGGTTGGCGCGGCTGGCGCTGTACGTCGCATGCCCGAGCACGTGCACGAGCAGCGCCTCGGGTGCGGGAACGCGGGCCGGTGTCCCGTCGAGATCGACGGCGCGCGCGGACCGGACGAAGGCGTCGAGCGGAACCTCATAGTACGGTACCGCGAAGACCCGCGTGTGCGCCGCGAGCGCGAGGCCGGAGCCGTGAACGAGTCGCGCGCCGCCGTCGGCCGTGGAGCGCCGGGGGCCGCCGTGGAAGCCCGCGCCCGCGAGCGCGCGCACGGCCCGCTCCTGCTCGGCGGCCGGGACGAGGATGTCGACATCGTGGCAGTGGCGGAGCGACCAGGACTCGTACACGGTGGCAGCGAGCGCGACTCCGCGCGCCGCGTACGCGGTCGTCCCGGCGGCGGCGAGCGCGGCAAGCGCCTGCGTTGAGAGGCGGCGGACCCGCACGCTACGCACTTCCTCGCGCAGCGCGGCGGCGCGCACGTACGCGAGTGCCTCCGGTCCGAGCGCCAGGCCGTTTCTGGCCGCCGAGCGGGCGAGCAGCGGAAGCAGCGTGCGCGTGCGGGCGAGGTCCCGGCACACGGTCGCGCTCGACGCTCCGGGCCGCGCACGCCACCGCTCCCAGGCGTGAACCGCGCGCGCTCCCGTGTGCAGGCACGCCTCGAGCAGCGCTGTCTCGTCCGGTCCGGGGAGGAGCAGGGCCAGCAGCTCCGCGGTCGCGCCGTGCGCCGTCATGCCGGATGTTGCGCCGCACGGCGTCGATCGAGCCGCGCCTTGAGGACGTGAAGGAATTCGTCACGGCTCGCCGCGCGGTTGCGCCGGCTGACGTTATCCTGGTGCAGACGCCGGCGCGTCACCACGTCCGCGATCAACCGGCCGACCGCTCCGCGCTCGTCGGCACGGATGAACCATTCCGCCGCCGACGCGTATCGCAGCGACTCGTCGAAGCCGCCGACGCGCCCGAACACCCCGCGCCGAGCCAGGAGCGTCTGTACCACGTACCCGGGCACGGCTGCCGTCACGCCGCGTGTGCCGTGTCGCTCGGCGTCCACGGCCAGCTCGGGGATCCAGAAGTTCTGCGCATGGCCGACGCAGTAGTCGACGCGAGCGTCGGCCTCGAGCTCGCGGAGCTGGCGCCGGGTCTTGTCCGGAACCCAGAGGTCGTCCTGCTCGAGAAAGGCCACGTACTCACCCGTGGCGCGCGCCAGCCCGGCGTTGCACGCGGCAGCGGGGCCGCCGTTGGGCTGCCGATGGTAACGAACGGCGTCGCCGTAGCGCCGGACCAGCGCCCCCGACCCGTCGGTGGACCCGTCGTCGACGACGATGATCTCGAGCGGCTGGTGCGTCTGCGCCAGGATGCTGTCGAGTGCTTCACCGAGAAAGCGCTCGCCGTTGAAGCATGGCACGATGCAGCTCACGAGCGAGGGCGCCATGTCAGCCGGCGAGCGCGGTGACCGCGCGCTCGATCCGGCCGCCCACCGCGGCCCACGAGAACTCGCGGCTCACGAGGTGCCTGGCGTGCGCGGCGAGGCGATCGGCCAGCTGCGGCTCGTCGCGGAGGGCCAGGAGCGCGCGCACGAAGTCCTCCGCCGTCTCCGCCAGCAGCAAATGCGTTCCATGGCACGCCCCGAGCCCCTCGGCGCCTTTCGCGGTGCTGATGACCGGCAGCCCCGTTGCGAACGCCTCGAGGATCTTCAAGCGGGTCCCGCCGCCGTGGAACAGCGGGACGGCCATCGCCGTCGCGGCGGCCAGGTAAGGCCGCACGTCGGGCACCGGCCCCGTGACCGTGATGCGCGGATCGCGCGCGGCCGCCGTGACGAGGTCGGCCGGTGGCAGTGGGCCGACGAGCCACAGTCGACAATCGCCGCACGCCGCGGCGAGTCGCGGCAGGACGCTGTCGACGAGGAACCGCGCGGCGAACGCGTTCGGGAGATAGGCGAAGATTCCCGGGAAGACGAGCGTCGGCGGCGTCGTCGATCCCGCCGCCGGCCTCGGTGCCGCGGGTCGCATCGCGTAAGCGTCGAGCGGGATCGTGTTCGGGATGACCATGATCGGAGCGGGCGGGTCGTAGAGCGTCCGTAGCCGGTCGGCGTCGGCCTCGCTGCAGACCCAGAGCTGGTCGACGGCGCACACCGCCCTGCGCTCGATGGCCTCGGTCCGGGCCGGAAGGACGTCTCGTATCACGCGCCCCTCGAAATCGTCGCGGGTGCTCGTCGCCGCGACCTCGCGGAAGACGGCCGCTTCCACGTTGTGGCAGTCCAGGATGATCTGGCAGCCGGCCGCTCGCACGACATCCAGGTAGCCGTGGAGCCACAGGCCCTCCATGACCACCACCGATGGCCGAAGTCGCTCCAGCAGCGACGCCAGCTCCTCGGCCGCGACGTTCGAGACATAGAGATCGGACGGATGGCCGTGGGGATCGAGCAGCCACGCGCGCCCTTGCAGCTTCGGCCCCACCGGTGGCGGCCAGGCCAGCGCCGGGTCGCTCGAGGCGCTCCAGCAGGTGAGCGCGAGGTCCGGGCGGTGGTGACGCCGTCCGTCATTCGCGCAGAGCCCGAACACGCCCGCGGGGACCACCGACGCGAGCGCGTTCAGGTTCTGCCAGGTGCGAAGATCGCCGCCCTTCGCCGCCGGAAACGGCAGCGACTCGGCGACGATCAGGGCGCTCGTCATGTCGAGGCGATCGCGCTGAGGCTCGGGCCGATGTCCTCGAGCCGCGGGCCGAGCCGCAGCCAGTAGGCCGGGACGCGTTCAACGAGCGCGGCCAGGCGATCGAGCGCCTCCCGTCCCGGCCGCGGCACGACCGTGTGGAGCGTGCTTGCAGCGAAGGCTCGCAGCGCGTCCGCCCGCCGCGCTGGCGTGATCTCGGTGCGCGCGTGGCCCTTGCTCAGCAGGACGACGGCGCGTATCGGCACGGTGTCCCGGATGCGCGCCGGGTACAGCTCCGAGACGTAGACGATCGGCTTGTCCTCGACCTCGAAGCTGTCCTCGACCGCGTGCGGGCGGATCTCGGCGAACCGCGCAAGCGTCGGCCGCGTCAGGCACACCGTGTTGAAGATGCTGTGGCCGCGAAAGGCTCCGCCGTCGACGCGCTCGAGTCCCACGAAGTCGTCACCGAGGAAGTCCAGACCCTGCGTGACGGCGGCCAGCGCGGCCGTCGACTTGCCGGTGCCACTCGCGCCCGGCAGCAGCAGGCCCCCGCGCTCGTGCGCGACGAGACCCGCGTGCAGCAGCTGTACGCCGCGGTCGTGATACCAGATCGACAGCATGAGGACGTACGGCTTGCTGCAGTCGCCCGTGGACAGGTGAGAGCCGCTGCGCCGGCAGCTGATCATGGACTGTTCCTGTCGGTCGAGCAGGGTGACCGATTCCTCGTATCGGAAGCTCACGTACCGTCCGTCCGGCGATGCGGTGAGAGTGCCGTCGCACGCGACCCAGCGCCGGTCGAGCTCCATTGCGGCGGCCTGCGGCAGCACTTGCCCGCCCGTCTCGCTCTCGTCCCAGACGTCGATGTAAAACGGACGCGCGGCCGGGGCGCCGTCCCGGCGGAGATGCGCGAAGGCGCGGTGCGTCCGCTCCGCGAGGCGCCGGCCGACGATGCGCAGGCGTACCGGTCGCCCGGCGAACACGTACTCCTCCACGGAAAGCGCCCCGGGATGCGCCTGCGTCGCCTCGCGAAACGCGCGGCGCATCGCGTCGGCCCGCGCCGGTGCGGCGGCGCTCGGGACCACGGAGACGCCGGCTGCCGGTTCACCGGGGCTCATCGGTATCCGTCTTCAGCAGGAGGTCGTCGATGCCCGGGGTCGGCGGATCGAGAGCCAGCAGGTTCCCCATGTCTCGATGAATGTTGAGACGCGGACTGGCGTACGGGCCGACGTGCGGCGGCGCTGCGGGCCCGCCGCCGCTCACGGCCCGCGCCGGCGCAGCGACGACGAGACCCTCGGCGAACAGCTCACGTACGAGGGCGTCGACGTCCTCCTGGACGCGCTCCGGCGGCACGCGGTACCACGCGGCGATCGTCCGACCCGTCGCCGCGCGGTCACCGTGTGCTTCCAGGAGACTCCACACGCTCGCCCCGACGTGGTCCATCGAATAGTACGTGCCATCCGAGAGCCGGATGATGATCGCCTCGCCGTCGATGATCTTTGCGGCGACGTCGTCCCGGTTGACGTCGAGCGTGCCGGGTAGCTGGTCCATCTCGTCCTCCGATTCAGACCCGTGCGAGCGCGCTGCGCTCGTAGAGCCGCTCGTATTCGTTCACGCAACGATCCCACCCGAACAGCGCGCTCGCGCGCGCGCGGGCGACGACCCCCATGCGATCGGCCGCCGCCGGATCGCGAAGCAGGCACACGAGTGCTTCCGCGAGCGCGTGCGCATCCTCGCGCTCGACCAGGAGACCGGTGCGCCCGTCCTCCACCACCTCCGGCAGACCGCCGACGCGAGCGGCGACCACCGGCCGGGCCATCAGCGCGGCCTCGAGCGCCACGAGGCCGAACGGCTCGTCCCAGCGTGACGGCACCGCGACGACGGACACCGTGTTCAGGAGCCGGGGCACAGCGGACGGCGGCACCGGACCGACGAACTCGACGATCGAGGAAAGGCCGAGCGTCGCTGCCAGCCGCTCGAGCGCCTGACGTTCGGGACCTTCGCCAACGACGACCAGCCGTGCGCCGGGGATCGAGGCGGCGACCACCGCGAACGCGTGGATGGCGATGTCGAAGCCCTTCTCGGGTACGAGGCGCCCGAAGACCAGGACGCGCGGCTCATGCCGGGCCCGCGGCGCGGGCGTCAGTGCCGGCGGTTCCATGCCGTAGTACGTGACCGACGAGCGATCGCTCAGCTCGGGCAGCAGGCGGCACAGCTCCGCGCGCACCGCTTGCGAGTTGCAGTTCACCCACGTCGCCGTCCGGAGCGCGCGGCCGTAGAGCGTATCGGCGCGCGTGGCATCGGGCATCACGGGGCTGTGCATCGTCAGGAGGACCGGTGCCTCGCACGCGCGTACGGTCTCGAGGTGATACAGCACGCTCGGTCCCAGCGTGTTCAGGTGAACGAGATCCGGTGCGAGCTCGCGCTTCAGGCTCGCGATCTGCTCCAGGATCGCGCCCATCCGGTCGACGTGCCTGGCCGCCAGCACCTGATGGAACGGGAAGCGAAGAATCTTCACTCCCTCGAGCGTCGTCGCGTCGGGCAGCCCCGAGCGATGGTGACCGGCGACGACCACGATCTCGTGGCCGCGGCGCGCGAGCGCGGGCAGCAGGCGCGCGGAAAAGACCTCGACGCCACCGATGGACGGCACGAACCAGTCGGTCCAGAAGAGGACGCGCATGGCCGCTCAGTGTAGCCGGGCCGGCCGGTCGCCGCGCGGCGGGTGTTGCTGGCGCCCGGCGACCGCCGCCTCCGCGTCATGCCCGACGCCCCGCAAGAGCCGTAGATGGATGGCGAGATCCCGTTGCGCGGCGCGCTGCCGCACGCTTCCACGCGGCGCCAGGAACGCGTCGGCGGCGAGCGCGAGGGTGCTCACGACGAGCAGGGCACGACCGTGAAGGCGACCCCGCGTGAGCCGGCAGGCGTGGTACCACCCGGCCCACATCCGCTCGTACCACTGACGCTCGCCCCAGGTGCGAATGGCGCTGCCTCCGGCGGCGTGCCGGAATCGGATTGCCTCGGCGACGCCGATGCGAAAGCCGGCCCGGCGGATGCGCCAGCACCATTCGACGTCCTCGCCATACATGAAGAACGCCTCCGACATGAGTCCGGCTCGCTCGACGGCCTCGCGGCGGATGAGCATCGCCGCGCCGGGAATCCAGTCGGCCTCGCACTCGTGCGCCGCCCGCGCGTCGTGCGGCGGACCGCCGCGAAGGCCGGGCGCCAGGCTCACGAGCTCGACCGCCGTGCGCCAGACCGACGGGAACCGCCGGTGCGTCGCGTGCAGCTCACCGGACGTGCCGATCAGCTGCGGACTCGCCGCGCCGAACTCTGGGCGTCGATCGAGCCACTCGACGAGCTGCCCGATTCCGTCCGGGGGTGGAACGACGTCGGGATTCAGCAGCAGCCAGTAGCGGCCGCGGACCTTCGCCCACGCGAGATTGCAGCCGCCCGCGAACCCGCGGTTCGAGGTCGACCGGAGGAGCAACGCCTCGGGGCACTGGCGCGCCACGATGGTCGCGGAGTCGTCGGGCGATGCGTTGTCGACGACGATCAGCTCCGCAAACGACGCCCGGAGCGCGGGGCGGATCGCGGAGAGGCAGTCCGGCAGCTGCTCGCCCGAATTGTAGGCCACGATGGTGATGGACACGACGGGCTCGGCGGCGTGCATCAGCCGGCGGTGTCGTTGCCGGGCCGCACCGATAGCAGCGCCGCTCGGCTTTCCGGGATGACGCCGTCGGCCGATCGCACTGCCGCAAACACCGTCCGCGACAGCAGCCAGGCGAGCAGGGCGGCGGCGACAATGGCGGCCGTGAGCAGCCGAAGCGGCCAGGCGACCGTGGCGTCGATCAGCTCGTACAGCGCTGCCGCGAGCACGGCCCCCGCCACCATCGCCACCTCGCGGGCGCCCGCGACCGGTCCCTCTAGCGTCCGGCGCGCGAGCCACCAGTGCGCCAGCGTGTCGATGACGACTCGCGCCGCCCACGCGCACGCGGCGCCGACGATGCCCCAGCGGCTCACGAGGAGAACGACGACGCCCAGGTGTAAGGGGACTTCGAGCACGTACACCCGCGTGACGACACGCGGGTGCGCGCGCGCCTGGAGTGCCGCGCTGGCGGCATACGCGGCGACGTTCACCAGCAGCGCCACGAGCAAGATCCGGGTCGGCAGCGTCGCGCGCGCGGCAAAGTCAGCTCCCACCCATACGGTCAGCAGCTCGCGCGTCACGGCCAGCATAGGGACGACCGCGATCGTGAGTGCGGTCAGCGACACGCCGGTGGCCTGCCGGGTCAGGGCGCGCGCGCCGTCGACCTCCCCGGCCTCGGCGAGGCGCGCGAGCCGGGGCGAGAGCAGCACGCCAAAGGCACTGGCGAGCGTACTGAGGCGGAGGATGGCGCCGAACGGCACCGTGTAATAGGTGAAGTCCTCCACCGAGCGAGTGAGCGCGATGGCGAGCTTCTCGACATCGACCAGCATCCCGCTCAGCACGGCAACGGCGGCGAACGGGAGGCCGAGTGCGGTGAGAGCCCGGAGCGCGGACCAGACGTCGCGCCAGCGCACTCGAGGGGCGTCGGGCACGCGCGCGGCGCGGACGGATAGCAGGACGGCGACAACCCCGGTCGCGGCGGAGGTCCACAGCACCACGGCCGCGCTGCCCCCGAGCATCACGGCTAACACCATGGCCCCGATGCTGCCGAGTCCCTGCAGCAGGCGGACGGCCACCAGAGCGACGAGCCGTTCCTGTCCCTGCAGGATGCCGCCGACGGCACGTGCGAGCGGCTGCAATCCGAGGACGATGATCGCCGGCACCACGGCGGCGTCCGCGAGCGCCGCCGTCGCGCTCGACACGTGGAGGCCGCCGCCGAACGCCCACCGGACGGTGAGCGCGGCCGCGGCCATCGCGAGCAGCGACGTTGCCAGCCCGTAGCCCATCGCCGCACGACGGGTGGCGGCATACGCGTTCATGTCGCCGCGAGCCCGACACGCCGCGAGGCGCCGCATCGCGGCCGGCGCCGCGCCGAGCTGGAGCAGCGAGAACTGTCCGGCGAGCACGGTCACCAGCGCGATGATCCCGTACTGCTCGGTGCCGAGCCGGCGCACGACGTACGCCGTGGAGAGCACGGACGCAGCGGCCAGCAGGCCCTCCGTGGCCGTCGTGACGACCGAAAGTCGTGTCAGGGAGTACCCGATCCCGCTCGCGGACACCGGCGGCCGCTAGGTGCCTCGCGGGCGGCGTCGGGAAACGCCATCGCGGCGGTCGAGAAACTCCACCGCCGCGCGGTTCCACGCCTCCGGCTGATCGCGGTTGGCGAAGTGGCTGGCCGGTGACAGCACGATCAGCTTGGAGCCGCGAACCTTCTTGTGCATGACGCGCATGGGGCCCAGTGAAGGATCGCGATCGCCGCCGATGAGCAGCACGGGGACCTTGATCTCGCGCAGCCGCTCGGTGATGTAGTCCATGGCCAGCAGCGCCCGCAGCGAGTTGGCGTAGCCGATCGGCGTGAGCCGCCGGTAATACGCATAGAACTCGTCCTTGGACGACGGGTCGATGGCGAGCCGGTTGGCCACGTTCGGATTGGCGGACATCGAGAACTCCGCCATGGCATCCATGCCCTTGCTGAGGGTGACCTCGATCGACCGCGCGCGCATGACGAGGTTCTCCACGGAGAGCGGCAGCCCGACCGCGGACGACGAGTTGGTGACGAGCAGCGAGCGGACGCGCCGGGGATAGGCGAGCGTGAAGCGCGTGGCGATGCCGGCGCCGAGCGACAGGCCGCCGACGTGGGCCGTCCGCAGCCCGAGGTGATCGAGCACGGTCTTGAGATCGAGCGTCCAGCGCGCGAACGAATACCGCGCGGGATCCTCGGGACTGTCCGAGCGCGCGTGGCCGCGTGGCTCCCAGAGCACCACACGACGTCGCGCGGCCAGGGCCGGGACGTTGACGTCCCAGAGATCGGCATTGCCGCCGATGCCGTAGGCCAGCACGAGCGGCGCGCCGGTGGCGCCCGCCTCGCTGGGGCCGTGCTCCTCGTAGTAGATCCTGACGCGGTCGTCCGTCCGGGCGTAGGGCATGCGCGATTCTACGTCGAACGGCGGCGGCCCGCCCGGCGCTGCCCGCCATGACGTCGCGTGGAGGACAGACAGTCAGCCGCCGTAGAGAAGGAGGAAGAGCACGACGAGGCACACGGGGGGCCCCAGGATCCACGCGATGATGTACGCCACGCGGCACCTCCAAAATTCGCCGGACCCGCAGCATGCAATCGCATGGCCGTCAGCCGCCGCGGGAAGCCTTGACGAGGGGTCACCGGTTCAGTATTTTCGAAGTCAGATTCAGTGCCGATGAAGACCCACGTCACCCTGACCGTCAACGCCGAGCCGCACGAGCTGCTCGTCCCCGTGCACAAGACGCTGCTCGAGGTGCTCCGCGAGGATCTCGACCTCACCGGGACCAAGCACGGCTGCGAGCTGGGCGAGTGCGGGACGTGCACCGTTCTCGTGGACGGTGAGCCCGTGCTCTCGTGCCTGGCGCTGCCGGCGGAGCTCGAAGGCGCGGCGATCACCACCGTGGAAGGTCTGGCCGAGGGTGGGCGGCTGCACCCGCTGCAGCAAGCCTTCGCCGAGCTGGGGGCCGCGCAGTGCGGCTACTGCACGCCGGGCATTCTGCTGACGGCACGCTCGCTGCTGGAGACGACGCCGGCGCCGACTCGCCAGCAGATCAAGGAGGCGCTGGCCGGCAACCTGTGTCGCTGCACCGGCTACACCAAGATCCTGGACGCGGTCGAGCTGGCGGCGCTGCGGTTGCGGCGGCCGGCGGTGGAGGGAGCCGCGCGATGAGCAAGAACCGGTTCAGCGTCGTCGGACAGCCGCTGCCGAAGATCGACGCCTGGGGCAAGGTGACCGGCGAGACGCGCTACGCCGACGACCTGGCGCTGCCGCGCCTGGCGCACGGCCGGCTGCTGCGCAGCGCGCACGCGCACGCGCGCATCGCCTGCATCGACACGAGCCGCGCACGGGCGCTGCCCGGCGTCTATGCCGTCATCACCGGCGCCGACCTGCCGCGCGTGAAGTTCGGGATCCTGCCGGTGTCCCAGGACGAGGAAGCGCTCTGCACGGAGAAAGTCCGGATGGTGGGCGACGCCATCGCGGCGGTGGCGGCCGTGGACGAGGAGACGGCGGAGCGCGCGTGCCGGCTGATCGAGGTCGAGTACGAGCCGCTGCCCGCGCTCATGTCCATCCAGGACTCGCTCGCGCACCCCGAGATCCGCATCCACGAGTACGGCGACGGGCCCAACGTCCACAAGAACGTGGCGCTGCAGTTCGGTGACGTGGAGGCCGCGTTCGCGCGGGCCGACCTGGTGCGCGAGGACGTCTTCCACTTCGAGGGCAACACGCACCTGCCGATGGAGCAGCACGCCGCCGTCGCGCACTGGATGGCCGACGGCAAGCTCACGCTCTGGTCGTCGACGCAGACGCCCCACTACGTGCACCGCCTGCTCGCCAAGATCCTCGACGTGCCCGCCGCCCACATCCGCGTGGTGGCCGCGCCCGTCGGCGGCGGGTTCGGCGGCAAGCTGGACCCGTTCGCGCACGAGATCGCCGCCTGCAAGCTCTCGCAGCTCACCGGGCGGCCGGTGAAGATCGCGTGCACGCGCGAGGAGGTGTTCTACATCCATCGCGGCCGCCATCCCGTGCTGATGTGGATCAAGACGGGCTTCACGAAGCAGGGCGACATCACGGGCTGTCATCTGCGGACGTGGCTGGACGGTGGCGCGTACGGCTCCTACGGGGTGGCGTCCACCTTCTACACGGGCGTGATCAACCCGGTGACCTACAAGATGCCGGTGTACAAGTTCGAGGGCGCCCGCGTGTTCACCAACAGGCCGCCGTGCGGGCCCAAGCGTGGCCATGGCACGCCGCAGCCGCGCTTCGCGCTCGAATGCCAGCTCGACAAGGCGGCCGAGCAGCTCGGTCTCGACCCGGCCGACATGCGCCGTCGCATCGTGGCCGAGCCGTTCACCAAGACGGCCAACCACCTCACGGTGACGACGATCGGGCTCGAAGAGTGCATCGACAAAGTGGTGGAGGCCTCGGGCTGGCGCGACAAGCGCCCGCGCTACCAGGCGGCCGCCGCCGCGCAGACGCCCAAGCCCCTCTGGCAGCCGCGACTCCGGAAGGGCGTCGGCATCGCGTGCTCGGCGTACATGACCGGCGCCGGCACCGCGATCTACTGGAACAACATGCCGCACTCGGGCGTGGTCGTGCGCGCTGACCGCAGCGGCGGCGTGACGATCCTGTGCGGCGCCACCGACATCGGCCAGGGCTCCGACTCGATCCTCGCGTATCTGGTGGCGGAAGTGCTCGGGATCGAGCCCAAGGACGTGCACGTGCACCCGGCCGACACGAGTCTCACGCCGGTCGATCTCGGCTCGTACTCCTCGCGCGTCACGCTCATGTGCGGGCAGGCGGCCATCCAGGCGGGCGAGCGGCTCAAGGCGGCCGTGTTCAAGGCGGTGGCGGCCAAGCTGGGCGTGGACGCCTCCGCCCTGGTGGCGCGCGAGCGCAAGATCGGCGTGGCCGACGACTGGGACAAGGCGCTGACGTTTGCGCAGGCGGTGGAGCTCGGCGAGGCCATGCACGGCGTGCTCGCGTTTCCCGGCTCCTATGCGCCGCCCAAGCGCGCCGGCAAGTACAAGGGCGGCGGCGTGGGGCCGTCGCCGTGTTACTCGTACTCGGCGTGTGTCGTGGAGCTGACCGTCGACGAGGACACGGGCACGGTGGTGCTCGACGACGTGTGGATCGCGCACGACATTGGCCGCGCGCTGAACCCGCTGCTCGTCGAGGGCCAGGTGGAGGGCTCGATCTACATGGGCATCGGCGAGGCGCTCATGGAGGAGCAGGTGTTCCGCAAGCACCTGCACAAGACGCCGTCGATGCTCGACTACAAGAGCCCCACCACGCTCGAGACGCCGGAGATCCATACGTACCTGGTCGAGACCGACGATCCCGAGGGGCCGTTCGGCGCCAAGGAAGCCGGCCAGGGGCCGCTGCTGCCGGTCATCCCCGCCATCGCGAACGCGATCTACCAGGCGGTCGGCGTGCGCATCGACGAGGTGCCGATCACGCCCGACAAGATCGTCAAGGGCCTCGAGCTGAAGCGCCAGGGCAAGCCCGCGCGCATCGGCCCGGACAAGCTGCCGCTGTTCACGTTCAAGGAGCCGCTCGTCGTCGACTCCGCGTTCGGCCAGCCCGCGGAAGCGATCGCCGTGCGGCCGTTCGCGGAGGAGACACCACGATGAACGTGAACCGTTGTCGCGCGATCCGGAGCCGGGAACTGCCTGAAACAGGCCACCCACGGCTCGAGGCGACACCAGGGCCATCGCTACGATGATCCGGCTCCCGGCATTCGAGTACCTGAAGCCGCGCACGGTGAGCGATGCCGTGAAGTTCATGAGCGATCGTGGCCCGGACGCGATGCTCGTGGCCGGCGGTACCGATCTCTATCCCAACCTGAAACGGCGCCAGTTCGAGCCGAAGGCGCTGGTCGGCTTGCGCGGGATCCGCGAGCTGCGCGGCGTGCGCGCCTCGGGCGGGGGCGCGACGATCGGCTCGGGGACGACGCTGACGCAGGTGGCCACGCATCCCGCGGTCGCGCGGCGGTATCCCGCGCTGGCGACGGCGGCCGGGCTCGTGTCGTCGCCGCAGCTGCGCAACATGGGCACGCTCGGTGGCAACGTCTGCGTGGACACGCGCTGCAACTACTATAACCAGACGTACGACTGGCGGAAGGCGATCGGCTTCTGCATGAAGAAGGACGGCGACATCTGCCTGGTCGCGCCCGGCAGCTCGCGCTGCTGGGCGGTCTCGTCCTCCGACACCGCGCCGGTGCTCTGGGCGCTCGGCGCGACGGCGCGGCTCGTTGGTCCCGGCGGCGAGCGGACGCTGCCCGTGGCCGCGCTCTTCCGAGACGACGGGATCGAGTACCTGGCCAAGCGCCCCGACGAGATCCTCACGGAGATCGCGCTGCCGCCGGACGACGGCTGGGCGTCGGTCTATCTCAAGCTGCGCCGGCGCGGCTCGTTCGACTTTCCCGTGCTCGGCGTGGCCGCGGCCGTCCGCCGCGAGGGCGACATCGTTCGCGAGGCGCGCATCGTGCTCGGCGCGGTCGCCTCGCAGCCGCGCGAGGCGACGGCCGCCGCCGCCGCGCTCGTGGGCCAGCGGCTGACGTCGGAGACGATCACGCGCGTCGCCGAGCTGGCGGCCGGGCCGTCGAAGCCGCTCGACAACACCGACTTCACGCATCCGTACCGCAAGAAGGTCACGCGCGTGTACGTCGCGCGCGCGCTGGCGCGGCTGGCCGGCCTCGACGCCGGACCGTCGTCGTACGAGGCGGGCGCGTAGCGATGCCGACGCTCGGCGAGCGGATCAAGGCGCTGCGGCTCGAGCGCGAGCTGCAGCAGCGCCAGCTCGCGGAGAAGGCGGACCTCACGCCCAGCATGGTGTCGCAGATCGAGTCCGGGCGGCTCACGCCGTCGCTGCACACGCTCGGCAAGATCGCCGCCGCACTGTCCGTGTCGATCGCCGCGCTGTTCGACGGCCAGCCGGCCGGGCGCATCCACGTGAGCCGCAAGAAGGACTACCCGGTGGTGTCGTTCGACGGCTCGTCCGAGCGGTGGGCCGTGCTCGGCGCCGGACTGTTCGAGGGCAAGATCCGCGCGGTGGTCTCCACGCTTCACGGCCGGTCGCGCGGGATCACGACGGACAAGGTCGTCATCAAGCCCGGCCAGATGAAGCTGTTCTACGTGCTCGACGGCAAGGTAGCGCTGCACTACAACGGCGAGCGCCAGACGCTGGAGTCCGGCGACAGCGCGCTGCTCGACGGCGGCGCGCCGCACGGGTGGGAAAATCTTGGAACGAAGACGGCCCGGGTCCTCTGGGTCATCCTGGGATAGGTCATGACTGACACGATCGTCGACTTCCGCACCGAGCCCGCGCGCTACCGGCACTGGAAGCTGAGCTTCGACGGGCCGGTGGCCACGCTGGCCATGGACGTGCAGGAGGACGCGGGCTTGCGTCCCGGCTACGAGCTGAAGCTGAACTCCTACGACCTCGGCGTCGACATCGAGCTCTACGACGCGATCCAGCGGCTGCGCTTCGAGCACCCCGAGGTCGGCGCCGTGATCCTGACCTCCGGCAAGGAGCGCATCTTCTGCGCCGGCGCCAACATCCGGATGCTCGGCCAGTCCAGCCACGGCTGGAAGGTCAACTTCTGCAAGTTCACGAACGAGACCCGCAACGCGATGGAAGAGGCCTCGGCGGAGTCGAAGCAGGTCTATCTCACGATGGTCAACGGGCCGTGCGCGGGCGGGGGCTACGAGCTGGCGCTGGCCACCGAGTGGATCGTCATGGCCGACGACGGCAACACGGCCGTCTCGCTGCCCGAGGTTCCGCTGCTCGCCGTGCTACCGGGCACGGGCGGGCTCACCCGGCTGGTCGACAAGCGGCGCGTGCGGCGCGACCGCGCGGACTTCTTCTGCACCACCGAGGAAGGCGTCAAGGGCAAGCGCGCGGTGGAGTGGGGGCTGGTGGACGAGGTGGTCCCGCGCTCGCGGCTGGCGGAGGCGGTGAAGGAGCGGGCGCGCGCGCTGGCCGCGAAGACCGACCGGCCGCGCCAGGCGAGAGGCATCACGCTCACGCCGCTCCGCCGCACGCTCGACGGCGACCGGATCGCGTACGACCACGTGACGTGCACGGTGGATCGCGCGCGCGGCCTGGCCGACATCACCGTCGCCGGTCCGACGGCGCTGCCGCCCGCCGACCCGGCCGGCGTCGCCGCCGCCGGTGCTGCGTTCTGGCCGCTGGCGCTGGCGCGCGAGCTCGACGATCTGATCCTCCACCTGCGCACCAACGAGGAGCAGATCGGGCTGTGGGTGCTCCGCACGCAGGGCTCGCCGGAGCTGGTGGAGGCGTACGACCGGCTGCTGCTCGATCACGGCGCCGACTGGCTCGTGCGCGAGGTGCGGCTCTATCTCAAGCGGACGCTGAAACGGCTCGACGTCTCGTCGCGCTCGGTCTTCGCGCTCATCGAGCCGGGCTCCTGCTTCACGGGCACGCTGCTCGAGCTGGCGCTGGCGGCGGACCGCTCGTACATGCTCGACGGCACGCTGCCGGACGACGCGCGGCCGGCGGCGACGGTGAAGCTCACCGGCGCGAACTTCGGACTCTATCCGATGATCAACGGCCTCACGCGCCTCGCCAGCCGGTTCCTCGGCGAGCCCGGGCGGGTCGACGATCTCAAGGGGCGCATGGGCCAGGAGCTCGAGGCGGCCGCGGCCGCGGAGGCCGGACTGGTCACGTTCGCGCCCGACGACATCGACTGGGAGGACGAGGTGCGGCTGGCCCTCGAGGAGCGCGCGGCGTTCTCGCCGGATGCGCTCACCGGCATGGAGGCCTCGCTGCGATTCGGCGGCCCGGAGACGCTCGAGACCAAGATCTTCGGCCGGCTCACGGCCTGGCAGAACTGGATCTTCCAGCGCCCGAACGCGGTGGGGCCGAAGGGCGCGCTCCAGCTCTACGGCACCGGCGAGCGCAGCGACTTCGACCGCAGGAGAGTGTGATGGCGATCGACTACCTGGAGCGGATTCCGAACAACGTCAACCTCACGGAGAACCGCCGGCTGCAGCGCGCGCTGGAGGACTGGCAGCCGAAGTTCCTCGAGTGGTGGAAGGACATGGGCCCCGAGGGCTTCCAGGCGCTCGACGTCTACCTGCGCACCGCGGTGAGCGTGGACGCGCAGGGATGGGCGCAGTTCGACTGGGTGAAGATGCCGGACTACCGCTGGGGTATCTTCCTGGCCGAGGCGGAGCCGAATCGCACGATCGCCTTCGGCGAGCACAAGGACGAGCCGGCCTGGCAAGACGTGCCCGGCGAGTACCGCGGCACGCTGCGGCGGCTCATCGTCACCCAGGGCGACACCGAGCCCGCGTCGGTCGAGCAGCAGCGCCATCTCGGCCGCACGTGCCCGTCGCTCTACGACCTCCGCAACCTCTTCCAGATCAACGTGGAGGAAGGCCGGCACCTGTGGGCGATGGTGTACCTGCTGCAGGCCTACTTCGGCCGCGACGGGCGCGAGGAAGCGGAGGCGCTGCTGCAGCGCCGCTCCGGCGACCGCGACCGGCCGCGCATCCTGGGCGCCTTCAACGAGCGCACGCCGCACTGGCTCTCGTACTTCATGTTCTGCTTCTTCACCGACCGCGACGGCAAGTATCAGCTGGCGAGCCTGGCCGAGAGCGGCTTCGACCCGCTCTCGCGCACGTGCCGCTTCATGCTCACCGAGGAAGCGCACCACATGTTCGTGGGCGAGGCCGGCATCGGCCGGATCGTGCGGAAGACGTGCGAGGTGATGCGCGAGCACAAGACCGAGGACGTTCGCCGTCACGGCGCCATCGACCTGCCGACGATCCAGAAATATCTGAACTTTCACTTCTCGGTCTCGCTGGACCTCTTCGGCTCGGAGATCTCGACGAACGCCGCGAACTTCTACACGATGGGCCTGAAGGGTCGCTTCGAGGAGACCAAGAAGAACGACGACCACCTGCTCAAGGGCGCCACCTATCGGGTGACCTGCCTCGACGGCGAGCGCATCGTCACCCGCGACGAGCCGGCGCTGCCGGCCCTGAACGAGCGTCTGCGCGACGACTACATCGCGGATTGCCAGCGCGGCGTCGATCGCTGGAACCGCATCATCAAGGAGCACGGGATCGACGTGACGCTCACGCTGCCGCATCGCGGCTTCCACCGCGCCATCGGCAGCTTCGCCGAGACGCGCGTGTCGCCCGACGGCCGCCTGCTGAGCGAGGCGGAGTGGGACGCCAAGAAGGGCGGGTGGCTGCCGAGCGCGGAGGACGACGTCTACGTCGCGAGCCTCATGAAGCCGGTCACCGAGCCCGGCACGTTCGCGAGCTGGATCGCGCCGCCGGCGCGTGGGATCAACGGGCAGCCGGTGGAGTTCCAGTACGTCAAGCTGATGGGGTGAGCCGACGAGACGCCGGCGCGCGCCGCTCGGGAGAAACCGCGCTGCGCCGGCGCCCTGCCCGGCCTACATCCGACGGTTGTCGATGTAGTCGCCGTTCGAGCGGGTCATGGCGACGATGGCGAGAATGACGACGAGCAGCAGCGCGGCCGCGATGAGCACGGCCGCGGTCGGGCTCAGCCCGAAGATCGTCGTGCGCTCGCTGACACTCGAGCGCGGAAGCGCGGACGCCCCGTCGTCGCGGCGGTCCTCGGTCTTCACGCTGCCGCTGACGCTACCGGTCGCGCTGCCCGAGGGCGGCGTGGCGACGGCCGGGCCGGTGGCGTTGGTCTCGGGCCGCGTGGTCGTCGGCGCCGCGTCGGCTTTGGCGTCCGGACGCGTGGGAGTCGACGTGTCGGCCGCATTCCCGGCCGGATTCGCGGGGCGGGTGTCGGAGCCGCCCGGGCTGCCGCCAGGCTGCGCGAACGTATCGGTGACAGGCGCGGCGAGGACGGCCACGCCGAGCAGGCCAATCAGCAGGGATTTCATACCGCACCTCCTGACAAGACACGTGGAGCAAGGCGGGTGCCAGTGAGGAGAGCCGGATGAGCACGTGGGAGACGCTGCCCGCGCAGTTCAACGTCGCGACGTGGTTCGTCGATCGCAACGTCGCGGAAGGACGGGCCACCAGACCCGCGTTCCACTACGAGGACCGCGTGCTCACCTATGGGGACCTTCTGGACCTCACCAACCGCACCGGCAACGCGCTGCGCGAGCTCGGCATCGGGCTGGAGGACCGCGTGCTGGTGCTCTGCCTGGATGCGCCGGAGTTCCTCGGCGCCTTCTGGGGCGCCATCAAGATCGGCGCCGTCCCGATCCCGGTCAACACGCTCATGCGCGCGGACGACTACCTCTACTTCCTGCAGGACAGCCGCGCGAAGGCGGCCGTCATCTCGGCGCCGCTGCTCGCCGAAGCGGGCCCGGTGCTCGGCCAGGCGACGCACCTGCGTCACGTGCTGGTCGCGGGTGGCCCCGCCGGCCCGCACCGGTCTTACGAGGAGGCGATCGCGAAGGCGTCGCCGCGGCTGGAGGCGGCGGCGACGTCCAGGGACGACGCCGCGTTCTGGCTGTACTCCTCCGGCTCGACGGGCCGCCCGAAGGGCGCGGTGCACCTGCATCACGACATGGTCGTGTGCCAGGAGACGTACGCCGAGCAGGTCCTGCGGCTCACGCCGTCCGATCGCGTCTTCTCCGCGGCGAAGCTGTTCTTCGCCTACGGACTCGGCAACGCCGGCTACTTCCCGATGGGCGCCGGCGCCGAGAGCGTGCTCTATCCGCACCGGCCGACGCCGGAGGCCGTCTTCGAGATCCTCACGCGCCATCGGCCCACGATCTTCTTCGGCGTGCCGACGCTCTACGCCGGCATGCTGGCTGCCAAGGAAGCCGAGCGCCGCTGGGATCTCTCCTCGCTGCGGCTCTGCGTGTCGGCGGGCGAGGCGCTGCCCGACGAGATCTATGCGCGCTGGAAGGAGCGCTTCGGCGTCGAGATCATCGACGGCATCGGCACCACCGAGATCTTGCACATCTTCCTCTCCAATCGCCCCGGCGCCGCGCGGCCCGGCGCAACCGGCCTGCCGGTTCCGGGATACGAGGCCGTGATCGTCGATGACGCGGGACAGCCGGTGAAGCAGGGCGACATCGGCAACCTGCGCGTCAAGGGCGACTCGATCATGGCGTACTACTGGAACAAGCACGAGAAGACGAAGGACACGCTCTACGGCCACTGGATCCAGACCGGCGACAAGTACTACCAGGACGCGGACGGCTATTTCTGGTACGCCGGCCGCGCCGACGACATGCTGAAGGTGGGCGGCATCTGGGTCTCGCCGGTCGAGGTGGAGAACACGCTCGTGCGGCATCCGGCCGTGCTGGAGGCGGCCGTGGTCGGCCATGAGGACACCGATCGGCTCGTGAAGCCGAAGGCCTTCGTCGTCCTCAAGGACGCGGCCGGGGCCGGTACCGGGCTCGCGGATGAGCTGAAGACCTTCGTCAAGGACAAGATCGCCCCGTACAAGTATCCGCGCTGGATCGAGTTCGTCGGCGAGCTGCCGAAGACCGCCACCGGCAAGATCCAGCGCTTCAAGCTGCGCGCGTGAGCGTGCTCGATCGCGCCGTCGAGTGCGCGCCGCCGGAGCGGCTGCGCAGTCACCGGTGGGACCGGTTTCGCGCGCTGGCGCAGGAAGTGTTCGGGCCGAACCCGTTCTGGACGGCGAAGTGGCGCGCAGCCGGCCTGGAGCATCCGGACGATCTGCGCGGCTGGGACGACTTCCGCCGCCTGCCGCTCACGCGCAAGACCGAGCTGGTAGACGACCAGGCCGCGCACCCGCCGTTCGGCTCGAACCTCACGTACCCGCTCGCGCGCTACGTGCGCGTGCACCAGACGTCGGGCACGAGCGGCCAGCCGATTCGCTGGCTGGAGACGCAGGCGTCGTGGGACTGGTGGGCGCACTGCTGGCGGTTCGTGCTGGCCGGCGCGGGCCTCGGGCCAGGCGATCGCGTGTACTTTCCGTTCTCGTTCGGCCTCTTCATCGGCTTCTGGGCGGGCTTCGAGGGCGCGCGCGCGCTCGGCGCGCTCGCCATTCCCGGCGGCGGTGCTGACTCGCTCACGCGGCTGGCGGCCATGCAGTCGCTCGGCGCGACCGCGCTCGTGTGCACGCCGTCCTACGCGCTGCACCTGGTCGAGACCGCGCGCGAGCGCGCCATCGATCTCACGAAGCTGGGCGTGCGTACCACCGTGCACGCCGGCGAGCCGGGCGCCGGCATTCCGGCCGTGCGCGCGCGCATCGAGGCCGGCTGGGGCGCGCGCGCCTTCGATCACGCCGGCATGACGGAGGTCGGCGCCTACGGCTACGAGTGCGCGGAGCAGGCGGGACTGCACGTCAACGAGGCCGAGTTCATCGCCGAGGTGCTTGATCCGGAGACGCTGGCGCCGGCGCGGGAGGGCGAGCTGGTGCTCACCAACCTCGGGCGCACGGGCTCGCCGGTTGTCCGCTACCGCACCGGCGACCGCGTGCGCCTCGCAACGTCGCCCTGCGGCTGCGGACGGACGCTCATGCGGCTCGAGGGCGGCATCCTCGGTCGGCTCGACGACATGCTGATCATCCGCGGCGTGAACGTCTTTCCCTCGGCCATCGAGGGCATCGTGCGTCGCTTCCCGACGGTGGCCGAGTTCCAGGTGGAGGTCTTCCGCGACGGTGAGCTGGACGAGGCGCGCGTGCTGATCGAGGCGGCCAGCGACGCGCAGGCGCTGCGCGATGCGCTGCAGGAGGCGTTTCGCGCGAGCCTCGGGCTGCGGCTCGACGTCGCGTGCGTGCCCGCGAGCACGCTGCCGCGCTGGGAGCTGAAGGCACGCCGCGTGGTCCGGCGGGCCGCGTCCCAATAGGCGGTGATGTATTCGAGCTCATCATCGAGAGGGAGACAGCCATGGCCGATTTCAATCACGAGTGGCGCACGTCGAAGCTGGGAACCGGCGTGTCATACAAGACGCTGCGCCGGGACGAGAAGACGGGCGGGATCACGGTGCTCCTGCGATTCGAGTCTGGGGGCGCGTTCCCGGCCCATCGTCACCCGGCCGGAGAGGAAGTGTTCGTGGTCGAGGGCGAGGTCCGCATCGGCGGGCAGCATTTCGGCAAAGGCGACTACGTCTACACCGAGCCGGATGGCGTTCACGCGGTGTCGAGCGAATCCGGCGGCACGATCCTCGTCATGCTGCCGAAGCCGGTCGAGATCCTCGAGAAGGAGTCGGCGCGGCCGGTGGTGCCGCGCGGTGAATGACAAATGACAGTAGACTGCTGCCGATGCATCACGATCCCGCTCGAAGACAGGTGACCGCATGAAGACGTGGCTGCTAGGCGTGCTGCTCACGTTCTCGCTCACGACCCCGGCCCTGGCCGACATCAAGGAAGAGCCGGTCACGTACAAGGACGGCGACACCACCATGAAAGGCTTCGTCGTGTACGACGACGCCGCGAAGGGCAAGCACCCGGGCCTCGTGCTCGTGCACGAGTGGTGGGGCATCACCCAGCACATCCACAACGAGGCGCGCGACTTTGCGCGGCAGGGCTACACCGCGTTCATCGCCGACATGTACGGCGACGCCAGGACGGCCGACAATCCCAAGGACGCCGGTGCGCTCTCGAGCTCGGTCATGAAGAACCCGCAGACGATGGAATCGCGGTTCAACGCTGCGCGTGCGCAGCTCACCAGGCACCCGAGCGTCGATCCGGCCCGCATCGGCGCGGTCGGGTACTGCTTCGGCGGCGCAGTGGTGCTCAACATGGCGCGCGCCGGCGCCGACCTTGCCGGCGTCGCCGGCTTCCACGCCTCGCTGGGCCTGAACACGCCGGCGCCCGCGCCGGGGACGGTGAAGGCGAAGATCCTCATCCTCAACGGCGCCGACGATCCGTTCGTGAAGAAGGAACAGTACGCGACGTTGAAGAGCCAGCTGGACGAGGCGAAGGCCGACTACAAGGTCATCGAGTATCCCGGCGCGGTGCACGCCTTCACCAACCCCGAGGCGACCGAGCTCGGCAAGAAGTTCAACCTGCCGCTGCGGTACGACGCCAAGGCGAACGAGGAAGCCAAGGCCGAGGCCTCGAAGTTCTTCGCGGCGGTGTTGAAGAAGTAACGCCGCTCCGGTCGGCTACTCGATGATGGCGTCGGCCCGCGCGAGCACCGACGGCGGGATCGTGAGGCCGAGCGCCTGAGCGGTCTTGAGGTTGATGACGAAGCGAAGTCTGTCGATCTGCTCGACCGGCAGATCTCCGGGGCTGGCACCCGACAGAACGCGGTGGACCTGCTTGGCCGCGAGCCGGCCGGCTTCGTAGTAGCTCGCGCCGTAGCTGGCCAGCGCGCCCTTGGCGACTGTCTCCTCATCCTGGAATATGGTCGGCAGCCGCTTCGCCCGCGCGATGTCGATGATCAGCGCGGCTTGACTGCCCATCATCGCGTCGATCACCAGAAGGGCCTCGGCGTCGCCTGGCCGGAGGCCGCGCAGGCTCGCCCGCAGCTCCTCCGCGGAGGCCACTTGCCGTTCAACCAGCTCGACGTCGAGCCGACGGGCTGCGTCCCGCGCGACCTTCATGTTCTGCTCGAGCACGGGGTTGTAAGGGCTGTAGAAGGTCACCACCCGGCGAACGGTCGGAACCATTGCTTTCAGGATCTCGAGCCGCTTCGCTCCGAGGTCGGCAAACTGGCTGTAGATGCCCGTGAGTCGCTCCCCGGGGCTTCGCAAGCTGCGGACGAGCCCAGATGCCACCGGGTCGGTCCCCGCGTAGAACACGATCGGCACGCGCTTCGTTACCCGCTTCACGACGACGGCCACGGACGTCGCCACCGCGTAGATCAGATCGACCTTTTCTGCTTCGAGACTCCGCGCGGCCGCCTCGACTGCCTTCAGATCGCCCTTGGCATCATGCACATGGAGACGGATCTGCTTTCCTTCCTCGAGACCCAGCTCCTTGAGCCCGTCGCGAAACCCGTCGACGGCAGCGGCGTACGTGCCGCCCTGCAGGACGACACCTACGCGATAGGTGCGAGCCTCTTGCGCCGCCACCGTGAGCGGTGAGGCCGAGACGAGCGTCAGGATGACGGCAAGGACGAGTGCGAGAGCCCGCATCACCACCCCGGTCGGAATCGAGATCACCCAGCATAGCTCGCGCCGCGACCGCCCGAAAGACGCGGATCGGATCGACGTCGAAGGGCTCCGCGGCCACCGGAAAAATTACGCCCAGTGCACCGCGAGCCAGACGGTCGGCCCGGCATCGTCCGTCCACTCGACGCGATGCCGGCGATGCGCCGGCAGCAGCAGGTGATCGCCGGGCCACAGATCACGCGGCTCGGGCTCGCCGTCGATCCGCAGCCGCGCGCGGCCGCGTAGCACGACGACCCACTCATCCGTCGCCTGGTCGTACCACTCGCCGGGCGGCGTGACGTGCCCCGTGGAGACGATGCGCTCGATGCGCACGTGAGGGCCGCGCGCGAGCACGTCGATCTGCTCGGCGGGCAGGCGCTCGGGCAGGTCGGCGAAGAGGTTGCTCACGGCTCGCCGGCTACTGCTGTTGCTGCTGCTGGCTCTGCTCGTCCGTCGAACCGGTCATCACCACCTCCGGCCGGCGCTGCGGCGCCGCGGCGAACGTCTGCACCTCGATGGGCGTGACGTCCTCGGTGAGCCGCGGGATGGCCCTCGCCGACGTCGTCTGCGTGTGGACCTCCGCGCGGAGCGTCTCGCGCGCCACGCCGCGGTAGATGCCCTTGTTCGGCGGGACGTCGTCGTAGTGGCGGCCGTGGCCGACGACGACGTAGTGCTCGTCGGGGGCCCGGTTGTGCGTGGGATCGAACGGGATCCAGCCGGCCGAGGGCGCGTAGAACTCCACCCAGGCGTGGCTCTGGGAGGGCTCGCGGCGCTTGCGCTCCACGTGCAGGTAGCCGCTCACGTAGCGGCAGGGGACGCCGGAGAGCCGCAGGAGCCCGAGCATCAGGTGAGCGAAGTCCTGGCACACGCCGGCGCCGATCCTCAGGAAGTCCTCGGTCGTGGAGTCGTACTTGGTCACGTCCTTCTGGTACTCGAAGCGACCCTGGATGGCGTCGCCGAGCGCCTGCACGTGATCGCCGAGCGTGGCGGCGCGCGCGGGCGCCATCGCGCGGTGGGCGGCGCGCAGCGCCGGCGTTGCGCGCACGGGCCCCGCGAGCTCGAGAAAATCGAGCAGCGGGTAGGGCAGATCGACCGGCGCCACCGGATCGCGGAGCGACGCGATGGACGGCGACGGCGCGCGCGTCTCCACCGTGGACTGCGCGGCCACCGCCACGCGGTTGTGGAAGCGGGTGATGGTGAAGTGGTGGGCGACGTTGTCGTTCCAGTCCGCGTAGCGGAAGACGCGCGTGGGCGGGCCGACCGCGAGGCCGAACGAGAGCACCGTCTGGTGCGGCGTGCTCTTGGGCTGCACGCGCAGCTCGAGGAACGACTCGCTGATGTAGCCGTCGTACTCGAACGCGAACTTGTGCTCGACCGAGAGCAGCATCTCAGGTCACGAAGTACTGCGCGGTGAGCGCCTCGTGGGCGCGCGTCAGCGCGTCGATGACGGCGTCCAGGACCGCCGGCGACTCCGCGCGGCGGACGGAGGCGGCGTCGGCGTAGCAGAGGTCGGCGTACAGCTTGCCGATCACGCGGGCGGCCGGCGTGAGGTCGGCGCCGCCGGCGATGCGCTCCAGGCAGGCCTTGATGGCCGCCGTGCCCGCGCGCAGCGCGCGCGGTGACTGCGCGTCGAAGAACAGGAACGCGACCACCAGGTCCGGCTCCAGACGCGGGCCGTGGGCCCGCCGGTAGTTCTCGAGCGACGACAGGCTGCGCAGCAGGCTGCGCCACTGCGAATAGTAGAGCGGCACGTCGGTGCGCGGCTCGGCCGCCAGCAGCGCGGGCAGGCGGGCGCGGAGAATCAAGGCGGCCCGGTAGACGCGCTCCACCGATTCGCCGAGCTTCAGGAAGTGCCAGCCCTCGTCGCGTGTGAAGGTCGAGTCGATGGCGCCGATCACGCTGAAGATGCCCTTGTGGGTGGAGGCCAGCGCGTCGCGGAGCCCGGGCAGGTCGGTGAGCCCCTTGCGCGCCGCGGCCTCGACGGTGTGGAAGATCTCGTTGATCGACATGAACGCCTCGATGGTCAGCGCCTCCCGCACCGCCCGCGCGTTCTCGCGCGCCTTGCGCAGCGAGAAGTGCACCGAGTAGCCGTTGTCGCCGTCGAGGAAGAACGACGTCAGGTAGGGCAGCGACAGCGGCGCGAACGTGGACACCGGCCGCGTGAGCTGGGCGGTGGGCAGGATGGCGAGCAGGTCCTTCCACGCCGCCTGGGCCACCGTCTCCTCCAGCCCCTGCGTCTCCGTGGAGAAGTCCTCGGTGACCAGCAGCAGCCGCGTGATGTTCTCCGCCCGCTCGACGTAGCGGCCCATCCAGTAGATGGCGTCCGCCACGCGGGAGAGCATCAGCCGGCCCGCCGCGGCGCCAGCACCCAGGTATCCTTGCTGCCGCCACCCTGCGAGGAGTTGACGACGTAGGAGCCGGGTCGCAGCGCCACGCGCGTCAGCCCGCCAGGCAGCACGCGGATCTTGTCGCCGTAGAGGATGAACGGCCGCAGGTCGATCCGCCGCGGCTCGAAGCGCCCGCCCGTGTAGGTGGGATGACTCGACAGCTCGATCAGCGGCTGCGCCACGTAGTTGCCGGGATTCTTGCGCATCCGGGCCACGTAGGCGTCGACGTCCTTGCGCGCGGCGGACGGCCCCATCAGCATGCCGTAGCCGCCGGAGTCACCGGTGGTCTTGATCACCAGCTCGGCCGCGTGCTCGCGCATGTACGTGAAGTCGTCCTTGCGGAAGCCGACGTACGTCGACACCTGGCCGAGCAGCGGCTCCTGATCCAGGTAGTACTTGATCAGCGCCGGCATGAACGCGTAGACGCTCTTGTCGTCCGCCACACCGGCGCCCGGCGCGTTGGCGACGGCCACGTTGCCGTGGCGATAGGCGTTGAGCAGGCCCGGCACGCCGAGCAGGCTGTCGCGCCGGAAGACGATCGGGTCCAGGAAGTCCTCGTCGATGCGCCGGTAGATGACGTCCACGCGCTGCCGGCCGCCCGTGGTGCGCATGAAGACGTGGTTGTCCTCGACCACGAGGTCGCGGCCCTCCACCAGCGTGGCTCCCATCTCGCGCGCCAGGAAGGAATGCTCGAAGAAGGCGGAGTTGTAGATGCCGGGCGAGAGCACCACCGCCACCGGGCTGTCGGTGCCGCGCGGCGCCGCGTGCAGCAGCGTCTCCAGCAGCATCTGCGGGTAGTTCCGGATGGGTCGCACCGGGTAGAAGCCGAAGAACTCGGGGAACACGCGGTTCAGCAGGTTGCGGTTCTCGAGCACGTAGGACACGCCGCTCGGGCAGCGGCAGTTGTCCTCGAGGACCAGGAAGTCGCCCTTGTCGTTGCGGATGACGTCGGTGCCGACCACGTGCGTGTAGACGCCGCGCGGCGGCAGCACGTTGAGCAGCTCGCGCTTGTACTCGCTGCGCGAGAGGACCAGCTCGGGCGGGATGACGCCGTCCTTCAGGCAGCGCTGGCCCTGGTAGACATCGGCGATGAACAGGTTCAGCGCGGTCACGCGCTGGACGAGGCCGGCCTCGATCCGCTCCCACTCCCGCGCGGCCAGGATGCGCGGCACGAAATCGAACGGGAAGATCCGCTCGATGCCGTCCTTCTCGCCATAGACGGTGAAGGTGATGCCCTGGTCGACGAGCGCCAGCCGCTGCAGCCGCTCGCGCCGGTCGATGTCGTCCTGCGTGAAGGACTCCAGCGTGCTGACGAGCGCGCGATAGTGGGGCCGCGGCGTGCCCGTCCGGTCGAAGGCCTCGTCGAAGCCGTGACTGTCCGGGACCCATTTCACGGCCGAAAGCATAGCATCACGCGTTCGCAGCTTGTCACGACGCGGCGACTCTGGTACTCAGAAGCGGGGGATGGCGACAGGCGGGGCGGACCTGATTCGAGAGATGGCGCGTGGAGACCATGATGCGTTCGCCCGCTTCTACGATCGCTACGCCCCGCTCGTCTACCCGCTGATCCGTCGCATCCTGCACGACAGTGGCGATGTCGCCGCCTGCTTGCACGACGTGTTCTGGCAGTCGTGGCAGCAGGCGAAGGCGTTCGACCCGGCGCGCGACACCGCCGAGGCGTGGCTGGTCAACCGCGCCCGTGACCTCGCGATCGAGCGCATGCGCGCCGCACGACGGCGCGGCGCGGGGCTGCCGTTCGGCAACGGCCGCGCCCGCGTGTCGGGCGAGGAGCCGGCCGAGCGTCCGCTCGACCGCAGCGTGCTGAGCCGCGTGTTCGAGCGGCTGCCGGATCCGCAGCGGCAGGCGCTGGAGCTGGCCTACTACGGCGGGCTCACGCAGACGGAGATCACGGCGCGCCTCAAGCAGCCGCTCGGCAGCGTGAAGACGCGGCTGCGCCTCAGCCTCGACCGCGTGCGGGAGATGGTGAAGTGAGCGTCAGTCACGAGCCGTTCGACACGATGGCCTCGCTCCACGCCGTCCGCGCGCTGGACGGCGAGGACCTGCGCGAGTTCCAGGAGCACCTGGCCGCCGGGTGTGGCCGCTGCGCGGCGGTGGTGCGCCAGACCGAGCAGGCGCTGGCGCGCGCGGCCATGGCCGGACCGCCGGAGCTGCCGCCGCCGAGCGTGCGCGAGCAGGTCATGCGACGCGCGACGACGGGGCGCGGTGGCAGCGGGCGCTGGCTGCCCTGGGCGATCGGGATCCTGGTGGCCGCGGTGGCCGCTGGCGCCTTCAGCGCGGCGTACGTGGCCGCGCGCTACGAGGCGCAGCTGGGGCAGATGGCGCGCGAGACGGCGGCCGCGCGCGAGCGCGTGGCCCGCAGCGAGGCCGCCCTGCGCGAAGAGATGGACGCCTACCGCACGGCCGTCGAGCTGCTGCGCGATCCCGCCACGCGCCAGGTCGATCTGCGCGGCCAGGCGGCCGCCGGCGCCACCGGGCGTCTGCTGTGGACCGACAAGCTCGGCGGCCTGCTGGTGGCGACGAAGCTTCCGCCCGTGGCGCCGGGCAAGGCCTACGCGCTGTGGACGCTGGAGGACAACGCGCCGCGCGCGGCCGGCATCTTCGTGCCCGACGAGGCCGGCCGCGCGACGCTCAAGGTGGCCGCGCCGGCGTCGGGCGCCCCGATCAAGGTGCTCTCGGTCACGCTGGAGCCGGCCGAAGGCGTCCCGGCTCCGACCGGCGCGGTCGTGCTCGCTCCGCGCTGATCGCCGCTGCGCGCGCGAGCGATCTGCTCAGCGCCGCCGCGTCGCGTGCAGCACGGCCACCACGGTCATGGCGTCCACGATCTCCGAGCGCTCGACCATGCGGACGACGTCGTCCAGCGGAAAGGCGCGGATCTCGATGAACTCGGTCTCGTCGCCCGCGCGCGCGGCCGGGCGCAGCCCCTCGGCCGCGTAGATGTGCGCGGTCTCGTCCAGCACCGACTTGGACGACATGAACGTGCAGAGCTTCACCAGGCGTGTCGCCTCGTAGCCGGCTTCCTCGGCGAGCTCGCGCTGCACCGCCGCCTCTTCCGTCTCGCCCGGCTTCATGCCGCCGGTCGGGATCTCCCAGTAGAAGCCGCGCGCCACGTAGCGGTACTGGCCGACGAGCACGACCGTCCGCGCGTCGAGAAACGGCAGCACGCCGACCGCGGGCGGGACCTCGATGACGCCGTAGAGCGTGGTACGCCCGTCGGGCAGCTCGGCGGTGTCTTCGCGCAGCCGGATCCACGGGTTCTCGTAGATCTGTCGGGTGGTGAGCGTGCGCCACGGCTGGCGCGCGAGCGCGCGCCGCGAGTCGGTCATGCGGTCATCTTCGGGTATACTGCACGCGAAGTCCAACGCCGATGAAGGTCCTGCTGCGCAATCCCCGACGCGAAGTGACCGTCGCCGGCAACCGGCGGGTGAAGGACGTGCTGCGCGAGCTCGACATCCTGCCGGAGACCGTGCTCGTCATCCGCGGCGACGACCTCGTCACCCCCGATCAGCTCGTGCGCGACGACGACACCATCGAGCTGCGACCGGTGATGTCCGGCGGCCTGTCGTGAAGTGCCGCAAGTGCGGCGGCACCGCGACCCTGGAGCTGCGCCGTCACAACGCCGCGTTCTGCGCCACCGACTTCGTCGAGTTCTTCCGCAACCAGGTGCGCGAGGCCATTCGCAAGCACCGCATGTTCACGCGCGAGGAGCGCGTGCTGGTGGCGGTGTCCGGCGGCAAGGACTCGCTGGCGCTGTGGGACGTGCTGATCGACGAGGGCTACGTGACGACGGGCCTCTACCTGGACCTCGGCATCTTCGACTACTCGGTCGAGTCGCGCGCCCGGTGTGAGGCGTTCGCCGCGCGGCGCCACGTGCCGCTCATCATCAAGCGCGTGAGCGACGAGGTCGGCGCGCCCGTGCCGGTCATCAAGCAGGTGACGCGACGGCCGCCGTGCTCGGGCTGCGGGCTCAGCAAGCGGTACCTCATGAACCGGGCCGCGCTGGAGGAAGACATTCCCGTGGTCGCGACCGGCCACAACCTGGACGACGAGGCGGCCACGCTGTTCGGCTCCGTCATGCACTGGCAGACGGACGCGCTGCCCCGCCAGTCGCCCGCACTGCCGTCGACGCATCCGAAGCTGGTGCGTCGCGTGAAGCCGCTCTACCGGCTGTCGGAGCGCGAGACGGCGGCCTTCGCCTTCATCCGCAAGATCGACTACATCGTGGAGGAGTGTCCGTTCGCGGTGGGCGCCACGTCGATCGCGCACAAGCAGATCCTCGACCGGATGGAGGACGCCTCGCCGGGAGCGAAGCACAACTTCCTGTTCGGTTTTCTCGAGAAGGCGCGGCCCGCGTTCGAGCGGGCGCAGGCGGTGGAGCTTCAGGAGTGCGCGCGCTGCGGCCAGGTGACCACGTCGACCGTGTGCGCGTTCTGCAAGCTGAGCGATCAGGTCAAGCGCGCGACTGCGCGCTGACCGCTACCGGTCCTTGCCGTGACCCTTGCCGCTGTTGCCCGGCCCGCCGTCGCTGCCGCGTCCGCCGCCCTTGCCCTTGGCCGCGTCGACCGCGGAGCTGAGGACTTGCAGGATCGTCGGGCCACCGGCCGACGACAGGGCTGGCGGCGGCGTCGCGGGCGGCGCGCTGACGGGGGCGACAGTGGCCGCCGCCGACGCCGCGACTGACGGACCCGAGCTGCCGGCCGACGCGCCGCCGGCCGTTGAGCCGGAGGCCCCGCCCGAAGAGCCGCCGCTGCTGCCGGAGCCGCTGAAGGACGCGCCGCCCGTGGAGGCCACCGCGTTGCGCGGGCCCTTGTCGCCTTTGTCGGCCTTGTCCGGCTTGTCCGCCTTGTCCGCCTTGTCGCCGGCCTTGTCGCCCTTGTCGGGCTTGTTCGCGCTCTTGTCATCGGAGTCACCGCTGGGCGGATTCACCGCCGGCGCCAGCGTCGCGATGTAGGCGGCGGTCCGCTCCACTTCCGTCTGCGTGACCACGTTGGCGACGTCGGGCGGCGTGGTCCGCGGCGGGCCCACGCGAAACTCCTGGCCCAGGCTCTTGGCGGCGTCGGGCGTGATCGTCTGCGGCATGGACACGGGCGCCTGACCATCGACCGACACGCGCTGGAGCGCGGTGACTATCTGAGGACGGCCGCCGTCGAGGCGGGTCACGTCGATGACACCCTTGAGGACGGTGATGCGGGAGTGCTGCGCGTCGAACACCTCGGCGACGATCACGGTGCCGCGGATGCCGGCCACGGCGTTCGGCGTCTTGACCTCGACCAGATCGCCCGGCCGCATCTTCTCGCGGAGCACCGCGACCGCTGCGCGCCCGGCCACCACATCGACCGTGGACACGCCGGGCACCTCGGTGATCGTGACCACCGAGCGCTCGCGCACGGTGACGACGGCCCGGCCGCCGAGCAGGATGCGCGCGATGGACTCGCCGCCGGTGGCGATGCGATCCCGCACGTAGATGTCGTCTTTGAACTTCAGGGGAGCCGGAGAGGGGAGCGATGCCCGGGAGACGGTGGCATTGCCTTCGAGGGTGGTGACGACGCCGGCCCGTTCCTGCGCTTCGGCGTGAGCACCGAGGACCAGCCCGATCAGCACCGCCAGCCGAAGGCACTGCCGCGCCGACTTGATGGTCGTCACGCTCGTCGCTCCCTCTGATGTTCGGCCGGCGTTGTGCCTGGTTGGCGACCGGCGAAGTAAGAGGTAGCAACGGCGATGCCGCGGACTTCACACCGAAGGTTTCACAATCCTACCGGGGGCTTGCGGCCGGGGCCGCCGCGCCTCGTGCCGATGCGGCGCGCGAGGTCGGATGGGAACTATCCGGGCCGCGCCAGTCTGCCCGCCATTTCTGGCCGATCCGGCAACGGGCCGGTCGGCGCGGCAGCGCCCGAGAGGGTCAGCGCGCGGGGGAGATGGCCGCCTGGATGGCGGCGTCGAGCTCCTCGGGGCGGACCGGCTTGAAGAGGCAGCGCTCGACCTTGAGGGCGCCGAGGCGGGCCTGGTCCTCCTCGCGGAGGCCCCAGCCGGTGAGGAACAGCATCGGCACCTGCATGTCGACCGCGCGCAGGCGCTCGGCGAATTCCCAACCGTTCATGCCGGCCATGCCCACGTTGGTCAGCACCACGTCGAACCGTCCCGGATCGTAGGCGCGCAGGGCGGCCGCGCCGGTGACGGCGGCGTCGACGGAGTGGCCGACGCCCTCCAGCAGCCCCACCAGCGCGGACAGCACCTGCGGGTCGTCGTCGACGAGCAGGATGCGCGCGGCGCGGCGGGCGCCGTTGCGCGTCTCGCGCGGCTCCGGCGGCGCCAGCTCCACCGACTCCGGCAGCGTCAGCGTGAAGGTCGTCCCCTTGCCGGGCTCGCTGTCCACGCGGATGTCGCCGCCGTGGCGGCGGACGATCGAGTAGGCCATCGACAGGCCCAGGCCCGAGCCCGCCTCGCCCTTGGTCGAGAAGAACGGCTCGAAGATGCGCCGCCGCACGCGCTCCGGCATGCCGACGCCCGTGTCGCTCACGGTGATGGCCACGCCGTCCGCCGTGTCGCGGGTGGCGACGGTGAGCGTGCCGCCGTCGGGCATGGCGTCGATGGCGTTGAGGATGAGGTTGGTCATCACCTCGGCCAGCGCGGCGGAGCGGCCGCGAATGGTGCGCTGCGCGCGCAGCTCCAGCTTCTGCTTGAGCGGCCGCCGGTCGTGGGCGATCTTCTCCTCCCACCGCGGCCGCGTGATGGCCAGCGCGTCCTCGACCACCGTGTTCACGCTGAGCGGCATGAAGCGCTCTTCCGGCCGCAGCCGCGCAAAGGTCTGGATGCGCCGCACCGTCTCCGAGCCGTCCATGGCCGCGTTCTCCACCACGGAGAGCGAGCGCTCCAGCAGCTCGGGGTTGCCGATGTTCTGCTTCATGAGCTGCGCGTAGCCCAGGATGGCCTGCAGCAGGTTGTTGAAGTCGTGCGCGATGCCGCCCGCGAGCTGGCCGAGCGCGGTCAGCTTCTCCGACTGGTGTAGCTGTGCCTCCACCTCCCGCTGCGCAGTGATGTCGCGCACGATGGCGATGAGACCCTCGAGCGCGCCGGAGGCGCCGCGCAGCCCGGACAGCGTCACCGCGAGCGCGACGGCGGGGTCGCGGTCGCCGACGGCGTTGGCCTCGAAGGTCTGCATGGAGGCGCCGCGCGCGAGCCGCTCCTTGGCGGCCGCGTACTCGGCGGCCGGCAGCAGGTGCGTGATGGGCCGCCCCAGCGCCTGGCCGGTGGCGAAGCCGAAGATGCGCTCGGCGGCCGGGTTCCAGCCGTTGATCCGGTCGCCCGGGTCGACGGCGATGATGCCCTCGCCGGCGGAGGCGATGAGGTGCTCCAGCGAGCGCTTGGTGGTGGCGATCTCGCCGTAGAGCCGCGAGTTGCGCAGCGCGATGGCCAGGTACTCCGAGAGCATCTCCAGCAGCTCGCGCTCGCGCGGGTCGACGGGACGGCCGGAGGCGCGGTTGTCGACCACGAGGTGGCCCAGCGTGCCCTCCGCGTCGCGGATCACGCACACGACGAGCGCGTCGCTGGGCCCGCCGGCGGGTGCGGCGGGCAGGATGCCGACCTTGTCGTAGCCGAGGGTGACGCGCAGCTGCTCGGTGACGGCGGTGATGATGTCGCTGGCGGCGAGCTGGCCCACGATGGTGCGCGCGATCTGCCGCAGCAGGGAGAGCTGGGTGACGCGCAGCGACTGCTCGGCCTGCTCGCGCCGCGCCGCCTCTTCCAGCTCGCGCGTCTTGCCGGACAGCTCGCGCATCTGCTCGACGAGGGTGGTCACCTCGCCCTTGGCGCCCAGGTCGGCCTGGCGGCGCGCCACCGCGCGGCGCACGACGTCCTCGAGGTCCTGGCGCGAGAACGGCTTGATCAGGTACTCGAAGGCCCCGTGCGTGAGCGCCAGCTTGACGGTCTCGAGCGAGGCGTAGGCGGTGATCATGATCACTTCGAGCGTCGGGTCGGCGTGCTTGAGGCGGCGGAGCACCTCGAGGCCGTCCATGTCCGGCATCTTGATGTCGAGGATGACGATGTCCGGCTTGGCCTGCGGCAGCAGCGCCAGGGCCGAGCGCCCGCTCTCCGCCACCTGCACCTGGTAGGCGGCCTTGAGCAGCATGCGCAGCGACTCGCGCGGGCCGAGCTCGTCGTCGACTACGAGGATGCGGGCGGAGGTGGCCGAGGCGGTGGCGACCGGCGTCACGCCATCGCCGGGGGCAGGGCCACGTGAAAGGCCACGTCGTGGCGACCCTGCCGGACGGTGAGGCTGCCGCCGAGCGCTTCGACCAGCCGCTGGCTCACGGCCGGTCCCACCTCGATGAGGCTCTCCTGGACCATCTGCACGGGATCGAAGAGGCGCCCCAGGCGCTCCTCGGACACCTTGCTGGTGCGCGAGGCGACCGTGATGCGCACGTCCTGGGCGCCGTTCGCCTCGGCGTGGTGCGCGACGCCGATGGTGACCCTGGCGAGGTCGCCCGGGGAGTTGTGGGCGAGGTAGCGGACCAGGTAGCCGAGCGCCTTGCGGAGCTGGATGGCGTCGACCTTGACGAGCTGCGGCTCGCTGGCCGGCGCGAGCTCGATCTGAAGGTGCTTGCCGATGCCGTCGTCCGCCAGATCGATGGCCTCGACCAGCTGGGCAACCACCTCGTAGGCGTCCACCGTGGCAAAGTTTAGCTCACCCTCCGTCACGAGCGCCGCAAGTTTCTCGAAGACTTCCACGAGCCGCGCCACGTCCTTGCGGACCACGGTGGCGAAGTGGCGGCGGAAGTCCGGGTCCTCGAACCGCTCGGTGATCAGCTCCACGAACGTGTTGATGGAGACGAGCGGATTCTTGATCTCGTCGGCGATGCGGGCCACCACGCGCGTGAGCAGCTGGAGCTGGTCGGCCTCGCGCTTCTGGGCCGCCAGCTCCTTGCGCTCGGTGAGGTCCTCGAAGACGAGCACCGCGCCCATGGGCGCGCCGTCCTCGTCCCGCACGGCATAGGTGCTGACCTCCACCCAGAGCCGCCGCAGGGCCAGCTGCATCTCGGTGCGCGGCTGCGCCCGCCCGGAGGACAGCGTGTCGAAGAGCAGGTCGCCCAGCGGCGAGGGGAGCGCCCGTAGATCCTGGCCCAGGACGCCCTGCGCCGGCAGCGCCAGGATCTCCTCGGCCCGCCGGTTCATGGTGCTCACCCGGTGATCCCGCCCGATGGTGATGACCCCGCTCGACATGTGCGACAGGATCCGCTCGTTGAACTCCTTCTCCCGCTGCAGGTGCTGGTGCAGCGTGAGGTCCCGCACCACGGTGGCGAGCTGGGTGCCCAGGTCGAAGAGCGTCTCCAGCTCCGTCCGCGCATAGCCCTCGCCGAACACCGGCTGCCCGAGCACCAGGACGGCCACCAGCTCGCCATGGGCCAGGAGCGGCGTGGCGACCACGCCCTGGAGCAGCTTCAGCTCGCGGGCGACGTCGGTGTCCCGCAAGTCGCCGAGCGCCGCCGGACGGCCCTGGGAGGCGAGCCAGCGCGTCAGCCCTTCTCCCGCGTGCAGGCGCACCGAGTGAACGATCTGGGGCGCCAGCCCCCGCTGGGCCACGATGCGGAACTCCCGCCCGTCGGCGTCTGGTAACAGAATGGCCATCCGCGTCGGCTTGACGACGTCGCCGAGGGCGTCCAGGAAGGTCTCGAGCACGCGCTTGAGATCGAAGCCGGCCGCGAAGACCCGGCTGAAGGCCTTCAGGACGCGAGCCATGGCGGGGCCGTCCCAGGAGCTCTGGCCGGTGCCGGGGGAGGCGGCCGTGGAGGGCGCGGGCGCCTTGAGGGCGGCAATCTCCCGCACGAGGCGCTGCTTGTCCAGGGCGTGCTGCAGCACCGCGTCCAGCTCCCGCGGGCTGAAGCCGTCGGCCACGGTGAAGTCGGCGGTGTTCTCCTCCTCGCCGGCCAAACCTATAGCGATCACGAGGGCGGTCGGTGTCACCTCGCGGACGGCGGCGACGAAGGTGCTCAAGGCGCCGGCGGGGCCGGTGGTCTCACGGAGCACCAGGTCGATATCCACCAGGCGGAGGGTCTTCAGCGCGTCGTCGTCGGAGGCGGTCTGGAAGACGCTGAAGGCGCTCAGGGAGCGGAGGAGGCGGGCCCGGAGGCTGGCATCAGCGGTGATGATGAGGACGGTGTTCATGCTGCCCACCGGCGCCGTGCGCGTTCGTCGCGCGCGCCTGGTGCAACAGCCGCCCAGCCGGCCCGCGACACCGTCACGCTTGCTGAATGGGTGTTCGGATCGACCGGATGGTCAGAGAAACATTGAGGCGCCGGCGTGTGCTAGGAGGTAGCGATGTACGTCCTTGCTTTCTCCGGATCGTATTTGCTCCGACGGCTCTCATATCACTTCCTTCGCGGTCGGGCTGCAGAGCGG
>DATAOC010000014.1:0-24181 GCA_036265915.1 Candidatus Methylomirabilota bacterium | reverse complement strand
GTTCATGGCCACACCTTTCTTGTATTCGCTCGGCTCGCCTTCGGCTGCGCCTCGCCCAGCACTAGCGCAGCCCGAGGCCGCGGGCGATGATCCCCCTCAACACTTCGCGCGTTCCGCCGCGCAACGAGAACGAGGGCGCGTGCTGGATGAGGTAGCCGAGCGTCTTCTCGAACTCGCTGCCGCTGCCGATGCGGGGCTCGGCCCCGGTGAGCGCGTGCACCGCCTCTGGGATCTCCTGCTCGAAGGTGGTCCCGATGTCCTTCATCACCGCGGCCTCCAGGTTCGGGTTCTGCCCGGCCTGCAGCATGGTGGCGATCGAGAGCGACATCTGCCTGAGCGTCACCAGGTGCGCGGTGAAGTGGCCGATCAGGGCCGCGGCCCGCTCGCCCGGCTCACGACCCGCCTCGCGGATCAGCTCGATCACGAGCTGGAGCGACGAGAGATACCGCTCGGGGCCGCTCCGCTCGAAGCCGAGCTCGGTGGTCACCTGCTTCCAGCCCTCGCCGTCGTTGCCGACCAGCATGTCGTCGGGGACCAGGCAGTCCTGGAAGTGCACCTCGTTGAAGTGGTGCCCGCCGGCCAGGTCGTAGATCGGGCGGATCGAGATGCCGGGCGACTTGAGGTCCACCAGGAACTGGGAGAGCCCCTCGTGCTTCTTGTCCGGCACCACCTTGGTGCGGAAGAGCGCGATCGCGTAGTCCGAGAGGTGGGCGTTGCTGGTCCAGATCTTGGTGCCGTTGACCTTGTAGCCGCCCGCGACCTTCTCGGCCCGGGTGCGCACCGAGGCCAGGTCCGAGCCCGAGTCCGGCTCGCTCATGCCGATGGCGAAGGCCAGCTCGCCGCGCGCGATGCGGGGCAGGAACCGCTGGCGCTGTTCCTCGGTGCCGAAGCGGAGCAGGAGCGGCCCGCTCTGCCGGTCGGCCACCCAGTGCGCGCTCACCGGCGCGCCGGCGGCCAGCGTCTCCTCCAGCACCACGTAGCGCTCGAGCGCGGTACGCTCGTGGCCCCCGTACTTCTTCGGCCACGTCATGCCGATCCAGCCGCGGGCGCCGACGCGGCGCGAGAACTCGCGGTCGAAGCCGCCCCACGATCTGGCGCGCTTGATCGGCGCGGCACCGCTGAACTGCTCGGCGAGGAAGTGGCGGACCTCGGCGCGAAGGCTCTCGGCTTCCGGCGGAAGGTCGCGGAGCGCGAAGCGGAAGGTCGCCGGCATGGCGGGAGTTGACCACACGGCGCCCGGCGGCGCAACCGCGTGACAAGCCTCCGAGCGGGGGCTATAGTCCGCCGTACCGCATGCGGAACGAAGTTCGAGGTCGGGAACGCCAGCGTCGATGAGCGCCGCCACCATCCGCGGGCGCGTCGCCGTCGTCGGCGTCGGTGAGACCGCCTACTACAAGCACGGCCAGGCGCCCGAGTCGGAGGTCGCCCTCGCGCTGCGCGCGATCCTGGCCGCGTGCGCGGACGCGGGTCTCGACCCGCGCGCCGTCGACGGCTTTGCGTCCTACAGCAACGACCGCAACGACCCGTCGCGACTCGCCGCCGCGCTCGGCCTGCCCGAGCTGCGATTCTCGAACATGCAGTGGGGCGGCGGCGGAGGCGGCGGGTCGGCGGCGGTCGGCAACGCGGCGGCCGCCATCGCCGCCGGCTACGCCGATTGCGTCGTCGTCTTCCGGGCGCTGGCGCAGGGGCAGTTCCAGCGCTTTGGCGCCGCACCGCCGGCGGCGACGGCCGTCGGCGAGGCCGCCCTCACGTTTCCCTACGGACTCATCTCACCCGCCCAGCGCTTCGCGATGCGGGTGATGCGCTTCATGCACGAGCATGGCATCCGCCCCGAGGCGCAGCGCGCGATCGCGCTGGCCTCGTATCACCACGCGCAGTCGAACCCGCGCGCAGTCATGCACGGGCGGCCGCTCAGCGCCGAGGCCTACGATGCCTCGCGCTTCATCGTGGAGCCGTTCCGGCTGTTCGACTGCTGCATGGAGAACGACGGCGCCGCGGCGCTCGTGCTCGTCTCCGCCGAGCGCGCGCGCGACCTGCGCCGTCCGCCGGCCTACCTGCTGGGCGTCGCGCAGGGCTCGGAGTACCGCAACGGCGCGCGCGGCCACAATGCCCCCACCTACGCCACCGCGAGCTTCACCACGGTGGCCCCGCGCCTGTACGCGATGGCCGGGCTGGGGCCGAAGGACGTGGACGTCGTGCAGAGCTACGAGAACTTCACGGGCGGCGTGCTCATGAGCCTCGTCGAGCACGAGTTCTTCGCGCCGGAAGAGGCCAACGACGTGCTGACGCCGGAGAACCTCATCGCGCCCGGCGGGCGGCTGCCGCTCAACACGAGCGGTGGCAACCTGGCCGAGTGCTACATGCACGGCCTCGAGCTGCAGATCGAGGCGGTGCGCCAGCTGCGCGGCGACTCTTCGAACCAGGTGCCGGGCGCGCGCGTGGCCATGGTCATCTCGGGGCCGATGGTGACGCCGGTGTCGAGCATGATCCTCGGCCGCGAGGCGGCGCCGTGACGGCCCCGTCCTACCTGCCCCCCGGTCTGCCGACGCCGGTGCCCGAGGTCGACGGCCTGGACGCGCCGTACTGGGCGGGCACGCGGCGGGCCGAGCTTCGGGTGCAGCGCTGCCGCGCCTGCCACGGCGTGCAGTGGGGCCCGGAGTGGATCTGTCACCGCTGCCTGGCCTTCGACCTGGAGTGGATCGCGGTGGAGCCGCACGGGCGGATCTACTCCTGGGAGCGCGCCTGGCATCCCGTGCATCCGGCGCTGCGCGGCCATGGTCCGTACGTCGTCGTGCTGGTGGAGCTGCCGCACGCGGGCGGCATCCGCATGATCGGCAACCTGCTCGGCGACCCGATGCAACCGGTGGAGATCGGCGCTTCCGTCGAGGCGGTGTTCGAGCCGCACGACGACGCCACGCCGCCGTTCACTCTCGTGCAGTGGAGGAGGACGCGATGAGCACCAGCGAGCTGACGATCAACGAACCGAACGTGTGGCGGCTCGCCACGCCCGGCCACGATGGCTGGCCGCGCTCGGCGCGGCCCGGCGACCCGCGGAAGTACTTCATCGTGTCCGCCGACGCCCACGCCAACGAGCCGGCCGACCTGTGGGCCACGCGCATCGAGCCGCAGTATCGCGAGCGGGTGCCACGGGTGGTCGTGGACGAGCGCGGCGTGAAGTGGCGCGTCTCCGAGGGGCACCGGCCGGACCGGCTGCGCACCGACGAGCTCGAAGGCGAGGATCGGCTGCGACAGCTGGCCGGCGCCGATCCCGAGCAGCGGCTGCGCGACATGGACCGCGATGGCATCGACGCCGAGGTGATCTTCCCCAACAAGGGTCTCTCGATGTGGGCGACGGCCGACGGCGCGTTCGCGATGGCGCAGTGCCGCGTCTACAACACGTGGGCGTGGGAGACATTCGGTCGCTACAACAACCGCATGTCGCCGGCGGCCGCCATCGCGACCGCGGACCTCGAGGGCTCGATCGCCGAGGTGCAGCGCGTGGCGAAGCTCGGCTTCCGCGCGCTCACGCTGCCATGCAAGCCCGTGTGGGGCGCGCACGACGTCGATCACCCGAACTACAACCTGCCGGTGTTCGACCCGCTGTGGGGGGCAATCCAGGACGCCGGGCTGCCGATCACCTTCCACGTCTCGACTGGGCGCGACCCGCGCGCGGCCCGCGGCAATGGCGGCGCCGTCATCAACTACGTCTCGCACTCGCTCTCGCCCACGATCGAGCCGGTCGCCAACCTGTGCGCGTCGGGCGTGCTGTCCCGCTTTCCGCGCCTGCGGTTCGCGACGATCGAGGCCGGCATCGGCTGGGTGGCGTGGCTGCTCGACGCCATGGACGAGGCGTACCGGAAGCATCACTTCTGGGTGCGGCCGAAGCTCGCGAAGCTGCCGAGCGAGTACTACCGCGATCACGGCTTCGCGTCGTTCCAGGAAGACCCGGCCGGACTCGCCCTCGCGGAGACGACGGGCCTCGTCGACAACTTCATGTGGGGCAACGACTATCCGCATCACGAGGGCACGTGGCCGCACTCGGCGCAGGCGATCGAGCGCACGATGGCCGGCCTCGCCGATGCCTCGCGCGCGAAGGTCCTCGGCTTGAACGCCGCCCGGCTGTTCGGCTTCCAGGTACCCCCGTCCCGGGACGCGACGTGATCTCCGAGCGCGCGCGGCTTCGCGTCGAAGGTGGCCATCGCGCCGCCAATCGCGTGGTCGACATTCTCGAGCTCCTCGCGCGCAACGACGACGGCCTCGCCCTGCGCGAGGTCAGCGCGGAGCTCGAGGCGCCCAAGAGCAGCCTGCTGCCGCTGCTCCGTGCGCTGGCCGCGCGCGGCTACGTCGCGCAAGGGCGTGCCGGCGAGTACCGGCTCGGCGTCGCGGCCGTCGAGCTCGGCGCCGCCTCGGCCGGACATCGGGGGCTGGCAGAGGTCGCTCGCCCCGCGCTCCTCGAGCTCGCCCGACGCACCGGGGAAACGGTATTTCTCAGCACGCTCGCCTCCGACGCGCAGGCCGTCGTGTACGTCGACAAGGTCGAGAGCGATCAGGTCATCCGCTATGCTGCCGGCGTCGGCGACCGCCGTCCGCTGCACGCGACCTCCAGCGGCAAGGCGATCCTCGCCTTCCTGACGCCGGCGCGGCGCGAGGACATTCTCCGCACGCTGCCGCTCACGCGGCACACGGATCGCACGATCACCGCGCTCTCGACGCTCCGGAGCGCGCTCGACGACGTGCGGCGCGCGGGGGTGGCGCTCAGCGTCGACGAGATGGTGCGCGGCGCCTCCGGCGTCGCCGCGCCGGTGCTGGACCGCGCGGCGGTCGTCGCGGGCGCGTGCACGATCGGCGGGCCGACGGATCGCGTGCGACGCCACCTGCGCGCGCTCGGCAGCGAGGTGAAGGCGACTGCGCGCGCCATCTCGGCGCTGCTCGGTCATCAGGCGTCCGAGACGCGCCGCCCCGCGGGGAGACTCTCATGAAGGTCGGGATCGCGCTCAACATGCTCACCAAGGAAGGCCGCTCGGACGCCTCCGTGCTGCACGAGCACCTCGCGCTCGGCGACCTGGCCGAGCCGCTCGGCTTCGACTCGCTCTGGGCACTCGAGCACCACTTCACGGGCTACGCGATGTCACCCGCCCCGACCCAGCTGCTCGCGTACTACGCCGGACGCACGCGGCGCATCATGCTCGGGACAGCGGTGATCGTGCTGCCCTGGCACGATCCCGTCCGCGTCGCCGAGCAGATCGCGCTGCTCGACATCCTGTGCGGTGGCCGGTGCCTGTTCGGCTTCGGACGCGGCGCGGCCAGCGTCGAGTACGCCGGCTTCCGGGTGGCGATGGAGGAGGCGCGGCCGCGCTTCGTGGAGGCGGCGAAGATCGTGGTGCGTGCGCTCACCGAGGACGTCTTCGACTGGGACGGCGAGTTCTTCAAGATCCCGCGGACGTCGATCCGGCCGCGGCCCATCTCGCACCCCGAGCGGCGCTTCTACGCCTCGTCCGTCAGTCCCGAGTCGGCCGAAGTGATGGCCAGGCTCGGGTTCGGCGTGCTGGTGGTCATGCAGAACGAGTGGGCGAAAGCCGCCGAGGACATCCAGCGCTATCGCGAGATCGCGGCCGCGGTCGGCCACGTGCCGCGCGCGCCGATCATCCTGACCAACATCTCGGTGGCCGAGAGCCGGTCCGAGGCGCAGGAGCGGGCCGCCACCTACCTGTCCCGCAAGTGGGACTCGATCGACAACCACTACCGATTCTCCGACGGCCACCTGGCCAGCGTGAAGGGCTACGAGTTCTACGGCGGCATGGCGAAGACGTACTCGAAGATGAAGGACGAGAGCTTCCGCAAGAAGGCGACGGATTTCTACGTCAAGATCCAGATCGTCGGCACGGCGGACGACTGTCTCGAGCAGGTGGCCGAGCTGCGCCGCCTCACCGGCGTCGACCATCTGGTGACGGAGTTCGCCTTCGGCGGCATGCCGCACGAGCAGGCCGAGCTCAACATGCGGCTCTTTGCCGAGCGCGTCATGCCGGTCCTGCAGCGCGACGGCGCCTTCGCGAGGCCGCTGATCCACGAGCCGGCCGCGCCGACGACGCCCGGCGGACCGGGTGGCATCTTTGCGCCGGCGTGAGACCGCTCAGCGCTGTGCGGGCGGCGGCGGCGGAGGCGGCGGTGCGCCGGCCGGCTGCGCCGGCGGTGCAACGCCGGGCGGGGGCGGCGGCGGTGTTCCGGGCGGCGGCGGCGGGATGCGGGACGTCGAGGCGGGCGGGCAGCGGAAGACCTGCGCGTCGATCCGGGAGAGATCGTCACCCGGAAAGGACAGCAGCGCGGTGTCGCCACCGGCCTTGATCACCTTGCGTCGGAGGTCCTTGACCGAGTCGTCGCGGACCAGGCCGATGCGCGTGCAGCCTACCGGCACGCGCGGATCGGTGGTGAGCCGGACGCGCCCGAGCAGGCGATCCTCCTCGTCCGCGGAAGCGCCGACCGTCGGCAGCAGCAGCATCACGAGCAGGATGGCGGACACCTTCACCATGCTCTCCACTGTACCGCGGACGGCGGCAAACCGATGAGCGAAGCCGCCGCCGTCGAGAAGTTCGCGATCGGCCAGTCCGTTCGCCGCGTGGAGGACCCCCGCCTCGTGCAGGGCCTCGGGCGGTTCGGCGACGATATCCGCGTCCCGCGCGCGCTGCACGCCGTGCTGGTCCGCTCGCCCCACGCCCACGCCCGGATCCGACGCATCGACGCCGAGGCCGCCCGCTCGACGCCCGGTGTGGTCGCGGTGCTCACGGCCGCCGAGCTCGCCGCCGACGGCGTCGGCAACCTGCCGACCGATCGGACGCGCAAGCGGGCGGACGGCACACCGGCCTTCGCCACCCCGCGCGGAGCCCTGGCGCGCGAGCGCGTTCGCCACGTCGGCGACCCGGTCGCGCTGGTGGTCGCCGAGAGCGCCGCCGGCGCGGCCGACGCCGCCGCGCTGGTCGGCGTCGACTACGAGCCGCTGCCGGCGGTGGCCGCCACCGCCGAGGCGGCGCGGGCCGGCGCGCCGCTCGTCTGGGACGAGGCCCCGGCCAACGTGGCGTTCGTCGCCGAGAGCGGAGCGCGCGAGCCGGTCGCACGTGCGCTCGAGACGGCGGCGCATGTGGCTCGGCTCGACTTCGTCGTCACGCGCGTCGCACCGGCGCCGATCGAGCCGCGCGTCGCGGTCGGCGAGTACGACCGGCGCACCGACCGCTACACGCTGCACACCGGCGTCCAGGCGCCGCACGGGACGCGAACGCTGCTGGCCGACGTGCTGCGGGTGCCTCAGAGCCGCGTGCGCGTGCTCACCACCGACGTGGGCGGCAGCTTCGGCATGAAGAGCGGCCTCTACCCGGAGATGGTGCTCGTGCTGTGGGCGGCGCGGCGCCTCGGCCGGCCGGTCCGGTGGACGTCCGAGCGGCGCGAAGGCTTCGTCACCGACGAGCACGGGCGCGACAACGTCTCGACCGTCGAGCTGGCACTCGATCGCGAGGGACGCTTCCTCGCGCTCCGCGTCGCGATCACCCTGAACGTCGGCGCCTACCTCACGCCGCGCAGCGCCGGCCCGGGCACCAACAACGTCGGCGGCGTCGCCGGCGTCTACACGACGCCGGTCATCCACCACCGGACCACCGGCGTCTTCACCAACACCACGCCAACCGGTCCCTATCGCGGCGCCGGCCGGCCCGAGGCCACCTACGCGATCGAGCGCGTGATCGACGTAGCCGCGCGCGAGCTCGGCCTCGATCCGGTGGACCTGCGTCGCCGGAACCTGATTCCCCCGAGCGCGATGCCGTTCAAGACCGGGCTCGTGTTCACGTACGACTCCGGGGATTTCGCGCGCGGCATGGATCTCGCGCTCGCGCGTGCCGAGCACGCCGGCTTCGAGAAGCGCCGGGCGGAGGCGCGCACGCGCGGCCGGCTGCGCGGTCTCGGCGTCGCCAACGCCATCGAGGTCGCCGGCGGCCCCTACACCGCGCTCAATCCGGACACTGCGCAGATCCGCGTCAACGGCGACGGCTCGGTCACGCTGTTCACCGGCTCCACCTCGATGGGCCAGGGCAACGAGACGGCGTTCGCGCAGATCGTCAGCGACACGCTCGCCGTGCCGCCCGCCCGCATCGACGTGCAGTGGGGCGACAGCGACGCACTCGGGGCCGGCCGCGGCAACGGCGGCTCGGGGGCGCTCAGCGTCGGCGGCTCCGCCGTCGCGCGCGCCAGCGACAAGATCGTCGCGCGCGGCCGACGCATCGCCGCCCGGCTGCTGGAGGCGGCGGAGGACGACGTGCGCTTTGCCGACGGCCGCTTCACGGTGGCGGGAACGGACCGCGGCGTGAGCTTCGCCGACGTCGCGCGCGCCGCGTACCAGCCCAGGCAGCTGCCGCCGGGCCTGGAGCCCGGCTTCAGCGAGACGGCGGCCTTCACGCCGCCCGCCGTGACCTTCCCGAACGGCTGCCAGGTGTGCGAGGTGGAGATCGAGCCGGACACCGGCGCCGTGCGCATCGTGCGTCACACGGTGGTCGACGACGTCGGTCGCATGGTGAATCCGATGCTCGTGAAGGGCCAGATCCACGGCGGCGTCGTGCAGGGCCTCGGTCAGGCGCTCTACGAGGAGCTCGCCTACGACGCGGAGACGGGCCAGCTGCTCGCCGGCTCCTTCATGGACTACGCCATGCCGCGCGCCGAGGACGTCCCGCTCTTCGAGGTGGACTCGCACGAGGTGCCGACGGCCGTGAACCCGCTCGGCGCCAAGGGCGTGGGCGAGGCCGGCACGGTGGGCGCGCTGCCGGCGCTGGCCAACGCGGTGAACGACGCGCTGGCACCGCTCGGGGTCCGCCATCTCGACATGCCGTTCACGCCGGCGCGCGTCTGGGCCGCAATCCAGCGCGCGCGCCGCGACCACGGGACGTGAGGGACACGCGCCGGCACGCAGGCGGGGCGGCGCCCCGCCTGCGTGGCTCGGCTCAGCGGTAGATGTTCTCGCCCCGGTAGTTCCGCCACTCGCGCTCGAAGTAGTCCGCGTCCTCCGACGTCCGCGGCTTCACGCCCATCAGGATGCCGCCTTCCTTGATCCCGCTCTCGTACAGCTTCGCGCGATCCTCCGGAATTCCCGAGCCCACCAGCGCACCGACCAGCCCGCCCGTCACGCCGCCGGCGCCGGCGCCCGCCAGCCCCGCCGCCACCGGCCCGAGCGCGATGAGCCCGATGCCCGGCAGCGCGATCGCACCCACCGCGGCCGCGACGCCGACGACCGCGCCCAGTGTTCCGCCGAGCGCAGCGCCCACGCCGGCGCCTTCCGCCGCCTTCGTCCCCAGCTCGGACTTCGGCGAGTCGTCGGCGAAATGCCGTTTGCGGGTGTCGTCCGACATCATCACGTTGATGTCATCCCGCGTGTACCCGCGACCGGACATCGACTGGTACGCCCGCTCCGCGCTGTCCCGATCGCGAAACATTCCTGTCACCAATCCTCCGGACTGAGGCTTTCTCATCTCCGCCATCGCATCCTCCCTTAGTGGTGATTGCCGCCGGACTTGGCGTAGCAACCGCGATGCCCGCGGGCGGTCGTTGAAAATCCTTCCGGCGCGCGGGAGCCGCCCGCTAGAGTCGGGACGGATGCGAGGCCGGGTCATGCGGACGGTCAGGCTGCTGCGAAGTCTGAACTGGCCGTGCTGGCTCGGGCAGCACCGATGGCAGGGCTGGTTTCAGCTCAAGGTCTGCCTGCGCTGCCAGGCGGTCGGCTTCCGCCCGCGAACCTAGACGCCGAGGGCGAGCGGCAGCGCCTCCAGTCCGCGAAGGCCGAGGTTGTGCCGCCACGCGATCGGCGCCGGCTCGAGCGCGATCCGCGAGAAGCGGCGTAGCAGCGCATCGAGCGCCAGCTGACCCTCGATGCGCGCCAGCGGGGCGCCGAAGCAGAAGTGCGCGCCCCAGCCGAACGCCAGGTGCCGGTTGTCCTCGCGACCGAGATCCAGCCGATCGGGATCCGGAAACCGCTCCGGATCGCGATTGGCCGCGCCCATCACCGCGATGACCGCCTGACGCTTGCCGATGCGCCGGCCGCCGAGCTCGACGTCGTCCGGAGCCAGCCGCGCGGTGTGCTGGCTCGGACTCTCGAACCGCAGCAGTTCCTCCACCGCGGACGGCATGACCGTCGGCTCATCGCGCAGCCGCTCCAGCTGCTCCGGATGACGCAGGAGGGCCAGCACGCCGTTGCCGATCAGATTGGTGGTCGTCTCCTGCCCGCCGACCATCGTGATGATCACGTTGGCAATGACCTCGTCCTCGCTCAGCCGATCGCCGTCGACCTCGGCCGTGAGCAGCGCGTGCACCAGCCCCTCGCGCGGCCGCGCGCGCTGCTCGCGAATGGCCTCGCGGAAGTAGGCCAGCATCGCCTGGGTCGCCGCCAGCGTCCGGGCCGCGCGCTCGGGATTGTGCTGGAAGTTGCCGAGCACCTCCGCGAAGTCCGCCGACCACGTCTTCAGCTTGTCGTGATCTTCGGTGGGCAGCCCCAGCATCTCGGCGGTGACGATGGCCGGCAGCGGCGCCGCGAAGTCGGCGATGAGATCCATGCGGCCCGCCGGCGCGACGGCGTCGAGCAGGCGCTCGGCGATCTCCCGGATGTGCTCGGCCAGCGCGGCCACCCGCCGCGGCGTGAACGCGTGCGCCGAGAGACTGCGCAGCCGGGTGTGCGCGGGCGGATCGAGGAACAGCATCTGCTTGACCATCACCTGCGCCACCGGGCTCAGCGACTGCAGGCCGATGGCCGCGAGCTGCTCGGGGGTCGGCGTCCGGTTGGCCGAGAAGCGATGCAGCACGGTCACCACGTCCGCGTAGCGGGTCACGACCCAGGCGTGCAGGAACGGATCCCAGTGGACGGGATCGGCATTCCGCAGCTCGCGATAGAACGGATACGGATTCGCCAGCACGGCGGGATCGAGCAGCTGGTAGAGGCTGAGCCTGGACTCGGTGACGCTCACGACGCGCCCCCGAGCCGCCGGCGCGCCTCTTCACGCAGTCGCACCTTCTGGACCTTGCCCGAGCTCGTCATCGGGAGCTCGTCGACGAAGATCACGGCGCGCGGGATCTTGAAGCTCGCGATGCGGCCGCGACAGTGCGCGAGCACCTCGTCGGCGCCGAGTCGCTGGCCGGGCTCGCAGCGCACGAAGGCGACGGGCACCTCGCTCAGGCGCGGATCGGGGTAGCCGACGACCGCGGCCAGGTTGATCGCGGGGTGGCTCATGATGTACGCCTCGACTTCCATCGGATCGACGTTCTCGCCGCCGATCTTCAGCATGTCCTTGTAGCGGCCCATGAAGCGCAGGTGACCGTCCGTGCGCAGCACGCCCATGTCACCGGTGTGGATGAATCCCTCGGTGTCGATGGCGGCGGCCGTCGCCTCCGGGTTGTTGTAGTACCCGCGCGTCACCGTGTAGCCGCGGACGAGGATCTCACCCGGCGTTCCGACCGGCTGGTCGCGCCCGGTGTCCGGATCGACGACGCGGATCTCGTAGCCCGGCGCCGGATATCCCGACGCCTCGCACGACTGCTCCTCGGTGGAATCGAGCGCACCGATGCTGACTCCCACCCCGAACTCGCTCATGCCGTACCCCGACACGAGCGGCCCGAAGAGCTTGCGCGCGCGGCGGGCGATCGGCGTGGAGCTCGACATGCCGGCGGCCAGGATGCCGGTGCGAATGCTCGACACGTCGCGCGGCCGCCGCGCGTGCGCTTCGACGAGCTCCTTCCCGTGGGTGTCGAACCCATGGATCACGGTCGCGCGCTCGCGCTCGATCAGCGCCAGGCTCTCGTCCGCATCGAACGACTCCGTGAGCACCTGCCGGGCGCCGGTCAGCATCGAGGTCAGCATGCCCTCGGAGAAGCCGAAGAGGTGAAACAGCGGCAGGTACATCATGATGACGTCGTGCTCGGTGATCGCCAGCCGGAACGCGCGGTCCGTCACGTTGCGGATGATCTGGTGGCCGTGCATCACCCCCTTCGGAAATCCCGTCGTGCCGGAGGTGTACATGAGGAACGCCAGATCGTCGGCAGCCACGGCGGCCGCCCGCGCCGCCAGGGTGGCGGCGTCAACACGCTCCGCCGCGCGGAGCAGCCCCGGCCACGTGACGATGCCGGGATCCGCGCCGTCGTCGTCGAGCACCACGAGACGCGCGAGCTTCGGAAGCCGGCTCGCGCCGTCGACGGGGACGAGCTCGCGAAGCATGCCGAGATAATCGATCGGACCCGAGCGCCGTGCGAGGACGAGCGTGCTCGCCTCGGACTGCTCCAGGATGTACGCGACGTCGGCCGTCCGCAGGCGCGTGTTGATCGGGACCAGGACGGCGCCGATCTTCATCACGGCGAACGCGATCTCGATCCACTCCGGTCGGTTCAGCATCCAGAGGGCGACCGCGTCGCCCGGCCGGACGCCGTGGGCGATCAGGCCGCGCGCGGCGCGGTCGACGCCGGCGGCGAGCTCGGCGAACGTCGTCCGGTGGCCGCGAAAGCAGACGGCTTCGCGGGCACCAAAGCGTCGCGCGGCGAACACCGGCAAGGCCCCGAGGGTCGCCGGCTCGGCCCACGCGCTCGCTCGACTGTGCGCGATCATCCGCGGCTTTACGATACCGCCGCTGTCCATGCGCTGCTCGTCCCGGCCGCGGCGAGCGCCCCGCTCAGTCGCCCATCACGAGCCCGCCGTCGACCTTGAGCGCCTGGCCGGTCATGTAGTCGGAGTCGGGACCGGCGAGGAACGCAACCACACCCGCGACGTCCTCGGCCGTCTCCGGTCGGCCGAGCGGGATGCCGGCGATGCGCTTGCTCCACGCCTCGCGCGGCGCCAGTCCGTGCAGCGCGGCGAGCTCCCCGTCGATCTGCTCCCACATCGCCGTGTCGACCGCGCCCGGACACACGCAATTCGACGTGATGCGATCTGCGGCGAGCGCCTGCGCCGCCGAGCGCGTGAGGCTGATCACGCCGGCCTTCGAGGCCGAGTACGGCGTCATGAGGTGATTGCCGCCGCGATAGCCGGCGATGGAGGCGGTGTGGATCAGCTTGCCACGGACCTGCGAGCCCGCGATGGGCGCCTGCCCTTTCATGCGGCGGGCGGCGGCCTGGAGCACGAAGAAGACGGCTTTGAGGTTCACGGCCATGACGCGATCCCACTCGCTCTCGGTCACCTCGAGCATCGGCTGCACGCGAATCACGCCCGCGTTGTTGAACAGGACGTCGAGCCGTCCGAAGCGCGCGTACGGTTCCTCGACCATGCGGGCGACGTCGGCCGCGCGCGTCACGTCGGCCTGGATCGCGACGGCGCCCAGCTCGCTCGCCAGCTTGTCGACGGCGGGTCCGTTCACGTCGGCCAGGACGAGCCGCGCGCCGTCGGCGGCCAGTCGGCGCGCGGTGGCGGCGCCGATGCCGCGTGCGGCGCCGGTGATCAGCACGATCCGGTGATCCAGCTGGGGCATTGGTATGTCCTCCGCCCCGCACTGTAGGGCAGCGCGGTGCCGCGCGCGAGCCCGGTCCTTGACGGCTGCGGCGTGCGGGCTCAGCATGAGGTCCGGCCGCCATCGACGGCCGGGAGGAGCCGCCATGCCGCGATACGTGAAGGTCGCCGCCGCCCAGATGGGACCGAACAACGAGGGCACGCCGCGCGAGGCGATCGTCGAGCGGATGCTCGGCCTGCTCGAGCAGGCGGCGCGCGAGGACGTCGGCGTCATCGTGTACCCGGAGATGGCGCTCACGACGTACTTCCCCAAGAAGATCCGCAAGGACTTCGACCAGTTCTTCGAGACCGAGGTGCCGCCGAAGGCGCTGGAGCCGCTGCTGCGACGGGCGGCCGAGGCGCGCATCGCCGTGCACGTCGGCTTCTGCGAGAAGGCCGACGGCCGATACTTCAACACCGCGCTCCTGACCGATCGCGACGGACGTCTGTGCGGCACCTTCCGCAAGATCCACCTGCCCGGCACCAAGGCGCCCGACGGTTTCGCACAGGTCTACGAGCCGTACTACTTCGAGCACGGCGACACCGGCTATCGTGTCTGGGACTGCGCCGGCGCGCGGGTCGGCATCGCCATCTGCCAGGACCGTCGCTACCCGGAGAGCTACCGCGCGCTGGCGCTGCAGGGCGCCGAGCTCATCCTGATCGGCTACAACACGCCGATCTCCGCGCTGGCGCTCGATCTGAACGAGCTCTGCATGCGCGCGGGCGCGTACGCGAACGCCTGCTGGGTGGTCGGCGTGGCCAAGGCCGGCGTCGAGGACGGCGTCGAGCTCATCGGCGGCAGCTGCATCATCAGTCCGCTCGGTCAGATCGTGGCGCGCGCCATCACCACCGGCGACGAGCTCGTCGCCGCGCGCATCGACCTCGACCAGATGCAGCCCGCCCGCAAGCGCTGGAACTTCCTCGGCCGGCGCCAGCCGCAGCACTACGGCACGCTGCTGCAGCCGGTCACCGAGAAGGAGACGCACCGGTGAAGGCCAGCGCGGTCGACCTCGTCGTCCGCGGCGGTCGGGTGGTCACGGCCACCGACGACTTCGAGGCCGCCGTCGCCATCAAAGGCGGACGGATCGCCGCCATCGGGCCGGAGGCGATGTTGCCGCCTGCTGACCGCGTCATCGACGCCGCCGGCAAGCTGGTGTTCCCGGGACTCATCGACTGCCACCTGCACGTCGGCCCCGAGTACGACGACTGGAAGACCTCGGCGCTGGCGGCGGCGCGGACGGGGCTCACGAGCATCGTGCCGTTCGTCACCTACAACCCCGGCGAGTCGCTGCCGGCGGCCACGCGCCGCCTGCGCGAGGAAGCCGAGACTCTCGCGTCGCTCGATTTCGGGTTTCACTTCATCCTCGACCACGAGCCGCCCGTGCTGGACGGGCTCGCGGAGGCGGTGCGCCTCGGCGTCCGCTCGTTCAAGATGTTCATGACGTACAAGAAGCGCGGCAAGCGCATGGTCTCCGACGAGTTCCTGTGCAAGGCCATGGAGCGCATCGCGGCGCTGCACGGCGTGTGTCAGGTGCACTGCGAGAACGGCGACATCCTCTGCTACCTCGAGGACAAGGCGATCGCCGAGGGGCGCACGGCGCCGACCGACTTCCCCGAGACGTGTCCCGACTGGGCGGAAGAGGAAGCGATCAACCGCGCGATCCTCATCGGGCGCCTGACGGGCTGTCCGGTGTACGTGGTGCACCTGTCCACCCGGCTCGGGCTCGAGCGCATCAAGCGCGCGCAGACGGACGGTCAGCGCGTGTGGGCCGAGACGTGTCCGCAGTATCTGCTCCTGAGCGACGCCGAGATGGCGCGGCTCGGGCCTTTTGCCAAGATCGGGCCGCCGCTGAGGCCGGCCGCGGGCCCCGACCGCGAGGCGATGTGGACGGGCTCCGCCGGCGGCTACATTCACACGCTGGCCAGCGATCACGCCCCGCGGCCGCCGCAGTTCAAGGAGCCGGGTCGGCTCAACATCTTCGTCGACGTCGAGGGCAAGCCGATCCCGTTCGGCGCGCCGTCGCTCGAGACGCTGACCGCGCTCGCGTACAGCGAGGGCGTCGCGCGGCGCGGCCTGCCGCTGTCGTGGATGGCGCGCGTGCTGTCCGAGAACCCGGCGCGCATCTTCGGGCTCTTCCCGCGCAAGGGCGTGATCCGGGTCGGCGCCGATGCCGACCTGACGATCTGGGACCCGGCGGCGGAGTGGACGATCGAGCAGCGCCAGCACCTGAGCGTGGCCGGCTACACGCCGTACGAGGGCTGGCACATGCGCGGCCGGCCGTGGATGACGCTCGTGCGCGGACACGTGCTGCTCAACCCGGACGGCGAGCTGGAGCAGAAGCCGGGATTCGGCGAGTTTCTCGCCGAGGAGCCGCCGGTGGCGCCCGTCCGGTGAAGACGATCGGCGCCATCACGATCGGACAGACGCCGCGCGACGACGTCGTCGGCGAGATGGAGAAGATTCTCGGGGCGGAGGTCCGCGTGCGGCAGGCGGGCGCGCTCGACCATCTCACCCGGGCCGACATCGACGCGCTTCGGCCGACATCCGACGACGACGCGCTGATCACGCATCTCCGCGACGGCAGTGACGTCGTCATCGGCAAGTCGCGGATCATCCCGCGTCTTCAGGCGTGCCTGGACGACCTCGGTGCCGACGTCGACGCCTCGGTGATCCTCTGCGTGGGCGTCTTCCCGCCGTTCCGCGCGGCGCGGCCGGTGCTCCTGCCGGATCGCTGCATGGCGGCAGCGGCCGCCGCGCTGTTCGACGGCCGCCGGCTCGGCGTCATCGTCCCGATCGCCGAGCAGCGCGAGTCCTACACCGCCCGGTGGTCGCGCGTCGACCCGAAGGTGACGGTCGTCGTGGCGTCGCCGTACGAGGATCCGTCCCGGCTCGTCGCGGCCGCCGAGCGGCTCCGCCAGGCTGGCGTGTCGCTGGTCGCCATGGAGTGCATGGGCTTCACCGGCGCCATGAAGCAGATCGTGCGCGACGTGAGCGGTGCGCCGGCGCTGCTGCCCGCGAGCGTGGTCGCCCGCTTCCTGGCGGAGGCGGCCTAGCCGATCCGGCCGCGCACGAAGCGGCCGATGTTCCCGATCGCGCCCTCCGCCTCGTCCAGCATCGGCAGGAACCAGTGCCAGACGTGGACCATCGCCGGCCATTCTTCGAGGACGACGTCGACGCCGGCCTTCCGCGCGCGCTCGGCGAGCCCCACCGCGTCGTCCAGCAGCACCTCGTCGCTGCCGACGTGGATCAGCAGCGGCGGCAGGTCATGCAGGTCGGCATAGAGCGGTGACACGAGCGGGCGGCGTGGATCGCCGTCGCCCACGTAGGCGCGCGTCATGAGGCCGATCCCCTCCTGGGTGACGATGGGGTCGACCGACGCCTTGGTGCGGTAGCTGGCCGCGCTGTTCGTGAGGTCGACCCACGGCGAGATGCAGACGCCGCCGGCGGGCCTCGGCAGCCCGCGCTCGCGCAGCGCCAGCAGCGTGGCCATGGTGAGCCCGCCGCCGGCCGAGTCGCCGGCCACGACGACGCGCGCCGGCGCGATGCCCTGCCGCAACACCCACTGGTACGCAGCCACCGCGTCCTCGAGCGCCGCCGGGAACGGATGTTCGGGCGCCAGACGATAGTCGAGCAGCAGGCTGCGCGTCCCCGCCGCGCGCGCGATGGCAGCGGCCAGGTGGCGGTGCGAGCGCGGCGAGCCGATCACGTAACCCCCGCCGTGGAGATAGAGGACGACGGCGTCACGGCGAGCGCCGGGCGGCGTGAGCCACTCCGCCGGCCGCTCCGGCGCGGTCACCGTCTCGACCTTGACGTCGGGTGGTGTGGGAAAGATGCGCTCGGCCCGCTCGTACTGCGCGCGAAGCTGCTCGAGGGTCAGCGTGTTGGACGGCGGAAGCTTCGAGAGATGCTCGCGGACGACGTGGATGCCCTTGTCGCTCATGGTCGCGATGGTACGCCAAACGGGGCGGGCGCGCTGTCGTGCTAGAGTTTGGGCCATGACCCACCAAGGTATGAAATTCGGGATCTTCCTGGCCCCGTTTCACCGGATCGGCGAGAACCCCACGCTGGCGCTCAACCGCGACATGGAGCTCATCGAATGGCTCGACTACCTCGGCTACGACGAGGTATGGGTCGGCGAGCATCACTCCGCGGGCTGGGAGCTCATCGCCTCGCCGGAGATCTTCATCGCCGCCGCCGCCGAGCGCACGAAGCACATCATGCTGGGCTCCGGGGTCACCAGCCTGCCCTACCATCATCCGCTGCTCGTGGCCCAGCGCTTCGTGCAGCTCGACCACATGACGCGCGGCCGGTCGATGCTCGGCTGCGGTCCCGGCGCGCTCGTCTCCGACGCCTACATGATGGGCATCGAGCCCGTCAGCCAGCGGCCGCGCATGGACGAGGCGCTGGAGGCGATCATGCGGCTGCTTGCCTGCGACGAGCCGGTGACGATGAAGACGGACTGGTTCGAGCTCCGCCAGGCGCGCCTGCATCTGGCGCCCTACACGCATCCGCGATTTCCCATCGCGGTGGCGAGCACGATCACGCCATCCGGCGTCATCGCGGCCGGCAAGCACGGCCTCGGCGTGCTGTCGCTCGGCGCCGGACTGCCGGGCGGTCCCGAGATGCTCGCCAACCAGTGGAAGATCGCCGAGGAGACGGCGGCCACGCACGGCAAGACGATGGACCGGCGCGACTGGAAGCTCGTCGTCAACGTGCACGTGGCGGACGACGACGAGGAGGCGATGCGGCAGGTCAAGCGCGCGGAGCGGCACGAGACGGTCACGTACTTCGAGGAGACGCTCGGTCGCCCGCCCGGACGCTCCGACGACCCGCTCACCGACGGCGTGAAGATGGGGACCACGCTGGTGGGCTCGGTGGACACCGTCGTGCGCGGGATCACGCGGCTCCAGGAGCTCAGCGGCGGCGGCTTCGGCGGCGTGCTCTTCCGCGCGCACGAGTGGGCCAACCGCGAGCAGACGCTGAAGAGCTACGAGCTCTTCGCGCGGTACGTGATGCCCCGCTTCCAGGGCTCGCTCGACACCGTGCGCGACTCGAACGAGTGGGCCCGGAGCAACCGCAAGACGATCTTCAGCCCCAACGTCGAGGCGGTGCGCCGCGCCTACACCGACGCCGGCCGCGCGGTGCCGGCCGAGTTCCGCCAGCGCACCTCCGGAGCGCGGGACCTGGACTCGCCGCCGACCACGCCCTAGCCCGCGCGCGGACGCCGGCGGCGCGTCGTCATTTCACGAACTGGTCGCGCGCCAGCGGCGGCCGCACCTCGCTGCCGGCGAACATCAGCGTGACGATGATCTCCACCGACGCATTGCCGCCGAGTCCCTGACAGCCGATGGCGGCGCGCGTCGGCTTGCCGCGCTCGCCGAACAGCTCCACGAGCAGGTCCGCGGCCCCGTTGATCACGCGCGGCTGATCGCTGAAGCCCGGCGCCGAGTTGACGAAGCCGAGCAGGTGCACGATCTGCTGGACGCGATCCAGATCGCCGAGCGCGTACTTCACGGCGGCCAGCGTCGTCAGCGTCGCGTAGCGCGCCGCCTCCTGACCCTGCTCGATGCTCAGGTCCTTGCCGACCACGCCGGGCAGATGCCCTCGACCGTTCTTGCGCGGCGTCGTCCCGGACAGGTAGAGCAGGTTCTGGACCGGATAGTGGGAAATGTAGTGTGCGCCCGACGCGTTGGTTCGGTAGAGATCCTCGAGATCCGGCACCGGCAAGCCGAGCTTCGTCAGCTTCTCTTCGACCTTCATGTGGCTCTCGCCTCCGTCGTGTGCGCCGGCTGCGCGATGCCGCCACGCGGCGCGCCCGGCTCGGTCGTGCCCCACAGCACCTCGAAGCCCGGCGGCAGGCGCCGGCTGTTGCGCGGTGCCAGCCAGAGCCGCAGGAGCAGCCGATCGCGCTCGAGGCCGGCATCGTCCTCGTACGCCGTCCGCGCATGGTAGACGACGTGATTGTTGAGCAGCTGGAGGTCGCCCGGCGCGAACGCGTGCGTGAACGCCAGCTCCTCGCACGTGGCAGCGTGCAGGTCGAGGGCCTCCTCCTGTGCCGCCGTCAGCCGCGGAACGCCGGCGAGCTTCTGCGCCGCCTCGACGAACGTTCGCGAGTACTGCGTGGTGAACCGTCCCTCGTGCTCGGCGAAGATCGGCAACGCATAGGCCTGGCGCTCGCCGCCGGCCTCCTCGCCCTGGCGGCTCCGCCAGTAGTCCTGCCAGAGCAGCGCGTGCAGGTCGGGCCGCCGCTCGCGCATCGCGCGGGCGACGGCGGGGGCGCTCACGACCCGGCTGAGCCCGCCCGCCCGGGCCGTGCGCACGCAGAGGAGGCTGACCACGTCGCAGCGGTCGGTGTGGAACCGCAGCGGCCCGCTGGAGCGCGCCTTGGAGCGCGACGAGCGGCCGAGCGTGCGGTCCATGGCGGGCTCGTCGACGTCGCCGTAGCGGCGCACCTCGTCGCGCACCTCGCCGATGAGCTCGCCGCGCGCGTTCTGATAGCGCGCGTGACCGAGATGGGCTCCGAGACCCCAGTAGAGCGTCTTGAGATCCTCCGGCGCGTAACGCTCCACGGGAAAGCCGCGCAGCAGCACCAGGCCGCGGCCATGCTCGAGCTCGTGCGAGACGTCGGCGAGCTCGCGTGCGAACGTCGGCAGCGGAAACTCCTCGCGGCCGAAGTGCGGCCACGTCACGCCGCGTCGGCGCAGCCCCTCGAGCGCCGCGTCGCATTCCGCGACGGCGGAGGCAGGCACGTGACGGATCCAGTCGGTCGAGCGGCCGAGCTCGGCGCCGGTCCACATGCCGGGGATCGTAACACCCGGCGCTGCCGAGCGCTCCGCGGCCCGCGGTGCTATTCTCCCGGCCATGGCGGTCACGGAGTCGCAGCGCCGCTGGCCTGCGGCCACTCTCGCGCGCGTCCCGTACTGGGTGTACCAGGACGCCGCCAACTACCGCGCCGAGCTGCGCCAGATCTTCGAGGGCCCGACGTGGAATTTCGTGTGCCTGGAGTCCGACGTGAGCCGGCCCGGCGCCTTCCGCACCACGTTCGTCGGTGAGATGCCGGTCATCGTCGTGCGCGGTGAGGACGGGGCCATCAACGCCTTCGAGAATCGCTGCGCCCACCGCGGCGCGCTCATCTCGCTCGATGACGCCGGCAGCGCCCGGCAGTTCCAGTGCGTCTACCACGCGTGGACGTACGACCTGCGCGGCAACCTCACCGGCATCGCCTTCGAGCGAGGAACCAACGGGCTCGGCGGCATGCCGTCGAACTTCTGCAAGGCCGATCACGGGCCGCGCAAGCTGCGGACGGCCACCCTGCACGGGCTGGTCTTCGCCACGCTGTCGGAGACCACGCCGCCGATGGAGACGTATCTCGGCGACGCGATCCGCGCGCGCGTCGCGCGTGTGCTGCGGCGGCCCGTGCGCGTGCTCGGCCGCTTCGTCCAGGCGCTGCCGAACAACTGGAAGCTCTACGTCGAGAACGTCAAGGACACGTACCACGCCAGCCTGCTGCACGCGTTCTTCGGGACCTTCCGGATCACGCGGCTGACGCAGGGCGGCGGGGTGCTGGTGAGCGCCGACGGCGGCCACCATGCGTCCACCACGATTCAGCGGGCGGAGGACCGGACGTCCACGGCGTATCGCGATCAGGGGATCCGCTCCGAGCGCGCGGGGTACCGGCTCATGGACCCGAGCCTGCTGGACGGCGTCGACGAGTTCGGCGACGGCATCCAGCTCCAGATCCTGACCGTCTTCCCGAGCTTCGTGCTCCAGCAGATCCAGAACTGCCTGGCCGTGCGGCAGGTGCTGCCCAAAGGACCTGACGCGATGGAGCTGCACTGGACGTACATCGGCTTCGACGACGACGACGCCGACATGCGCCGCCGCCGACTCAAGCAGCTCAATCTGGTCGGCCCCGCCGGGTACGTCTCGATGGAGGACGGCTGCGTCGGCGGCTTCGTGCAGCGCGGCGCGGCCGCGGCCGGTGACGAGCTCTCCGTCGTGAACATGGGCGGCGAGGCGGCCGACTCCCAGGACACCCGCGCCACCGAGGCGTCCGTGCGCGGCTTCTGGAAGGCCTATCGCCGCTACATGGGGTACTGAGCGTGGCCAGCCCGCTGTCGGCGTCGACGCTGCAGCCCCTCGTTGCGCAGCTCAACGCGGACTACGCGCGCGCGCTCGACGACGACCGCCTCGAGGACTGGCCGGCGTTCTTCGCCGAGGCCTGCCTCTACGTGATCACCTCGGCCGACAACCATCAGCGCGGGTTGCCGGCCGGCGTCATGTACGCGGACGGCAAGGGCATGCTGCACGACCGCGTGGCCGCGCTGCGCCAGGCGAACGTCTACGAGCGTCAGACGTACCGGCATCTCGTCGGCCTCCCGGCCATCCTCGGCGACGAGGACGGTCACGTCCGGGCGGAAACGCCGTTTCTCGTCGTGCGGATCATGCGTGACGGACGCATGGACCTCTTCGCTACCGGCCGCTACGTCGACGTGCTCGCCGACGAGGACGGCGCGCTGCGCTTGCGCGAGCGCCTCGTCGTCTGCGACAGCAGCCGGTTCGACACGCTGCTCGCGATCCCGCTCTAGCCGCTCACCGCGTTCAGAGGAGGATTCCCATGCTCTCACGCCGCACCCTCATCACAGCCGCCGGCGCCGTCGCCGCCGTCGGCCTGGCACCGCGAATGGTGGCCGCGCAGGCACCGGCGGGTCGCCCGATGGCGCCGCCGAGCACGATCACGACGCCGCCGCGCGACTTCGGGCCCAACGCACCGCCCACGACGTACTTCACCGACCCCGACGTGATCAGCGTCGATCCCATGTTCGACGGGCTGCGGCAGCCGAACGCGCCGATCCAGCGGCTGTGGACCGGCGCCCTGTGGTCGGAGGGTCCCGCCTGGAGCAGCCAGGGACGCTACCTCGTGTGGAGCGACATCCCGAACAACCGCCAGCTCCGGTGGCTCGAGGACAACCAGCGCGTGACCGTGTTCCGGCTGCCGTCGAACAACAGCAACGGCAACACGTTCGACTTCCAGGGGCGGCAGCTGTCCTGCGAGCACCTCACCCGCCGCGTCGTGCGCTACGAGCATGACGGGTCCATCACCGTGATCGCCGACATGTTCAACGGCAAGCGGCTGAACTCACCGAACGACGTGGTGGCGCATCCGGACGGCAGCTACTGGTTCACCGATCCGCCGTACGGCGGCCAGCTGTACGAGGGCGCGCCCGATGCGTCCGGCGGACCGAGCAACGCGGCCGGACGTCTGAAGTCGCGCCTCGGCCAGGCGACCGGCATGGGCGAGTACAAGCGCGAGCTGCCGACGAGTGTCTATCGGGTCGATCCGAGCGGCCGCGTCGATCTCGTGGTCCGCGAAGACCAGGTTCCGGACCCGAACGGCCTCTGCTTCTCGCCCGACTACAAGAAGCTCTACGTCATCAGCACCGGCAAGGGGCCAGGCGACACCGGTCCCGGCGGCAAGGGCGACATGCACGTGTTCGACGTCGGCAGCGACAACAAGCTCGGCGGCGGCAAGCTGTTCTCCGATTTCATGATCGACGGCGTGAAATGCGGGCCCGACGGCGTTCGCGCCGACGTCGACGGCAATCTCTGGTGCTCGAGCAACGCGGGCCGCAGCGTGGGCTACAGCGGCGTGACGGTGTGGACGCCGGCCGGAAAGCTCATCGGCCGCATCCGGCTGCCCGAGGTGTGCGGCAATGTCTGCTTCGGCGGCCCGAAGCGCAACCGGCTGTTCATGGCCGCCAGTCAGTCGCTCTACGCGCTCTTCGTCAACACGCAGGGCGCCGGTCCCGGCTAGACGCGCGGTCCTCCATGCCGTTCGGTGGCACGGGCCTTGCGCCTGCAAGCACGTCTGCCGAACGTACAGGAGGATGTCATGCAAACATTCGAAAGGCTGTCCGCCGCGCTCGTCATCGCGCTCGCGGTGACGGGCGTGGCGCATGCGGCGCCGACGCCGGATGCCATGGACCCGAGCGGCCCCGGTCTCGCGACCGAGCCGCGCGCCCAGGACGATACGAGCGAGAACCCGCGCGTGATGACGGGGCGCGTGCTGAAGGTCGATCCCGGCCAGGGCACGCTGGTGCTCCAGACGCCCATCGGCATCATCGCCCTGCGCGGGCCGAGCGAGGAGCTGCGTCAGGTGAGCGTCGGCGACGTCGTTCAGGTCGAGATGGTCGCCAGTGACGAGGAGAGCGTCCCGAGCGCGTCACCGCGGCTCGATCGTGACGTCGACGTCGACGATTAGTCCGAGTCCTCACCGACGGGGCGAGCCGCCGCGGCCGCCTCGTCGGTGAGCCCCCCACCATCGAACTGCTGCGGTTACCTCATCAGCCTCGCGCAGGGCTGGCGTCTCGTCGGCGAGTCAGCGCTTCGTGCCCGTCGAGGACGGTGAGGCCGAGCCGCCGTCCTTGCCCGCGCTCGCGGCCAGCTGCTTGGCCTGCTGCTGGTGCTCCTGCAGGACGGGCAGCGTCTTCGCCGCCCAGGCCTTGACGTCGGCATCCTTGGCGCTCTTGGCCGCCCGCTGAAACTCCTTCACGTCCTTGTCGTGGTCGCGCGTCATCTCGCGCATGTACGCGCGGTCGAACTGCGCGCCGGAGAGCTTCGAGAGGCGATCCTGAAGCTTCTTGTGGCTGCTGTCCGTGTCCGGCACGGTCACGCCCTTCTCCTGCGCGAGCTGC
>DATAOC010000013.1:0-105152 GCA_036265915.1 Candidatus Methylomirabilota bacterium | reverse complement strand
CAAGGCGCAGGCGCTGCGTACCGGGATCGCGGCCGCGCGCGCGCGCCGCGTGAGCCATCTCGTGACGCTGGACGCCGACGGCCAGCACGATCCCGACGACGTGCCGGCCCTGCTCGCCGCCCGCGCCGAGCGGACGATCGTGGTCGGAACGCGGCTGACCGACGACGCGGGCCTGCCGGCGGAGCGGCTCGACGCGATGCGCGTCGCCGGATTCTTCGCCAGCTGGGCGAGCGGCCTGCGCCTGCTCGACACGCAGTCGGGCTTCCGCGTGTATCCCATCGCTGTTTTCGACGCGGTCCCGACGCGGTGCGGCGGCTTCGTCTTCGAGACGGAGATCCTGCTGGCCGCCGCCGCGCGCGGCTGGGCCGTGCGCGAGGTGCCGGTGCGCGCACGCCCGCGCGTGGCCTCGCGCAGCCGGTTCCGGCCCGTCGGCGACGGCGTGGCCATCGGCGCATTCGTCGCGCGTCACGCGCTGGCGCGATTCGGCGGCGAGCTGCTGTCGGCGGCGGGCGAGGTCGCCGCGCTCACGAGCGTCACCCGCCGGCAGGTCCGGCACGCCGCGATGCTGGCCGACGCGGCGCCGTTCGAGGGCGGGCCGGGATGGGCGCCGGCCATCGGGGTGGCCGCCATGCGCCGCCTCGCCGCGCGCGTCGGCGGCTGGTGGGAGCATCCGCGACGACGTCGCGCGGGCGCCGCGCTGGCCGGCACGCTGGCGCTGCCGGTGGTGCTGCCGATGCTCCTCGTCCAGGGACTCGCCGGTCGACGACTGTCGGCGGCGACGAGCGCGCTGGTGGCCGCGGTGTACGCCGCGGAGCGGCTCGACGAGCTGCCCGCCGAGCTGCCCGCCGAAGCAGCGACGCTGGGCGTCGAAGGGCTGGCGACGCGATCGTGATGGACACGACGGACGTCGCGATCATCGGCGGCGGCCCCGGGGGGTCCTCGACTGCCGGCTTCCTGGCCGAGCGCGGTCTCCGCGTGGCGCTCTTCGAGCGGGAGACGTTTCCGCGCTTTCACGTGGGGGAGTCGCTGATGCCGGCCACCATGCTGCTGCTCGAGGAGCTCGGCGTCCGCCACGAGATCGACGCGCGCGGCTTTCAGCTGAAGTATGGCGCCGCCTTCGTCGACGAGGAGAACGGCGGCGAGGCCCAGACGTTCTACTTCCTGCCGGGACAGCCGTGGCCCAACTACAGCTACCAGGTGCCGCGCGCAGAGTTCGACTTGATGCTGCTCGACCACGCCCGCAAGCGCGGCGTCACCGTGTACCAGCCGGCCGCCGTGGAGGCGGCCGACATCGACGCCGACGGCGTGACGGTGACCGCCGTCGCCGACGGCGAGACGGTCACCGTGCGCGCCGCCATGCTCGTGGACGCCAGCGGGCGCGACGGCTTCATGGCCTCGCGCCACGGCGAGCGCCGCCGGATCCCGAACCTCGGCAAGGTCGCGCTGTTCGCGCATTACCGCGGCGCGCGGCGGGGCGCGGGGCTCGAGGAAGGCAACATCCGCATCTATGCCTTCAGGGACGGCTGGTGCTGGTGGATTCCGCTGGCGGATGACGTGACCAGCGTCGGCGCCGTCTGTCACGCGCGGACGGTGCGAGCGTGGTCGGGCGACATGGACGGCCTGTACGCGTCCATGCTGGCCCGCTCGGCCGGCGTGTCGGCCAACCTCGCCGGCGCCGAGCGGGTGACGCCCGTGCACCGCCACGCGAACTTCGCGTACGAGAACACGCCGGTGGTCGGCGACCGCTTCGTCGCCGTCGGCGACGCCATCGCCTTCGTCGACCCGATCTTCTCGGGCGGCGTCTACATCGCCATGCGCACCGGTCAGCTGGCGGCCGCCGCCATCGTGGACGCCTTCGCGGCCCGCGACTTCCGCCGCGCGCGGTTCACCGACTACGCGCGGCGGGTTCGTCGCGGTCTGTCGCCGCTCTTCAAGTTCATCCACAAGTACTACGAGCCGTCCTTCTTCCACGTCTTCATGCATCCGCGCGACACGTTCGGCGTCTACGCGGCCGTGCTGAACGTGCTGTCGGGCGGTAACTGGATCCGCATGCCGTGGCGCTCGCGGCTGGCGCTGCGCTTCCTCTTCGGCGTGGCCCGTGTCGAGGGGTGGATACGGCGGCGTCGCGGTCTGCCCGTCGAGTCGCGCCTCGAGTGGTAGGGTGCGCGGCCTGCGGCGCGCCCTACGCGGGTATGCGTTCACCATCGCCGGCATCGCCATCGGCGTGGCCGGCATCGTGGCGCTGGGCGCGATGGCCGAGCGCATCGTGGCCTTCATCGACGGCGGCGACCGCTTCGTGCTCGGACAGATCTCGGTGGCCGGCCGCGGCATGGGGATGGGCGCCGGCTTCACCGCGGGCGGGCTCTTGCCGTCGGCCAGCATCGAGGCGATCCGCAAGGTCGACGGCGTGGCCGGCGTGCAGCCGCAGGTCATGCTGCCGCTCAACCCGAGCACGTCACAGTTCATGACGCTCACCCAGGAGCTCGTGCTCGGATTCGACCTGTCGGTGCCCATGCCGAACCGCTACTACGCGACGCTGCCCGTGCGCGACGGCCGGTTCCTGCGCGAGGGCGACCGCCGCCGCGCGGTGCTCGGCGCCTCCATCGCGGCCTCACGGGGCGTCCACGCCGGCGGCTCGCTCGTGCTCGAGGGGCAGCGCTACGAGGTCGTCGGCGTGCTCGAGCGGATGATGACCGCGCCCGACCGCTTCGTCATCGTGCCGATCGCCGACGCGCGAGAGCAGTGGGTGGCCAAGGATCCGATGCTGCGTACGCTGCTGGCCTCCGGCGCGGCCGCGCTCCGCGCCGACGACCTGAACACCGGCGCCGCCGTCGGCTGGCGGACGGGCGAGGACCCGGACGCGGTGGCCCGGCGCATCCGCGACCGCGTGCCCGGCGTCAACGTGCAGATCCCGAGCGAGCTGTCGGCCGTGCTCCGCTCGTCGACCGCGTTCTTCTCGGCGCTGCTGGCGGGCATGGGGCTGCTCGCGTTCGTGATCGGCGGCCTGTCGCTGGCGAACACGGTGGCCGCCGCCGTCTTCGAGCGGATCCGCGACTTCGGCGTGAAGCGCGCGCTGGGCGCGACGGACTGGCAGCTCGGCGGCGAGGTTCTTGGCGAAGCGCTGGCGGTCACGGTGTCCGGCGGCGCGCTCGGCATCGCGCTGGCGCTGGCGCTGGGCTTCTCGATCGACCGCTGGGCGGAGCGCACCGGCCAGGAGCTCTTCCTGTTCTCGCCGCGACTGCTCGGCGGCACCCTGGCATTCTCGCTGGCGCTCGGCGCGGTCGCGGCCGCTTACGCCGCGCTCCGCATCGTGCGCCTGTCGCCCGCCGAGGCGATCCGGAGAGGCAGTGCCGGCTGAGCCCGCGCTGCGCGCCCGCGGGCTCGTCAAGCGCTTCGCGGCGCCGACGGGCGGGCCGATCGAGATCCTGCGCGGCGTCGACCTCGAGGTCCGTCCCGGCGAGCTCGTGGTCATCGAGGGCCCGTCGGGCTCCGGCAAGAGCACGCTGCTCAACGTCCTCGGCCTGCTGGAAGAGCCGGACGGCGGCGAGATCTGGTTCGGCGATCGCGCGGTGAGCGCGCTGTCGCGCAGCATGCGCAGCCGCGCGCGCGGGCGGTGGCTCGGCTTCGTCTTCCAGGCGTTCCTGCTGCTGCCGTCGCTGACCGCGCTCGACAACGTGCTGCTGGCCGCGCGCTACGTCGGCCGCGCCGGCGCCGACGCGCGGCGGCGCGCGGAGATGCTGCTCGAGCGGCTCGGCGTTGCCCATCGCCGCGATCACTATCCGGCGCAGCTGTCGGGCGGTGAGCAGCAGCGCGTGGCGTTCTGCCGCGCCATCCTCAACGACCCGCCGCTGCTGCTGGCCGACGAGCCCACCGGCAATCTCGACGACGACAACGGTGCCGTGATCCTCGCCGGCCTGCGCGATCGGGCGCAGGCCGGCGGCGCTGTCGTCGTCGTCAGTCACCGGCCGGAGGCCGCGCTGGGCGCGACCGCCGTGCTGACGCTGGCCGGCGGCGGCCTCACCCACCGCCGCGCCCCGTGAAGGAGGTTTCGTGATGACGCGCCTGATCCTGGCACTCGCCCTCGCGCTCGCCCTCGGGCAGGCGAGGGTCGCGCCGGCGGCCGAGCCGCTCGCGCAGACGTACAACGCGCCCATCGACCGCGTGTGGGCGGCGGCCGAGGCCGTGCTGAAGCAGCTCGGCTGGGACATCGACCGCAAGGACCGCTCGATCGGGATGATCACCACCGAGTCGCGACAGCTCGAGGGCGAGGACTACGGTGTCTACGCCAAGGGCGTGCGACATCGCCTCACTCTGCACGTCAAGGCGGCCGGCGAAAGCCGGACGACGGTCACCATCGAGCGCGACGCCTTCCGCCGCGAGCGCATCCTGTGGATCGACAAGGACGAGCCCGCTGGCAACGCGCCGGGCGGCACCGAGGTGCAGCGGGCGGTGCTGACCGCCATCGCCAAGGCCCTTTGATGGTGAGCCCGCTGCTCTTGGTGGCGATGGCGAGCCTGCTCGGCGGCCTGGGCCACGTGGTGCTCGCCAAGGGCATGAAGCTCGTCGGCGCCGCCACGGCGGGCTCGCCGCTGGCTCTCACGCTGGGCAATCCCTGGGTGGTGCTCGGCGTCGCATTGCAGGCCGCGTTCTTCTTCATGTACATGTCGCTGCTCGCGCACGAAGACGTGAGCCGGATCCTGCCGCTCACGACGCTGAGCTACCTCGTCGTCGCCCTCCTCGCCCGGCTCGTGCTGGACGAGCCGGTGACCCCGATGCGGTGGACGGGCATCGGCTTCATCGTGCTGGGCGTGCTGCTGGTCTCACGCACCTGAGCCGCGGGCGCGGCGCGCTTCTCGCGGCGGCGGCGAGCGTGCTCGTCGTCGCGCCGTTCTTTCTGCTGGGCCTCGGCGCGGTGCCATTCGACGACCCCGGCGAGGGTATGCACGCGGAGATCGCGCGCGAGCTGGCAGTGTCGGGCGATCCGCTGCGCCTCACGCTCAACGGGGTGCGCTACGTCGACAAGCCGCCGCTGCTCTACGCGCTGCTGGCGGCCGCGTTTGCGGCCGGCGGGCCCGGCGAGGGGCCCGCGCGGCTCGTGTCGGCGGTCGCCGCGCTGGCGGCAGTGGCCGCCACCGCGTGGCTGGGCGCCCGGCTGCTCGGCGCGCGCTGCGGCTTCGTGGCGGGAATCGCGCTCGGGACGTCCTGCGGCTTCTTCGTGTACGGACGCTACGTGCGGCCCGAGACGCTGTTCGTGGCCGCGCTCGCCGGCGGCTTCGCCCTGCTGCTGACCGGCGTGATCGAGGAGCGACGCGGCCTCGCTGTCCTGGGCCTGGCCGCGTTCGGCGCGGCCGGGCTGGCGAAGGACCCGCTCGGCGCGCTGCTGCCACCGCTGGCGGTGGCGCTGTCGCTGGCCGCGTGCGGGTGTGCCCGTCCGCTGCGTCGCTGGCTGCCGCCCGCCGGCGTGACCGCGCTGCTGGTACTCGGCCTCGGCTGGTACGTCGCCGTGAGTCTCGCCACGCCCGGCTTCGCCTGGTACACGGTCATCGACAACCACGTGCTCAACGTCGCGCGTGCGCGGCACTTCCCCGACGAGGACGTGCCGCTCACCGCGATCGAGTTCCTCGCCGTGGGCAGCGTGGGGGCGCTGCCCTGGCTGCTGCCGGCGGCGGCCGTCGTGTGGCGGCTCGCGCGCGCGCGCGCGTGGCGCGATCCCGCCGAGGCGGGATGGACGGCGCTGGCGGCGTGGGCGCTCGGCGTGTTCGCGCTGACCACGGCCTCGGGGTTCCGGCTGCCGCACTACGGGCTGCCGGCGTATCCGGCCGTCGCGCTTCTGGCCGCGCGCGGATTCGCGGAGCTCGACGCGCGGCGGCTCGCGTCGCTGCACGCCGCGCTCTTCGGCGTGTTCTCACTGGTCTGCGGCGTCGGCTGGCTGCACGGCGCGCCGGCGCTGCGCGGCGTGCTCGACGCCACCGACGTGGCGACGCGCAAGGCCGTCAGCACCGGCGGTGCGACGCTCGATGGCGGCCCCTTCGTGCCGCTGCTCGCCGCCGGCGCGCTCGCCTTCGCCGCCGGCGCGCTCGCGTTGCTCGTGATCGCCCGGCGCCGCGGCAGCCGTGCCGCGACCACCATGGCCGTCATCGCCACTCTGCTGCTCGTGCTGCCCGCCATGTCGGCCGGACTCGGCGCTTCCGCGCGCGGCCGGGCCGTCCGCGATCTGGCCGTCGATCTGCGCGCCCGCGTCGCGCCCGGCGATCTCGTCGTACACGAGGGCGCGCTCGAGAATTCCGGCGCGCTCGAGTGGTACTCGGGCGTGCGGCCCACGATCGTCGACGGCCGCCGCAGCGTGCTCGCGTTCGGCGCCACCCGCGCCGACGGGGCGGCGGCCTTCTGGGATCGCGAGCGGCTGCTGGAGGCGTGGACCGGCGCCGCGCGCGTCTGGCTCGTCACCGGCCGTGCGCCGACCGTCAGCGTCGTCGCGAGCTTGCCGCGCGCGCGGCTGGTCGCGAGCGCCGGCGGGCGCCGGCTGTACGTCAACCGCTGACGATCGTTTAAGATGACGCCCATGAGCGGTTACCTCCGCACGCTGTTCCTGCATCCGCCGTCGTTCCAGGGCTTCGACGGCGGCGCCGGCTCCCGCTACCAGGCGCGACGCGAGGTGCGCTCCTTCTGGTATCCGACCTGGCTCGCGCAGCCGGCGGCGCTGGTGCCGGGCTCACGCCTGGTCGACGCGCCGCCCGCGGACCTCACCCTCGCCGACGTGCTGCCGCTCGCGCGCGAGCACGAGCTCGCCGTTCTCCACACGAGCGGGCCGTCCTTCGCGCACGACGTCAAGGTGGCGGAGGCGCTGAAGGGCGAGAATCCGGCGCTGCGCGTGGGCCTCGTCGGCGCGCACGTCGCCGTCGCGCGCGAGGCGGCGCTGGCCGCGTCGCTGCAGCTCGACTTCGTGTGCGGCAACGAGTTCGACTTCACGATCCAGGAAGTGGCCGAGGGCCGGCCGCTCGCGCAGGTGCGCGGGCTCAGCTATCGAGACGCGGCCGGAGAGCTGCGCCGCACCGCCGAGCGTCCGCCCCTCGAGGACATGGACCGGCTGCCGTGGGTGGTGGACGTCTACAGGCGTGACCTGGACATCGAGCGCTACTTCATCGGCTACCTGCAGCATCCGTACGTCTCGCTCTACACCGGTCGCGGCTGCCGGTCGCGCTGCACGTTCTGCCTCTGGCCGCAGACCGTCGGCGGGCAGCGGTACCGCACGCGCTCCGTCGACAACGTGGTGGCGGAGATCGAGCACGCGACGCGGCTCTTTCCGCACGTGAAGGAGTACTTCTTCGACGACGACACCTTCACCGACGACCTGCCGCGCGCGGAGGCGATTGCGCGCGGGCTGGGCCGGCTCGGCGTCACCTGGTCGTGCAACGCCAAGGCCGACGTTCCCCGCGCGAGCCTGAAGGTCTTTCGCGACAACGGCCTCCGCCTCCTGCTCGTCGGCTACGAGTCGGGCAACCAGCGCATCCTGAACAACATCCGCAAGGGCATCCGGCTCGACCGCGCACGGGCGTTCACGCGTGACGCCCGCGCGCTCGGCATCACGATCCACGGCACGTTCATTCTCGGGCTGCCGGGTGAGACACGGCAGACGATCGAGGAGACGATTCGCTTCGCGCAGGAGATCGATCCGCACACGGTGCAGGTCTCGCTGGCGGCGCCGTATCCGGGCACGCAGCTGTACCGGCAGGCGCGCGCGGAGGGCTGGCTGCAGGAGCGCGCGCTCGTCGACGGGCAGGGGACGCAGGCCAGCGTGCTCGGGTATCCGCACCTGCCGCGCGAGGAGATCTTCGCCGCGCTGGAGTCGTTCTACCGGCGCTTCTACTTCCGGCCGCGCAAGCTCGTCGCCATCGGCGCCGAGATGCTCCGCGATCGCGCGGTCATGCGCCGCCGGCTGGGCGAGGGCGTCGAGTTCCTGAAGTTCCTGTCGCGCCGGCGTCAGGACGCGAGCAGCTCGCCCACCGTGCCGAGCTCGTAGCCGGCCTCGCGCAGCCCGTCGATCATTTCCGGCAGCGCCTCGCACAGGCGCGCGGGCGCCGCCGGCGTCCCTTCGGCGTCGTGCAGGTCGACGATGGCGCCGGGGTGAGCGCGGCGCAGCACGCGCGTGACCTGGCTCGCGGCGGGCGCCGGTCGCAGGCCCTCGGGCTGGATCGACCAGAAGATGCAGCGCTGACCGTGCCGGCGTAGCGCCGCGAACATCGCCGCGTTCACCATGCCCCACGGCGGCCGGAAGAGCGCGGGCGCGGAGCCGGTGAGGTCGCCGAGGACGGCGCGCGCGCGGCCGATCTCCGCGTCGGTGCGTGCGGGACCGCAGAGCCAGAGGCTGCGATGCGACCAGCCGTGGGAGCCGATCTCGTGCGCGGCGGCGATGGCGCGCACGACGTCCGGCGCGCGCGCGGCGCGCTCGCCCACCAGGAAGAACGTCGCCCGGACGCTGCGCTCGGCGAGGAGGTCGAGCACGCGCGGCGTGAAGACAGGATCGGGACCGTCGTCGAAGGTGAGCGCAACGCGGCGGCCGGCGCTCCGCGGCCCGCGCCACACGCAGAGCGGGGTCGCCAGGTGCGGCGCCCACGCATAGCCGACCCATGCCAGCGCCGCGCCGGCAGTTGCGACGCCGAGCGCACGGGCGATCATCCGCGGCCGGCCAGGCGCCGCACGACGAGCGCGACCACGGCCTGCGCGGCCTCGGGGCGGCGGTACGCGCGCATCCGCTCGCGCAGCGCGTCCAGCAGCCCGGTGTCGGCGAGCGCCGTGTCGAGCAGCCGCGCGAGCTGCCGCCGGTTGCGCGCGACGAGCGCGACGCCGGCGCGCGAGGCGAAGCGCTCGTTTCGCTCCTCCTGGCCGGGCAGCGAGCCGAACACCAGCAGCGGTGTCTCGGCGGCCATCGCCTCGGCCAGGGTCATGCCGCCCGCCTTGGTGACCAGCAGATCGGCGGCGGCCATCATACGGCGCACGTCGTCGACGTAGCCGTACACCCGGAGCCGCGAGCCGTCGGTGAGCCGCCGCAGGCGCTCCTCGAGCCGCCGGTCGCGCCCGGCGACCAGCAGCCCTTGCACGGGCCACCGGGTGGCCAGCAGCGCGCTCGCCACGTCCGGCATTCGGCCCAGGCCCGCCCACGACCCCGCCATCGCGAGCACGACCGGCGCGTCGTCGCGCAGGCCGAGCGCGCGGCGTGCCGCCGCGCCGTCGACCGGGGACGCGAACGCCTCGCGCACGGGCACGCCGGTGACGTGGATGCGCGCGCGCGGAATGCCGCGGGCCGCGAACTCGCGTGCGACCTCGTCGGCGGCGACGCAGTAGTGGTCGATGCCGGAGGCGATCCACTGGCTGTGCGCGACGAAGTCGGTCACGACGGTGACGTGCGGCGGCACCGGGCGGCCGTCCTCGGCGAGCGACGCCATGGCGAGCGCGGGCGTGGCATGGACGGTGAGCACGGCATCGGGGGCCACACGTGCGAGCAGGCGGCCGAGCGCAGGGGTGCCGATCCGCGAGGCGCCGAACGTCATCCACGAGTCGCTCGCCATGCGATCGCCGAGCTCGTAGGCGAGACCCCACACCGCCGGCGCCCGCCGCAGCAGCGCATCGTAGAACCGACGAGACAGACGGTCGAACAGCGGGTGAACGCAGGTGCGGAAGTAGTCGACGACGAGCGGCTCGGCGCCATGCGCGCTCACCGCCGCGGCCAGACAGCGGGCCGCCTCGTTGTGGCCGGAGCCATAGCTCGCGGTGAGGATCAGCACCCGCGCCATGGCGCCTATCCTACAGGGGGATCAGCGTCTCCGGGGACCGCGGTGGCCATTGCGACCGGGATCGACCGCCACCAGCTTGTGCAGCGGCGTCGCCAGCGCGCGAGCCAGAAGGTAGAGGCTGTCGACGGTGATCGACTTCTCGCCTCGCTCGACCTCACCGATGAACTTGCCGCTGAGACGCGCGCGGCGGCCGAGTGCCCGCTGCGTGTAACCCTGCTTCTCGCGCAGCGTGCGAAGACGTGCGCCGAGCGCGGCACGCACACGCTTGTCGGCACGCGTGCTCACCGGAGCGCGCCTCGCCGGCGCAAAGCTTGCTTCGGGCACAGGAGGATCCGACTCATCATGGCCTCTAGTGTCGACCTCCCCCGCAACCCGCGCAGTACGGCGGCGTACGGACGCTCCCGGTGTAGAGATGCCAATCGCCGACGGTAACCCGCGCGGCAACCACATTCTCCGCTCGCTGACCGCCGAGCAGTACGCTCGCCTCGAGGGCCACCTGCACCTGAGCACCATGGCCGGGCGCGACCTCGCGTACGCGGCCAACGATCGGATCACCACCGTCTACTTTCCGATCTCCGGCGTGCTGTCGCTGGTGACCTCGCTCACGAGCGGGGAGTCGCTGGCCGTGGCCATGATCGGCCGCGAGGGCTTCGTCGGCCACGCAGTCGCGCTCGGCGGCGATCGCATGCCGTACGACGTCGTGTGCAAGCTGGCCTCGAGCAGCGCGGCCATTCGCGCCGACGTCCTGCGCGAGCACGTGCGAGCCGACCCGACGCTCGCCGCGCTGCTGCTGCGCAGCACCGCGGCGCTCTTCGACCAGGTCGCTCTCGTCGCCACGTGCAACCGCCTGCATCCGGTCGAGCAGCGTCTCGCGCGGTGCCTGCTGATGATGCACGATCGCACCGGGCTCGCCGAGTTTCCGATGACTCACGAGTTCCTCGCCGAGATGCTCGGCGTGCGACGTGCGACGATCACCGAGGCCGCCATCGCACTGCAGCAGGCCGGCCTGATCCGGCACGCGCGGGGCCGGGTGGCCATCGCCGATCGCGCCGGGCTGGAGGCCGTCGCGTGCGAGTGCTACCAGGCGATGCGCGGTCACCGCGGTCCTGAGCGGCTCGCGGCGTGACGGCAACGACCCCCTTGCGCTGGCCGCCCGTTGTGCTAAATTCCCGTCCGTCCCGGCGCCTGCCGCCTTAAGCGCGGAGGGGGGAAGCCAGCCCGGGACCGGGTTCCTGCCTGAGCAGACGCGATGCGATGCCGGCGAGGCGACCTGACCGCGGACGCGCTAACGGGCGCTGGGGCTCACCTCAGCGCCCGTTCGATTTTGACAGCCGGTCACCCGGGTGCCGTTCGGGCAGTGTCGTGCGCCGCAACTCGTTTGATTCCGAGTGGTTAGCCGTGGAGTCCGCCTTGCATCCTGCGAGCCCGCGCGATGCGAGCCCTCAGCCTGGCCACGGCGCTCGTTGTGTTCCTCGGGGGCTGCAGCTCCGCCTTCCAGGGCTATTCGATCAGGGAGTCGCGTGGCGCCGAGACACGCCGCATCGGTGAGGTTCTCGACCCGCTGCTCGTCGCGCTCGACCTTCCCTCCCTGAAGTCGATCACCGCCGCCTCGCCGTGCCGTATCGGCTTCGCGGTCGTGCGCACGCCGAAGGTGAACGTCTGGAGCTCGCCGGCGAGCGAGGCGCCGTGCCTCTACTTCAGCCTGCTCGTCACCGAGGGCGCGCTGGCCGCACCCACGGACGAGCTGATGGCGATGCTGGCGCACGAGCTCGGACACCTCACGCTGCGCCACACGCCGCAGTCGACCAAGCAGAGCGCGCTGTCGGAAGACGCCTGGCGGACGATCCAGCGCCAGGAGCTCGAGGCCGACCGCTTCGCGGTGGCGCTGCTCAAGCGCATGACGGCGTCCTCCAGCGTCGCCTCCTGCGAAGCCATGGGGCGATTCCTGCGCCGTGGAGTCGTGGACTGGTACGGCGCCGCGATCTCCGCCCGGCTGGAGACCGCCGTCACCGAGCGCGTGGAGTCGGCGGAGGCCGCCTGCGCGTCGACCGAAGTCACCCTGGCGCCGCCCGAAGCGATGCAGGGTCCGTTCTAGCCATCGTGCGCGATCAACCATTCTTTGAAGCGGTTCAGCACCATCCCCGTGCGCACCGCGCGACCTTCTTCGTTCAGGTGGTACGTCGTGTCGAAGAACAGGCGGTCGTCGAACACTGCATCGCGGGGACGGCCAAGCGTCTCCAGTCCGATCTGCTTCACGTGTCGCTCGATGGCGTCGATGGCTTCGGCCATGGCCGCGGCTTCCCGTGCCGGTATCGCGGGCCACACCACGACGACGCGGACGTTCCGCCGGCGGCAATCGTCGTGGAGTCGTTGCAACCTGTCCCACACGGGCTTGTCGGCGATGCCGCGCGCGGACACATCCGTCGGAGCCTGATGCTCGCCCTTCCGTAGGTTTTTTGTGCCGCGTTGCCCCTGGATGTCGCCTCGCTCGTCGAGATGATGGAACGAGTAGCGGCCCAGGACTGCCGCGCGATGGCGGCCGTCGCGCCACACGTGGCGCATGTCGGCGAGGATCGCATCGACTGACGGCAGCATCCGCCCATGCGCCTGTCGCAGCCGCTGGCCGAACATCTGCGCCAGGACCCCGGCGGCGACGCGACCGCCCGAGGTGGCGCGGGCGAAGTCGATTTGATCGAGGAAGGGCAGCCGCAGGAAGTAGGCCGGGTCCCATGCCATCACGTTGTTCGTGAACCAGGACGTGTTGACGTTGTCGCGCGCATAGACCTCGTACTCGAGGCTGAGCAGGAGCATGTCGCCGGAGCGAAGCAGGGGCCGCGCGTAATCGAGCATGTAGTCGATCGACAGACCGCCGTGCATCGCGATATTGACGGTGGCGGTGTGAGTCGCGCGCTCGATGCGCTCGCTGTCGAGTCCGAACAGCGCCCCCGAGCCGCCGAGGATGAGGATCTTGCGGCCTTCGACGCGCTCGGCAAGGTGAAGCTTCACGATCTTCGTGGGGTGAAGCCAGTACTCTGCCGCGACCGGCGCTCCCAGCTGGAAAAGCAACGCGACACCGGAGAGCGCGCTCGCCGCGAGCACCGTGGCCACGAACGTCAGCAGATAGCGGCGCGGCATCGACATCAGAACTGAAAGTAGAGGAATTCGGAAGGACTGTCGGTGATCAACCCGAGCAACGAGGCGAAGAACATGAGTCCGATCGCGATCGCCGCCGCGGGCACCGGCCGCCACCGGAGACGGCCACGCCGCGGCTCGCCGGCGGCGTCCGGGTACGGATCGAGCGCACGGCTGTAACTCCCCATGATCTGCTGGGTATTCGGCGCCAGCCACACCAGCGCGAGGAGGCCGCTCAGGACGATCAGCAGAACGCCGGCAGGCGGCGCCGGTAGCCCCAGATCGCGAAGAACGCGAATGACGGGCATCGAGTCAACGGCATCGGCGAAGTACGCGGGCGTGCGAAACCCGGTCGCGCCCGACATGCCGGCGAGAATTCTCGAGGCATCGGCAATGCTCTCCGCCCGGAAGAACACCCAACCGATCACCACCGTGACGAACGTCAGCGCCCGCGAGGCATGGCGGCCGATGTGACAGCGGACCGCACCGTGTGTCGTCGTCCTCGGACGTCGCATACGCCAGGCATGGTTGACGACCAGATAGACACCATGCAGCGCTCCCCAGACGACGAACGTCCATCCCGCACCGTGCCACAGCCCCCCGAGCAGCATGGTGATCATCAGGTTGACATGGTGGCGTGCGGGACGGCCGCGCGAGCCACCGAGGGGGATATACAGGTAGTCGCGCAGGAATTGAGAGAGGGTCATATGCCAGCGCCGCCAGAAGTCAATGACACTCGTCGCCTTGTATGGAGAGTTGAAGTTCAGCGGCAGCTGGATGCCGAAGAGCCGTGAGATCCCGATGGCCATGTCGCAGTAGCCTGAGAAGTCGAAGTAGAGCTGGAACGTGTACGCGAGGACACCGCCCCAGGCGGCCACGAAGCTGACGGCATGCCCGCTGGCCGCCGCGCCGAAGACGGGACTGCTGAACAACGCCATCGTGTCCGCGATGGCGACCTTCTTGAAAAGGCCGATGGAGAAGATCGTCACCCCGACCGCGACATTCTCGGGGTCGAGCCGGTATATCTCGCGTCGATTGAACTGCGCGATCATGTCCCGATGATGAAGAATGGGCCCGGCGATGAGGTGGGGAAAGTACGTCACGAACAACGCGTAGTGAACCGGATGGTAGCTCGTGACCCGCCCGCGATATGCGTCGACCAGAAACGCGATCTGCGTGAAGGTGAAGAACGAGATCCCGAGCGGCAGGACGACGGTGTCGATGCTCCACCGCACGCCGACCACGGCCGACACGTTGTCGAGGAAGAAGTTGGCGTACTTGAAGTAGGCGAGCCCGGCGAGATTCACGAACAGCGCGAACGCCAGGAGCCCGCGCGCGCGGCGCGCGGTGCCGGCCGCCGTCGCCCTCGCGATGCCGACGCCGAGCATGAAGTTGAAGGCGATGGAGGCGCCCAGGAGCGCGAGGAAGACGTAATTCCACCACGCGTAAAAACATAGAGAGGCAAGCGTGAGCCAGGCGGCCGCGAGCAGATGGCTGCGTCGCGCCGTCCAAAAGAAGATCACGACCGTCACCGGCAAGAAGAAGAATATGAACGGGAACGAGTTGAACAGCATGCGGCATAGTGCCATCCCTGAATCGAAGCGGCAACCTCGCCGGCCCTTGAAGCATCGTGCAGCGGGCGAGGCTCTTCGTCTGGCCGGGCACTGTTACAGCATGGCGGTCGACGTGCGCTCGCCATCGGCGGGCATCGTGCGTGGGACAGCGCCGTGCCTGGTCATGGCGAGCTCCGGTGCTGAGCGGCGTCGCGCCGACTCTTCAGCAATGCTCGTAGCTCCGGCATCGTCAGCGACAAAGATCCGCCAGGGTCCTGCTTTCTATCCGGCGCCACTTCGTCGTGGCCGACGATCCAGTCGATGTCCATTCCTCGTGTCTCGATCTGCCAGAGAAGGAAGTTGATGAGCGCGTCTTCCTGAGCTTTCGTGTAGCGGTGATAGAAGCCGGCCTTGATGTTGTCCTTGGCCTGAACCTCTCGCACCTCGCCCGGCGGGATCTCTCCGCCAAAGCAGGCATGGAAGGTGTCCCCGTGCTTCTCCAGCATCCCGGCGTTCATGATCTCCATGCCCATGCAGTAAAGCGACACGCCGGATGTATCTTTCCAAGTCGATGGCCCCGCGTGGTAGGCGACTTCATCCCAGCCCTGTGCCTTGTAGATGATTCCATCGCGGTCCATCACCAAACAACCAAGGCCCTGGGCCGCCAAGAACTGGAGCGTCGATTTCGCATCGGTTGCGCCGCGATCGAACGGCCGAGCCGTGTAGTGCACCACACAGCCTCGGGCCTTCTTGTCCGGTGTTTTGTACTTTCCTTTCGTTGGGATCTTGACGTCAACCTCGACGATTGCTGGAGCGACATATGTCGTCGGGCCGGGCTCGGCGGGCAGCGATCTCAACAACCGCGTAACTCTTCTCAGCAATGCGACCATTCGCATCCCCTTCGGCCGGCCCTCAGGTCGACCTGAGGACGCGTCTGCATATCGTAGCCATGGGCGCGCTGGACGTCGAGTTCGTCGCGGGGCCCGCGTGACCGCCATCGCGCGCTGCAGCTGAAAGATAAAATCAGCTAGGCGACGTACCGATCGCGAGCGACGTCGTCCTACAGCAGGCGAGGTGGAAGCGTCCCGTGCACGCGGTTGACGCGCGGTCGCTAACTCGGTAGATTTCCTCGCACGGACGATTAGCTCAGTTGGCAGAGCACCGGCCTCACATGCCGGGGGTCACTGGTTCAAGTCCAGTATCGTCCACCATCACCATCACATCGGACGGCCGCGCGGGCGCTCGGCGGCAGCCAGGGCGGTACGAGAAAGCCGTCGCCCGAGCACGGACTGCGGGCGCGGTGCGGCGGGCGTGCTATGGTTCCCGGCATGCCGGCGGTACCGGCCGACGTCCTCGTCAACATCGTCGACATCCTCGCGGGCGATCACGAGCTCACCGAGTCGCTGCGTCGGGTGTGCCGGGCGCTCGCGCACGCGACGGGCGCGCCGACCGTGTCCGTGTACCTCGTCGACGATGCGCACCGGGTGCTGCATCCCGCCGCCGCCTACCGCGTACCGAAGGACGCGCTGCAGATCCTCGGCGGCGCCGCGCTGCCGCTGGCCCAGCAGGGCTTCGCGCCGGGCGTCTTCAACACCGACGCCGTGGTGTGGACGGACGACGTGCCGGGCGATCCGCGGTTCGAGTTCCACCTGTTCCGGCGGATCCCGCACCAGTCGGGGGTCGTGATCCCGCTGCTGCTCGACGCGCGCGTCGAGGGTGCCTTCTACCTCACCTGGTGGACCGAGCGGCGCCGGCTCGACGATCACGACGCTGCGATGCTGGGTGCCGTCGGCCGACAGGTGGCGCTCCTGCTGCGCAATGCCCGTCTCCTGCGCGAGGCGGAGCACCGGCGCGCGCACGCGGAAGCCGCGGAAGTCCTCTATCGGCGGCTGTTCGACAACGTGCCGGTCGGCGTGCTCCGGACGCTGCCCGACGGGACCGTGCTCGAGGCCAACCGCGCGTTCATCGCGATGTTCGGCTTCGACGACGTCGAGGCGCTGAAGGCCGCCGGCATGGCCTCGCTCTATGCCGACCAGGCCGATCGACGCCGCTTCCAGGAGACCATCCGCCGGGACGGGGTGGTCAGCAACCTCGACGTCGAGTTTCGCCGCCGGGACGGCGTGCCGGTATGGGCGCGGATCAACACGCGGGTGGTCGAGCAGGAGGGGCAGACGCTGTACGAGGGGGTGCTGCAGGACGTCACCGAGCTGCGCCGCGGCGAGGACGCGGTCCGGCAGGCGGAGGCGCTGTCGTACGTGGCCAAGCTCGCGAACGGGGCCGCCCACGAGATCAACAACCCGCTGGCCATCATCACCGGACGGCTGCAGCTCCTCCAGCGGCTCATCACCGATCGGGGTACTGCCCAGAAGATCGAGCCGGCGCTGGACGCAGCGCGTCGAATTGCCGAGATCGTCTCGTACATGGGACGGATCGCGCGGCTGGAGGAGCGGCCGGACAGCGCCCCCATGCTCGACATCCGGCGCTCGGGCGCCGACTCCGCTCCCTCATGATGCTTGCCGGTGTGGTACGGCGTGGTACGATCTCGCCGACGACGGGCCGTTTGCTCTGAACCGATTCCGCCAGGGAGCCGCGCATGAAGATCTGCATTTTCTTTGACGGCCAGAACTTCTACCGCTCCCTCCTCCGCTACGACGAGACGCTGCGCGTCGACTACGACAAGCTCGCGTCGTGGATCACGCAGCAGGTAGGCGGGGCCGGCGCGATGTTCGGCGGCGCGTACTACTACGTCGGCGTGTCGGCCGGCGCCCCGCCGCTGGTGGAGGGTTTCCTCAAGGGCCTGGAGCTGCGACCCGGATACTTCGTCAAGCGGGAGCCGCGCGTGCGCCGGACGGGCCGCTGCAACGTCTGCGCGGGCGAGTACGAGTACACGACGGAGAAGCGCGTCGACACGCGGCTCGTGGCCGACCTCATCCACTACGCGGCGAATGGCGCCTACGACGCCGCCGTGCTCGTGTCCGGCGACGACGATTTCGTGCCGGCCGTCGAGGCGGTCAATGCGCTCGGCAAGCAGGTGTGGGTGGCCACCTGGTCGGCGGACGAGCTCTCGACCGATCTGCGTGTGCGCTGCTTCGGTCACATCCATCTGAGCGACGGGATCCCGGCGTTCAAGGTCGACCGGCCGCGCCCGGCGGAGCGAGACCGCGCACCGGTCCCATTGCGCGGCGTCCCGCGCCCGCCGCTGACGCGCGTGCCCGCGCGCGTGCCGGCGGAGGACATACTCGAGCGCGGCGTCACCGAGCTGCAACGGGCCGAGGCGCGTCTGCCGCACGTGAGCCGGGGCTACTTCGTGATGCGCTGGAAGTCGCACCAGCTGCCGCCGGCTGGACACGAACGCGAGGCGCTCGTGCAGCAGATGCTCGAGGCCGGGCTGATCGAGGAAGTGGAGGTGACCGACCTCGAAGGGCGCCAGGTCGTGGCGCTCCGCAGCCGCGAGCGAAACGGCAACATCGCCCTCCCGGGCTAGCGTCTCGCTCGGCAGCGAGCGCGCGGAAGCGACCGCCAGGTGACGACGCTCGCCGAGCGACTCGCGGCGTTCACCGCCGGGCTGCGCTTCGAGGCGCTGCCCGCCGCCGTCGTCGACAACGTCAAGCTGCGCCTGCTCGACACGCTCGGCCTGGCGCTTGCGGGCTCGCGTGAAGACTTCGCGCGAGCGCTCTTCGGCGTCCTCGATGGCGACAGCGGGCCGTGCACGGTCGTCGGCGCCTCGCGCGCGTCGTCGGCCGCGCTGGCGAGCCTCGTCAACGGGGCGCTCGCGCATGGCCTCGACTACGACGACACGCACGCCGCGTCGATCACGCACGCCTCCGCGGTCGTGTTGCCGGCCGCGCTCGCAACGGCCCAGGCGCGCGGACTCGACGGGCAGACGGCCATCACTGCGGCCGTCGCCGGCTACGAGGCCATCACGCGCCTCGGCATGGCCGCTCCCGGTGCTTTTCACGATCGAGGTTTCCACGCGACCGCCGTGTGCGGTCCCTTCGCCGCCGCCCTGGTGGCGGGACGCGGCCTTCTGCTCGAGCCCGAGCGACTCACTGCAGCCCTTGGGATTGCAGGCAGTTGCGCGTCCGGGCTTATGGAATTTCTCGAGGATGGGTCCGGTGTGAAGCGGCTCCATCCCGGGTGGGCGTCCCACGCAGGCATCGTCGCGGCGACTCTGGCCGCCGGCGGCTTCACCGGTCCGGCCACGGTGCTCGAGGGACGCTTCGGGTTGTACGCCGCGTTCGTCGGCAAGGCGGCGGACCCGGCACCGTTCGAGACGCTGGGCCGGGTGTGGGAGACCCTGCGCGTCGCGTTCAAACCGTATCCCTGCTGCCACTATAACCACGCGTACCTCGACTGCGCGCTCGAGATACGAGCGGCAGGTGCGCACGATCCTGACGCGATCGAGTCCGTCGAGTGTCGCGTCCCGGCCGGCGAGGTGCCCATCATCTGCGAGCCGACGGACGCCAAGGCTCGACCGCGTACGCCGTACGACGCGAAGTTCAGCCTGCCGTTCTCCGTCGCGGCGGCGCTCGTCGACGGCACGGTCGGCCTCGACACGTATGCGCCGGCACGGCTGGCCGACCCCCGCGTCCTGAACCTGTCCGCCCGCGTGCGCTACGCCGTGGACGACGACGCGCCGTTTCCCGCGACCTTCCCGGGCTGGGTATGCGTGCGACTGCGAGACGGGCGGATGCTGCAGGCCCGTGCGCCGGACGGCCGCGGGGGCCCGGAGCGGCCGCTCCCGGCGGCGGCCATCGTCGCGAAATTCCGCGACAATGCGACGCGGGCACTGCCCGAGGCCCGTGTGCGCGACCTCGAGCACGCCGTGCTGGCGCTGGACCGGCTGCCGTCGGTGGCGGCGATCGGGGACGCGTGCCGGGCGTGCGGTAGAATGGATGCATGAGATCGCTTCTCGCCCTCGCGGCCGCGGCCCTGGTGACGCTCGCGGCGTCGTCGGCCGGCGCCCAGGTCAAGCTCGAGACCACGCGGCCGTCGACCGAGCAGAAGCCCCCCGAGGCGCGCATCATTCCGCCGCCGCTGCATTACGAGCAGACACGCCCGCGTGACGCGGACTTCTATCCCTACGGCACGCGCGTGGAGCACGATCCGGCCTTCATCGAGCCGTTCGCCGGCTCCTACGAGACCGCCAGTGGCAGCGGGCGCTACGGCCTCTCGGGCTGGACCGCGCCGAATCCACCGATCGGCTCCGAGGCGACGCTGTGGCGGCAGACCAACGGCTGGTTCGCGCTCGGCTTCTCGGTGACCTGGGACGGTCCGCCCGCGCGGTCGGCCCCGGCGCAGCGTCCGCCGCGCTGAGCGGCGTGGTCGTCGCATCTCGCTGATGGCGCTGCTGCGCGGAAACCTGCACGCGCACACGACGTTCTCGGACGGCGTTCGCACTCCGGCCGGGCTGGTCGAGGAGTACGAGCGCCGCGGCTACGACTTCCTCGCCATCACGGATCACTTCGGGCACGAGAACCTCATCGAGCCGGGCTATACCCGGGAGCTCGCCAGGCTTCAGCCCTCACTGCTGCTCTTCAGCGGCGTCGAGCTCGACTACGACCGGCTCGGTCAGCACGTCGGCAAGATCGTCGGTGAGCACGAAACGCTGTACGTGCTGAACCATCCCGCGCGCTACAAGCTCACGGTGGCGGAGACGGTGGACCGCGTGCACGAGATCCGGCGCTTCGGCTGGGCGCTCGACGCGGTGGAGATCACGGACACCGGACTCTACCGGCCGCTGTACGACACGGACGAGATCCCGCTCGTGAAGATCGCCACCGACGACGCGCATCGTCCGCCGCACTTCGGCCGCGCGTGGATCGAGGTGGAGGCCGCGCGCGATCGTGACGCGATCATCCGCGCGATCCGCGCCGGCGACTTCCGCGCCGTCGTGTCCGCGCGCGACTGATCCGGCGCCGCCCACCACGCGCGCGTTCCGTGTGGTAGCCTTTGCGGGCTGACACGCCGAGCGGCGCCGTCGCCTTCGCGCGCGTGGCCATTCGAATCTGACAGGAGCTGCGATGGCGGACCGGCTCGTACGCATCGGCCACAGCCCCGATCCCGACGACGCGTTCATGTTCTACGCGCTGACGGCGGGAAAGGTCCGGGTGCCGGGGGTGCGGATCGAGCACGTGCTGGAAGACATCGAGACGCTGAACCGCCGGGCGCGGACCGCGGAGCTCGACGTCACCGCGGTGTCGTTCGCGACCTATCTGCTCATCGCCGATCGGTACCGCATGATGGATCCCGGCGCCTCCATGGGGAAGGGCTACGGACCCATCCTCGTCGCGCGCGAGCCGATCGCGCGCGCCGAGCTCGAGCACCGCGTCACCGCCATCGCCGGCAAGCACACGACCTCGGCGCTGCTGCTACGCCTCTACGTCGGTGACCCGCCGCTCATCGAGGTGGCCTTCGACAAGATCCCGCACGCGGTCCTCGAGGGCCAGGCCGATCTCGGGTTGCTCATTCACGAGGGACAGATCACGTACCAGCGGCTGGGACTGACCAAGGTGCTGGATCTCGGCGAGGCCTGGCAGCGCGACACCGGGCTGCCGCTGCCGCTCGGCTGCAACGTGATGCGGCGCGATCTGGGCGACGATCTCCACCGGGCGCTGTCGCAGGCGCTGCGCGAGTCGATCGCGTGGGCGCACGCCCACGTCGACGAGGCGCTGGAGTACGCGATGCGCTACGGCCGGGGCATCGACAAGGAGACGTGCCGGCGGTTCGTGCTCATGTACGTCAACGACTTCACGCTGGCGCTCGGCCCCGACGGCCGTGCGGCCATCGCGCGGCTGTTCACCCTGGCGCACGACAAGGGGCTCGTCCCCGCCGTGCCGCCCATCGACCCCGTGTAGGGCCGCGTCTAGTAGGTCCGGAGGATCTCGTACTCGGTGGTGCGCTGGGCCGGCGTGAACCCGGCCTCGCGGATGAGCGTCACCATCTCGTCGACGGACACGGTGTTCACGTAGTCGGCGGCCTTGTGGACGTTCTCCTCGAACAGCGTCCCACCCCAGTCGTCGGCGCCGAAGTGCAGGGCGACCTGTCCCGCGCGCTTGCCCTCCGAGAACCACGAGGCCTGGATGTGCGGGAAGTTGTCGAGGTAGAGGCGCGACACCGCCAGCATCCGCAAGTAGGTGTTCGGCCCGCGATAGTGCTTGATCCACTTCTCGAGCAGGGTGTGGCCAGGCTTGAACGACCACGGCACGAACGCGGTGAACCCGCCGAACTCGTCTTGCAGCTCGCGGATGGCGTCGAAGTGGTCGAGGAGGTCCTCGTCCTGCTCGACGTGACCGTACATCATGGTCGCCGTCGATTTGAACCCGCGCCGGTGCGCGGCCCGATGAACGTCGAGCCACGCGGCCGGTCCGCCCTTCTTCGGCTCGATACGCCGGCGTACGCGCTCCGACAGCACCTCGGCGCCGCCGCCCGGCAGCGTGCGCTGTCCGGCCTCCCACAGCCGGTCGAGCACCGCCTCCACGCTGAGCGAGGCCACCTGGGCGATGGTCCGGATCTCGGAGGCGGTGAAGAAGTGCGGTGTCACCTGCGGAAAGCGGCGACGCGTCTCGCGTACGAGGGTGAGGTAGTAGTCGAGCGGCAGCGCGGGGTTGTGGCCACCCTGGAGCAGCACGGTGGTGGCGCCGCGGGCGGCGGCCACGTCGATCTTGGCGAGGACCTCGTCGACGGTCAGCGTCCACGCCTCCGGATCGCCCGGCTTGCGGTAGAACGCGCAGAACTGGCAGTCGGTCACGCAGACGTTCGTGTAATTCGGATTCGTGTCGATGACGAAGGTCACGACCTTGGCCGGCCAGCGCGCGGCCCGCGCCTCCGCGGCCAGCGCGCCGAGCGGAAGCAGGGGCGCCTCGGCAAGGAGAAAGCGCCCCTCGTCCCGGTCGAGCCGCTTGCCGTGATGGACGCGGTCGGCGATCTGCTCGAGCGCGCGCTCCGCGCTCACGTCAGTTCCAGACCCGCACGACGTTGTACAGCGCGTCGCGCTCGACGGGGATCTTGCCGGCGTCGCGGATCATGCGGAACAGCTGCTCGCGTGCCACGCCGGCCGGTGTCTCGGCGCCGGACAGATGCTGGATGCGCTCGTCCTCGAGCGTGCCGTTCACGTCGTCGGCGCCGAAGTTGAGCGCGATGGACGCCGTGTCCTCGCCCAGGGTCACCCAGTAGGCCTCGATGTGCGGCACGTTGTCGAGCATCAGCCGGGAGGCGGCGATGGTGCGCAGGCTGTCGGTGGGCGGCGTCTGGCGCTCCCGCAGCCGGGTGGCCGCGACCTGGTAGGCGAGGGGAACGAAGGTGACGAAGCCGCCGGATGCGTCCTGCTGCGCGCGCAGGCGGAGCAGGTGATCAACGCGCTCGGCCAGCGTCTCGACGTGGCCGTACAGCATCGTGGCGTTGGTCTTGATCCCGAGGGCGTGGGCGAGGCCGTGGATCTCACACCACCGATCGGGGTCGGCCTTGCCCGTGTACTTGAGCAGCTTCGCCAGGCGGGGAGAGAAGATCTCCGCCCCGCCGCCCGGCATCGACGACAGGCCGGCGGCCTTGAGCCGCCCGAGCGCCTCGGCCGGCTCGATCTTGAAGCGCCGCCAGAAGTAGTCGATCTCCGCGGCCGTGAATGCCTTGATCTGCACGTCCGGGTGCGCGGCGTGCATCGCCTGGATCATCCGCTCGTAGTACTCGAAGGGCCACTCCGGGTGATGGCCCCCCACGATGTGCACTTCGCGGGTCTCGCCCTTCACCATCGCCACCATGTCCTCGATGGTGTGCTCGTAGGCGCCGGGTTCACCGGGCTTGCGCGCGAAGCCGCAGAACGCGCACGACAGCACGCAGACGTTGGTGGGCGTGATGTGGCGGTTGATCACGAAGTAGACCCGGTCGCCCTCGCGCTGGCGCTTCACGTGATCCGCCATGCTGCCGACGCCGAGGAGGTCGTCGGTCGCGAACAGAGCGAGCCCGTCGTCGCGATCCAGGCGCTGGCCGGCGCGCACCTTGGCCCAGATGGGATCCAGTCGATCATCGGTGAATCGCAACGCTGATCTCCTCGCGGAACCGGACCGACCGGTCCGTCTGGATGCTAGACGTCGAGCCGAGAGTGGTCAAGCGCGCGTCCGGCGGCGGAAACTTTTGCCTATCCATCCGGCGATCATCGTTGACAAGTCCCGATACGTATGAGTACGTATGAGCGGGCGCCATGCCACCGACGATCGACGTCTGTCCGACGATGCTGTCCGCGCGCGCGGCGTATCCCGCGGGGCAAGGCGGCCAGTCCGAGCGCCGCGGCGCGCAGCCGCCGCACGCTGCCGAGCTGTCGCGGTCGCGCTGGTTTCCGAGGCCGCGCAGCGGGCAGCAGGGGCCGCTGCCGAGTCTCGCCGGTCGCATCGTCCTCGTCGTGGACGACGATCCGGACGCGCTCGACCTGCTGCGTCTCGTTCTGGAGTCGTGCGGCGCGCGCGTGCTCGCCGCCTCGTCGACGATGCACGCCCGCGGCTACCTCGCCACCGCCACACCCGACATCATCGTGTGCGACCTCGCGCTTCCGCGAGAGGACGGCCGGAGCTTCCTGCGCGACGTGCGCCGGCGACGCGACTCCGCCGTCGCGCGCGTGCCAGCCATCGCCGTCACCGCGTTCTACGAGGATTACCCGCCGGCGACGGCGTCAGAATTCGCCGCCTACTTCCAGAAGCCGATCGACATCGACGCGCTCACGCGCACGATCGCACGCCTGCTCGACGCTCCCGACGCCGGCCGCGCGCGCTGATCCGGCACCGCGTGCCGGCGCGGCGCGGAAGTCGTGATATTCTTTGACCACTTTCGCCGATACGGGCAACGCGGGTCCGGCTCGGAACCTCAACGACGGAGGCAGTCAATGCAGACTCGGCGGCAGTTCATCGTGCGAGGCGGCAAGCTCGTCGCGGTCGGTGCGGCGGCGACGGCGGCCGGCCCGACGATCCTCGTTCGGGACGCCAAGGCGGCGGGACAGCTGAAGATCCTCCAGTGGAGTCATTTCGTCCCGGCCTACGATAAGTGGTTCGACCCGTTCGCCAAGGAGTGGGGCGCGAAGCACGGCGTCGAGGTCACGGTGGACCACGTCGGCTTTGCCGACGTCGTGCCGCGCGCGACGGCCGAGGTGGCCGCGCAGAGTGGTCACGACATCCACATGTTCATCGGGCTCGCCTCGGCCTTCGAGGAGCACGTCGTCGATCTCGGCGACGTCGTCTCGACTCTCGAGAAGAAGTACGGCAAGCAGGTGGAGCTGGCCCGACGCTCGACCTACAACCCGCACACGAAGAAGCAGTTCGCCCTGTCCGACATGTGGGTGCCCGATCCCGGCAACTATCACAAGGAAGTGTGGACCAAGATCGGCAAGCCGAATGGTCCCGTCACCTACGACGATCTGGTGTGGGCGGCGCCGGAGGTCAAGAAGGTCGCGCCGCAGATGCAGATCCCGATCGGCATCGGGCTCAGCCAGGACATCGACTCCAACATGGCGGTGCGCAACATCCTCTGGTGCCACGGCGGGTCGATCCAGGACAAGGACGGCAACGTCGTCCTGAACTCGCCGGAGACGCTGCGGGCGCTCGAGTACGCCAAGAAGCTGTACTCGGTCGGGATGACGCAGGCGGTGCTGTCGTGGAACGCGGCCTCCAACAACCAGGCGTTCAACGCGCAGGAGACGTCCTACATCCTGAACTCCATCTCGGCCTACCGCACGGCGCAGGACAACAAGCTGCCGGTGCTCGAGAACTACTTCTTCGTGCCGGCGCTGAAGGGCCCCACGGGCACGCAGATGGCGTCCGAGCACGTCATGAGCGGCTACGTGGTGTGGAAGTTCAGCAAGAACCAGGATGCGGCCAAGGAATTCCTGGTGGCGCTCGTGGACGCCTCGCGGGAGTCCATGCTGGCTTCCAAGCTCTATAACTTCCCGTCGTTCTACGGCGCGGCGGCGGAGCCGAACACGCCGCTGGCCAAGCGGCCGGAGTCGGGCGCGGCCTGGATCGCCGCGCAGTGCAACAAGGATCCCTTCGGCTCGAATCCGCCGGACAAGCTGGCGCTCCTGGCCAAGGCGCTGCCGTGGTCGACGAACCTCGGCTATCCCGGCTACGGCAACCCGGCCGAGGGCGAGGTGTTCGACACCTACGTCATCACCGACATGTTCGCCAAGGCGGCCACCGGCAAGCTGTCGCCGCAGGACGCCATGGCCGAGGCCAACACGCGCGTGAAGGAGATCTTCAACAAGTGGCGGCAGAAGAAGATGGTGCCGGGCGGCGGCAAGGACAAGTAGCCCGGACCGCGGACAACACCATTCCTCGGGCCGGCAGCGGGGCGCAGCGCCCGCTGCCGGCTTGTTTTTGAGCGGACGATGAACACAGGAACGAGCACCACCGCCGTGGCCGTGGCACCGCCTCTCGGCGCCGGCGACACCATCCGGCGCTCCGATCGCCGCCTCGGCGTCGTCATGCTGCTGCCGACGCTGCTCTACATCGCGCTGCTGGTCGCGCTGCCGTTCCTGCTGGCGTTGTTCCTGAGCCTCACCAACTCCTCGGCGGGCAGCCTGGACTTCTCGTTCGTCGGCCTGCAGAACTTCAAGAACGTCGTGAAGAGCCCGGTGTTCCGCCGGGCGCTGGTCAACACCTTCGTCTTCACGCTCGTCTCGCAGCTCACCGTGCTGGTGCTCGGCAACATCCTCGCCCGCGCGCTCATGAAGCGGTTCTTCGGCAAGTCGATCGCGCGCTTCCTGATCCTCATGCCGTGGGCGGCCCCGATCTCGCTCGCCACCCTGGGCTGGCTGTGGATTTTCGACTCGACGTTCAGCGTGGTGAACTGGCTGCTGAAGGTGGTCGGCTGGCTGGGGCCGGGGCAGTGGTACTACTGGCTCGGCGACACGACGCTCGGCATGGCCGCCATCATCACCATCCACGTGTGGCGGATGCTGCCGTTCTCCACGGTCATCCTGCTGGCCGGGCTCACCTCGATCCCCAACGAGGTGCGCGAGGCGGCCGCCATCGACGGCGCCGGCACGCTGGCGCGCATCTTCCAGGTCGAGATCCCGATGATGAAGCCGATCCTCATCGTGGCCGTGCTGTTCGGCGTCGTGTTCACGTTCACCGACATGAGCGTCGTCTACCTGCTCACGCGCGGCGGTCCCTACAACTCCACCCACGTGCTGGCCAGCCTCGCCTTCCAGGACGGCGTGCTCGGCGGCGACGTGGGACGCGGCGCCTCGGTGGCAATCTTCCTGGTGCCGGTGCTGCTCGTCCTCGCCATCGTCATGCTGCGCGCGTCGCGACGGGCGGAGGTGCTGTGATGCTCGCGCGCTCGACGCCGCGCCGCATCGCGGGCGCCGTCGTGCACCGGGCGACCATCCTGGCCTTCATCGCCTTTGCCGTCTTTCCGTTCTACTGGATGGTCGTCACGTCGTTCAAGCAGAACGCCGACCTCTACGTCGGCGCCACCAACACCGCCCACAACCCGTTCATCTTCAACCGGCCGCCGACCCTCGATCACCTGCGCACGCTGTTCGGGCAGACGCTCTACCCGACGTGGCTCGGCAACACGCTGCTGGTGGGCGCGGTGGTGGTGGCGCTCACGCTGGTGCTCGCGGTGCCGGCCGGGTACAGCCTGGCGCGGCTCACCGGCCGCTGGGGCGAGCGGCTCAGCATCGGCATCTTCCTCACGTACCTGATCCCGTCGACGCTGCTCTTCATCCCGTTCTCGCGCCTGGTCTCGCTGCTGCGGCTGCAGAACAGTCTCTGGTCGCTGATCCTGATCTATCCGACGTTCACCGTGCCGTTCTGCACGTGGCTGCTGATGGGATTCTTCAAGTCGCTGCCGAAAGAAGTCGAGGAATCGGCGATGGTCGACGGCTGCAGCCGCGTGGGCGCCATCTGGCGCATGGTGCTGCCGCTGTCGGTGCCGGGACTGCTCACGGTCGTGATCTTCGCCCTGACCCTGGTCATCCAGGAGTTCGTCTACAGCCTCACGTTCATCTCGTCCGTCGAGCGGATGACCGTCAGCGTCGGCGTGCCGGTGGCGCTCGTGCGCGGGGACGTCTACTACTGGGGGTCGCTGATGGCCGCCTGCCTCATCACGAGCGTGCCCATCGCCATCGTCTACAATTTCTTCCTCGACCGGTTCATCGCCGGCTTCACGGTCGGCGCGATCAAATAGCACGGGAGGCTCATGGCCGACGCGCGCAGGTACTTCGACGACATCGCGGTGGGCGAGCAGTACGAGTCCCCCGGGCGGACGGTGACGGAGACGGACATCGTGCTCTTCGCGGGGCTCTCGGGCGACTACAACGTCCTGCACACGGACGCGGAGTTCATGAAGCAGTCGATCTTCGGCGAGCGCATCGCGCACGGGCTGCTCGGGCTGTCGATCCAGGCCGGGCTCTTCACGCGGGCCACGCAGGCGTACGCCACGCTGGCCTTCGTGGGCCTGCGCTGGAAGTTCAAGGGGCCGATCAAGATCGGCGACACCATCCGGCTCCGCGCCAAGGTGACGGCCAAGAAGGACACCGGCAAGCCGGATCGCGGGCTGATCACCGTCGAGCGCAGCGTGGTGAACCAGCGGGGCGAGGTCGTGCAGGAGGGAGAGACCGACCTGCTCGTCGAGCGACGGTCGTGACGACGACGGCGCCGGCGCCGCCCGCGCGCTTCTTCTTCGAGGACGTCGTGCTCCACGGCGTCATCGACACACCCGGGATCACGGTCACCCAGGCCCACGTCAACCTCTACACCGGTGTCACCGGCGACGGCTGCGTCGACGCGGCGGTCGTCCCCGAGCTGCTCCTGCTCTGCCTGACCACGGGCCTGGGCTGGCGCATCCCGCAGCCGCCGCTGGCGGTGCTCGCGTTCATGGGCGTCGAGTGGCACATCGACGCCGCGCTGCGGGTCGGCGATACCATCTACAGTCGCTCGCGGACCGCCGTGAAGCGGGCCATGCGCGAGGGCGGCGTCATCATCGAGGAGCGCGAGGTCATCAACCAGCGCGGCGAGACGGTGCAGCACGGCAAGTTCACGTTCCTGGTCGCCCGGCGCCCCGCCGCGGCGCCCGCAGAGGGAGGCTCGGCATGACGTTCGACCCGCGACACATGAGCCGCACGCTGCTCGACGGCGGAGACCGCGCGGCCGCTCGCTCCTACTTCAAGGCGATCGGCTTCACGAACGAGGATCTCGCCAAGCCGCTGATCGGCGTCGCGCACTGCTGGATCGAGATCACGCCCTGCAACTGGAACCACCGGAAGCTGGCCGAGAAGGTGAAGGAGGGCATCCGGGCCGCGGGCGGTACGCCGATCGAGTTCAACACGATCTCGATCACCGACGGCATCGCCATGGGCACCGAGGGCATGAAGGCCTCGCTCATCAGCCGGGACTGGATCGCCGACTCGGTGGAGCTGGTGACCCGGGGCCACCTGCTGGACGGTCTGGTGACGCTGTCCGGCTGCGACAAGACCATCCCGGCCATGGTCATGGCCATGGCGCGCGTGAACGTTCCGTCGGTGATGCTTTACGGCGGCTCCATCCTGTTCGGCGAGTACCGGGGCAAGCGGCTCACGATCCAGGACGTCTTCGAGGCCATCGGCGCCTTCAACGCGGGCAAGATCGACGCGCGCGAGCTGAACGAGGTCGAGAGCCGCGCGTGTCCCGGTGCCGGCGCCTGCGGCGGGCAGTTCACGGCCAACACGATGGCGACCGCCTTCGAGATGCTCGGCGTGTCCCCGATGGGGTTCAACGGCGTGCCGGCGGTCGATCCGCAGAAGGAAGAGACCGCCTACCAGACCGGGCGCCTGGCCATGGAGGTCCTGCGCAAGGGGCTGCGCCCGCGCGACATCATCACCAAGAAGTCGCTCTACAACGCCATCGCCGGCGTCATGGCCACCGGCGGCTCCACCAACGCGGTCCTGCACCTGCTCGCCGTGGCCAAGGAAGCCGGCGTCAAGCTGACCATCGACGAGTTCGATCAGATCTCGCGCAAGACGCCGCTGCTCGCCGACCTCAAGCCGTGGGGCAGCTACACCGCTCCCGAGATGTACGAGGCGGGCGGGATGGCGGTCGTCGCCATGCGGCTGCTGGAGGGCGGCTTGCTGCACGGCGGCGAGAAGACCGTCACCGGTCGCACCATCGGCGAGGAAGCGCGCGCGGCACGCGAGGCGCCGGGCCAGAAGGTGATCCGCGCGCTGAAGGATCCGCTCAAGCCCCAGGGCGGCCTCGCCATCCTGCGCGGCAACCTGGCGCCCGACGGCTGCGTGGCGAAGGTGTCCGGCCAGAAGAAGGAGCTGCACCGCGGGCCGGCGCGGGTGTTCGATCGTGAGGAGGACGCCTTCGCCGCCGTGAAGGCCGGAAAGATCAAGGCGAACGACGTCGTCGTCATCCGCTGGGAGGGACCGAAGGGCGGGCCCGGGATGCGCGAGATGCTGCACGTCACCGGCGCCATCCAGGGCGCGGGGCTCGGGGAGACGGTCGCGCTGATGACCGACGGGCGCTTCTCCGGGGCCACGCACGGATTCATGATCGGCCACATCGCACCGGAGGCCGCCGACGGGGGCGCGATCGCGGCCCTGCGCAACGGCGACACGATCGTCATCGACATCAAGAAGCGCCGCCTGGACGTGGAGCTGTCGCCGGCGGAGCTGAAGAAGCGGCTCAAGGCGGTGAAGCGGCCCAGGCCGCGCTACACGTCGGGCGTCATGGCGAAGTACGCGCGACTGGTGTCGAGCGCCTCGGACGGCGCCGTCACGGGGTGATCGCAGCCGCGGCGCCGCCGGGCGTCGGTCCGGCGTTCTGGAGTCTGGTGACCGCCGACCGGCTGGCCGGCGCGGACGTGGTGGACGTCGGCACCGGGAGCGGGCGTGTCGCGCTCGCGCTGGCACCCGGCTGCCGCCACGTCGTCGGCGTCGACCGCGACACCGGCGCGCTGGAGGAGGGGCGTCGGCGCGCGCGCGACGCCCGGCTCACCAACCTCGAGTTCGTCGAGGCGGACGTCGAGGCGCGCGCCGACTATCTCCGGCTCGGCAGCGTCGTCGATCGTCCCACGCGCGTGGTGGCCCATCTCTGCATGTCCGAGGCGATCATCGCCGCTACCAGTCGCTCGCTCGCCGCCGGGGACCGGCTGATCTTCGCCGCACTTCATGCCGACCAGTGGCGCGAGACCGGTCGTCGCTCGCGCTTCGCGTACGACACGGACGAGGCGCGCCGGCAGCTGGAAGCGCACGGCTTCACCGTCGAGCACCTCGACGTCGAACGAGAGGTGCAGACGTTCGACTCCGTGGAGCAGGGGCTGGCGGCGGCCATCGGTCTCGCCGAGCGCTGGAAGACGGACGGCCGCTGGTTCCGCTACATCAAGTTCCTCGAGGATGGCGGCCGCACCCTCACGCGCAGCCACCTCGTGGCGCAGGCGCGCCGGCGATGACCCTGACCGCGCTCGCGCTGACGGCACACGTGAAGGAGCGAGCGCTGGCGCTCGGCTTCGAGCGCGTGGGCGTGGGCACGGCGGGACCGCTCACGCACGCCTCGGCCTTCGAATCGTGGCTCGAGGCCGGCTACGCCGGCGAGATGGCGTATCTGGCGAAGGGACGCGACGCCCGCGTCGACCCCGGGAAGCTGCTCCCGGGCTGGCGCTCGGTCGTGGCCGTCGCGCTCAGCTATGCGCCGTGCGACGACGATCCGGCCTGGCGCGGCGTCGCCCGCTACGCCCGTGGCCGCGACTATCACGACGTCATCCGGCCGCGGCTGCACCGGCTGAAGGAGACGCTGCGCGAGGCCGGCGGTCCCGACGTGCGCAGCCGCGCGTCCGTGGACACCAGCGCGGTGCTCGAGCGCGAGCTGGCGGCGCGGGCGGGCCTCGGCTGGATCGGCAAGAACACGAATCTGCTGGCGCCCGGCCTCGGCTCGTACTTCTTCATCGGCATCGTGCTGACGACCGCCGAGCTCGTCGCCGACGATGTCGTCGCGGATCACTGCGGCACGTGCACAGCGTGTCTGCGCGCCTGTCCGACGGACGCCTTCGTCGCGCCCTACACGCTCGACGCACGCCGCTGCGTGTCGTATCTGACCATCGAGCACCGTTCCGCCATCCCCGACGCGCTCGGGCCAAAGATCGGCGACTGGCTCTTCGGCTGCGACGTGTGCCAGGAGGTGTGCCCGTGGAACCGTCGAGCGACGCCGCGGCGCGATCCCGCCCTCGACGGCGGTACGCCGCCGGGACCGCTCGACGCGCTCCTCGACATGAGCGACGTGGAATTTCGCGCCCGGTTCCGCGGGACGGCACTGAGGCGCGCGCGACGCTCCGGCCTCGCCCGCAACGCCGCAACGGTACTTGCGAACCGCGCGTCGACGTAATCTCTACATCCGCGTCAGTGGTACACCCCTTGCTCTGACACCAGGCAAGGAGGGCCTTCCATGGCCGACAAGATGAACGACCAGAAAGACAACAAGGACGCCCAGAGCGGGCAGCCTGTTCAGCTCGATAAGGACGCGCAGCAGCCGCGTCCGCAGGGCCAGCCGGGCCAGCAGCCGGCCGGCCAGCCGCAGCGGCCGCAGCAACCCCAGCAGCCCCAGCAGCCGCCGCAGCAGGGCGGCCAGCAGCACGAGGGCGGTCAGAAGCGCTAGACCGCTCCCGGCGGAGCGTGGCGACGCCGGCCTGTGCCCCGGCGCCGTCACGCTTCCGCGTGCTCACGCTCTCCGGTTCACGGTTTATTCGCGCGATCGCCGCTTCATGAGCGCGCCCCACTGCGCCGGCCGTGCTGCGGCCGCGTGTTACACTTTTCGGCGACATGGCGATTTTGAAGGTCGCGCGTCTCGGCCATCCGGTGCTCCGCGAGCCCGCCAGACCCGTTCCGTCCGAGCAGATCCAGTCGCCGGAGTTCCAGCGCTTCATCGACGACATGGTCGAGACGATGCACGAGTACGACGGCGCCGGGCTCGCCGCCAACCAGGTTCACGCGCTCGTGCAAGTCGCCGTCATCGAGGTGCAGAAGAACCCCCGCTACCCCGAGGCTCCCGAGATCCCGCTGACCGTTCTCATCAATCCGGTCGTCACTCCGCTCGGGGACGAGAAGGAAGACGGCTGGGAGGGCTGCCTGTCGGTGCCCGACATGCGCGGCGTGGTGTCGCGGCACACCTCGGTGCGGCTCGAGTGTCTCGATCGGGAGGGCACGCGCGTCGATGTCGTGGCCAAGGACTTCTTCGCGCGCGTCATCCAGCATGAGACCGACCATCTGAACGGCATCGTCTACGTCGATCGCGCGGATCCGCGGACGCTGTCGCACATCGCCGAGTGGAATCGCTACTGGCTCGGCGTCCGTGAGCAAGGTGACTAGCTCGGATGAGATGACGGGCGGCGGCGGGGCCGCGAGGCCCGCCGGGCTCACCCGCCGCACCGCCGAGGCAACCGGTTCCGCGGGCGAGCCCGCCGGCGCTCGTGGCTCCGCCGCCGCGACTCCCGTGCTCGCGCTGGTCAGCGACCTGTTCTTCGTCGCCCGGATCCGCGAGACGGCTCGCGTCGTCGGCGTTCCGCTGACGTTCGTGCGATCCGCGGAGGAGCTCACGGGTGCGATGGCGGGCGGCGCCAGGTTCGTTCTCCTCGACCTCACCGGGCGCTTCGACTTCGATGCCGTGTTCGGTGCGCTCGATCGGGTCGATGCCTCACAGCGGCCGGCCGCGCTCGGCTTCACCACCCACGCGCTCGCGAAGCAGACGCAGCCCTGGCACGCGCGCTGCGCACGCGTGGTGACGAAGGAGACGCTGACGCAGGAGCTGCCCGTGCTGCTGCGCGAGGGAGTCGGGCGCTGACGGCGGCGGACTTCGTGGCGCGGCTCGAGGCCGAGAATCAGGTGGCGCTGCGCGGGCTGGAGCCGGATGCGACGCTGACGGCCGAGGTCCGCGGGGCGCTCAACGTTCCCAACCTGCTGCGGGTGGCGCTGCGCAACGAGCTCGAGGCCACGGAGATCGCCGCGCGCTGGCTCGTCGCCACCGACGACGTCCGCGTCAAGCTGGCGCTCGCCCGGCAGGTGGGGGACGAGGCCAAGCACTACCGCATGATCGCCGACCGGCTCAAGCATCTCGGCTTCGACGCCGACGGCATCGACCCCGCGGCCGACGGCTACGGCCCGCTCTTCAAGTACCTCGACTCGCTCACGACGACGGTCGAGCGGGTGGCCGCCGGGCAGTTCACGCGCGAGGCGATCGCCGTCGTCAAGAACCGCCAGTTCATCGAGTTCTGCGAGCGCGTGGGAGACCGGGAGACGGCGGCCCTCTACCGCGACGTGATCGAGCCCGACGAGCGTTACCACCACGAGCTCGGTCGCACGCTCCTGATGCGGCTGGCCGTCTCCGAGGACGCGCAAGAGGCCGCCGCCCGCGCGGCGCGCAAGACGCTGGCGCTCGCGGACGAGCTGCAGAAGAAGGCGCTCGCGACCGGCGGCATCCACCACGCGCCCGGCTGCTGATGGACGACCTGAGGAGTTTTGAGCGCCTGGCTCTCGAGGACGGCGACCGGCTGGATCTCGCGCGCGCCGCGCTCGCCATCGCGCGCATCGAGCATCCCGAGCTCGGCGTCGAGCGAGAGCTGGCGCGGCTCGACGGCCTCGCCGAGCGCTCGGGAGCGGCGTCGGCCTCCGACGAGCAGGTGAGGCTGGAGCGGCTGCTCGCCTTCCTGTTCGAGGAGGAAGGCTTTCGCGGCAACGCGGCGGAGTACTACGACCCCCGCAACTCGTGCCTGAACGACGTGCTCGATCGCAAGCTCGGCATCCCGATCACGCTGTCGGTGCTCACCATGGAGATCGGCCGGCGCGTCGGCGTCGACGTCGAGGGGGTGAGCCTGCCCGGGCATTTCATCGTGAGCGCCGGACTCGGTGGTCGCCGGATCTTTCTCGACCCGTTCAACGGCGGCGCCGTGCTCACGCCCGCGCAGGCGGAGGAAGTCGCCTCGAAGGCGGTCGGGCGCCCCGTGAAGCTCGCCGACGCGCACTGGGCCCCGTGCGGCAAGCGACAGATCCTCGTCCGCATGCTGCGGAACCTCAAGGGCATCTACGCCCGGGCCGAGGACTGGCCGCGGGCGCTCGCCGTCGTCGACCGCCTGCTCGTGCTGGAGACGGACTCGCCGGTGCATCTTCGCGATCGCGGCACGGTACTCGTGCGCATGCAGCGGCTCCACCAGGGAGCGGCGGCGTGGGAGCGCTATCTCACGCGGTTTCCGCACGCCGCCGACGCCGACGCCTTTCGCGACGAGCTGCGGAAGGTCCGTCAGAAGATCGGCTCGCTGAACTGAGCGTGACACGGGTCCGCGTCCCGATCGTCGCGCTGATGATCGTGACGCTGCTGGGCCCGGCGTGCGCCAGCCCCGATCTCGTCCCGATCGGCGCCGCCGGCGTGACGTTCGCCCCTGACGCCGACGAGCGCGCGCTGTGGACCGCCGCCGAGAAGGAAGAGGCGGCGCTGGCCGCGCGCACGCGGCGGTACGACGACCCGGTGCTCGAGGAGTACCTGGCACGCCTCCTCGCGGGTGTGGTGCCCGACACCGTACGCGCCGCCGGTCCGCCGCTGACGCTCGTGGTCGTGCGCGATCCCACGCTCAACGCCTTCGCCATGCCGAACGGGACGATCTACGTCCACACGGGGCTGCTGAGCCGCCTCGAGAACGAGGCGCAGGTGGCCACCATCCTGGCGCGCGAGCTCACGCACCTCGTCCATCGCCATGCGCTCGCGCGCGAGCGCGACCGGACCCGGCCGCCGGCGCTGCCGCCGGCCGCGCGGGCGCTCGTGCTCGGGCCGACGGCGAGCGCCATCGTCGGTCTCGGGCTGCCGCTGGCCGCGGTGGCCGCCATCGACGGCTACGGCCGCGCGCGCGAGCGCGAGGCCGACGCGGGCGCCGTGGACGGTCTCGTGCGCGCCGGCTACGATCCCGAGGCGGCACCGCGGGCCTTCGAGCGGCTCCGCGCGGATGCCAGCGACCGCGGCGCGCTGGAGACGTTCCTGCTCGGCAGCCCCGGCTTCCTGAGCGAGCGCCTGCAGACGACGCGGCGGCTGGCGCGCGACCGGCGGGCGGCGGCGGCCGCGCTGCGCGGGGCGGTCGGCGACAGCGACGTCTTCGAGCTGCGGATGCGTCCGCTGGTGCGCGAGAACGCGAACGAGGACGTCCGCGCCGGCCGTTTCACCATCGCCCAGCGCCAGCTGGATCGGGTGCTGGCGGCCACGCCGGGCGACGCCATGGCCCACCTCTACTATGGCGAGCTTCGCCGGCTGATGTCGCAGCGCGCGCGGGACGCCGCCGTCGCGCGGCAGTCGCTCGCGCTGGCGGAGGCGTCGTACGACAAGGCGGCCGAGCTCGATCCCTCGCTGGCCGAGCCGCACCGGCAGCTCGGCTTCCTCTACTACCAGCGCAGGGACTACGCGCGCGCGAGCGCGGCGTTCACGCGCTACCTCGAGCTGCGACCGGATGCGCCCGACGCCGAGCGCATCAAGGCGTACCTGACCGAGCTAGCTCGGCCTTGAGCACCTTGCCGGTGGCGCTGCGCGGCAGCGCCGGCACGATGCTGACGCGGCGCGGGTACTTGAAGGCGGCGAGCCGCTCGCGACAGTATGCGCTGAGCTCGTCGGCGGTGGCGCGCGCCTCGGGTCGGAGCGCCACGAAGGCGGCCACGTCCTCGCCGAGCTGAGGGTGCGGCACCGCCACCACGGCCGCTTCCAGGACGCCGGGGTGCGCGAGCAGCACCGCCTCGACCTCGGATGGGAAGACCGAGTACCCGCCACGGAGGATCCGCTCGCGCTTGCGGCCGACGATCGTCACCCAGCCGTCGGCCGTCACCGACGCGAGGTCGCCGGTGTGAAACCAGCCGTCCACGAGGACGGCGCGTGTCTCGTCCGGCGCGTCGAGATATCCGTCCATCGCGGCCGGAGAGCGGATGAGGAGCTCGCCGACGTCCCCGGCCGCGGCGGCGCGGCCGTCGTCGTCCACGACGCGAAGCTGCACGCCGGGCACGGCACGTCCGATCGAGTCCGCACGGTCCGCGGTATCCGCGGCGAGATACGAGATCGGCCGAAAGAGCTCAGTCATCCCGTAGCCGCGCAGAATGCGGACGCCGGTCTGCGCGCGCCACTCCTGCGCGAGCTCCCACGGGCACGGAGCGGCGCCGGACAGCGCCAGACGGAGCGCCGGCCCCGCGGCCACGCGGCCACCGTCGAGCAGGCGGCGGAACATCGTCGCCACGCCGGGGAACACCGTGATCCCGCCCTCGGCGAGCAGCGGCGCCACCGCGTCGACGGAAAACCGCTCGACGAGGCGCACCGAGGCGCCCGCGAGCAGCGGCGCCACGAGCGCGCCATTGAGGCCGTAGGAGTGGGCGAGGGGCAGGGCGGCCAGGACGACGTCGTCCGACCGGAGAGCCATGACGTCATCGGCCCACGAGCGGTTCGCCGCGAGCGTTGCCGCGTGCGACAGGAGCGCGCCCTTCGGCCGGCCGGTCGAGCCCGACGTGTAGAGAACGAGCGCGGGACCACGCGACGCTCGCGTCGTCCACGCGGCGGCCTCGCCGGGCGATTCCTCGAGCACCGCGGCCGGCGTGAGATCCGCGAGGATCGCCGCGCGCTCCGCCGGCTTCAGCAGCGGGTCGAGCGGCGCCGCCGTCGCGCCAGCCTTGAGCACACCGAGCAGGGCGACGGCGAGCTGCCAGCCGTTCGGCATGGCGATGGCGACGCGGTCGCCGGGACGGACACCGCCCGCGTCGAGCGTGCGGGCCAGCCCGCACGCCCGCGCATCCAGCTCCTCGTATCGCAGGGCGCCGCCGTCCCAGACGAGCGCCGGGCGCGCCGCGTGCATCCGCGCCGAGGCGTCGAGCGCCGCGGTCAGGCTCAGGGCAGGAAGTCCTCCAGCCGCAGCTGCTCCCACACGGCACGCGGCACGCGATGCCGCGGGGTGTAGCCGGCGAGCGAGGGCTTGGCCGTCGCGTCGACACCCCACTTGGCGGTGTAGCCGTCCTCGCGGGACGACGGATCGAGGTCGGAGCCGCGCGCGTGGGTGATGACGGTCAGGTCGCGGTCGGGCTGGCAGCGGGTGGCGATCGCCCAGGCCACCTGGCGATCGTCGAAGACGTCGACGTCGTGATCGACCACGACCACGCGCTTCATGTAGAGATCGGCGCCGAAGACGGCCATGATGGCGTTCTTCGCCTGGCCGGTCAGCCGCTGCTCGATGGACACGTAGCACGTGAACGGCGCCGGCACGCGTACGGCGCGCACGGAGGGCACCATGGCGCGCACCGCCCGGTGGAGGTTGGCCTCCATCGGGATGGTCGACAGCAGCATGTGATCCAGGTGCGCGACCGTGATGTCCTGGAACATCGCATCGCGCCGGTGGGTGATGGCGCGCACCTTGACGACCTCGCGCTGGCGCTCGCCGAGGCTGTAGCCGGTGAACTCACCGAACGGCCCCTCCGCCGTGCGCTTGCCCGGCAGGATCTCGCACTCGAGCACCAGCTCGGCATGCGCGGGCACGAGAACGTCCGACGTCTCGCACTTCACCAGCTCCAGAGGCTCGCCGAGAAGCGCGCCCATGATCGCGCGCTCGTCCTCGTCGATCGAGCCGATGGCGAGCGCGCCGAGGGCGATGGCGGGATGGACGCCGATCACGAGCGCCAGCGCGAGCGGCTCGCCGCGCTGCTCGGCGATCTGCTGGAATTCCCACAGATGCTTGCCGAGCGTGAGGTGGATGGACGTCGTGTCGCGGCCCTGGATCATCAGCCGGTTGTACGCGCAGTTCCACGTGTCGGAGGCGGGATCGCGCGCGAAGGAGATGGCCGCGGTGATGTACGGCCCGGCGTCCCCCTCGTGGTGGATGATCTGCGGCAGCGCGTAGAGGTCGACGTCCGCGCCGCGGAGCACGACGTCCTTCACGGGGCCGGTGGCCACGATGCGCGGCGGCAGCGGTCGCTCCATGGCCGCCAGGTACGTGCGCAGCATGGCCTCCGGCGCGCAGCCGAGCGCCAGCGCCAGCCGCGACCGGCCTGCGTGAAGATTGGTCAGCACGGGAAATGTCGTGCCCTTCACGTGCTCGAAGAGCAGCACCGGCCGCTGCCGCCGCTCCTTCTCGAGCTTCACCACGAACGCGGTCAGCTCGTACGCCGGATCGATCTCCCGCGAGACGATGCGGACGTCCTCGGGCTTGCGGCGCTTCAGCTCGTCCAGGTAGGAGCGCAGGTCCTGGGCCATGGCGCCCGATTATCGCGCGATCAGACGCGCTCGGGTACCCGCTTGCGTGCGCTGCCGGTGATCCACCAGCCGCGGACGGCGACGATGATGCCGACCGCGATGGCGAGCAGGCGGGTCCACGCGGGCAGCGCACCGAGCCAGCGCTCGAGGCCGGCATCGTGCAGCATCATGTCGACCGCCACGTAGCCGAGGATGCCGCCGCCGAGCCAGATGATCCACACGAACCGGTTCATCAGCCGCGCCAGCAGCCCGCTGCCCCAGACCACGAGCGGCAGCGACAGCCCGATGCCGACCACCACCAGCAGCAGGTCACCGTGAGCGGCGGCGGCCACCGCGAGGACGTTGTCGAGGCTCATGACGGCGTCGGCCACCATGATGATCCACACCGCCTCGCGCAGCGACGTGCCCTGGCGCACGTGACCCTCGGCGCCGCCACCATCGGCCTGGTGGACGAGCTTCAGCGCGATCCACACGAGGAGGATTCCGCCCACCAGCTGCAAGAACGGGATCGCGAGCAGCCAGGTCGCGACGACGATGAACGCCAGACGCAGGCCGACGGCGCCCGCGGTGCCCCACACGCGGCCGAGCAGCTGCTGGCGCGCGGGCAGCGTGCGAACGGCGAGGGCGATGACGAGCGCGTTGTCGCCGGCCAGCGTGAGATCGATGATGACGATCCCGACCAGCCGCAGCCAGAACTCCGAGGTGAACATCTCCATCACTGACCCGCTCCCACGAGCATGCGCACGACGGCGAGCAGCGCGCGCCCGACGACGAGGAGGGCGATGGCCACCGCCAGGCCCTCGTATCGATTCAGCTTCATGACGAGCCTCCTCACGAGCAGATGCCGGCGCCGGGGTTCCGGCGACCGGAAGCGCAGGACCGCGGGACGAGAGGAGGCTAGTGGTCGTCGCCGCCGGGCGGAGGAGCGGCGCCCGGATCGGCGGCGGGCAGCGGCCGCGGCGGCGTCTCGGCGCGCGACGCGACGGACGGTCGCGGGGCGGGCCGACGCACGCGCGGCAGGCTCACCTCGCGGAGGGCCACCGCGCGCGCCCGCGTGGTCGCGCGCGCGTCCCGGCCGTGATCACGACGCGCGCGCAGCTGGGCGGCCTCCTCCAGCTCGTCGTCGAGCTGGAGCAGGCCCGTCGGCGTCGTCTCGAACGGCACCACGGCGTCGAAGCAGATCGCGAAGACGAGCATGAGGAGCAGCCGGCGCCACGTCACGACGTCATTCTATCGCTGTCGTCCGCGTGGCCGCGGCGCCGCAGGCCCGGCCACGCTCCGACGGCGGCGACAGCGGCGCCGACGACGAGCGCGATCGGCCGCATCAGCGCGTGGGCGGCGGTGCCGACCGCGACCGTCAGCGCGGGGTCCTGCAGCGCCATCTCGGCGCCGACGTAGCCGAGGAAGCCGCCGCCCAGCCACACGATCCACGTGAAGCGGTTCATGAGGCGCGACAGGAGGCCGGCGCCCCAGACGACGATCGGCAGCGAGAGCGCGATGCCGACGGCGACCAGCGTCATCTCGCCCTTGGCGGCGGCCGCGATGGCGAGGACGTTGTCGAGGCTCATGGTCACGTCGGCGACGATGATGATCCAGACCGCCTCCCACAGCGAGTCGCCGTGGCGCGTGCCCGTCGCGTCCTCGCCGCCCGGGCGCACCAGCCGGACGGCGATCCACACCAGCGTGGCGCCGCCGACCAGCTGCAGCAGCGGCACCCGAAGCAGGAGCGTGACCAGCGCCACGAACGCGAGCCGCAGGGCGACCGCCCCGAGCGCGCCCCAGATCTGGCCCAGCAGCCGCTGGCGCGCGGGCAGGGCCCGCACCGCGAGCGCGATGACGAGCGCGTTGTCCCCGGACAGCAGCAGGTTGAGCACGCTGATGCCGAGCAGCCGTAGCCAGAACTCCGCGCTCAGGACGTCGGTCATGCAGCCGTCATTTGAGCCCGTAGAGCCGACGCGCGTTGTCGGCGAGGATCTTGCGCTTCTGCGTGTCGCTGAGGTCCCCGCGATCCCGGATCTCGTCGATGGAAGCCGGGTACGAATGGTCCCAGTGGGGAAAGTCGGACGCGTAGACGATCTGGTTCTCGCCGACGAGCTTCACGGCCGGGCCGAGCAGCCACTCGTCCGCCTCGCACGAGAAGTAGATCTTGCCCGAGCGGATGTAGTCGCTCGGCTTGCGCTTGAGAGCCGGCGCCTCCGTCGTGCGCTTGGCGTACTCGTCGTCCATGCGCTCCATCCAGTAGGGCGCCCAGCCGCAGCCGGCCTCGAGGAAGGCGATGCGAAGGTCCGGGAACCGCTCCGGGATGCCCTCGAAGACGACCGAGGTGATCTGTCGCATCTGGCCGAACGCGTGCGAGCACGTGTGCGCCTGGATGAACTGCGGGAACAGCTCGACGCCGGCGCCGCCGAGCGAGGAGCCGGAGGCGTGGACGCCGACCATCACGTCGAGGCGCTGGGCCGTCTCGTAGATCGGCGCGAATCGCGCGTCACCGAGCAGGTGGCTGCCGTCCGCGGACAGCATCGCGCCCTTGAGCCCCAGCTGGCGGACCGCCCGCTCGAGCTCCGCGGCCGCGGCGTCCGGATCCTGCACGGGCAGCAGCGCCACCGCGTGCAGCCGCTCGCTCTTGCGCACGAACTCCTCGTGCAGGAACGTGTTGTACGCGCGGCAGATCGCCACCGCCCACGCGCGGTCCTTCAGGAACGACAGGAACAGCCCGAGGGTCGGGTAGAGCACCGTCGCTTCCATGCCGCCCCGGTCGAGCGCCGCGAGCCACTGCTCGGCGGTGCTGCCGGCGTCGCCCAGCGTGCCGAGCATGCGCCGGTCCCATCCGTCCTGGGGGTAGAGCGAGAACGACAGCGGCCGCCGCCGCAGCGGCTCGTCGAGATATCTCGACACCTGCTCGTTCGTCTCGATGACGTGTCCGTCCGCGTCGACGATGGGAAAGCTGGCCATGGCCGTCTCCTTCAGGGCTTCTTGCAGATGACGTTGAGGAGCGCTTGCCGCTTCTCGTCTCGCACGACGGCGAGCGCGCGCGCCAGCGCCGCCGGCAGCGCCGCGGCATCCTCCACCTTTTCCGCCCAGCCGCCGGAGGCCTGGCACAGCAGCTCGTAGTCGGGCGGCGGGTCGAGCTCGGTGAGCGGCATGCCCAGGCGCTTGGCCCAGCCGTCCGGCGCATGCGAGCTCACGGCGCGCTTGACGGCGTTCCACGCGCGATTGTTGAACACGATCCACAGCACGGGCAGCTCGTAGGCGCGCGACACCCAGTGCGACGCCGTCGGCGAGCCGAAGATGTACGCGCCGTCGCCCACGCACGCGATGACCGTGCGATCGGGCGCCGCGCACTTGGCGCCCAGCGCGGCGCCGAGGCCCCAGCCGAGGCCGCCCGACGAGGGCGCGGCGAAGTAGGTGCCGGGCTGGCGGAAGCAGGCCTGCGAGGCGTCGAGGTCGTACTCGTTCACCACGATCGTGCGCTCGTCCAGCACGTCGCCCACGCAGCGCGAGAGCCACGCCATGTCGATGGGGCTGTCCGTCCGGAGCGCGCGCGCCCGGGTCTCGGCGGCGGCGCGACGCTCGCGGCCGGCGGCGGCGATCGCGCGGCGACGCTCGGCGGCGGCGGCCGCGTCCACCCGCGCGGGCAGGGCGGTGGCCAGGGCGGCCAGCGTCAGCCGTGGAGCGCCGGGCAGCGCCACGTCGGCCGCGAATCCGCGGACGGGATAGCGCGAGAAGAGCGGGTCGACCGCCACGTGCACGAGTCGTGCGTCCGGCCGCGGCGCCTTGAGCGCGGGAAACCACGGCACGTCCGACTCCACGACCAGGATCGCGTCCGCCTCGTCGAGATACGGCGTCGCGTCGAACCCTCCGTGCAGGTCGTGATCTTGCGGCGCGTTCACGTGGGTGTGGAACTGATCCACCATCGGCGCCCCCAGCGCCTCGGCCACGGCGACGAGCGCCGGCACCGCGGCCGGATCGCGGCCGGCGGCCTTGGCCAGGATGAGGGGCCGACGCGCGGCGGCCAGCAGGCGCGCCGCCTCGTCCACCGCCTGCGGATCGGCCACCGCGGCCGCCGGCCGCGGCGCGCGCGACGTCTCCGCGTAGTCGAACGTCTCGTGCGCCTCGGACAGCACCTCGCGCGGAAGGGTCAGGTACACCGGTCCCTGTGGCTCGGCGTGGGTGATCGCCAGCGCGCGGTCCACGACCGTCTCGAGCTGCGGGAAGTTGCGCAGCTCGTAGTCCCACTTCACGAACTCGCGCACCATGGCCGCCTGGTCGAACGACTCCTGCGCCCAGTGGATGGGACGGTTGCGCGAGCCGCGCATGCCGACCTCGGTGATGGGATTGCGCCCGGCGCTGAACAGCATCGGCACCCCGGCCCGGGCGGCGTTGATGAGGCCGCCGAGCGCGTTGGCGGCGCCGACGATGACGTGCACCATCACCGCCTGCGCCCGACCGGTGACCATCGCGAAGCCGTGCGCCATGGCGACCGCCGTCACCTCGTGGGGGACGGTGACCGGCCGCGGCCGTACCTGTCCCTGGGCCAGACGCTTGGCGTACGCCTCGATGAGCGGCGCGAAGTCCGTGCCGGCGTTGGCGAACAGGTACTCGACACCGCGCGCGGCGAGGAGCTCGAGATAGGCCTCGGCGGTCGACTCGACGGAAACGCTCTTGCTCATGGGACCCTCGAATGCGGAGCGGCGCCGCGCCCGCCGGGAGAGGCCGAGACGAGCCGCGCGCGGGCTACCGGTAGCCTTTCGCCTCGGCGGTGATCTTGGCCGCGTCGAACTTGTTGATGTCGGCGATCAGCTCGTTGGTGATGAGGTCCGCGGCCTTCACCGGCTGCTTGATGATGCCGTACTTCAGCATGAAGTCGGCGTAGGCGCCGTAGTTCGCCTCGGAGTTCTCGCCCCAGCGCTTGACGCCGGCCTTCTCCAGCTTCCAGTTCACGATGCGGGCGTTGAGCACCTTGACGTCGTCGCGGATCGCGGTGGCCTCGTCCTTGCCGGTCGGCTTCGTCTGCGGAAACACCTCGTAGAGGATCTTCACCGCGGCCTCGGGGTTGGCGATGGCGAACACCGTCCCCATCGCGTAGCCCTTGGCCAGCGCCACCGCCTCCTTGCGGCGCGACTTCAGCGTCTCGTCGAGCGCGAGGAACCCGTTGGCGGGATAGCGGTCGATGTCCCGCGTGTCGAGCAGCCGCAGCTTGACGCCCGCATTCTCCACCATCGCGTACTGCGTGTCGAACTGGCTGAGCGCGTCGACCTGCTTGCTGCGCACCATGGCCGCGGTCTGCGCGCCCTCGCCGGCCACGACGATGTTGACGTCGCTGTCCGGATTGAGCCCCGCCGTCGCCACCAGCGCCTTCGCCACCGGGACGCCGGCCGAGCCCATGGAGATGACGCCGATCGTCTTGCCCTTGAGGTCGGCGATCTTCTGCACCGGACTGTCGGCGGGGACCGCGATGCCGTAGATGTTGCCCTGGTACGCGGTGTAGAAGATCTTGCCGCTGATGCCCTGCGCGCGGGCGATGGCGAGCGGTTCCACGCTCGGCAGCGAGTACGGCACCTCCCTGGTGACCACAGCCTGGGTGCAGGCGGCCGAGCCGGGGAGCGGCACCAGCTCGACGTCGAGACCCTCGGCCTTGTACCAGCCCATCTTCGTGGCGATCGCAAACGGTGTCGTGGCCGAGGAGACGGTCTTGGCGCACCAGCCGACGCGGACCTTGCTCTGGGCGGGGGCGGGGACAGTGGACGCGAGCGCGGCGATCAGCGCCAGCGCGCACGCGAGCGGGAGCGAGCGCTTCATGGATGCACCCCTTCTTTGGCGGCGGCGGCAACGCCCCGGGCGGCGGCGACCGGAGCGGCTTGCTCGGGTGAGGTTTCGATGACGGGCTTCTCGGACGGATCCCAGAACATCACGCGCCGGCGGACGAGGCCGATGGCGCGATTGAGGACGAGGCCGACGACCGACAGCACGAGCAGGATCGAGAACTGCCCGGAGACGTCCATGTTGAAGTTCATCGACTGGATCAGCATGCCGAGGCCACGCTGGGCGCCGACGAACTCGGCGACGATGGCGCCGATGAGCGCGAAGATCATGGCCACGTCGAGGCCGGCCATGACGAACGGCAGCGCGTTCGGCAGGCGCAGCATCCAGAAGATCTGCTGGTCGCTGGCGGCGAGGGAGCGCATGAGGTTCACGCGGTCCTCGTCGGCCGACTTGAGGCCGACCATGGTGTTCACCAGCAGCGGAAAGAACGCGACGAGGGCCGCGTTCAGCACCTTGGAGGTGAGCCCGAGGCCGAACCAGACGACGATGAGCGGCGCCAGCGCCACCTTGGGCAGCGACTGGAACATGACGATGTACGGGTAGAGAAAGAACTCGACGTAGCGGTTCATCGCCACCGCGGTGCCGAGGAAGAAGCCCAGGAGCGAGCCGGCGATGAATCCCAGCAGTGTCTCCAGCAGCGTGTAGCCGAGGTGCTGCACGTACAGGCCGGATGCGAAGCCGCGGTAGAGCGCCTGGGCCACCTGCGAGGGCGGCGGCAGGATGAAGCCCGGGATGGCGAGCGCGCGCACCGTGCCCTCCCACACGCCGATGGTGGCGAGAAAGAGCAGGATCGTGAGCGCGACGTTGCGGGAGCTTCTCATCCGATGCCACCCCGGACGTTGAAGAGGCTGCGGATGTGACGGACGTGGGCGCCGAACTCCGGCGTGTTCATCGCCTCCAGCGGGCGCGGCCGCGGCAGCGTCACGCGCACGTCGTCCATGAGACGGCCCGGGCGCGGCGTCATGACGAGCACGCGGTCGCCGAGGAAGACGGCCTCCGGGATCGAGTGCGTGATGAACAGGACCGTCTTGCGGCGCTCGAGCCAGATGCGCTGCAGCTCGAGGTTCATGTGCTCGCGGGTCATGGCGTCCAGCGCGCCGAACGGCTCGTCCATGAGCAGCATGGCCGGGTCGTGCACGAGGGCGCGCGTGATGGCCACGCGCTGCTGCATGCCGCCCGACAGCTCCCACGGGTAGCGCCGCTCGAAGCCGGAGAGCCCGACCAGCGAGAGCAGGTCAAGGCCGGTGCGCTCGTGGTGTGGGCGGTCCAGGCGTTGCACGTCGACGGGCAGCAGCACGTTGTCGAGAACGGTGCGCCACGGGAACAGCACGGGCGACTGGAACACCACGCCGATGTCGCGCCGCGGCCCGGCGATGGCGGTGCCGCGCAGCAGCGCTTCGCCGCTCGACGGCGGCAGGAGACCGGCGAGAATCTTCAGCAGGGTCGACTTGCCACAGCCCGAAGGCCCGACCACGGCCACGAACTCGCGCTCGCCGACGGCGAACGTCGTGCGGTCGAGCGCGGTGACGGCGCCGTCGCGCGTGGCGTACGACTTCGACAGGTTGCGCACGGCAATCGCTTCCGTGAGGACGGCCATGAGTGGGCAAAGTGTACACCAGCGCCGCGCGCGGGCGCGCCGGCCCGCGCGTGCGGTAGAGTAGGTCCCCATGACGAGCGGACGCGTGCGCGGCGGCTTCAACCAGTACGGCTTCACGGTCGGCATCCTGATGCTCGACACGCGCTTTCCGCGCATCACCGGGGACATGGGCAACGCCACGACGTTCCCGTTCCCCGTGCGCTACCACCGCGTGACGGGCGCCGATCCCGATCGGGTCGTGCGCGGCGGCGCCGAGGGTCTGCTGCCCGCATTCGTCGACGGCGCGCGCGCGCTCGAGCGGGAAGGCGTGGGCGCCATCACCACCAATTGCGGGTTCCTGATCAAGTATCAGGCGCAGCTCGCCGGGGCCGTGCGCGTGCCGGTCTTCACGTCCACCCTGCTGCTGGTGCCCCTCGTGCACCGGATGCTGCCGCCAGGGCAGCGCGTGGGTCTCATGACGGTGAATGCCGGCACGCTGACGCGGGAGCATCTGGCCGGCGCCGGCATCGCGCCCGAGGTGCCCTTGACGGTGATCGGCATGGAGACGGAGAAGGAGTTCACGCGCGCGCTGCTCGACAACGAGCTCGAGCTCGACGTGGACCTCGCGCGCGAGGAGCACGTGCGCGTGGCGCGCCGGCTCGTGGGCGAGCATCCGGACGTCGGCGCCATCGTGCTGGAGTGCACGAACATGCCGCCGTACGCCGCCGACATCCAGCGCGAGACCGGCCGTCCCGTGTTCGACATCGTCTCGCTCGTGACCCTGATGCACGGCGCGCTCGCGGCCGCTCAGTGGCCGCGACGCGCCTGACACGCGCATGACACCGCGCGTGGCCGGTGCGGACGGTTGCCGCGCCGGCTGGGTGGTGGCCGTCAGCGCGGGCGTGGCGAGCACCGTGTCGGTGGCGCCCACGTTCGCGGACGTGGTGGACGTCGCCGGGGACAGCCGCGTGATCGGCGTCGACATGCCGATCGGCTTCCTGGACGCGGCGGCGCCGGGCGGACGCGATTGCGACCGTCAGGCGCGACGGCTTCTCGGGCCCCGCGGCTGCTGCGTCTTCTCGCCGCCGGTGCGGAGCGCCCTGCGCGAGCGGACGTTCGCGGCCGCGCTCGCGGCCAATCGCGCGTCCTCGCCGGCGCACCTCGGCATCTCGCTCGAGTGCTTCGGCCTGTTCGACAAGCTGCGCGAGGTCGACACGGTCCTCGCGCGCCGTCCCGAGCTCCGCGACCGCGTGCGCGAGGTCCACCCCGAGCTCGCCTTCCGCGCCATGGCGGCCGCGCGCGCCGGACTGCGGCCGAAGCGATCGGCCGGCGGCCGCACCCACCGGCTGCGACTGCTGGCGGAGCACTTCGACGGCCTTCGCCGACTGGTTGCGCGGCGGCCGCGCGGCGCCGCCGTGGACGACGTCCTCGACGCTCACGCCGTGTGCTGGTCAGCCGCACGGATCGCGCGCGGCATCGCCGTCTGTCTGACCGGTCGACCGGCGCGCGACCGGTACGGACGGCCGATGGCGATCTGGTACTGAACCCCGAGCGCTGAACAGGAGAGAACCATGCCGATCAAGAGCCGCTACCTCTTCACTGCCGCCATGGACGTCGAGCCGGGCAAGGACGTCATCTTCAACGAGGTCTACGACAAGGAGCACGTGCCATCGCTGCTGGAGGTCCCCGGCGTGGTGTCGGTCGCGCGATTCAGGCGCCGCCCGCTCGAGATGTTCATCGGCGGCGAGCGCCGGAAGATCGTCATCGAAGGCGAGCCGACCTACACGGCGCTCTACGAGATCGACAGTCCCGACGTGCTCATCACGCCGGCCTGGTCCGCGGCCGTGGAAAAGGGCAGGTGGCCCGCCCAGGTACGGCCGTTCACGAGCAACCGTCGCCACTTCATGTGGGAGCGAATCTAAAAGGTGCTGCCCCTCGACGCCGACCTCCAGCATGATTCCGCCGACAACGGCATGCAGGGGGTCGAGTAGCGCGCGATGTGCGGCATCGTCGGCAACGTCCTGGCGCGCGCAGACCGGCGCCCCGACCAGGTGATTCTGGAGGCGATGGCCGACCGCCTCGCTCACCGCGGTCCCGACGAAGCGGGCTTCGTCGTGCGCGGCCCGGCCGGGCTCGGCATCCGACGGCTGAACATCATCGACCTCGCCACCGGTCGGCAGCCGATGAGCGGCGAGGACGACTCCACCTGGGTCGTCTGCAACGGCGAGATCTACAACTACCGCGAGCTCACGGGCCGGCTCACCGCCCAGGGGCACGTGTTCCGGACGCGCTCGGACACCGAGACCATCGTGCACGCGTGGGAGATGCGCGGGCGCGACGCCCTCGAGGACCTGGAGGGCATGTTCGCGCTCGCCGTCTGGCACGAGCGGTCGCAGACGCTCGTGCTCGCGCGCGATCGACTCGGGATCAAACCGCTGTACTACGCGCTGCTGCCCGATCAGATCGTCTTCGCCTCCGAGCTCAAGGCGATGCTCGCGCACCCCGCCGTCTCGCGCGAGCTCGACGTCGACGCGCTGGCGGCCTACCTCGCCCACGAGTGGGTGCCGGCCCCGCAGTCGCTGCTCCGCGCCGTGCGCAAGCTGCCGCCGGGCCACCGCCTCGTGTACGCGGCGGGCGAGGCGAAGCTCGAGCAATGGTGGGACGTCCGCTACGGGGGCGGTCCCAGCGAGGAGATCGTCGGCGTCGCGCACCTGGCGGCCGCTCTCGACGTCTCGGTCCGGCAGCACATGCTCGCCGACGTGCCGCTCGGCGTGTTCCTGTCCGGCGGCGTCGACTCGGCCACCGTGGCCGCGATCGCCCGCGCCTACACGCCGGACAAGATCCGCACCTTCTCGATCGGCTTCGAGGACCGCTCCTTCGACGAGTCGGCGCACGCCCGCGCGACCGCCGCGGCGCTCGGAACCGAGCACCACGAGGAGATCGTGGGACCCCGCGCCGCGCTGGACGTGTTCGACCGGCTCGGCGAGCTCGTCGACGAGCCGCTCGGTGACGCGTCGATCCTGCCGACGTATTTGCTGTCGCGCTTCGCGCGGCGCTCGGTGACGGTCGCGCTGTCGGGCGACGGCGGTGACGAGGTCTTCGCCGGCTACCCCACGTACCAGGCCCACACGCTGGCGGCACTGTGGCGGCGCGCGCCGGCGCTGCTGCGCCGCGCCGCGAAAGCGGTCGTCGAGCGGCTGCCCGTCTCCCACGACGACCTGAGCCTCGACTTCAAGCTCAAGCGGTTCGTGGCCGGTGCGATGCTCGACACGGTGGAGCGGCACGCGACGTGGATGGGCTCGTTCTCGCCCGCCGAGACGTGCGCGCTGCTCACGCCGGCGGCGACGGCCGAGCTGTCGGCGCCGCCCTCGTACGCGGCCCTGCAGCACCTGGCCGAGGCGGTGCCCGCCTCGCCGTGGCTGAACCAGGTGCTCTACCTCGATCTCAAGGGCTATCTCGCCGAAGGGGTGCTGCAGAAGGTCGATCGCGCGTCGATGGCGTGCTCGCTGGAGGTGCGCGTGCCGCTGCTGGACCGACGCGTGGTGGAGGTGGCCGCGCTGCTGCCGCCGCACATGAAGCTCAAGCGCTTTCGCACGAAGCACGTGCTCAAGCGCACGATGCGCGGGCGGGTGCCCGAGGCGGCGCTGGCGCGGCCGAAGAAGGGCTTCGGCGTGCCGCTGGCCCGCTGGTTTCGCGGCGAGCTCGCCGCGCTGCTGCGCGACGCGTGCGACGCCGAGGCCATCCGCCGCGGCGGGCTGTTCCGGCCCGAGGTCGTCGGCCGGCTCGTGGACGAGCACCAGGCGGGAAGCCACGATCACCGCAAGAAGCTCTACACGCTGCTCGTCTTCCTGCTGTGGTCGCGACGGTACGGCATCGGTTGATGCGCGAGCGACTCCTGCGGTGGCTCGCGCGCTAGCGGCGCCTCAGCCGCTGGATCAGCGCGGCGTCGGCGGGTGGGAAGTCGTAGTCGCCGAGCTGCTCGGGTGCCACCCACGCCATGGCCTGGCCCTCGCGCGGCTCGATCGGCCCCGCCGCGTGCCGGCAGTCGTAGAACCGGAGCACGATGGTGCGGTCCGGATACTCCCAGCGGATCGTCTCCACCAGCGGCCCCACCGCGAACGCCGCGGTGAGCTCCTCGGCGAGCTCGCGACGCAGCCCGGCTTCGGGCGCCTCGCCGGCTTCGAGCTTGCCGCCCGGGAACTCCCACAGTCCGGCGAGGTGACTGCCGTGGCGGCGCTGCGTGATCAGGTAGCGGCCGTCGGCATCGCGCACGAGCGCGGCCGCCACCTCGATGACGAGCGGCACGTCAGGCGACTCCGGTGGGGTAGCTCGCGCAGAACGGCCGCATCGGACACGGCGCGCAGCGCGGGCGCCGCGGCGTGCACCACGTGGCGCCGAAGTCCATGAGCGCCTGGTTGAAGTCGTAGGCGCGGCCGGCTGGCACGAGGTACTCGGCGAGGTCCCAGAACTGCCTGTCGCCCCGGACGCGGGCCAGGCGGCGCGGGCCGAAGAACACGCGGCCGAGCACCCGGCGGACATTCGTGTCGAGCACGGCGGCGTCGCGCCCGTAGGCGAACGACAGCAGCGCGCCGGCCGTGTAGCGGCCGACGCCGGGCAGCGCGCGCAGCGCCTCGCCGTCGTCCGGCAACCGGCCGCCGTAGCGCGCGACTGCCTCGCAGGCGATCGCATGCAACCGCACCGGCCGGATGTTGTAGCCGAGCGGGTACCAGATCTGACGCACGTCCGCGACGTCGGCGGCCGCGAGCGCGCGGAGCGAGGGGTACGCGCGGAGGAACTCGCGATATTTCGGGATGACGCGCTCGACCTGCGTCTGCTGCAGCATGATCTCCGAGACCAGCACGCGATACGGCACGCGCGTGCGGCGCCAGGGCAGGTCGCGGCCATGGCGGGCGTACCAGGTGAGCAGCGCGCGCTGGAACCTTCGCCTCAGAGGCGCCGCCGGTCGCCGCACGGCGCGCAGTCTAGCACGTGTGTAGAATGAGCCATGCCCGAGACCAGCGTGCGTGAGATGCCGCGCGACTACGGCGATCCCGTGGCCGAGTATCGCGCCGTGCGCCAGGCGGTCGGCGTGCTCGACCGCTCCGATCTCGGCGTCATCGACGTCACCGGCCGCGACCGTGCCGCGTTCCTGCACGCGCTGCTCAGCAACGAGGTGAAGGCGCTCGGCGCCGGGCAGGGCTGCGCGGCGACCCTGCTCGACGTGCATGGCAAGGTGCAGGTCGTGCTGCTCGTGTGGGTCCTCGACGATCGCATCCTGCTCGTCACGCCGTCGGGCATGGCGGCCTTCACGTACGAGGCGCTCGACAAGTACCTCTTCGCCGAGAAGGTCGTGCTCGAGGATGTGACGGGCAGCCTCGCGCTCACGCTGCTCGCGGGGCCCGACGCGCCGGAGCTGGTGAAGCGTGTGACGGGTCTCGTGCTGCCGGAGGCGCCGTGGTCGAGCGTGGCCGGGACACTCGACGGCGTGCCGGTACGGCTCGTGCGTGGCGGTCGCGAGACCGGGGAGCCGGAGGCGTGGATCGTGGTGCCGGCGACCGACGGTGCGCGCGTGTGGGACGCCGTCGTCGCCGCCGGCGCGCGGCCGACCGGCGGGTCGGCGCTCGAGACGCTGCGCATCGAGGCCGGCACGCCTCGCTACGGCGCCGACGTCGACAGCTCCGTGCTGCTGCCCGAGATCCCGGCCGAGACGCTGCTGTCGCAGACGAAGGGCTGCTATCCGGGCCAGGAAGTGGTGGTGCGGATCCGCGATCGCGGCCACGTCAACCGCCACCTGCGTGGTCTCGTGCTCGACGCCGGCGGGCCGCCCGCGCGCGGTGCCGAAGTGCGGGTCGGCGACGCGGCGGTCGGTCACGTGACCAGTGCGACGACGTCGCCTGCGCTCGGCCGCCCCATCGCGCTCGCCTTCGTGCGCCGCGCTGTCGCCGCGCCCGGTACGCGCGTCGAGGTGCGGGACGCCGAACGGGCCATCGGCGCCACCGTCGCCGAGCTGCCGTTCGTGCGGTGACGGGCTCCCTGGTGACGACCAACCGGCTCGCCCGCGAGACCAGCCCGTATCTCCTGCAGCACGCGCACAACCCGGTCGACTGGTATCCGTGGGGTGAGGAGGCGTTCGCAAAGGCGCGCGAGGAGAACAAGCCAATCTTGCTGTCCGTCGGCTACTCCGCCTGTCACTGGTGCCATGTGATGGAGCGCGAGTCGTTCGAGAACGCCGACACCGCCGCGCTGATGAACCGCCACTTCGTCAACGTCAAGGTGGACCGCGAGGAGCGCCCGGACGTCGATCACATCTACATGGAAGCGGTGCAGTCGCTCACGGGCCACGGCGGCTGGCCGATGACGGTCTTCCTCACCCCCGACGGCACCCCGTTCTACGGTGGCACGTACTTTCCGCCCGATGACCGGCATGGGCTGCCCGGCTTTCCGCGCCTGCTCGCCGCGCTCGCGGACGCGTGGACGAACCGGCAGGGCGAGGTGCGACAGTCCGGTGCGCAGATCGCCGCCGCGCTGGGGCAGACCGACCGCCTGCGCCGCGCCGGCACGCAGCTCGGAGAGGAGGTGCTGCGCTCGGCGTTCCAGGGCGTGTCGACGCAGTTCGACGAGGAGCGCGGCGGTCTCGGCGGTGCGCCGAAGTTTCCCCAGCCGATGATCTGGGAGTTCGTGTTGCGATTCGCTCGCCGCACCGACAACGACTACGCGCGGCGGATGGTGCACACGACGCTCGTGCGCATGGCGCGCGGCGGAATGTACGACCAGCTCGGCGGCGGCTTCGCGCGCTACTCGGTGGACGCGCAGTGGCTGGTGCCGCACTTCGAGAAGATGCTCTACGACAACGCCCAGCTCGCCGCGCTGTACCTGCACGGCTGGCTCGCGCTCGGCGATCCGGAGTGCCGGCGCATCTGCGAGGAGACGCTCGACTACGTGCTGCGCGAGATGACCGACCCCGCCGGCGGGTTCTACTCCGCGCAGGACGCGGACTCCGAGGGCCACGAGGGGAAGTTCTTCGTGTGGACGCCGGAGGAGATGCGCGCGGTGCTGGGCGCCGAGGCGGACGCGGCCATGGCGTACTGGGGCGTCGATCGCGGCCCGAACTTCGAGGGCGCGTCCATCTTGTACGTCGCCGGCGAGCCAGATCCGGCGCGGGTCGCGAGCGCACGCCGCAAGCTCTTCGAGGCGCGCGAGCGGCGCGTGCACCCCGGCCGCGACGACAAGGTGCTGGCGGCCTGGAACGGCCTCATGTGCCAGGCGCTGGCCGAGGCCGGCCGCGCACTGGGCCGGGACGACTACCTGGCCGCCGCTGTGAGCAACGCCGAGTTCGTGCTGGGCTCCATGCGGCGTGACGGGCGTCTCATGCGTACGTGGAAGAGCGGCGAGGCGCGGCTCAAGGGCTACCTCGAAGACTACGCGATGACGACGGCGGCCCTGGTGACGCTCTACGAGGCGACGTTCGATCGGCGCTGGCTCGACGAGGCGCGCGGGCTGGCCGACGACCTGCTGCGCCTCTTCTGGGACGAGGCGGCCGGCGGCTTCTACGACACCGGCAGCGATCACGAGCGCCTCATCCTGCGGCCGCGCAATCTGTACGACAACGCGGTGCCGTCCGGCTCGTCGGTCGCGATCGAGGCGCTGCTGCGGCTCGCGGAGCTCACGGGCACCAAGGTGTACGAGGAGCGCGCGGTTGCCGCGCTGGGGCCGATGGCCGATCTCATGGGGCGTCATCCGACGGCATTCGGCCGGTTTCTCTGCGCGCTCGACTTTCATGTGGGTCCGCGGGTCGAGCTCGCCCTGGTGGCGCCGCGCGCCGTGAGCGAGCTCGAGCAACTCGCGCGCGAGGCGTTCGGCCGCTATCTGCCGAACCTCGTTGCGGCGGGCGGCGTCGCCGGGCAGCCGGCGACGGCGGCCGGCATCCCGCTTCTCGAGGGGCGCGGCGCCATCGACGGCAAGCCGAGCGCCTACGTCTGTCGCAACTATGCCTGCGAGCTGCCGGTCACCGAGCGTGACGCGCTCGCGCGCCAGCTCGACGCGGCGGCGGGTCGCTAGCGTGCGCCGGCGGCCGGCGGCGGGCGCGGAACGAGCGATGGCCGTCCGGCCGCCGGCAGGCCGCGGCTCACCCGCTGCACCGCCGAGGCAAGCGGTTCGCGGGCAAGCCGCGGCCTGCCGGCGGCCGGGGGCCGCGCTCGTCGTCATGCTCGTGCTCTCGCTGCTCGCGGCATCGCCCGCCGCCGCGCAGCTCGACCAGCTGCTCAAGCAGTTTCCGCAGATTCCCGGGGTGCAGACGGGGCCGGACAGCTCGACGTCCGGCGCGCTGGGTGAGGTGAAGATCGGCGAGGCGCTCAAGCAAGCGCTGCAGGTCGGGACGGCGAACGCGGTCAAGATCACGGGACAGACCGACGGCTTCTTCAAGAACGAGGCGATCAAGATTCTTCTGCCCGAGAAGCTCACGGCGCTCGAGCGCGGGCTGCGCGCCGTCGGCTACGGACCGCAGGTGGACGAGCTCGTGCTCGGCATGAATCGCGCCGCCGAGCATGCAGCACCGCAGGCGAAGCAGATCTTCTGGGACGCCATCGGCGCGCTCACCATCGACGACGCGCGCCGCATCCTCGATGGCGGCGACACCGCCGCCACGCAGTACTTCAAGAGCAAGACCACGGAGCCGCTGACCGCCGCGTTCAGACCCATCGTCGAGAGCTCGATGAGCCAGGTCGGCGTGACGCGTCAGTATCGCGAGCTGCTGTCGCGCGCCCGCGGCATCCCGTTCCTGAACACGGAATCGTACGACCTCGATCAGTACGTCGTCGGCAAGGCGCTCGACGGGCTCTTCCACGTCGTCGCTGACGAGGAGAAGAAGATCCGCACCAACCCGACCGCGCGCGTCACCGACCTGCTGCGCGAGGTGTTCGGGCGCAGGTAGCCGGTCAGGCGCGTCGCGCGCTAGCGATACGCGCATGGCGGCACCGGCGTCCGGTACGGCGCCTGCGTGAGGTGCGCACCCGGCGCGAACAGCCGGAGCTGCTCCGGCGCAGGCGTGGCCGCGAGGCGACGTCCGCGCAGCGAAAGGTAGTGCGCGGCGCGGACCGTGTCGACGCCGGCTTTCCTCAGATCGTCGACGCCGCGCAGGACGGTGCGCGCGCGTGCCTCGATGAGGCGGCGGGCGGTCGCGGGGCCGACACCGGGCACTCGCAGCAGCGCCTCGTACGGTGCGCGCGTGATCTCCAGCGGAAAGCGCTCGGGATGCGCGCGGGCCCATGCCGTCTTCGGATCGACGTCGAGCGTGAGGTTGCCGTCGGCCTCGAACGCGAGCTCGCCGAACGTGAAGCCGTACTGGCGCAGCAGGTGCTCGGCCTGATAGAGCCGCAGCTCGCGGGCGGCCGGCGTGGCGGGCAGGTGCTCGAGCGGGGTGCCGGCCACCGGCTGGAACGCGCTGAAGTGCGCGTGATGAAGCAGGCGACGCCGCTCGAGCGAGGCGACGACGTCGAGGATCTCGCGGTCCCGCTCGCCGGCGGCGCCGACGACAAACTGGGTCGTCGTGCCGGCGGTCGGCAGCGCGCCGGGCTCGCGGCGGCGCGCGGCCAGATGCGTGGCCGCCAGCTCCAGCTTCGGCAGCAGATCGCCCGCGACGTCTTTCTCCCGCGCGAGCCTGCGAACGTAGGCGTCGGCCGGCGCCTCGAGATTCACGGAGATGCGCGTGGCGAGCCGTGCCGCCTCTTCGACCTGGGCGGCCTCGGCGCCCGGCAGCAGCTTGATGTGGACGTAGCCGGCGAATCCCTCCCGCCGGCGCAGCAGCTCCAGCGTGGCGAGCATGCGATCGGTCGCACGATGCGGGCGGCCGGGAACGCCCGACGTCAGGAAGAGTCCCTGGGCCAGGCCCTTGCGCTGCACCTCCATGAATGTGCGCGCGGTCTCCTCCGGGCTGATGGTGGCGCGCGGGACCTTGCCGCCGCAGAACGTCGGACAGTAACCGCAGGAAAGCGAGCAGGCGTTGGTCTGCATGACCCGCATCAGGTTGGTGGTGCCGCCTCCGGGGACCCGGACGGCGGCGATGCCGACCGACGCGAGCGGCCGGGACCCGACCCGGACCGGTCGGTGCGGACGCGGTACCGCGTCGCGGTCGTCGAGAGCGGCCTCCGAGAGAATCTCCATCCGACGCCGGAGGTCCATGTCCGACTACATACTATACAGACGACGAGTAGTCTAGTCCCTGGGCAGGAACCCCTCGGTCATGGCGTTCACCTCGGGGGTGGCGACGCGCGCGATGGCGTTGATGCGCGCTTTCATCTCGGCGAGCGGACGGAACGGCTTGGCCAGCATCGCGGCGGCCAGCTCGGCCACGCGCTTGTCGAGCTCGGCGGTGGGGACCACGCGATGCACGAGCCCCATGGCGCGCGCCTCCTCGGCCGAGTAGCGACGGCATTCCAGGATGATCTCCTTGGCGCGGGCAGGGCCCACGAGCCGCACGAATCGCGTGGTCGACGCCACGCCGAGCGGCACGCCGAGATCGACCTCGGGAATCCAGAACTGCGCCTCGGCCGCAGCGACCCGGAAGTCGCACGCCAGCGTCAGACCCCAGCCTCCGCCGACGGCATGGCCGTTCACGGCGGCGATGGTGATCTGCTCCAGCCCCTCGAGCAGCGTATTCGCGCGCTCGAACAAGCGACGGAATTGCGACTTGCGGTCGGCGAACGCGCGACGGCGCTCCTCGGGGCTCATGCTGCTCTTGAGCCCGGCATCGGCGCCGGCCGAGAATACCGGCGGCGCCCCGGTGACGACGACGACGCGGATGGCGGCGTCGTCGCGCAGCTCGCCGAAGGCGGCGCCGAGCTCGGTGAGCATCCCGTCGCTGAGCGCGTTGCGTCGCTCCGGCCGGTTCAGGCGCACGGTGGCGACGGCGCCGTCACGAGACACGGTCACGTTGGCGGGCATGCGGAGCCTCCATCTATGTCGGGCGGCCACCGACGTCTCGGGCCGCCATGTTTCGAGTGCACGGGGCTCCGGTCTATCGCGGCCCACCCACGTTTCAAGGCGTGCACGCGGCTCCCGTCGATCGCGGGCCACCCACGTTCAAGCCGTGCACGCGGCTCCCGTCGATCGCGGGCCACCCACGTTTCAAGCCGTGCACGCGGCTCCCGTCGATCGCGGGCCACCCACGTTTCAAGCCGTGCACGCGCTCCGATACAGCAGATATCATAGGAGGCGCGATGGCGGACGAGATCGTTTGGCGGCCGACGCCGGAGGTGATCGAGCGCGCGCGCATCACGCGTCTCATGCGCTCGCTCGACGTGCAGACGCTGGCCGAGCTGCAGCGTCGCTCGGTCGCCGATCCCGAGTGGTACTGGAACGGCGTCATGAAGGATCTCGGGCTGCGCTGGCTGACACCGTACACGAAGGTCCTCGACGACACGCGCGGCCCGGCGTGGCCGCGCTGGTTTCCGGGCGGCCGGCTGAACTTCACCGACAACTGCGTCGACCGCAATCTCGACGCCGGCCGCGGTCGCAAGCCGGCAATCGTCTGGGAAGGCGATGACGGGCAGACGCGCACGCTGACGTACGCGGAGCTCGCGGGCGAGGTGAACCGGCTCGCGAACGCGCTGCGTGCGCTCGGCATCGGCGAGGGCGACCGCGTCGGCATCTTCCTGCCGATGTCGCCGGAGGCTGCGATCGCGACGCTGGCCGTCGTGCGGATCGGCGCCATCTACACGCCGTGCTTCTCGGGCTTCGGCGCGCAGGCGGTCGCCTCGCGCCTGCAAGACTGCGAGGCGAAGCTCCTCATCACCGCCGACGGCTTCTTCCGGCGTGGCCAGGTGGTCCGGATGAAGGAGACCGCCGATGAGGCGCTGACGCAGAGCCCGACCGTGCAGCGCGTGCTCGTCTACCGCCGCCTCGGTCGCGACATTCCGTGGACGGCAGGGCGTGACGTCTGGTGGCAGGACGCGACGGCGAGCCAGTCCGATCGATGTCCCGTCGTCGCGGTCGAGTCGGATCGCCCGTGCCTCATCATCTACACCTCCGGCACCACGGGGCGCCCGAAGGGCACCGTGCTCACGCACGGCGGCTTCCTGCTGAAGTGCGCGCACGACTTCGCGTACTGCCACGACGTCGGTGAAGACGATCGCTTGTTCTGGCTCACCGACCTCGGCTGGCTCATGGGGCCGATGCTCTTCACCGCCGCGCTCGCGCTGGGTGCGACCGCGGTCGTCTTCGAGGGTGTGCCGGACTACCCGAGGCCCGATCGGTTGTGGGCGCTGGCCGAGCGTCACCGCATCTCGATCATGGGAATGTCGCCGACCGCGGTGCGCGCGCTCATGCCGCACGGACCCGAGCACGTGCACGCGCACGATCTGTCGTCGCTGCGGATTCTCGGCTCCACCGGCGAGCCGTGGAATCCCGAGCCGTACCGGTGGCTCTTCGAGAACGCCGGCAAGGCACGGATTCCGATCAGCAACTACACGGGCGGGACGGAGATCTCGGGCGGGATCCTCGGCTGCTTCCCCATCGCCCCGATCAAGCCGTGCGCGTTCACGGGCCCGATCCCGGGCATGGCGGCGGACGTCTTCGACGAGGATGGCCGACCGGTGCGCGGCGCCGTCGGTGAGCTCGTCGTCACGCGGCCATGGCCGGGGATGACGGCGGGATTCTGGCGGGATCCGGCACGGTACGAGGAGACGTACTGGTCACGCTGGAAGGACGTCTGGGTTCACGGCGACTGGGCCACCATCGACACCGACGGCTTCTGGTACATCCAGGGTCGCTCCGACGACACGCTGAAGATCGCCGGCAAGCGACTCGGGCCGGCGGAGGTGGAGTCCGTGCTCGTCGGGCATGCGGCGGTCGCGGAGTCCGGGGTGATCGGCGTGCCGCACGCGGTGAAGGGCGAGGCGATCGTGTGCTTCGTGGTGCTGCGCCCGGGCCATGCGCCCTCGGAGGCGCTGCGCACGGAGCTCGCCGAGCGCGTCGCCTCGCAGATGGGCAAGGCGCTCAAGCCGGACCGGGTGCTCTTCACGCGGGATCTTCCGAAGACGCGCAGCGCGAAGATCATGCGTCGCGTGATCCGCGCGACCTATCTCGGTCGCGAGCCCGGCGACCTCTCGTCGCTCGAGAATCCCGCCGCCGTCGCCGCCATCACCGACGCACGGTAAGGGCGTCCGTCCGCTCAGGCGGTGAGGGCTCTGACCTGGGCCTGGCCGTGCTTGCCGCGGGGGCTGCCGGCGTGGAGCTGCTCGCTCGCAGACAGCGCCGGACGCACGGTCGCGATCGCCAGCAGCCCGGCGCCCACGGCCAGCGTGAAGCGGCCGGCGCCGACGAGCTTCACCGCGGCGAACACGCCGAGCGCGAGCGCGACGACCACCTGCATGATCACGGTGAGGCCGTCCCAGTAGCTGCGGACGGTGCCGAGGTTGGCCCCGGCGCCGTAGCCGATGGCCACGAAGGCCGCCGCCCACAGCGTCGCGCCGAGCGCATCGAAGAGAAAGAAGCGCCCGAACGGCAGACGCCGCGCGCCGGCCATCGGCGCGACCATCATCCGCGCGCCGATCACGAACCGACCGAAGATGAGCGTGGTGATGCCCGGCGTCCAGCGCGGGCTCAGCCGGACCTTCGCGAACACGCGCTGGCCGTGCGCGCGACCGATCCAGTACGTGGCCGCGTCCGCGACCAGCACGCCGGCCGCGGCCGCGACGATGCCGGAGCCCGCATCGAGGTGCCCCTGGCCGGCCAGGCCACCGAGGGTGAGCAGGAGCAGCTCGCCCGGGATCGGAAGGGCCGCGCAGTCGAGCGCCACGGCGCCGAACACGACGATGTAGCCGTGCGCGAGAACGAGGACGACCAGGGAGTCGAACAAGCTCACGGCGCCTTCGAAGAGCAAGACGGGTACCAGACCGCGCCCGCAGGAAAATCGCGGAATTCCCGCGAGCCGGGCCACTCCGCACGCCTCGCTGGCCAGAAACTGATCGCGGCGTTGGCTCAGGCTTTTACGGGCTCAGCCCTTCACGGCGCCGGCCGTCAGTCCCGAGACGTAGTAGTCCAGGAACCACACGTAGATGACGACGATCGGGACGCTGGCCAGCACCGCGCCCGCCATGAGCGAGCCCCAGTAGTAGATGTCGCCGCGGATGAGGTCGGCTGTGACGCCGACGACCGCCGTCTTGTTGCCGCTCTGGGACACGAACGTGAGCGCGTAGATGAACTCGTTCCAGCACAGCGTGAAGCCGAAGAGCGCCGCGCACACGATGCCCGGCACCGCCATGGGCAGCACGATCTTGAGCAGCGTCTGCATGCGGCTGGCGCCGTCGACGAGCGCGCACTCCTCGACCTCGCGCGGGACGGTGCGGAAGTAGCCCATGAGCAGCCACGTCGAGAACGGCACGAGGAACGTCGGGTACGTGACCACGAGCGCCCAGATGGAGTCGGAGAGTCCGAGCCAGCTCACGACCTGCGACAGCGGCAGGAACAGCAGCGTCGGCGGGACGAGATACGTGACGAACACCGCGGTGCCGAAGGAGCCCACGCCGCGATAGCGGAGCCGCGCGAGGCTGTAGCCGGCGAGGATCGCGATCAGCAGCGAGACGGCGGTGGCCAGCACGCTGATCACGACGCTGTTCCGCATCCAGGTGAGGAATTCCGTGCGCTGGAAGAGAAACGCGTAGTGATCGGTGATGACGCCGGTCTGGATCCAGAACGGCACCGAGCTCAGGCTGTAGAGCTCGGCGTTCCGCTTGAACGAGGTGACGAACATGAAATAGAAGGGAAACAGCGCGAAGAAGACGAACGGCGTCAGGTTCGCGTAGGTTGCGGCCACCTGCCACCGCCGGGCCCGAGGACTCGCGGCGCTGGCCACGCTCAGTCCTTCCGGATGTAGCGCAGCTGGAAGAACACGACCATGGCCAGCATGGGAAACAGGCACAGCGAGATGGCGGCGCCCTGTCCCAGGTTCCCGCCCTGAAGCCCGATCTGGTAGGCGAGGGTGGCGAAGAGGTGCGTGGTGTTCACGGGGCCGCCGCGCGTCAGCACGTAGACGATGTTGAAGTCGCTGAACGTGAAGATGGTGGAGAAGAGCACGACCACGGCCAGCACCGGCTTGAGCACCGGGATCGTGATGTGCCAGAAGCGCTGCGCGTTGCTGGCGCCGTCGACCTCGGCGGCCTCGTAGAACTCGCGCGGAATGGACATCAGCCCGGCGAGCACGGTGATGGCGAAGAACGGCAGCCCGCGCCAGGTGTTCACGATGATGACGGCGGCCATCGCCCACGCGGACTGCCCGAGCCAGTTCGGTCCCGGCGCTGTCATCAGGTTCAGCCGGATCGCCGTCCAGTTCACGACGCTGTACAGCGAGTCGAACATCCACCACCACCCGAGCGTCGAGAGCGCGGTCGGGATCACCCACGGCAGGAGAACGGCGCCGCGCAGCAGCCGCTTGAACCGAACGTCGCGGGCGAGCAGCACCGCGAGCCAGACGCCGAGCACGGTCTTGAGCGTGAGGGCGACGGCCGTGAACACGAACGAGTTCTGGACGGTCTGGCGGAAGACGTCGTTGCCGAGGATCTCCCGGAAGTTCGCGAGGCCGACGAACGGGCCCGGCGAGCCGACCCAGTAGTCCGAGAGGCTGAAGTAGATCGCCATCCCGAACGGGTAGGCGACCAGACACGCCAGCAGCACCAGCGCGGGCAGGATGAGGCCGTAGCCGAAGACATGCTCCTGCTCCCACCAGCGATGCAGCCGCTCGAGACGGTCGGGGCCGCGCAGCCGGGCCGTCTCGATGACGCGCGAGCCGACGGCCACTAGCCGACCTTCAGCTGACCCTTGAGGGCGCGCGCGACCTGATCGTGCGCCCATTCCATGGCGCGCTTGGTCGGCATGCCGTTCACCGCCTTGGCCACCATGTCGGCCATCACGTAGTTGTCGTCGATGCGCTGCACCGCGTCGCTCGGCTTGGCCGGCCAGCCGCGCGGGTGCGCGAACTCGGCCTCCTTCGGCAGCATCGCGAACTTCGGGTTGCGCGCCCAGATCGGATGGTCGGCCAGGTGGCGCAGCGGCGGGTGGTTGAACGCGTTCGCCGCCACGATCCAGGCGTCGTAGTTCTCCTTGCGGAACAGGAACTGGATGAACTCCTTCGCGAGCTCGACGTTCTTGCTGAACTTCCAGATCGCGATGCCGAGGATCGGCGGCGCCGAGTGCGCCCCGGCCGGCCCCGCCGGGCTGTTATGGTGGTTGATGTCATCGGCGATCGGCATCTTTTCCTTCAGGGCGGCGTTGTACGGGCTGACCGGATTGTGGATCCACGAGCCCTTGCCCGACAGGATGAAGCGGTTGTTGGAGGCGTCGTCCCAGGAAAGGACCTCCGGCTCCATGGCGTCCTTGTAGAGCTCCTTGTACCACTCGATGACTTGCGCAGTCTTGTCGGAGTTGATGGCGGGCGTCTTGCCATCGCTCTCGATCACCTTGGCGCCGTGCGACCAGGCGACGGACCAGTAGGTGGAGTGCGCGTCGGAGCAGTGACTGATGGCGATGCCGACCGGGTTGCCCTGCTTCTTGAGCGTCTTCCCCATGGCGAGCAGCTCGGCCCAGGTCTTCGGCGGGTTCTCGAAGCCGGCCTTCTTGAAGTGCGCCTGGTTGTAGGTGGCGGGGAAGGAGATCCAGAACCAGGGCACCGCTTTCCAGCCCGATTTCGTCTGCGCCATCTCGGCCGAGAACGGGTACCAGCCGCCATACTGCTTGCTGAGCTTGTCGACGACGTCGTCGACGCTCGCATGCAGCTGCTCGTAGAGGAACGGATCGGCGCCCGCCGCGCGGTACATGTCGTGGCCGGACTGCGACTGCGCCTCCGCCGCCAGCTTCGCCGGCATCTGCAGATGCGCCATCGTGTCGACGCGCACGGTGCAGCCTGCCTGCTTGCCGAAGGCCTCGGCCTGCTTGCGCAGCTCGTCGTCGGCGGCGGGGACGAAGTGGTTCCACGACAGGAAGGAGAGCTCGCGCTTCTGCGCGAACGCGGGAGGCTGGCCGAGCGCCAGCCAGGTGGCCATGCCGGCCGAGGCGCCGGCGGTTCTGCGCAGGAACTGACGTCGGGTCGTTGCCTTCATGGTCACACTCCTGTGGGCAGCGTGGTGGCGTCGTGGAGGCCGCGGAGCACCGAAAGTCGTCGCGCCAGGTCACCCCCTGTACGGCGGGAGCGGACGGGACAGGTGGCGGACTAAGTACCACTGCGTCGCCTGGGAAGTCAATCGCCGCGGTGCTATACTTCGCTCCGTCGTCGTGGGGGGAGGATTCCTGAGAACCGGGTGCGGCCCGGGACCCCTCGAACCTGATCCCGGTAATGCGGGCGAAGGGAACACGGCGCATGGGATGCTTGCGGCCGCACCCTCACGGGAGCGGCCGTTTGTGTTCATGAAGATCGTCGTCAACGGCAGGGACATGGAAGTGGCGGACGGGCTCAGCGTCGACGGGCTCCTCGCCCAGCTCGGCGTGAAGCGCGAGTACACCGCGGTCGCCGTCAATCGCGACATCACGCCGAAGAGCGCGTACGGCGCCACCGTGCTGCGCGCCGGCGACCGGGTGGAGATCGTCCGACCGATGGGAGGCGGGTAGTCATGTACGACACGAATCTGGTTCTGGGCGGCAAGGAGTTCTCCTCGCGCCTCATCGTGGGCACCGGCAAGTACTCCTCCCACGACATCATGCGCCAGGCGCACGAGGAGTCGGGCGCGCAGCTGGTCACGGTGGCCGTCCGCCGCGTGAGCCTGCCCGGCGCCGGTGACTCGATCCTCGACTTCATCGATACCGCCCGCTTCACGCTGCTGCCCAACACCGCCGGCTGCTACACCGCGGACGAGGCGGTGCGCACGGCGTATCTTGCGCGCGAGGCGGGTCTCGGCGAGATGGTGAAGCTCGAGGTCATCGGCGACGCGCGCACGCTGTTCCCCGACGTGCAGGGTCTGCTGGAAGCCACGAAGACACTGGCGCGCGAGGGCTTCACCGTGATGCCGTACACGAACGACGATCCCGTGGTCGCCAAGCGCCTCGAGGACGCGGGCGCCGCCTGCGTCATGCCGCTCGGCGCGCCGATCGGGTCCGGGCTCGGCATCCGCAATCCCTACAACATCAAGATCATCCTGGAGACGGTGTCGGTGCCCGTGATCGTGGACGCCGGCGTCGGCACCGCCTCGGACGCGGCGATCGCCATGGAGCTCGGCGTCGACGGCGTGCTGATGAACACTGCCATCGCGGGCGCGCAGGATCCGGTGGCCATGGCGCGTGCCATGCGCCTGGCCGTCGAGGCCGGACGGCTCGCGCACCGCGCGGGGCGCATCGGCAAGAAGCTGTACGCGACAGCGTCCTCGCCGCTCGAGGGCCTGCCGGATTGGACCACCTGAGCCTCACGCTCGTCACCGACCGTACCCACACGCGCGGCCGTGAGCTGGCCGCCGTCGTGAGCGAGTGCCTGGCGGCCGGGCTGCCGGCCGTGCAGGCGCGCGAGAAGGACCTCGGCGCCGCGGATCTCGCGACGCTGTGCCACCGGCTGCGCGAGCTGACGCGCGCGCACGGCGCGCGGCTCGTCGTCAACGACCGGGTCGACGTCGCGCTCGCCGTCGGCGCCGACGGCGTGCAGCGCACCCACGCCTCGCTGCCCGTCGACCACATCCGCAGAATCGCGGGGACGCGCCTGGCCGTGGGCGCCTCCGTCCATTCGCTCGAGGACGCGATCGACGCCGAGGTGCGCGGCGCCGACTGGATCGTGTTCGGTCCCGTGTACGACACGCCGTCGAAGCGACGCTGGGGCGCCCCGCAGGGCCTCGACCGCCTGGCCAAGGTCGCCTCCGCGGTGCGGGTGCCGGTGGTGGCCATCGGCGGCATCACGCCCGCGCGCGTGGGCGCCGTGCGGGCGGCCGGCGCGGCCGGCGTGGCGGCCATCGCGGCCATCCTGGACACCGACTCGCCGGCCGACGCGACGCGGCGCTTCCTGGACGCGCTGGCGGCGGCATGAAGGTCGCCGTCGTCGGCGGCGGCATCATCGGCTGCGCGACGGCCTGGGAGCTGGCGCGCGCCGGCTGTGCGGTGACGCTGTTCGAGCGCGCGACGCCGGGCGCCGAGGCATCGGGCGCCGCGGCCGGGATCCTGGCTCCGCTCAGCGACTCGCCCGACTCCGCGTATGCGCGGCTGGCGCTCGCCAGCTGGCGGCTCTATCCCACCGTCGTCGAGGAGTTGCGCGAGCTGACCGGTATCGACGTGGAGTACGTCACGCGCGGCACGATCTATCCGCTCTTCAGCGCCGAGGACGTCCGCCGCGCGGAAGCGCGCGCGGGCGAGCGCGTGGTGCCGGAGTACGGCATCGAGGCGTGGGACACCGCCGACGTCCGCAACCACGAGCCGTCGCTCTCGAGCCGCGTCCGCGGCGCGATGTTCGTGCGCGGCGATCACTGGGTCAACAACCAGCGCCTGGTCGTGGCCTACGCGCAGGCGGCGGTCGCGGCCGGCGTGGCGCTGCACGCGGGCACGGCGGTGAGCCGGGTGCCGGTCGAAGCGGGCCGCGCGCGCGGTGTGATGGCCGAGGGTGAGCTCTGGGAGGCCGACGCCGTCGTCGTCGCCGCCGGCGCCTGGACGGGCGAGCTCGTCGCCTCGTTCGGCCAGCGCCTGCCGATCGAGCCCAAGCGTGGTCAGATGCTGGCGCTCGGGCACGTCCCGCCGGTTCTCAGTCACTGCGTGCACGGCGACGGCGTGTATCTGGTGCCGCGGCCGTCGGGTGAGCTGCTGGTCGGCGCCACCGTGGAGCGTGTCGGTTTCCAGCGAGCGGTGACCGCGGGCGGCATCGCAGGCCTCCTGTCGGCCGCCATCGATCTCTGCCCGGCGCTGACCGGGTTGCCCATCGCGCGGACGTGGTCGGGCTTCCGGCCATGGCTGCCGGACAGTCTCCCGGTGCTCGGCCCGTGGCCCGGTGTCGACGGCCTGTGGGTCGCCACCGGTCACTATCGCAACGGAATCCTGCTCGCGCCGATCACCGCGCGGCTCATGACCGCCTGGCTGACGAGCGGCGCGCCCGGCGTCGACGTCGACGACTTCCTGGCGGCACGGCTCGTCAGGACCGCCCGCGCCGGGCGAGAATAGCGCCGAAAGGGGAACGACCATGGACGCGTCCGAGCTGAAGCAGCGGGTGTACGCGGCGATCGATCGGCGGGCGGAGGCCATCGTGGGCATCGGCGAGAGCATCCGCCGGCATCCCGAGCTGGGCTTCAAGGAAGTGAAGACGGCCCGGCTCGTCGAGGAGACGCTGGCGGGACTCGGCCTGAAGCCGCGCTCGGGCCTGGCCCTCACCGGCGTCCGCGCAGATGCGCCGGGGCGCGCCGGCGACGGCCCGACGTTCGCGCTGCTCGGAGAGCTCGACGCGCTCGTCGTCGCCGGTCATCCGGATGGCGATCCCGCCACCGGTGCCGCGCACGCGTGCGGACACAACGCGCAGGTCGCGGCGCTGATGGGCGCCGCCATGGGCCTCGTCGACGCGCACGCGCTCGAGGCGCTGAGCGGCCGGCTCGTCTTCTTCGCGGTGCCGGCGGAGGAGTACGGTGACATCGAATGGCGGGTGGCGCAGGCGCGCGCGGGGAAGCTGGAATTCCTGGGCGGCAAGCCGGAGCTGCTGCGGCTCGGCGAGTTCGACGACGTCGACCTGTCGATGATGATCCACATGACGTCGCGCGCCGAGGACGGCAAGGCGGGCGTGCCGGTGTCGAACAACGGCTGCATCGTGAAAACGATCCGGTACGTCGGCAAGGCGTCGCACGCCGGCGGCGCCCCCCATCTCGGGGTCAACGCCCTGTATGCCGCACAGATCGGCCTCAGCGCCGTGAACGCCATCCGCGAGACGTTTCTCGACGAGGACACGATCCGCGTGCATCCGATCATCACGCACGGCGGCTCGCAGGTGAACGTCATCCCGGGTGAGGTGCGGCTGGAGACGTACGTGCGCGGCCGCACGGTGGACGCCATCCTGGACGCGCAGAAGAAGGTCGACCGCGCGTTCAAGGCGGGCGCGCTGGCGCTGGGGGCACGGGTGGAAATCGAGACGCTCCCCGGCTACATGCCGATGACGTGCGACGCGACGATGGCGCGGTTCTTCGAGCGCACGGCGGCCGAGCTCGTCGGCGCCGAGCACTACCGGCGGATCGGCCACCGCACCGGCTCCACCGACATGGGGGACCTCAGCATGGTGATGCCGGTGCTGCATCCTTATATAGGCGGGGCCACCGGCAGCGGTCACGCCGCGGACTACCGCATCGCGGACGCCAGGCTCGCCTACGTGACGCAGGCGAAGGCGCTGGCGGCGATGGCCATCGATCTGCTCGGCGACGGCGCGCGCGGTGCCCGCGAGGTCTTGAAGTCGGCGAAGCCGCCGATGACGCGGGAGCAGTACCTCGCGTTCCAGCGCGGGCTGGCGCGACGCGAAACCTTCGAGGGCTAGCCGCGCGGCGAGCCGCGGTCGTGCTCGGCGTCGCCGCCACGCTGGCGGTGTCGGGCTGCGCGGGGCTGACCCCGCCGTCGGAGCCGCCGCTGGCGTGCGGCGCCGCTGGCGGGCCCGTGACGCGGACATGGCCGGACGGGCAGGCGGACTGGTGCACGGGCGCCGGCGGCGCGCGAGAAGGTGAGGCGAGGTTTCACGCGCGCGGGTTCCGGGTGGACGGCACATATCATGATGACCGGCCGACCGGTCGCTGGCGCGCCTGGTGGCCGAGCGGGCGGCGCGCGGGCGAGCTGGATTTCGACGCCGGCGTGCCCCATGGGCGCCTCGTCGCCTGGTACGAGAATGGCCGGACGCTGGCGGAGGGCGCGTTCTCGGCCGGGCGAGTCAGCACGCCGGTGGTGTTCTACGACGACCGCGGGCGGCGCCGATACCGGCTCGATCCGGAGGCCAGTGGAGTGATGGACGGTCACGCGTTCGACGAGCGAGGCGTGGAGATCGCGCCCGAGGGCGACTGGCTGCCGAGCGCGCTGCCCGAGGCGTACGACCTCCTGCTCGTCGTGCTCACGTTCGCCGGGCTGCCGGCGCGCTGATGTACGGCGCCGCCGCCGTCGACTTCCCGCAGCGCATCGTCTGCCTCACCGCGGAGACGGCGGAGATCGCGTACATGGTCGGCGCCGGCGATCGTGTCGTCGGCGTGCCGGGAACCGCGCGGCGGCCCGAGCCGGTGCGCGAGAAGGCCCGGGTCGGTGGCTTCACCACGTTCCGCGTCGACAAGATCCTGGCGCTCGAGCCGGATCTGGTCCTTGCGTTCTCGGACCTGCAGCGGGAGGTCGTGGCCGAGCTCATCGAGGCGGGCACGACGGTGCTGTGCACCAACCAGCGCTCGCTCGACGAGGTGCTCGGCACCATCCTGCTGATCGGCGGCGCCCTCGGCTGCGAGGCGGCCGCCCGCGACGTCATCGCGGACATTCGCGACGAGATCACGCAGGTCCGCGAGTACTCATCGGTGTGGCCGGACCGGCCGCGCGTCTATTTCGAGGAGTGGATGGACCCGCTCATCGCCGGAATCTGCTGGGTCTCCGAGCTGATCGACATCGCCGGCGGCCGCGACGTGTTCGCCGAGCTGCGCGAGCGCGGGCGGGCGCAGGAGCGCATCGTCAGCGCCGAGGAGGTGGCGCGCCGGGACCCCGAGATCGTCTTCGCGTCCTGGTGCGGCAAGCCCGTGGACCGCGCGGCGATTGCCGCGCGAGAGGGCTGGTCCGGTGTGTCCGCCGTGCGCGCGGGACGGATCTACGAGATCGCCGGCGAGGACGTGCTGTCTCCCGGGCCGTCGCTGATGCACGGTCTGCGGCGAATGCACGAACTAATTCAGGAGTTTCAGTCCGGCTGAACGGTTGCCGGGGCGGCTACAATCAGAATGCGCGAAAAGCTTGGGTTGGCGTGGGCCCGGCGGTTAGATTGAACCGCGCCGTGGACCACAGGGGAGACACGACGATCGATGAGTGAGCTGGACCGCGGACGTCCCGAGAGGTTTTTCTCCGATCGCTTCAACGTCACGCCGGCGTTGATGGAGCAGCTGCTGGGCGACAACCTCGCCCGCCGCGTCGACGACGCCGATATCTACCTCGAGTACCGTGTGAACGAAGAGCTCGTGCTCGAGGAGAACGTCGTCAAGAAGGCGTCGCGTCATGTGAGCCAGGGGGCGGGCGTCCGGGCCCAGGCGGGACCGCGCACGGGGTACGCGCACACCGACGACATCTCGATCGAGAACCTCACGGAGGCGGCCCGGCAGGCGCGCGCCATCGCGGACCGTGCCGGCCAGTCGGGCGCGCTGGCCGTCGGCGGCCGCGGCCGGCCGCATGACCTGTACACGCTCGCCGAGCCGCCCATCGTGACCGAGCTGGCGCGCAAGCTCGATCTGCTGCGGAAGGTCGATGCGGCGTGCCGGGCGAGCGATCCGCGCGTCAAGCAGGTCATCGTCACGCTCGCGTCCGAGGACGTCGTCATGCTGATCGCCACCGCCAGCGGCTGGGCCGTCGGCGACGTGCGGCCGCTCACGCGGCTGAACGTGACGGCGATCGCGGAGAGCGACGGCAAGCGCGAGATCGGCGCCTTCGGCGGCGGCGGGCGGGTCGCGTTCGACTTCTTCCTCGAGGCGGAGCGCTGGCGGCGGTTCGCGTCCGAGGCAGCCCGGCAAGCCGTGCTCAAGCTCTCCGCCGTCGACGCGCCGGCGGGCACGATGACGGTCGTGCTGGCGCCCGGCTGGCCGGGCATCCTGCTGCACGAGGCAATCGGCCACGGTCTGGAGGGCGACTTCAATCGCAAGGGAACGTCGGCCTTCTCGGGCCGCCTCGGCCAGAAGGTCGCCTCCGAGCTCGTGACCGTGGTCGACGACGGCACCATCGCCAACCGGCGCGGCTCGCTCAACGTCGACGACGAGGGCACGCCGACCGGACGCACGGTGCTCATCGAGAACGGCGTCCTGCGCGGCTATCTGCAAGATCGGCTCAACGCGCGGCTCATGGGCATGGCTCCCACGGGCAACGGCCGGCGTGAGTCGTTCGCGCATCCGCCGCTGCCGCGCATGACGAACACCTTCATGCTGGCCGGCCAGGACGATCCCGCGGACATTTTACGGTCGGTGCAGCGCGGCCTCTACGCGGTCTCGTTTGGTGGCGGTCAGGTCGACATCACGAGCGGCAAGTTCGTGTTCTCCGCCAGCGAGGCCTATCTCATCGAGAACGGTGCGGTGACGCGGCCGGTGAAGGGGGCCACGCTGATCGGCAACGGGCCCGATGCGCTGACGCGCGTGAGCCGGGTGGGTCGCGATCTGGCGCTCGACGAAGGGATCGGCACCTGCGGCAAGGACGGTCAGTCGGTGCCGGTGGGCGTAGGCTTGCCGACGATCCGCCTGGACGAGATGACGGTCGGCGGGACGGCGGTGTGAGCGAGGTCGACACCGGCCTCCTGGTCTCGGTGCTCCGCCGCGCAGCGGAGCGCGGCGCCACCGCGGCCGACGGCTTCCTCATCGAGGAGACGTCGTTCAGCGCCTCGGTCCGGCTCGGACAGGTCGACACGGTCACCCACTCGCGCGAGCAGCGCCTCTCGCTGCGCGTCTTCGCGGGCCGCGCATCCGCGGCGGCCTCGACGTCCGATCTCTCGAAGGCCTCGCTCGAGCGCGTCGTCGACGAGGCGGCCGCGCTCGCGCGAGCGACGGCGGAGGATCCGCATGGGGGGCTGCCCGGGCCCGAGGCGCTCATCGACCGCGTGCCCGACCTCGGGCTCAGCGATCATGAGGCGCCCGAGCTGACGCCCGAGGAGAAGATCGAGATCGCGCGCCGTGCGGAGGCGGCGGCGCTCGCCGTCGATCCGCGCATCACGAACTCGGAGGGCGCCGAGTACTTCGATCGGCGCGCCCGCTACGCGTACGCGACGTCGCACGGGTTCGCGCGCGGCTACGCCACGTCGTCGTTCGGCATCACGGTGTCGCCGGTGGCGGCGCAGAACGGCGAGATGCAGCGCGACTCGTGGTACACGACAGCACGGCGGCGCGCCGCTCTCGAGGCGCCCGAGGCCGTCGGCCGCACCGCGGCCGAGCGCGCGCTGCGGCGGCTCGGCGCCCGGAAGGTGAAGACGACCGAGGTGCCGATCATCTTCGACCCCGACACCGCGGCCAGCCTGATCCGCTCCATCGCCGGCGCCGCCAGTGGCCCGAGCCTCTATCGTCGCGCCTCGTTCCTGCTGGAGCGCCTCGGCTCGCGGGTGGCCGCGGCCGCGGTGAACCTCGTCGACGACGGGCTCATCGAGGCCGGGCTCGGCTCGCGGCCGTTCGACGGCGAGGGCCTCGCGACGCGGCGAACGGCCATCGTCGAGGACGGCGTGCTCCGCTCGTACCTGCTCGACACGTACTCCGCGCGCAAGCTCGGGCTGGCGTCCACTCATCACGCGACGCGCGACGGCGCCGGCGTGGGCGTCGGGACGACGAACCTGATGCTGCTCCCCGGCTCGACATCGCCGCGCGATCTCATCGCCTCGGTGAAGAGCGGGCTCTACGTGACCGAACTGATCGGCTTCGGCGTGAACGGCGTGACCGGCGACTACTCGCGCGGTGCGGCGGGCCTGTGGATCGACAACGGAGAGCTCGCGTATCCGGTCGAGGAGGTGACCGTCGCCGGCAACCTGCTGGAGATGTTCGACCGCATCGACGGCATCGGCAACGACCTCGTGCTGCGCGAGCGCACCTCCGCGCCCACGCTCAAGATCGCCCGCATGGTGGTCGCGGGTAACTAGGGGACGCGATGGTCATCGACAGCCACTGCCACCTGCACGACGCGGCGTTCAGGGACGTGCCCGATGCGCTGCGCGTCTCGCTGACGTACGACGTATGGGGCGTCGTCGCGGTCGGCTGCGACGCCGGGTCGAACACGCGGACGCTCGAGCTGGCCGCCCAGGCCAAGAAGACGGTGTGGCCGTGCATCGGGTTCCATCCGGACTGGGAGCAGCTCACCGACGCCGACCTCGACGCCGTCGAGGGCCAGGTCGCCGAGCAGCACGCGCGCGTGGTCGGCCTCGGCGAGATCGGGCTGCCGTGGTACTCGCTGCAGGACAAGCCGGACGCGTCGGAGCGCATGGCCCGGGGCCGCGCGCGGCTCGACCGGCTGCTGCGCCTGGCGAACCGCTACGACCTCCCGGTCTCGCTGCACGCGCCGCACGGCGCCTCGGTGGCGGCGCTGGAGGCACTCAAGCGCCACCGCATCGAGCGCGCGGTCTTCCACTGGCACAAGGCCTCGGCCGACACCACGCGCGCCATCATCGACGCGGGGTACTACGTCTCCGTCTCGCCCGAGGTCGTGTATCGCGAGCGGGATCGCGCGCTCGTGGAGATGGTGCCGCTCGACTCGCTGCTCGTCGAGAGCGACGCCCCGTGGAAGTACGAGGGCGAGTTCGCCGGCATGGAGTCCGGGCCCTGGCTCGCCTCGCGCGTGGCCGAAGAGGTGGCGAAGATCCGGCGCGAGCCGATCGAGGAGACGTTCTTCCACCTTTCGAGCAACGTCTGTCGCCTGTTCGATCTCGTGTGGGCGTGATCGCCGAGCGCCACACGGTGGCGCTGGCCGGCGACAAGCTGCAGCTCGTCCTGCACCGGCCCGACCGCGGCCCCCGCGTCCCGTGCGTGGTGGCCTGCCACGGCCTGCACGCCTCCAAGGACTCCGAGAAGTACCTGCTGCTCGCCGAGGCCTTCCCGGCGGCGGGCCTGGCGCTCGCGCGCTTCGACTTTCGCGGCTGCGGCGAGTCGAGCGGCCGCGAGGACGAGACGACCATCGCCAGCCGGATCGAGGACGTCGAGGCGGTGCTGACTCTCCTCGAGGATCATGAGCATCTCGACGGCCGCGTCGGCCTGCTCGGCTCGAGCCTCGGCGGCTTCGTCGCGCTCTTCGTCGCCGCCGCCCGGCCCGGGACGCCGGTGGTCACGTGGAACGCGCCGGCCAGCCTGACCGAGCTCGCGAACGACGACCTCGAAGAGAGCCGCGGCCTCGGCGTGCCGTTCGCGCTGGAGTACATGACCGGGCGCTACGCGCTGGCGCCCTCGGGCGTCGCGCGGCACCTCGTCGTCCACGGCGACGCCGACGAGGTGGTCGACCTGGCCCACGGCGCTCAGCTGCACGATCAGGCGGCGACGCCCTGCGAGCTGCTCATCATCGAGGGCGGCGACCACCGTCTCACGGATCCCGCGCATCGCGCCCGCGCCGTGGCCGCCAGCCGCGACTGGCTCCGGCAGTTCCTTGGCTGACGCGCTCGTCAACACGCCGCGCCTGCGCGAGGAGTTCCTCGAGCTGGTGCGCATCGGCAGCGTGTCCAAGCGCGAGGGCAACGTCGCCCGACGCCTCTGCACGATCCTCGAGACGATGGGCGCGGCCGTGGACGTCGACGACGCCGGGCCCCGCGTCGGCAGCGACACCGGCAACGTGCTCGCGCGCTTCCCGGGCACGGTCCCGGACGCCGCGCCGTTCCTGCTGTGCGCGCACATGGACACGGTGGTGCCGGGTGACAATGTCCACCCGGTGGTCGACGGCGACGTCATCCGCACCGACGGCACCACCATCCTGGGCGGCGACGACAAGTCGGGGATCGTCGCCATCCTCGAGACCGTCCGCCTCCTGCGCGAGCGCAACATTCCGCACGGGCCCATCGACGTGCTGCTGACGATCTGCGAGGAGCTCGGCCTGGTGGGCGCCAAGCACTTCGACGTCGGGCGCCTCCGCGCGCGCACCGGGCTCGTGCTCGACTGCGACGGCATTCACGAGCTGATCACGCGTGCGCCGGCCGCCAACCGGCTGCAGTTCACCGTCCACGGCCTCGAGGCGCACGCCGGCATCGCGCCGGAGCAAGGGATCAGCGCCATCAAGGTCGCGGCGGAGGCGGTGGCCGCGATGCGCCTGGGTCGCGTGGACGCGGAGACCACGGCGAACGTCGGCCGCATCGAGGGCGGGCTGGCCAGCAACATCATCCCGAACCGCGTGGTCCTGCGCGCCGAGACGCGGAGTCTGAGCGACGAGGCGCTGGAGGCGCAGACGCGTCACATGCGCGAATGCTTCGAGCGCGCGGCGGCCGGCCATCGCGTCAGCGTCGCCGGCCGCGAGCACGTCGCGCGCGTGGAGGCGCGCGTCGAGCGGGACTACGAGCGGCTGGCGGTCCCGGACGACCGCCGGATCGTCGGGCTCGTGCGGTCGGCGGCGCAGGGACTCGGCACGCCGTTTCGCACGCGGTCAACCGGCGGCGGCTCGGACGCCAACGTCTTCGCCGGGCGGGGCCTGGAGGTGGCCAACCTCGCGTGCGGGATGCGGCAGATCCACACCGTTCACGAGTGGGTCGACGTCAACGACATGGTCGCCACGACGGCGCTGCTCGTGGAGACGGTGCGGCTGCACGCGCGCTGAGGCGCCGCCGAGTCAGACGGCGTAGGGCGACACGAGCGTTCGCACCGGCTGCGTCTCGGGCTCCGGACAGTACGCGAACCATTCCGGCGTCGTCGCCAGCAGCGGCTCGAGCTCCGGCAGCAGCGTGTCGACGCTGAACGCCGTGGAGCCGCCCGCCTGGAGCGCCGCGCACTCGTGCACGCCGAGCATCAGGGTGCTGAGCCGAGGCGTCTCCAGCGAGTGCGCCAGCAGCAGATACGCGGGCTGATAGACGCTGACCGCGCGCTCCACGAAGTGCGCGAGCGCGGCGACCACGGAGGCGGCCGACCCCGCGCGCGCCGTCAGCAGGAGCAGCGCGAGCGCCGAGGCGTGGAGCGGCACGCGGCGGAACTCCCGCACGACGACCAGCGTGTGCTCGCCCGGCGGCCGTCCGTCCACCGGCGACCACGCCTCCGTGTCGTGCACCGTGTAGACGGCATAGCGTCCCGGCTCGCTCACGCTCTGGAACCGCGAGCGCGCGTGAATGCGCGGGTCGAGCAGCTCGTCGGCCGGCTCTGCAAACGGCGCGAGCTGGCGTTCACCCTGGCTCAGCGCCCGGGAGAGTCTCAGTCCGCGCATCCAGACCGGTCGCGTGCGAAGCATGGCGTCTGGCCAAGAGCAACCCGCATGCCGCGCGCGCTCGTGAACATTCGTGCGCCGCGACGGCAGGATACGCGGCATGCCAAAACTTTCAAACACACGCGGCCGACGGTCGAGCGTCAACGCCGTGACAATGCGGCGCGCGCTTGTAACGAACGCCGCGGGCGGGGACCGTGCGCTGGGCGCCGCCCGGCTGAGGAAAGTTTTTCACAGCGCCGGTCACGCCGGCCTACGCAGGGACCCGCGGCGTGTGTATCATGGCGTCGAGGAGTGCCCGCGCACCACGTGTCTCTCGAACTCGTCCACTGGCTCGCCAACTTCGTCGTCACGGCGTCGTCGCTGGGCGTCGTCACGCTCATCGTGGCCGCCATGGGCTCGAGGAACGCGAGGCGGCCGGAGCCGCTCGGCGTGGTCTTCAGTCTCGTCTTCCTCGGCGTCGGGGTGCGGTCGGCCGTTCGCATGTGGAGCGCGAGCGGCCCCACGGTGCCGGCGGTCGTCGTGGCCGACTGCCTGATGGCCGCCGCCTGCGTGGCCTTTCTCGCGCTGCACTCCCGCTACGGCGTCTTCATCGACAGCGCCGAGATGCGCGACGAGTATGCGCAGAAGGAGCGCGAGGCGCGTGCGCTCGCGCAGGTCAACGCGGAGCTGCGGCGCCTGGACGAGCTCAAGTCCGAGTTCCTGGCCATGGTCAGCCACGAGCTGCGCACGCCGCTCACCGCCATCATCGGCTACAGCCGGCTGCTGATGCGGCAGGTGCACGGCAAGCTGTCGGCCAAGCAGCTCGAGCACCAGGAGGCGATCTTCCGCGGCGCCCAGCGGCTGAGCGATCTGATCAACGATCTGCTCGACGTCTCGCGGCTCGAGGCCGGCCGCATCGAGCTGGCACCGCGTCCCACGGACCTGGCGCAGATCGTCGAGCAGGCCGCGACGGTCGTCGCGGTGGCCGCCCACGCGCGGCAGATCCGGATCACCGCCGAGCTGCCGCCTGACCTGCCCGCCGTGGAAGCCGATCCCTCACGGCTGCAGCAGATCCTCGTGAACCTCATCGGCAACGCGGTGAAGTTCAGCGCGCCGTCCGGCGCCGTGCGCGTCACCGCCGGCCGCACGCGCGAGCAGATCTGGGTCGCCGTGGAGGACCACGGCGTCGGCATCGCGAAGGACGAGCTGGCGCGAATCTGGGATCCGTTCTATCAGGTGGAGGCACCCATGCGGCGCCGGCACGGCGGCTCGGGGCTCGGCCTCGCGATCGTACGGCGCCTGGTGGAGCTGCATGGCGGGGTGGTGCGCGCGGAGAGCGAGGGGCAGAACCGCGGCAGCCGGTTCAGCTTCACACTGCCGGTGGCGACCGAGCGGGCGACCGCGATACCGCAGCCGGGCGATGTGCTGGCGCCGCTCGAGCCGATGCTGGTCGGCCGCGAGGTCCTCGTGGTCGAGGACGAAAAGCAGAATCAGGAGCTACTGCGCGCCGTCGTCGAGGACCTTCTCGGCGGGCGCGCGCGGGTCTGCGCCGACGGCGAGCAATGCCTGCGGCTGGCCCAGGAGCGCAAGCCGGCGCTCGTTCTGCTCGATCTGATGCTGCCCGGCATGAGCGGCTGGGAGGTCGCGCGACGGCTGCGACAGGATCCCGCGACCTCCGGCGTGCCGATCATCGCCGTCTCGGCGCTCTCGCGGCCGCAGGAGCGCGAGTCGGCGCTGCACGCGGGTTGCGACGCCTACGTGGCCAAGCCGTTCACGCCGGACGAGATCGCGCGGCTCATGGCGGCCACGCTCGAGAGCCAGGGAGTCGGGGCGCGATGAGCGCGGACGCCGCGCGCATCCTGGTCGTCGAGGACAACGCCGACACCTCGGCGCTGCTGCGCGATCTGCTGGAGGCCGAAGGCTACGAGGTCGCCTCGGTCGCCACCGGCGAGGCCGCCTTCGAGGCGCTCGCGGTCACGCCCGACATCGACCTCGTCGTCCTGGACCTGATGCTGCCCGGCATGAGCGGCTACGAGGTCATCGAGCGGATGCGCGCGCTGCCGGAGCTGGCCGACCTCCCCGTGCTGGTGCTGAGCGCGCTCGGCAGCGCCTCGGCGCGCGTCCGCGGCCTGCGCGAGGGCGCGGACGATTACATGACCAAGCCGTTCCTGCCCGAGGAGATCGTGGCCCGCGCGAGGACGCTCGTCATGCGGAGCCTCCTCGAGCGCCGGACGGCGGAGGTCGAGGCGCTCAGCCGCATCGCGCAGGCCGCGCTCACGGCGCCCGGGCCCGATGTGCTGCTGCTGCGGGTGGCCGAGATCGCGCGGGAGGTATTCGCGGCCGACGTGGCGGTCATCTACATGGTCGACGAGACACGCGGCGAGCTGCGCCCGCGCGCCGCCGTCGGCCTGCCCGCGGACGGCGAGCCGACGGCCATCCCGCTCGGGGTCGGCGTCGCCGCCACCGCGATCGCCTCCCGCCAGCCCGTCCTCATCCCCGACGGCGCCGCGGACGATCCGCGCGTGGTGGATCCGATCGTGCGGCGCGAGACGCTGCGCTCGCTGATGGTGGCGCCGCTCGTCGTGGCCGGCGTGCCGATCGGCGTCATCGAGGTCGCGCGGCGCGCGCGGCGGCTCGACACGCGGGCCGACCGGCTGCTCCGTCTCGTCGCCGACCGGGCGGCCGGCGCCATCCAGCACGCCCGGCTCGAGGGCGAGGCGCGCGAGCTGGCCGACGTCGTCCGCCGCATCGGCGAGGGCGTCATCGTCGCCGACGTCGATGACCGCATCGTCTTCGCCAACCGCGCCTTTCAGGAAATGATCGGCGCCGCCGGCGATCCGCTCGTCGGCGTGCGATGGACCGACTTCCTGGCCGGCGCGCAGGACGTCGCGGCGCTCACCACCCAGATGCGCGGCCCCGCGTTCCAGGGCGAGGTGCTCCTCCTCACGCGCGCGGGCGACCCGCGCCCCGTGCTCGCGACGCTGTCCACGGTGGAGCGCGGCAGCGGCGACGGCCTGCAGCGGATCGGGGTGTTCCGCGACATCAGCCGCGAGCACGAGCTGCGCTTCCGCGTCATCCGCGAGCAAAAGTTCCGCACGCTGGGCTCGCTGGCCGCCGGCGTCGCCCACAACATCAACAACCGCCTGACGCCGGTCCTCGGCTGGACCGAGATGCTGCAGGAGCGCCTGTCGGCGAGCGAGCCGATCGAGCGCGAGGAGCTCAAGCACGCGCTGAACGTCATCCACCAGGGCGCGTCCGACAGCGTGGAGACCGTGCGGCGGCTGCAGGAGTACTCGCGGCCGGCGCGCGTAAAGGGGCCGGAGGCCGTCCTGCTCCGCGACGTGCTCGAGCAGCTGCTCGCGCTCACGCGGCCGCAGTGGGACAACGAGGCGGCACGGCGCGGCATCCGCTACGAGATCGACCTTCGCGCGGATCCCGCCCCGGCCATACTCGCCGTGGCCAGCGAGGTGCGCGAGGCGCTGCTGAACATCCTGGAGAACGCGCTCACCGCGATGCCGCAGGGCGGGCGGCTGACGCTGCACGTCCGCGGAGAAGACGAGCGGGCCGTGGTGTCGATCTCGGACACCGGTCGCGGCATGAGCCCCGAGGTCCAGCGCCTCGCCTTCGAGCCGTTCTTCACGACCCGCTCCACGGAGGGTGGTACCGGCCTCGGGCTGAGCCTCGCGCAGGAGATCGTGCAGCGCTATCGCGGCAGCATCGCGCTCGACAGCGCCGAGGGCGTGGGCACCACGTTCACGCTGTCGTTCCCCGCCATCACCGCCGACGCCATCCGCACGCCCGCGTTCCTGCCCGCGCTCGAGGCGCTCCGCATCCTGACCGTGGAGGACGAGCCGGAGGTGCTCGACGTGCTGCGCGCCATGCTGTCGACGGGCGGCCACACGGTCTTCACCGCGGCCTCGGGGCGCGAGGCGCTCGAGCTGTTCGACCGCGAGCTCGTGGACCTGGTGATCACCGACCTGGGCATGCCCGGCATGACGGGACTCGCGCTGGCGGCCGAGCTGAAGCACCGCCGCGCGGTGCCGATCGTCCTGCTCACCGGCTGGGCGGACGAGCTCGAGCCCGGCAGCGCGCCCGCCGTCGACCTCGTCGTCGCCAAGCCGTTCACGCGCGAGAAGCTGTTCGAAGCTCTGGCCCGCGCGCTGCCCGACCGCGTCAGACCGACCTAGACCTCAGGGGCGGCTCGGCAACCGCTCCGCGTACGGCCGGTTTATCTCAGGTGGATTTTGGGCCCGGGCCCGGCGGGCGGGGGGCCGCCGCGGGGGTCGAAGCCGGGGGGGATACCGGTGGGGACCACGATCTGGGAGGCGGCCTCGCGGCGCAGCTGCTCGATCTCCCGACGGGTGCGGTCCAGCGCGGCGGCGGCGCCGGCGGAGAATTTCTCGATCGCGTCGCTCAGCGACGTGGCGTCCAGCTCGAACACCAGCGGCAGCACGCCGGCCGGCGTCAGGAGCTGCGCCTCACCGACGTACTGCACGGGGCGGCTGGGGTCCGCGGAGCCATCGGTGCGCAGCGGCGTCAGCACGCGAATGCTGCCGATGCGGCGGTCGGTGACGACCTCCTCGCGGTACAGGGACGTGGCGTCCATCCTGAGCTCGCCGGCGGAAATGTCGTTGGCCATGCCTCTAGCGATACCACACCGCGACGATCAGCGCCGCTAGTGCCAGCCGATAGATGACGAAGGGGATGAGCGACCGGCGCTTGAGGTAGTTGACGAGGAACCACACGGCCAGCCAGCCGCTCAGGAACGAGACGAGGATGGCGATCGCCAGCGGCCCGCCCTCGCCGCTCGGCAGCCCGCCGCGGGCGAGGTCGAGCGACTTCTTCAGGCCGGCGGCGGCGGTGATCGGGATCCCGAGCATGAACGAGTAGCGCGCCGCCGTCGCCCGGTCGAGGCCCGCGAACAGCCCCGTGGTGATCGTGATGCCCGAGCGCGACGTCCCCGGGATGAGCGCCAGCATCTGAGCGAAGCCGACGGCGAGACCCTGAGCCATGCTCACGCGCTCGAGCGGATCGTCCAGGTGGCCGCGCACCGGCGTGTCCACGCGATCCGCTCGCCCCGCCGCCCATCGATCGGCGACGAGCATCACGAGGCCCCAGAACGCGGTGGTGAAGGCGATCAGCAGCGGCCATCGCAGCGACGTCTCGACGTACTTGCCCACCGCGAGGGCGGCGAGACCGGCCGGGATGGTGGCCAGGACGACGAGGACGCCGAGCCGGCGCGACACGGTGCCGGCGGCCAGGCCGAGCAGCTCGCCGCGGAAATACGCGACGAGCGCGGCCAGCGTGCCGAGGTGCAGCGCAGCGTCGACGGCGAGGCCCTGATCGGGCCAGCCAAACACGTGCGGGACCAGAATGAGGTGGCCCGAGGACGAGATCGGAAGAAACTCGGTCACGCCCTGAACGAGACCGAGCACCACGGCCTGGGTGTAGCTCACCCGACGATTTCTTCGCCGCCGTCGACGCCGATCACGTTGCCGGTGATCCAGTACGTGTCGGGGTGGGACAGCACGACCACGGCGCGCGCCACGTCCTCCGGCGTCGTGAGGCGTCCGCTGGGATTGCGGCGGCGCGCCATGTCGATGATGTTCTCGTGGCCGGGGATCTTCTGCAGCGCGGGCGTGTTGGTCACGCCGGCCCGGATCGAGTTGGCGGTGATGCCGCGCGTGGCGAGCTCCGAAGCGAGCTGCCGGATGTTGGACTCCAGCGCGGCCTTCGCCGCCGACACCGGGCCGTAGTTGGGCAGCACGCGGGCGCCCCCGGACGACGTCATCGCGAAGATGCGTCCGCCGCGTCCCATCAGCCCGCGCCCGACCAGCTCCTGCGTCCAGTACACGAGGCTGTGCGCCATCACGTCGAGGGTCATGTCCATCTGGGACTGCGTGACGGCGTCCTTCATCGGGTCGGCGACGAAGAGCTTGAGCGTTCCGAAGGCGAGCGAGTGGAGCATGACGCGGACCAGACCCGCCTCGCCGCGGCGCTCGAGCACGCGCTGCATCTCGCCGGCAACCTCCGCCCGCTTCTCGGCATCGGCGGCGTTGACGTTGAAGAAGTGCGCCTCGCGACCGAGGGATGTGATCTCGCCGACGATGCGCTCGACGTTCGGCAGGGTGGCCTTGCGATCCAGGTGCACGCCGAAGACGTGCATGCCGCTCCTCGCGAGCGCCAGGCTCACGGCTTCGCCGAAGCCCGAGGACGCACCGAGCACCAGGGCCCAGCCCGACAGCGTGACGGGGGCGGCCGCCGCGTTCACGGGCCACAGTCTAGCATCCGCTCGGAGGCCATCGTAAAATTCCGGCTCGTCATGCCGAAGACGGCCGGCATCATCCTCATCGGCAACGAGATCCTGTCGGGCAAGATCACGGACGAGAACGCCGCGTACCTCTGTCGCGAGCTGCGCGGGCTCGGCGTCGACGTCCGCCGGATCGTGGTCATCCCGGACGACGTCGCGCTCATCGCCGAGGAGGTGGCCGCCTTCACGAAGGCGTTCGACCTCGTGTTCACGTCCGGCGGCGTGGGACCGACGCACGACGACGTCACCATCGAAGGTGTCGCCCGTGCGATGGCGGTGCCGGTGGTGCGACATCCGGAGCTGGTGGCGCTGCTGCAGCGGTACTACCGCGACTCGCTGACGGAGGCGGCCCTGCGGATGGCGGAGATCCCCGAAGGCGCGCAGCTGGTGAGCGGGGGCTCGTTGCGGTTTCCGACCATCCTGATGCGCAACGTGTACGTGCTGCCCGGCGTGCCGGAGATCTTCCGGCGCAAATTCGACGCGCTCCGCGAGCGCTTCCGCGACGCGCCGATTCACCTGCGGAACGTCTTCGTCCGGATCGGCGAGGGGACCCTCGCGGACTACCTCAACAGGCTGCTGGAGACGTTTCCCCTCCTGCAGCTCGGCTCGTATCCCGAGTTTTCGAACCCCGAGTACCAGGTGAAGGTCACCCTCGAGTCGCGGGACCACGGCTATCTCGAGCAGGCGCTCGGCGAGCTGCTCGCCCGCCTGCCGGCCGACGCCGTCGTCAAGGTCACCTGACCGCCGGTGCGCGGTGTTCCCTTCGGCGTGGCCCTCGTCGCCGCCGGTCTATATCTATTGAGGCTCGGGCAGGCGCCCTTTCTCGACCCGCCGGAAGGGTTGCACGCCGAGATCGCACGCTCGATCGCGACAGTGGGCGGCTGGACCATGCTGCACGTCGACGGTATCCGGTACTTCGACAAGCCGCCCGTGCTCTACTGGCTGACCGCGCTGTCGTTCGCGGTGGCGGGGCCTACCGAGTCCGCGGCGCGACTGTGGCCGGCGCTGAGCGCGGTCGGCATCGCGGCCGTGACCGCGCGTCTCGGCATGCTGCTCGGTGGCGCGCGGCTCGGGATGCTCGCCGGCTTGATGGTGATCGCGAATCTCGGCATGTACCTCTACGGCCGCATCCTGAAGCCCGACATGCTGTTCATCCTCTGTCTCGTGCTCGCGTACGCCGGCTTCGTCCTCGCCTACAAGGGTGGCGGCCGCCGGGCGCTCGCGCTGTTCTACGCGAGCCTCGGTCTGGCCACGATGACGAAGGACATCCTCGGCGCCGTCGGCCCGCTGGCGGTGGTCGCGCTCTTCCTGCTGCTCACGCGCGAGCGGCCCGTGGCTCCGTGGATCCCGTGGTGGGGCGTGCTGGTGCTGCTGGTATGCACGGTGCCGTGGTACGCGGCGGCCGAGCGGCGCAACCCGGGATTCCTCTGGTACACGATCGTCGACAACCACGTGCTGAACTTCGCCCGCCAGCGCGTCTTTCCCGATGAGGACGTGCCGCTCGGCGCGCTGCCGTTTCTCGGCGTGACCATCCTGGCGTTCCTGCCGTGGGCGCTCGCCGCGCCGTGGGCGGTGGCGCGCGCGCTGCGCCGACCGTGGGAGGACGCGAGCGCGCGGCTGTGGGTTCTGATCGCGCTGTGGCCGCTGGTCGTGCTCGCGTTCTTCACGCTGGCGCCGTTCAAGCTGCCGCACTACGGGCTGCCGGCGTTTCCCGCGCTCGCGCTGCTCGTCGCGCGGCTGTGGGACGAGTCGATCGACGCGACGCCGGGGTCGCTGCGCCCGCGCGCGCTCATCGTGCCGCTGGTGGTCGTCTTCGCGCTCGCGGCCCTGGCCATGGGGCTGGCGGCCATCGACCGGCTGCCGCTGCCGCCGGGCGCCATGGGCAACGTCGATCTCGCCACGCGCAACCTGGCCGCGCGCGGGCAGTCGATCCGCGGCGCACCGCTTGCTGCCTACGTGCACGTGCTGCGCTCCAGCGCCGCGATCTTCGGCGTGACGACGCTCGTGCTGGCGTGGGCCGCGTGGCGACGCCGGCCCGCGCTCGCCGTGTGGGTCGCGCTCGCGGGCACGCTGGCCTTCCTGCCGCTGGCCGGGGACGGCATGGCGCAGTTTGCGCAGAGCCGGTCGGTGCGCCCGATCACCGAGGCGCTCGTGCTGCGCCTCGAGCCGACCGATGAGGTGATCCACGAGGGACCGCTCGAGAACAGCGCGTCCGTCCTGCTCTCGATCCGCCAGCCCGTGCGCATCGTGAACGGCCGGCAGTCGAATCTGGCGTTCGGCGCGACCTTTCCCGAAGCTCGTGCGCGATTCTGGACCGGGGCGCAGCTGCAGGAAGAGTGGACGAAGCCCGGGCGGCGATTCCTCATCAGCACGGTCGATCCCGCGCGCAGCGTCGTGCGGACGCTGCCCCCGGCGAGCCTCCACACCCTCGTGCACGCGGGCGGCCGGTGGCTCTACGCGAATGTTGGCGATTGACGCCGGGCCGTCGGATCATGAGCAGGTGGACGCAGGGCAGCGCCGGTACACGCTCAAGGCCGATCCGCACAGCAGCCACTCGGTGATCCTCAGGTGGCTGGGGAAGGGGCGAGGCCGGCGGCTGCTCGACGTCGGCGCCGCCGACGGGCTGCTGAGCCGGCATCTCACGGCGCGCGGCTGGAAGGTGACCGGCATCGAGGCCGATCGCGCCCTGGCGGCGGCGGGTGCCGCGCACTGCGAGCGGATGATCGTCGCCGATCTGAATCGCGGCGTCCCGCAGCTCGAGGGCGAGTTCGACGCCATCGTGTGCGGCGACGTCCTCGAGCACCTGGCGGAGCCGGTACCCGCGCTACGCGCGCTGCTGGCCGTGCTGGTCCCTGACGGCGAGGTCGTGCTGTCGGTGCCGAACGTCGCCCACCTCTGGATCCGGCTGTCGCTTCTCGCAGGGCGGTTCGACTACACCGAGCGTGGCATCCTCGATCGAACGCATCTGCGCTTCTTCACGCGGCGCACGCTGGAAGCGCTGCTCGCGGAGGCCGGCCTGCGCGCGGTGCGCCGGACGACCACGCCGGTGCCGCTCTATCAGGTGATCCCGGAGCGCTGGCACGGCCGGGCGGCCGCCGCGCTCCACGCGCTCGCGGCCGCCACCGCGCGCGCGCTGCCCCGGCTTCTCGGCTACCAGTTCGTCGTCCTGGCGAGGCGCGCGTGAGCCGGGCGCCGAAGATCGTGGTGGTGATGCCCGCCTACAACGCCGGACGCACGCTTCGCATGACGTACGAGGAGCTGCCGAAAGACACCGTCAACCTCGTCATCCTCGTGGACGACGGGTCCACCGACGCCACCCTCGACGTTGCGCGCCAGCTCGGCCTGGAGATCTTCGTCCACAACCGGAACTATGGCTACGGCGCCAACCAGAAGACCTGCTACACGGAGGCGCTGCGCGCCGGCGCCGATGTCGTGGTGATGGTGCATCCGGATTACCAGTACGACCCCACGCTGGTGCCCAAGATCGTGCAGCCCATCGTCGGCGGCCACGCCGACGTGGTGCTGGGCTCGCGGCTCAAGAGCGGCTCGGCCCTGGCGCAGGGGATGCCCTGGTGGAAGTTCGTCGCCAACCGGTTCCTGACGTGGGTCGAGAACACGGCATTCGGCCTGCGGCTCAGCGAGTACCACACGGGCTACCGTGCCTTCCGGCGCGACGTGCTGGAGACGGTGAACTTCCAGGCGAACAACGACGGCTTCGTGTTCGACCAGGAGATCGTGGCCCAGGTGGTGGCCGCGGGATTCCGCATCGAGGAGATCGCCGTCCCGACCCGCTATTTCCCCGAGGCGTCGTCGGCGAGCTTCGTGGCGTCCTCGGTCTACGGGCTCCGCATCCTGGGCGTCCTGTTCTGGTACCTGCTGAACAAATGGGGCGTCCGCCGCTCCCGCCGCTTCGACAGTCTCCGCGCCCGCTATAGCCGGCTCGGCTGATCAGCCGGTGTGGCCGAGCACGTGCGAGGCGTGGTGGTGGACGAGCCGCCAGCGGTCCCGGTCGCGCGCGAAGACGTTGGTGGCCAGCACCGACGTCACCGCCACGCGGCCGCGCACCTCGGAGAGGATGTTCTCGGTGCACGTCAGCCACCCGAGCTCGCCACCAGCCACGACCGCCACGTCGGAGAGCGTGAAGCGCATCTCCGCCGTGTTGGCGAAGATCGTCTCCCACGACGCGCGCACGGCCGTCCAGCCGACCAGCAGCGGCCAGCCCGGATGCACGCACTTCACGTGCTCATCGTGGGCCCACACACGATCCATCTGCGCGATGTCGAGCGCCTCGAACGCGCGGTAGAAGCGCGCGTTCGCCGCCTCCAGGGCGTCGTCGTCGCTCACGGCAGCCGCTCCTCGTGAGAACTCGGGCGTTCGCGCGGTCGCGCGCACGGCCGCGAGGGCGCCGCGCGCGGGGGCGGTCACGGGCCGCATGTTACCATCGACTCATGTCGTCGCCCGCTTCGCCGCTCGCCATCGACGCGCGCGACGTCGTGAAGAGTTTCCGCGGCAGCTGGCCGCGCCGGCGAGAGACCCCGGCCCTGCGCGGCGTGTCCCTCGCGGTGCCGCGCGGCGCCATCTTCGGCCTGCTCGGCCCGAACGGCGCCGGCAAGACGACGCTCCTGTCCATCCTGGCCACGCTGCTCACCCCGGACCGCGGCACCGCGCGCGTGCTCGGCCTCGATGTCGTGCGCGAGGCGCCCGCGCTGCGCCGCCGTCTCAACATGGCCAGCGGGCGGCCGTCGTTCCTGTGGAGCCTCCGCGTGGGCGAGATCGTCGCGTTCTACGGACGGCTCTACGGGCTATCCGGAGCGCGCCTGCGCGCGCGCGTCGATGGCCTCATCCGCGACTACGAGCTCGAGCCATACCGGCGCGTGCCGTACAACGAGCTGTCCACCGGGCTCAAGCAGCGCGTCGCGCTCGCGAAGTCCCTCGTCAACGATCCCGAGCTGCTGTTCCTCGACGAGCCGACGCTCGGGCTCGATCCCGACGTGTCGGTCCGCGTGCGCGAGCACGTGGCTGCGCTCCGGCGCGAGCGTGGCATGACCATCGTCCTGACGACGCACTACATGCGCGAGGCCGAGCAGCTCTGCGACGACGTCGCCTTCATCAAGGCCGGCCGCATCCTGGCTCGCGGCACCGCCGACGCCCTCAAGCGCCAGATCGAGGTGGGCAGCGTCATCGCGCTCAAGCTCGATCCGCCGGCGGTGCCCTGGCTGGCCGAGGCCGACGGCGTGCTGCGTGTCACCGCCGGCCGCGACGGCTGGCTCGAGTGCACGGTGGACGACGTCGAGAAGCGGCTGCCGGCGCTCCTGCGCCAGCTCTACGGCGACGGCGTCGTCGTCCGGAACATCCAGGTGCGCGAGCCGGCGCTGGAGGAGGTCTTCGTTGAGCTGGCGCGCTGAGGCGCTCGCGGTGTGGGCGGTGCTCGTGCGCAACGCGCTCATGGCCTCGCGGAACGTCTTCTTTTTCTTCGAGCTGCTGTTCTGGCCGATCGTCGGCGTCATCTCCATCGGCTTCATGACGAAGTTCCTCGCCCTCACCCCGTCCCAGGCGTCGTTCGTGCTCATCGGCACCATGGCCCTGTCCGTGGTCAACGTCTGTCAGCTCGAGGTGGCGTACGCGGTGCTGATGGACGTGTGGTCGAAGTCGATCAAGCACCAGTTCCTGGCGCCCATCGGTATCCGTCACCTCACCGTCGGCTCCTGGATCGTGGGCATGGTGCGCGGCCTGCTCGTCTTCGTGCTGGTGGCGGCGCTCGGCGGGTGGGCGTTCGGATTCGACGTGCTCCGGCCAGGAGTCGGCGCGGTCGCCGTCTTCCTGTTCGGGTGCTTCCTGAGCGCCTGGATCGTCGGCGTGTTCGTGTGCGCGCTGATCACGCTGTTCGGCAACCGCGCCGAGGCGTTCGCGTGGGCCAGCGTCAACCTCGTCCTCATGCTGGCCGGGATCTACTACCCGGTATCCGTGCTGCCGGAGGGGGCGGCGGCCGTCGCGCGCGCCATCCCGCTCACGTACTTCCTCGATGCCTATCGCGCGCACTACGGCTTTCCGCCCGAGTTCGCGTCGCCCGTTGCCACCGGCCTGCTCATGTCGGCCGCGTACGCGGCGGTCGCGCACTGGACGTTCCTGGCTGCGCTGAAGCGCGCGCGCCGCACCGGCCTTCTCCTCAAAATGTCGGAGTGATCACCATGGATGCCGCCGCCTTTGCCAAGGTCAGCCCGTGCAATTTCGCCGACGTCATCACGCGCGATCGTGTCATGGATCCGGCCATCCGCCCGCTGTGGGAGCCCATGCCGCGCATCGCGGGACCGGCGTATCCCGTCGCGTGTCCCGCCGGCGACAACCTCATGCTGCACGTGGCCATTCACCGCGCACCGGCGGGCTCGGTCATCGTGTGCGCGGCCGGTGACTCCAACTGGGCGATGGCGGGCGGTAACGTGTGCGCGTTCGCGCAGCAGCGCGGGATCGCCGCCTTCGTGGTGGACGGCTGCATCCGCGACATCGCGGAGACGCGCAACAATCGGTTCCCCGTGTTCGGCCGCGGCGTGATTCCCATCCCCGGCGTGCGGAAGACGCCCGGCCTGCTGAACGTGCCGGTCGTGTGCGGCGGTGTGACGGTGGCGCCGGGCGACATCGTGATCGGGGACGAGGAAGGCATCGTGGTGCTGCCGGCGGCGCAGGCGGCGAAGATCCTCGGCGACGCCGAGGCGCGCGCCGCCAAGGACGCCAAGACGTCGCTCGAGGACTGGGTGAAGAACCACAAGGCGCGCATCGAGGAAACGACGCGCGCGCTCGGGATCTAGGCCGCCAGCGCCTTCCGCACGACCGCCTCGAGCGCGGCCCGCGGCACGGCGCCCACCACGCGATCGACGACTCGGCCGTCCTTGACCACGAGGATGGTCGGGATCGAGCGGATCTCGTGCCGGCCGGCGAGCACCGGCTCCGCGTCCACGTTGACCTTTGCCAGCTTCACGGCGCCTGCCGAGTCGGCCACCAGCGAGTCGAGCACCGGCGCCACCGCTCGACACGGGCCGCACCACGGCGCCCAGAAATCGACGAGCAGGACCCCCTCGGTGGTGGCCAGCGTCTCGTCGAAGCTCGTTTCCGTCAGAGTCATGTCAGCTCCCTCCACGCCTTGGGATGCTGTCGAAGCCGGCCTCGATGCAGCCGTCTGTGAGCGAGCTCCGGAGACGGGGCCGGCGACCGCCGGCAGAGAGATGGCCATCTGCTCCATCGGGCAACGAGCTGTGCGGCAGACGACGGAGCGGGCCGCGGCCTACGGCCAGACCTGGGTGTAGGCGAGGCGGACGCGCTCGCTCATCGGAAAGTGCGCGTCGTACTCCTTGCGCAGCAGCTTCATGTGCTCGGACGCCATGAGGCGGTGATACGTCGCTTCGTCCTGCAGCTCGTACACGGCCATGTACCGGTACTTGTCCTCGCCCTCGAGCGCCTTGTAGCGGCGCGCGCTCACGAGGCCGGGGAACTGCAGGACCTGGGGGACGTGCTCCTCGTTGTACCAGCGGTTGAAGGCCGCTTCCTTGTCCGCTGGAATGGTTGCCTTCACGATGAAGAGCGTGGTGGCCATGGTGCCTCCTCGGCCGCTCAGCGCGGCGCCACGAGCCCGATGCGCACGCGGCGGTTGTGGCGGCCCTTGTTGTCGATCTTGACGATGCGCAGCGCCCGCGAGCGTCCCGTCGACGCCAGGTGCGTTCCGCCGCACGCCTGGCGATCGAGCCCGACGATCTCCACGATGCGCACGGTGCCGTCGGCGCTCGGCGGCGGCGCCACGGAGCGCGAGCGCAGCAGTCCCGGCGCCGCGGTCGCCGCCGTCAGCGGCATCCACGTGTAGCGGACGGGAAGGTCCTGCCGGATCACGTCGTTCAGGTCCGCTTCCAGGGCGCGCAGGCGGTCGTTGTCGACGCCGGGCAGATCGAAGTCCACGCGGGCGGTGAGATCGTCGCCCAGCTGCGCCCCCGTGATCAGCGCGCCGTCGAAGCGCTGGTAGACGAGCGCGTTCAGGATGTGGGCGGCCGTGTGCAGCTCGGTCTGCGCGGCGCGGAACTCGGCGTCGACCACGACGTGCACCGCTCCGCCGGGCTCGATCGGCTCGGCGAGCACGTGCCACATGCGGCCGTCGGTGATCTCGCAGCCGGTGACCCGGACCTCGCCCGCCTGCCATGCGAGCCGCCCGCGATCCACGAGCTGGCCACCGCCGCCGGGATGAAACGGGCTCTGCTCCAGGACGACCGCGCCGGGACGCGCGTCCACGACGCGGGTCTCCAGGGACAGCACCTCCGGGTGATCGTGGCAGAAGTAGCGCGACACCGCGTCAACGAGCGAGGAACTTGGACACGGTGGCCGCGATGCCGACCGCGTCGAAGCCGAATTTCGCGTACAGCCCCTTGGGATCGCCGGACTCGCCGAAGGTGGTGGTCCCGATGCGCCTGATCGGTGTCGGTCGCACCTCGGACAGCAGCTCGCTCACCGCGCCACCGAGGCCGCCCGCCACCGAATGGTCCTCGACGGTGACCACGCGGCCGGTGGCCGACGCCGAGCGCACCAGCATGTCCTCGTCGAGCGGCTTGATGGACGCCGCGTTGATGACCTCCGCCGAGATCCCGTCCGCCTCCAGCCGGCGCGCCGCCTCCAGCGCGTTGAACACCGTGCCGCCGGTGGCGATGAGCGTGACGTCGCGCCCGGGGCGCAACGTCACCCAGCGACCGAGGCGGAACTTGTAGTCCGGCGGACAGACGGGCGGGAGATTCTGGCGGGTGAGCCGCAGATAGAGGGGGCCGCGATGCTCGACGGCGTAGGCGATGACCTGCTTCGTCTCCAGCTCGTCCGCCGGCTGGATGATCGGGACGTTGGGCAACGCGCGGATGCACGCGATGTCCTCGAGCCCCATCTGGCTGTAGCCATCCTCCCCGATGGCGACGCCGACGTGCGTGCCCACGATCTTGACGTTCGCGTTCGTGTACGCGACCGAGATGCGGATCGTCTCGAAGCGGCCGACGATGAAGCACGCGAACGAGCACGCGAACGGGATCTTGCCGGCGAGCGCCAGCCCGGCCGCCACGCCGAGCATGTTGGATTCGGCGATGCCGAGATTGAAGGCCCGCCCGGGGTACTTCTTGGCAAACGCCGCCGTCATCGTGGACTTCGACAGGTCGGCGTCGAGACTGACGATGCGCTCGTCGCGCGCTCCGAGATCGAGGAGCGCCTCGCCGAACGCCGCGCGGCTGGCTTTCGCGGTCATATTGAGCTCCTACGTCCTCTCGAGCGCCCGCAGCTCGTTCACGAGGGCCGCCGTCGTCTGATCCGTGCGGAGGTAGTCGTCCCACGCCGGCTCGGTGATGTCGAGGATCTCGCGGATGGCGGCCACCGCCTCCGCCGGCTTCGGCGCCTTGCCGTGCCACTCGGGATTGTTCTCCATGAACGAGACGCCCTTGCCCTTCACGGTGTGGGCCACGATCAGCGTCGGCTTGCCGCGCGTGGCCTCCGCCTGGTCGAGCGCCTTGCCGAGCTGGTCCATCGAGTGCCCGTCGACCTCGATGACCGGCCAGCCGAACGTCTGCCACTTGGCGACCACGGGCTCGAGGTCGAGGATCTTCGTCACGAAGTCGTCGAGCTGGATCTTGTTGTAGTCGAGGATCACCGTGAGGTTGTCGACGGGATGGTCCGGCTGGCCCAGCTTGGGCGCCGACATCGCCGCCTCCCACACCTGGCCCTCCTGGATCTCCCCGTCACCGACGATGCAGTAGACGCGCGCGGGCGAGCGGCTCAGCTTCAGCCCGAGCGCCATCCCCAGGGCGACCGACAGTCCCTCGCCGAGCGAGCCCGTCGCCGCCTCGATGCCGGGCAGGGCGGTGCGGTCGGGGTGACCCTGCAGTGGCGAGCCGAGCTTGCGCAGCGTGATGAGCTGCTCCTCGGGGAAGTAGCCGGCCTTGGCCATGCACGCGTAGAGCGCCGGCACCGCGTGACCCTTGGACAGGACGACGCGGTCGCGCTCCGGCCAGTCGGGGCGGGCCGGATCGTGGCGAAGCCGCCCGAACATGATGGCGACCAGCGTGTCGATGACCGAGAGCGAGCCGCCCGGATGTCCGGAGCCGGCGTGGGCCAGCATGCGGATGATCTGCACGCGGCAGGCGCGCGCGATGGCGACGAGGCGGGCAGCGTCAGACATCGAGGTCCTCCATGAAGGCGGCGATGGCGTCGATGTGAACGTCGGCGACGGCGATCTCGGGCGCATACGTCGCCTGGTCCGTGGCCCAGACGATGGTGCCCTTCACGTCCTTGGTGACGCCGACGACGTTGTTCAGGACCGTGGCGATGTTGTCGTTGATCCGGATCGTGTTCGGCTTGAGCGGCTCGGCGAGCCGGCCGCCGCGAATGATATAAGAGTCGGCCACGACGGTACAGGTGAAATCGCCGGCGCGCAGGCCGTTGATCGGATAGGTGTACCAGATGCGCCCGATGTAGAGCCCGTCGCCGACCCGGCGCAGCAACTCGTCGCGGGTCACCGGCTCCGTGCCCTCGAGGACGACGTTGGTCGCCGAGATGCTGGGCCGTTGATCGAACTGTCGGCCGCCGCCGCTGCCGAAGCGAAAGCCGTTGCGCGGCACGAGCCCCGCCATCCGGGTCGCGTCGTCGCCGCCGCCGAGCTTTTCGGCCCGCCGCGGGTCACGGAGCAGCCGCTCCGTCTCGTACCACGACGACAGGCAGCCGACGAGGACGCCGCGCTCGATGAGCGGCGTGCGCCCCGTCGGCAGACCCTCGCACGTGATGCCCTTGCTGCCCATCAGACCCGGCGTGGCACCGTCGTCGTAGAGCGTCAGCTCGCGCGCGGCCACGCGCTGCCCGAGGCGACCGAGGAACGGGGAGGCCGAGGCATAGAACGTCTCGGCGCAGCACGCGGGGACGACGATGTTGTTCAGGAGGTCGGTCACCGGCTGGCGGCCGAAGACGACGGTGTAGCGGCCCGACTCGACACGGGCGCCGCCGATGGCCGCCACCGCCGCCGACGCCGCCTCGCAGCCCGCCTCGTCGGTGAGGTGCTCGAGCCGCGTCCCGGTCGACCATCCGCTGCCCTTGGCTCCGCGCGCTTCCACCATCGCCGTCACGAACGTGCTGATCACCGTCGACTCGTCGGTCTGCACGTCCGGCATCGCGGTGGAGACGACGGCGATCCGCTCGGCGAGCACGGTCACGTCACCGCCGACGATGAGGCCCAGCCGCCGCAGCGCCGCGTCGTCGCGCGCGAGCTCGGCCAGCCGCGAGGAGGCGAGAAACGTGCGCAGCGCGCCGTTCACGATCGTCCAGCCGGCCTCCACGAGGCGCTCGTCGGCGAGGTCCATGAGCGCCGGGTCGTGGTAGTCGCGCAGCGTGCGGGCCAGCGCGGAGGCGCGCGGAAGGGAGGCGAAGTCCGGGTCGACCACCGCCGCCCGGCGCGCCTTGTCGATGGCGCGGGCCGCGCCCGCGGGCGACAGATCGCTCGGCTCGCTGCCGAAGCCGACGCGCGTGCCGCCGCCGCCGTCGTCGAGGACCAGCTGCACGCCGATGCCGTCCGACTCCACGGATTTCGGCTCCTCGACGCCGTTGCAGGGGATGTGCGACGTGTAGTTCAGTCGCGCGAGCAGCACGGCGTTGGCGGCCACGAAGATCTCCGCCTCGCGCACGTCGCGCTGCCCGCGCGCGAGGTCGAAGGCTCGCTGCGCCGCGCGCCTCAGGTCGTCGAGCGCGCGCACTCAGTGGCTCGGATTGGCGCTCGGGTTGCGGCCTTCGACGGGATAGTGCTTGGCGTGCCAGCCGGGCAGTCCCTCATCGAGGACGCGGATGTTGCGCCAGCCCAGCTCGTACATGATGTTGCTGGCCCCCCGGGACAGCGCGTGCGGGCACGTTCAGTAGAAGACGGCGAGGCCGGTCTTGCTGATCTCGTTCGCCCGCTGCGGCACCGAGCGCAGCGGCATCGAGCGCGCGCCCTTGATGTGCATGTCGACGTAGGCCTCCCAGTTCCGCACGTCCATGATATCGGCCTTCACGCCGCGATCGAGCTGGGCCTTGAGATCGTCCACCGAGATGAAGCTCACGGGATAGTCGGGCTGCGCGGCGGGCGCGGCGCTGGCGACGAGCGCGGCCACGGCCACGATCGGAATGAGGACCGCGCGCACGTCAGCCGCCCGCCACGCGCGCGCGACTGCGCAGCGTGGGGCCGCCGTTGCCGAGCTTGCGCGACTGCATCGGCTGCCCCTTGCCGCAGTTGGCGATCGGATAGATCCGGAAGTCGGTGCCGGCGGCGTCGACGTTGAGCAGGAAATCGCGCGAGTCGGCGGCGATGCCGCCGTCGCGATAGAGCCGGCCCAGCTGCCCGCGCTCGATCTCGTAGACCTTGCGCGCCGAGATCCGGAAGTTCTCCCGGCTCTCCGCGATCGACGGGATGCGATGGCCGACGAGATAGTAGCCGTGCTCGACGTCGCGGATCATGTCGCGCGGATCGTGCGCGCCACGCTCGAACACCGTGCTCGACATCCGCACCAGCGGCACCAGCGAGGCGTCGGTGGCCTTGAAGTGGCCGTTGGGCGCGCCGCCAAAGACGGCCGCCGTCTGTCGGCTGTTCATGAAGCCGCGGAAGATGCCGCGCTCGATGTGCACCACGCGGCGTGCCGGCGTCCCCTCGTCGTCGTAGTCGTAGTGTCCGTAGCCGGGCAGCGACGGATCGGAGAACGCGGTGACCAGGGACGACGCGACGCGCTTGCCGACCTGGTGATCACCGAGGCCGGCCAGGAGCCAGGAGCGGCCCGCGTAGGCCGTCTCCATCTTCAGCGCGCGGTCGAGCTCGACGGGATGACCCACGATCTCGTGCGACAGCAGCGTGTTGTAGTGCGGGTCGGTCACCACGACGACCTCGCGCGCCGAGGTCGGCAGCGGCGGCGCCGCCGCCAGCTCGGCGGCCTCGAGCGCCAGGTCGACGGCGAACGTGGCAAACGGTGGGAACGTGATCAGGGGCTCGTCCACGCCGTCGGTGAGGACCTCCCAGCCGCGCTGGTGGCCGCTGACGTCGTACAGGTGCTGACTGGCGCCGTCCGCGTCGGCGACGACCGAGCACAGCCCCTGCGTCAGCGCGAACGACTGATCGATCAGCGCGCCCTCGGTGGACGCGAACAGCTCGCGCGACAGCTGGGTGACGACGGCGATGTAGTTGTACCGCACACGCGCGTGGGCGTCGCGCACGGCCTTCGACACCTCGGTGCTGAAGGCGACCATGTCGGCGAGCGGCACGCTGCGCGGGTCGACGCGGTACACGGCGGGAACCACCGCCTGCCGCACGTCGACCGGATGCAGCCGCGTGTCGTCGAGCGCCTCGCCGAGGGCGCCGAACTTGCCGCGGGCGGCGGCCTTGCTCTCGGCGTTGGCCATGGCACGGCGGTACGCGCGCTCCAGCGCCGCCGCCAGGCGCGCCTCGAGCTCCGCGATATCGCCGGCGCCGATGATCAGCCCGACCCAGCCGGGCGCGACCGAGCGGTCCCCGGCCAGCACCCGGATGCCGGCAGCGCACGAGGCATCGTCGCCCGCGCTCCGGCTGTCGCCGTTCTCGGCGGCCGCGCCGCGCGCCTCGAGGACGGCCAGGCGAAGGTCGGCATACGCGAGGTGGGGCAGGCGCCGCTGCGCGTCGCGCAGCAGTGGCGGCACTCGCTCGCGCGCGCGATCGACCAGGCCGACGTCGATCAGAACGGCTCCACCGTCACCAGCTCGCCCGCCGCGACGTCGCCGCGGTCCTCGTCGAGCACGATGAGACAGTTGCCCGCGACCATGGAGAAGAGGATGCCCGAGCCCTGCGGTCCCGTCGTCCGCACCTCCCAGGCGCCGTTCGAGAACCGAAGCACGCCGCGCTTGTACTCCGTGCGTCCCACCTTCTTCGGCAGCGCCTCCAGGGTTCGCGCCTGCCACGACTCGGGAAAGAGCGTCCGTCGCCCGGCCAGCTTGTAGAGGACCGGGCGGACGAAGAGCATGAACGAGAGCAGGGACGCCACCGGATTGCCGGGCAGACCGAAGAACGCGGCGCCGCCGATGGAGCCCACGGCGAGCGGGCGGCCCGGCTGCATGGCGACTTGCCAGAAATCGACGGCGCCGACCTCGGTCAGCACCTCCTTCACCAGGTCGTACACGCCGACCGACACGCCGCCCGAGGTGAGGACGATGTCGGCGCCGCGCGAGGCCTCGCGCAGCCGCGCGCGCAGCGTGTCCCGGTCATCGGGCACGATGCCGAGGTCGATCACCTCGCCGCCGCACTGCTCGATGGATCCGCGGAGCGTGAACCGGTTGGCGTCGTAGATCTGTCCGGGGCGCCGCGGCGTGCCGGGCTCGGCCACCTCGTCGCCGGTCGACATCAGCGCCACGCGCGGTCGGCGCCGCACCGAGATCTGCCAGGCGCCGAGCGAGGTCACGAGGCCGATCTCCTGCGGCCGGAGCACCGTGCCGGCCTCGAGGACGATGGCGCCGGCTTCCACGTCCTCGCCGCGCATCCGCACGTTGGCCCCCTTGGCCAGCGGACCGATCCGCACCCGATCGCCGTCCCGCGTGACGGCTTCTTGCGGATACACGGTGTCAGCGCCGGCGGGCATGGGCGCGCCGGTCATGATACGCAGCGCCTGGCCGACGGCGAGCGCGGCGGGCCACACCGAGCCCGCCGCCAGGTCGGCGACCACGCGCAGCTCGCGCGCGCCGCTCGGCGGAATGTCGGCGCTGGCGACGGCGTATCCGTCGACCGCGGAGTTGTCGGCGGGAGGAACGTCGATCGGCGCCTGGAAGTCTTCGGCCAGCACGCGGCCGAGCGCGCGGGTGACGGCAAGGAGCTCCGGGGCCACCGGCGCCGTGATGCGCGACAGGACGTGATTTTGGCCGGCGCGCACCGAAATCATGGGCGCATTATACGCTCCATGAACGACGTCGCGTCCCGGCCCGCGGGCTTCTGGATCCGCCTCCTCGCCCTCGTCATCGATGTCGGCGTCATCATGCTCGCGGAGGTCCTGCTCGGCGCCATCGCCGCGCGGCGCTGGGACACGGATCTCGACCGCTCACCGGCGCTGCATGCGCTGGTCGCGTTCTTCACGCTGCTCTTCGCCGTGCTCTATCCGACCGTGCTGCACGCGGTGGCCGGGCAAACCATCGGCAAGCTCGTGGTCGGCGCGCGCGTGGTGGCCACCGATGGCGAGGCGCTTCCCCTCGGCGCCGCCCTCGCGCGCGCGGTCGCATTCTGGCTCTCGGTGCCGTTCACGCTCGGCCTCGGACCGCTGCTGGGCGGCTTGCGCAAGGACAAGCGCGCCCTGCACGACCTGGTGGCCGGCAGCCGCGTCGAGCGCGTGCACCGGCCGCCGCGACGCGTCGTGCGTGCCGCGCCCGCGCCGGTGGCGCCCGCGTATCCCGCGGCGCCGCCGGAATCGCGACCGATCGTCTGATCCCGACGCCACCGCTCGCGCTGCGCAACCGACTCGCGGAGCTGATCCTTGCCGCGCTGGCGGAGCCGTCGGCGCGCGAGGAGCTCGCGGCACTGGCCGCCGTCCCGGACGCCTGGCTCGCGCCCGCGGACCGTCGCTGGGCGCCGCTGCTCGCGGCCCGGGCGCGGCGCGCGGCCGAAGCGCTCGCCGGAGCGCCGCTCGCGCCGCCGCTGGACGTGCGCAGCGCGCTCGCCGCCGCCGCACTCCTCTTCGACGCCGGACTCTACTTCGAGGTTCACGAGCTCCTCGAGCCGCACTGGGCGGCGGCCAGCGGCGACACGCGCGCGGCGCTGCAGGGGCTGATCCAGATCGCGGTCGGCTGGCAGCATCGCGCGAACGGCAACGCCGTCGGCGCCCGCGCGCTGCTCGCCGACGGCGCCGCGCGCCTGCACCGTGGGCGCGTGGCTGGTGTGGATCTCGACGATTTCGCCCGCGCGACGCTGGACGCCGCTGCACGCGAGGCGGACGCGCAACCGCCCGCGTTTCCGCGCGTCCCGCTGTAAGATCCGACGCACGGGAGGAACGCCATGAACCTGGAGCTCGACGGCAAGGTCGCGCTGGTGACCGGCGGCAGCAAAGGCATCGGGCGGGCGATCGCACTCGGTCTGGCGGCGGAGCGCGCGCGCGTCGTCGTCGTCGCCCGCGACCACGGGGCGCTCGAGAAGGTCGTGGCGGAAGCGCGCGACCGCGGCGGCCGCGATCCGGTGGCGATCAGCGCCGACCTGTCGCAGCTCTCGGAGGTCGAGCGCGTGGTGAGCGCCGCGCGGCGCGACTGCGGGCGCATCGACATCCTGGTCAACAACGCGGGCGCGATCCGGGGTGGCGCCTTCCTCGACATCCCCGACGCGCAGTGGATCGAGGACTGGAACCTGAAGCTCCTCGGCTACATCCGCATGGCGCGCGCCGTCTTTCCGCTCATGCAGGCCCAGGGCGGCGGCCGCATCGTCAATGTCGTCGGCGCCGCGGCCCGCAATCCCACGCCGGTCTATCTCACCGGCGGCGCCGCCAACGCGGCTCTCGTGAACTTCACCAAGGGACTCGCCGATCTCGGTGCCGAGTCCAACATCCTCGTGACCGCGGTGTCGCCGGCGGCGACGCGCACGGAGCGATGGGACTCGCTGATGGAGCAGCAGGCCAGGGCATCGGGCAAGTCGGTGGCCGAGGTGCGCGCGGCGGCGCAGGCGCCGTACAAGCTCGGCCGCATCGCGACGTCGGAAGACATCGCGGACGCCGTCTGCTTCCTGGCCTCGGCGCGCGCCTCGTTCATCACGGGGATCTGCATCACGGTGGACGGCGGCGCCACCCGCGGGGTCTATCCCTGAGCCCCTCGTAGCGCGCCGCTCCAGCCCGAGCACCCGCCCGCGCGTCTATCTGTAGCGCCCGCGGCGCGGCCGGGGGCCACCGGCGCTGGGCCTTGACAAGCGTTGACTCCTGTCACTACTCTTCTGCCCACGCAGCGCCAGGGGTTCCCAATCGTCGCTCGCCGCTTCAACGGGGCAGGAGGTTCGCGAGATGGCGGCCAAGCTCTTCGTCGGAAACCTTTCGTTCCAGGCCACGGAGGAAGATCTCCGCGAGCTGTTCGCTCAGGCCGGCAACGTGGAGACGGTGCGGATCATCACCGACCAGTTCACCGGGCGCCCGCGCGGCTTTGGATTCGTCGAGATGGCCACGAAGGAGGAAGCGCAGAAGGCCGTCGAGATGCTGAACGGTCGCCTGTTTCGGGACCGGAATCTGGTGGTCGACGAGGCGCGCCCCCAGCCGCAGCGCGGCGCCGGCGGCGGCGGTGGCCGCCCGGGCGATCGCCCGCGGCCGAGCGGCGGCGCCGGCGGCGGCGGCTGGCGGCGGTAGCGCTCAGAACAGGCTGAGCTGGGCGGGCTCCGACGTGTCGTCCGCGTAGGGCACGAGCCCGTCGATCTCGGCGAAGCGCCGGAAGCGCTGCCAGATCTCGAGCACCTTGGTCTGGTAGAAGTCGACGTTCTCGTCCGGGTGCTCGCGGTCCCAGAGACTCGCAAGCCGGGCCGCCTCGTTCACCGGCACGCGCGCCGTGCGTCCGATCACGTAGTAGGAGATCTGATCGCCCGGCTGCACCGGTCGGCCGCCCGCCGCCGCGAGCTCGTACGCCGCGGACGGCGCCCGCACGCCGGCGGCGACGCGCTCGCGGTAGACCTCCAGCGGCTCCTGCAGCGTCTCCGTGCGCGCGAACGTGCGCACGTCGACGCGGTGGGCGGCGAAGTCCGCGAGCCACCGGTCGATCACGCTCTTGGCATCCACGCGCCGTCCGCTCACCAGGAGCCGCACGAGCTCCTCGATCACGCGGCGCTGGAACGGCTCCAGCCCGCGAGAGCGGAACCCGGAGCCCTTGAGGGTGAGACGGCCGCGGTCGTCGAGCAGCGCGTACGTCTTCATCTTGTACGAGAACATCGCGGCGTACCGTCCGTCGAGCTCCAGACTGACCCCGGGCGGCAGGTCGCGCGCCACCGCGGCCAGCAGGGCGGCGTCGTCGCTCTCGCGGTGGCCGGGCGGGGGCGTGAAGTAGACGCCGTCGGTGTCCGCCTCGATCGGGATGGCGCCGACGTCGCGCAGCCGGTCGACGATCAGGGTCACGACGCGGCGACCCTCGGTCGTCACACGGTTGGCAGCGTCGAAATCGTTCCAGTGCCCCGCGCCGAAGCCGAGGTAGCCGTAGAACGAGTTGATGAGGATCTTGAACGACTGCGAGAGCGCCTGCTGGTGCTGCCGCTCCTCGGCGCTCGCGGCCGCCTGCGCCAGTCGCTTCGCGGCGACGCGCACGTCGCGCAGGTGTGTGAGGAGCTCGAGGAAGATACCGAGGCCGTCGCTGGCCGGCGCGACGCGTCCGGCGATCATCAGCGAGGGATAGAGCGACGTGACGTCGACGTGGAGGACGGGCGACGCCACGCCTTGCTGCCAGATCGCGGTGAGCCCGCCGCCGACGCCTTGCACCGGACTCGGCGCCGGCACGGCGTGGTGACGGCGGACGTACTCGCGCAGCATGAGCGCGTCGACCTTGGCCGCCGCTCCGCGCAGCGTCACCGACTGGTAATCGAAGGGCAGCAGCTGTGCCTGGGCGAAATAGGCGGGGGACAGGATCGCCGACACCGCGAGCGTCTCGGTGGCGTCATCGGCGGCGTAGGCCATCAGCCGATCCGGGTTCTCGGCCAGCTCGCGCGCAACGCGGGAGGAGTCGACATACGTGCGGTCGGCGGCGGCCACCCCGAGGTGCCGGGCGATGTCCTTCAGGCCGAACGACGGCAGATCACGCGCGCCGACGTCGTGCAGCTGGGCGAGCAGCCATGTGTCGATGACGTGGCGCCCCGCGATCTCGTAACGCCGGAAGCCGATGGTGCGCTCGGCCACCGACAGTCGCGCCGGCCGCCCGCGCAGCGCGCTGCCGTCACGTCCCCACGCGAGCGTGACGCCGTGGCGGCGCGCGCGTGCTTCGAGATACTCGAGGTCGAAGCGGAAGATGTTGTGGCCTTCGATGGTGTCCGGGTCGCGCTCGCGGATGAGCCGGCCGCACTCGGCCAGCAGCGCGCCCTCCTCCATGCGGTCGCCACGGAGCACCTCGCGAAAGCCGGCGGAGTCGGCGAGCGCGATGGCGACGATGCGGTCGCCGGCGCGGGTGGCCGACGGAAACTCGTAGCCGTCCGTCGTGACGACCTCGATGTCGAGGGCCAGCCGTCGGAGATCGCCGTAGCGCATGCCGCCGAACGACGTGCGGCCCGACTGCAGCAGGTACTGATGGACGGGATCGGCGAGGAAGCGGACGACCGCCGGCGCGTCGCTGTTCCGGCAGCGATCACGCGCGCCGAGCGCTTCGCCCCAGCTCGCGAATCGGGCGAGCCAGCGGAGGGCGCCGGGGCCGGCGAGCTCCGCGAGTGCCGTCAGTCCCGGCGCGCCGGAGACGAGCGCCGTGTCGGCGACGAGCAGGAACGGCGCGAACGGCACGACCTCGGTGCGCAGCCGGTCGCCGTCGCGGCGCCACAGGCGCATGCCACGGCCCTCGTCGGTGAGCGAGGCGGCCACGAGGCCGGGCGTGGGATCGGAGCCGAAGAGAAGGGGAGGCGGAGCGCTCAGCCGGCCGCTTCCTCGACAGCGGCGCGATACGTCGCAGCGTCCACGAGTCCGACCAGCGCGCGGCCGGTCTCCGGGACGATGACGGTCGGGATGGACCGCACGCCCTCGGCAACGGCCGCCTCGTAGTCCTTCACCACGGCCTCGCGGCCGGCGCCGGATTCGAGGTCGGCGTCGAGCCGTGCGAGATCGGCGCCGGCGGCGCCGACGATCTCACGGACGACGGCCGGCTCGGCGATGTTGCGGCTGTGCGTGAAGAACGCCTCGTACAGCGCCAGGTGTGCGCGCTCGAAGACGGCCTCGCTCTGGCGCGCCGCGCACTTGGCGGCCTCCAGCGCCGGCAGACTCCAGTTGGGCATCTGCGGGTGGGGCCACGGCGTGAACGTGATGCCGTCGGCGGCGGACATCTGCGCGCAGCGTTGCCAGCCCGCCTCGCGATACGTGCCCTTGAAGCCGACGGGTGCGACAGGCGTCGGGCGCAGCGGAAACGCGCGATGGTCGATGATCAGACGGCCGGCCATCTGGTCTTGAAGTCGCCGGAGGCGGACCGCCGCCGGATAGCACCACGGTCAGAGATAGTCGCTGTAGACGACGACACGCACGACGTCGGCCATGCCCGGATTCTATACCGTCGCTTCGGTGTATGCTCGGCCCATGCTCGGCATGCTCCGGGCGGCGGCTCTCGTCGCCTCGGTCGCGGTCTCCGGCTGCGCGTCCGCCGCCGCGGTCTCCTTCGACAATGCGACTCCCGGCGCACCGGTGCGCGTCTCCGCCCAGGAGTACCGGCCCGCGGGCGCCGGACCCTTTCCCGCGGTCGTGCTCATGCACGGCTGCCATGGCGTGTCGGAGTCCAACCGCGACTGGGCGCGGTGGCTGAAGGCGCGCGGCTACGTCGCGCTCGTCGTGGACTCGTGGGCGCCGCGCAACATCCGGGAGGCGTGCACGCCGGGCGAGGAGGTGCCGAACACCGCGCGGTTCGACGACGCCATCGGCGCGCTGCGCTGGCTGCAGGCACAGCCCTACATCGAGCGCGCGCGGATCGGCATCATCGGCTGGTCGAACGGCGGCGTCTTCTCGATGGCGGCCGTGAACGGGCCGACCTTCGAGCGGACACGCCGGCGTGGCGTGGAGATCCCGGAGCCCGGCTACCACGCCGCCGTCGGTGTCTACCCGGGCGGCTGCCACTCGCTGGTGAACGAGCAGTCCGTCCGGCCGCTGCTGATCCTCATCGGCGCCGACGACGACTGGACGCTCGCCTCCGAGTGCGTGGACCTCGCGCAGCGACAGCGCGCGAAGGGCGCCGACGTGACGGTCGTCGTGTATCCCGGCGCCGTCCACTATTTCGACGTGAAGGGGCAGCCGCGCGTGTGGCTGCCCGACGTCGAGAACCGCAACCGGCCGAACGAGTGCTGCGGCGCGACCGTGGGCTACGACGCGGCCGCCGATGCCGACGCGCACCGGCGTGTCGGCGAGTTCTTCGCGCGTCACCTGCGCGGCGCGAACTGATGGACGCCTCGGTCGACTTCGCCAAGCACCTGCTGCAGACGGTGGTGAACGTGCACGCGACCGCGCCGCGCGGACACCCGTCGTCTCGCATCCTCGGCAGCGAGCGGATGGGAAGCGGCGTGATCGTGGATCCCGGCGGGCTCATCCTCACCGTCAACTACGTCGTCATGGGCGCGCAGACGGTGGACGTCGCGTTCGTCAAGGGCCGGCGCGTGAAGGCCGAGGTGGTGGCGCAGGACTTCGAGATCGGCATCGCCGTGCTGCGCGTCAAGCGCCAGGGGCTGGTGGCCGCGCCGGTGACGAGCACGACGGAGCTCGAGCGTGGCGAGCCGGTGGTGGCGGTGGCCTCGACCGCGGCCCAGGAGCGCCGGATCGCGGGCGGTATGGTGACCTACCTCGGGGAGTTCGAGGCCTACTGGGAGTACCTGCTCGAGCGCGGCATCGTGTGCAGCGCTCAGAATCCCGGCTTCGGCGGCGGCGGGCTCTACTCGATGACGGGTGCCCTGCTGGGCATCGTCTCGCTGAACCTCAACGAGATCGTGCGCTGCTCGCTGGCCATTCCGATCGACTGCTACCGCGAGCACGAGCGCGAGCTGCTGCGCTACGGCCGCGTCGTCAGCCGGCCGCGCCGCGCGTGGCTCGGCGTCTTCGCGCACGCCATCGACGAGGGCGTCGTGGTCGCCGGCATCGTGCCCGAAGGACCGGGTGAGCGTGGTGGCCTGCAGGAGGGCGACGTGATCGTCTCGCTCGATGCCCAGGAAGTCGCCAGCCGGAAGGAGCTGTACCTGTCGCTGTGGCGCCACGAGCCGGGCGAGCGATTGACGCTCGAGGTGTTGCGCGACAACAAGAGTCGCCGCGTCGAGGTCACCACGGGCGACCGCGCGGAATTCTTCAAACAGACCTGAGCGGAGGACGGACTCATGGATCTCGGACTGGCGGGCAAGGTGGCGCTGGTGACGGCGGCGAGCAAGGGGATGGGCAAGGCGTGCGCGATGGGGCTGGCGGCCGAGGGGGCCAAGGTCGTGATGTGCGCGCGCACGGAGACGGATCTGAAATCCGCGGCCGAGGACATCCGGGCCCGGACACGGAGCGAAGTCCTCGCGATGCCCGCCGACGTGACGAAGAAGGACGACGTCACCGCGCTGGTGAACCGCGCCGTGCAGACGTTCGGCGGCGTCGACATCCTGGTGGCGAACGCGGGCGGACCTCCGCGCGGCTTCTTCGAGGACATGACGGACGAGCAGTGGCAGGGCGCGTTCGACGTCTCGCTGCTGTCGGTCGTGCGCCTCGTGCGCGGCGTGCTGCCGTCCATGAAGGCCAAGCGCTGGGGCCGCATCCTGACCATCCAGTCGGTCTCGGTGAAGCAGCCGATCCCCGAGCTGCTGCTGTCCAACGCCGTGCGGCCGGGCGTGGCCGGCATGATGAAGACGCTCGCCGGCCAGCTGGGCAAGGACGGGATCACCGTGAACACGGTGTGCCCGGGCAAGATCATGACCGATCGCTTCCTCGGCGGCCAGAAGCTCTCCGGCCTGCCGCGCGAGGAGTTCCTGGCGCGGGCGGTGGAGGACGTGCCGGTGCGGCGCATCGGCACGCCGGAGGAGTTTGCGAACGTCGTCGTGTTCCTGGCCTCCGAGCGGGCCTCGTACGTCACCGGTCTCGCGGTGCAGGTGGACGGCGGCCTGGTGCGCGGCCTGCTCTGAGCGGCCGCGCATGCTGGCGATTCGCGGAGCCTTCGCGCGATTCTTCGCCGAGGGCGGGTTCTTCATGGCCGCCGGCCTGGCGTTCTTCTTCCTGGTCTGCTGCATCCCGCTGAGCCTGCTCGGCGTGTCCACGGCGGGCTTCGTGCTGTCCGGCGACCAGGCGAAGCAGGAAGTCGTCGGTCAGCTCACGCGGAACTTCCCCGTGTACCGGCGCGAGATCGCCGCCGTGCTGCTGCGGATCATCGACACCCGCGCCGTGTCCGGCCTGACCGGCACGCTGATCCTGATCTTCTTCTCGACCCCGCTGTTCGGCGCCTCGCGGCTCGTCATGCACCGCATGCTCGGCGTGAAAGCCGGCGGCCAGTACCTGCGCAACATGCTGCTCGACGCCGGGCTCGTGATCCTGCTCACCGTGCTGCTCTTCGCCGCCAGCTCGGTCACCTGGGTCTTCCAGTGGTTCCAGGAGTTCTTCTTCGAGGCGCTCCACATGCCGCCGGCGTGGTGGTACTGGACCACGGGCGCCTTCAGCGTGACGCTCTCGTCGATGATGTTCTACTTCGCCTATCACTACGTGCCGCGACGGCGTCCGAGCGTGGTGGCCTCGCTCATCGGCGCGATCCTCGCGGCGATGCTGTGGGAGTTCGCCAAGCAGCTCTTCGGCTGGTACATCCGCCGCTTCGGCGTCTACGACCAGATCTACGGTCCGTTCGGCGTCCTGGTCGCCTTCGTCATGTTCGCCTACTACACCTCGATCGTCTTCGTCTTCGGCGCCGCCTACGTCGCCAGCCTCGACGCCCGCCGCGCCCGCCGCTGACCCTCCCGCCCCCGCCACCACTCCGCCCCGCGTGTCGAGCGTCGGTTTGGGGCCGATGTCTGGCGCGCGCGCTGCGCGCTTGTGCTGCCGAGGCGCGCCCCGGCTCCGCCGGGGTGCGCCGAGCGTTTGGGGGTTTGGGGGCGCGCGCGCTGCCGAGGCGCGCCCCGGCTCCGCCGGGGTGCGCCGAGCG
>DATAOC010000012.1:0-14470 GCA_036265915.1 Candidatus Methylomirabilota bacterium | reverse complement strand
CGCGCGTGTTCGACTACATCAGGTCGGGCGGCGTCGTCTCGAGCTTCGGCGACGCCGCGGTCATGGAGGGCCCGCTCGGCAGCGAGCCGTCCGTCGCATGGATCGACGGCGACGGCACGCCCCGCACCGACTGGGCCGATGCCAGCTTGCCCGATCCGAGCCAGCTGTCAGCCGGTGATGCCGTGTGGCCGGCCGATCTGCAGAATCAGCTGCTCTTCCGGCGGCGTGGGAGCAAGCTGACGGACCAGCCCGACCGCCGCGGGTTCGTGCGCGGCGACTTCGGCGACATGCGGCAGCTCGTCGTCGAGTACGACGCCGGGGTGCCGGGACAGGAACGCCTGCGCGGCAAGTATGGCGTGCGGCCCGTCCTGTCGATCCTGATCCGCATCCATCAGTATCTCCTCGCCCGCTACGACATCGACGGATTCCGCGTCGACACCGTCAAGTACGTCGACCCCGACGCCATCGAGGTGTTCGGCAACGCGATGCGCGAGTTTGCGTTGAGCGTCGGCAAGAAGAACTTCTTCATCTTCGGCGAGATCTACGACGACGAGGCGACCATCGCGAGGTTCGTCGGCCGCAACGGCGGCTCCGGCGACGGCTACGGCATCGACGCGGCCCTCGACTTTCCGCTCTTCTACACGTTGCCCGCGGTCGCCAAGGGGATGACGGATGTCGCGGCCGTCCAGCGCGTCTTCGCCGCGCGCCGGCTGCACGAGCAGGAGCTGCTGAGCTCCCACGGCGACGCCGGGCGGTACTTCGTCAGCTTTCTGGACAACCATGACCAGCACGAGCGGATCCAGCACCCCGACACGCCGGTCGATCAGGTCACGCTGGCCGCGACGCTTCTGTTCGCCCTCCAGGGAGTTCCGTGCGTGTACTACGGCACCGAGCAAGGACTCCGCGGCACCGTGGACGCGGCCGGCCAGGCCGATCTGACCGCGAACGAGTCGACGCGCGAGGCGCTCTGGGGCAAGAACCCGGCGTTCGATGTCACGCACCCGATGTTCCGCGCCATCGAAGCGCTCGCGCGGCTCCGGCAGGACGAGCCGCCGCTCGTCTACGGGCGGATGTACTTCCGCGAGGTCTCGGGCAACGGCGTCGACTTCGGCTACTCGTTCGGTCGCGGCGGCATCGTGGCCGTCTCCCGCATCCTGGTCGACCGCGAGGTCCTGATCGTGGCCAACACCGGCAGCACCAGCTTCTCGGGCATGGTCATCGTCGACCGCGATCTCAATCCCGCGGCCCGGGAGCTGCGCATCGCGTACAGCAACCAGGGTACGGCCGGCAAGGTCACCGTTACCGTCGTTCCAGCGGCGCGCTTCCATGGCGACGGGCGGGTCTCCACGGCAGCCACGGCGGCGGTCGGTGTTTCGTTGAGGGCGAGCGAGGTCCAGATCCTCACGGCCGCGGGCTAGTTCGCGACACGCCGAATAGATGTTCTTGCCGTCCCTTGAGGTACTCTGCTTTGCGACTCATGCCCCGACTTGAGAGGAGGTCACATGAGCGCGCGCGGTCGACACCTCGACGGTGTGTGGATCCGGCTGGTGGTGGTCCTCGTTGCGTCGACGGCTTTGACTGCCTGTACGCGGTCTCTGGAGATGAAGTATTCCCCCGCCCTCTATCGCCTCCCGCAGGCCGACAAGCTGAGCGCGATCACACTCGCCGTCGCCAAGCCCGAGGACCGGCGGGCGACCGTCGTCCAGGCGGATCCGGACAACCTGACGTATGTGATGCGTCAGGGGGCCTGGCGGTTCGGACTGACCTACAACGGGCGAGAGTTCGTGCCGGTGGCCGATCTCGTTCAGACGCTGTTCGTCGAGGAATTCGCGCGAGCGGGCATCGCGACCAAATCGATCGCGAAGATTCTCAGCAAGGACCAGCAGGCCGAGATGCGCGCCGCCGGCGAGGAGGCTGGCGTGCCGTATGTCCTGGGCGGTCGCGTGCTGGTCTTCGAGATCGTGAACGACGTCGGCTGGACGGTGGTCAGTCGACGTGCCGTGACGCTCGAGGTCACGCTGCTGCGCGTTCAGACGGGCGACATCGCGTTCGAGAACGTGATGAGCGCCGGCGATCGAGACGAGAGCGCATGGGGCATCAGCCACGCGACCAGCGTCGATCGTCTGATGAACAACGCGTTTCGCCAGGTGGTGACGCAGGTCGTCGAGCAGGTGGCGGCGAAGGTCGGCGTGATGCCCTCGGACATCTCGGTCCGGTTCGCGGTGCTGACGCAGTGAGCCGATCAGCGCTGCGCGTGCTGCTCGCGGTGCTCCTCGGTACGCTGGGCGGTTGCGGGCTCCATTACTGGGGGAAGGCCGGCGCCTCGCAGGACGAGTTCAACCGCGACAGCGCCGCATGCGCAAAAGAGGCGAGTCCTCAGTATGGAGTCTTCATCCAGGACCGCTATCGCGACTGCCTTCGCGCACGCGGCTGGGCGCGGGCCCAGCATCACGAGCCGCCGGCCGGCTGGTATCGCGGCATCGAGTAGCGGATAGCCGGGTCCGCCTCACCGCACGCGACGCAGGAACTCTTTCAGGCTCGGATCCTTCGGCCGGTCGAGGACGTCGGCCGGCGAGCCCACCTCCACGATGGCGCCGTCCGCGAGGTAGGCGACCCGATGCGCGATCTCGCGCGCGAAGCGGAGGGCGTGGGTCACCAGCACCATCATGATGCGATCGCTCAGCAGGCTGCGGATGACGTCCTCGACCTCACCCACCAGCTCCGGGTCGAGCGCGGAGGTGATCTCGTCCAGGAGCAGGACCTGGGGGCGCATGGCGAGCGCACGGGCGCTGGCCACGCGCTGCTGCTGTCCGCCCGACAGCTGGGCGGGGTAGGCCGACATCTTCGCGTCGAGGCCGACGCGCGCGAGCAGCCGCCGCCCGAGCGTCTCGGCCTCGGCGGCGGACACCCGCTGGGCGAAGCGCGGGCCCAGCAGCACGTTGTCCAGGACGGTCATGTGCGGGAAGAGGTTGTATTGCTGGAACACGATCCCCATCTGCTGGCGCATCCGGCGCGCGTCGGCGTCCCTCACCTGGCGTCGGACACCGTCCGCGCGCGTGCGATACCACAGCTCCTCGCCGTCGAGCCGGATGTCGCCCGCCTCGTACTCCTCGAGGAAATTGATGCAGCGCAGCAGGGTCGTCTTGCCGCAGCCGCTGCGTCCGATCAGCGCGACGACCTCGCCGTCGGCGATGTCCAGGTCGATGCCGCGCAGGACCCGCGCGCTGCCGAACGACTTCTCCAGCCCGCGGATGGCGATCATGCGCGCTCGCCGGCGAAGCCCTTGAGGGCCAGGTGCCGTTCGAGCCGGCGGCCGAGGCGGTCGATCCCGAAGCACATCACGAAGTAGAACGCGGCCGCGAGAGTCAGCACGCTGAACACGGCGAACGTGCGCTCGATGATCTCGCGCGCGGCCAGCGTGAGCTCCCACACGCTGATGATCGACAGCACCGACGACGCCTTGACCGTCATGACGCACACGTTCACGTATGGCGGCAGCGTGTAGCGGGTCACGAGCGGCGCGATGATCTTCCGGAACATCGCGAGCGGCGGCAGCCCGAGGCTTCGCGCCGACTCCCGTTGCGGTCGCGGAATGGCGAGCACGCCGCCGCGAAACACCTCCGCGAACAGCGCGCCGGTATAGATGATGAGCACGAGCGTGCCGGCGATGTACGGGCCGGTGCGGAGGTCGAGCGCCGGCAGCGCGTAGAACAGCAGCAGCGCCAGCACCAGCAGCGGCGTGCCGCGAACCACGTAGACGTACACGCGATAGACGGCGCGCACGACGGCGTAGCGCGAGAAGGCGAGGGTCGTCAGGACGATGGCGAGCAGGGTGCCGCCGATGATGGCCGCCGCCGCCAGGACCAGCGAGACGGCGGCGCCCCGCGCGAGCAGCTCCACGCTACCAGGCGGCATCGCCGGCGCGCCTCTCTATCGCCACCGCACCGCACGATGCGTGGCGCGGAAGAGCACCTCGGTGCCCGAGACGAGGAGCAGGTACAGCAGCGCCACCACCATGAACGCCTCGTAGGCCGCGCCGGTCTGCTCGGTCAGAAGCTTCGCCTGCATCGTGAGCTCGGTGATGCTGATCGCCGATAGCAGCGACGTGTCCTTCAGCAGGAGCACGGTCTGGTTGCCGAGCGCCGGGATCGAGTACACGAGCACCTGCGGCAGGACGATCTTGCGAAACGTGTTCCACGGCGCCAGCCCGATGCTTCGCGCCGCGTCGAACTGCACACGATCGATCGCGTTGACGCTGCCGCGCAGGATCTCCGAGATGTACGCGCCGTTCTGCAAGATCAGCGCGAGGCCGCCGCACACGACGGCCGGCCACGGCAGACCGACCATCGGCAGCGCGAAGTAGATGAGGTAGATCGGCAGCAGCACCGGCGTGTTGCGAAAGAGCTGCACGTACGCGTCGACGGCGCGGGCGCCCCACCGGCCCCCCGACATCCGGATGAGCAGGAGTGCGCATCCCCAGATGATGGCGCCGCCGGCGGCCCCGGCGGCGGTCACGGCCGTCCAGCCGAGGCCCGTGAGGTAGGTGGGCCCGTAGGTGAGCACCCACCGGGAGAAGCTCACCGCTCAACCGCTCACTGCTGCAGATAGAACTTCTGCGGCGGCGGATTCTTGCCGAACCACTTCTGATAGATCTCGGTGTACTGCGGATACCAGGAGCCGGTGCGCATCTCGGCGACGGCGGTATCGAGCCACTGCCACCACTTGAAGTCACCGGGCTTCATGAAGATGCCGTTGTTCTGCGAGGCCCCCAGCAGCGTCGGGAGCACTTCCAGCTCGTCCTTGTTCTGCGCGGCCCAGTACTCGGCGGAGGGCGTGTCGATCTGCAGCGCGGTGGCTCGCCCGCTCTTCACGGCCAGGAACTGCGCCGACGGCGTATCGAACGTCAGCACCTTCGTCTTCGGAAAGTAGCGCTTGGCGCGGTCGGCCATCTGGGGATTGTTGAGGTTGGCGATCGTGAACCTGTCCTGATCGAGATCCTTCAGCGACTTGATGCCGCTCTTCTTGCTGACGAGCACCGAGATGCCGGAGTCGATGAACGGCCGCGTGAAGGCCACGCGGATGGCGCGGTCGGGATAGGTCGTCGTCCCCCCCACGCCCATGTCGGCGCGCCCGCTCTCGATGGCGGGCCAGCGACCCTCCGCCGTCACGCTCACGAACTCGATCTTGGTCGGGTCCTTGAAGAGCGCGGTCGCGATCAGCCGCGCGATGTCGATGTCGAACCCGACCAGCTGGCCCTTGTCGTCGTTGAACGCGAAGGGCGGCACCGTGGTCAGCGTCACCACGATCAGCTTGCCGCGCTCGAGCACGACGTCCATGCGCGACTTTTCCTGGGCAACGACCGGCGATGCGCTGGCGACGACGACGGCGGCCAGCGCCATGGCCACCAAGAGACGAACCGGCGGTGTCAGCATGAGCGTCTCCTTTCGCGTTCTACTTCGCCCCGAGCAGGAGCGTCCGCAGCTTCTCCGGCTCCCTGAGCAGCCCGCCGAGGGTGGTGAGCGCGCCGTCGACGGCCGCGGCAAACTTGGCGGGGCCGCCGAACCGGGCCAGCGTCTCCGGCGGGATGAACTTGAAGAGGATGTCGGCGCCGCCGGGCGGCATGCCGACGAAGTGCACGGTCAGCATGTTGTAGTCCTGGAGCAGCAGCATGCAGAACGCGGCCGACGCCTCGAACGGCACGATGGGCGCCTGCTTCACGCCCCCGCGCTCCATGGCAATGGTCAGCAGGTCGTCGGCCAGGAGCTGCGCCGTCGTCGGCGTCTCGTGCAGCCGGCTGCCGAAGATCGGCCGCAGCGCCGCCGCCACGCCCTTCGTGGTGTCGATGAGCTCCTGAACGCGCTTGGGGCTGTACTTCTCGAGCGTGCGCACGACCGACTGATAGAGCATCGGCCGCGTTTCCATCCCGCACTCGAAGCCTTTGGCGCGCACGCGCCCGACGAGCTCGGCGGTCCCGCCCAGGAGCCCGAATCGTGGCCCGAGGGTGCCGTACTTGTCCAGGCCGGTGGCGCCGATGTCGACCCCCAGCTCGAGCATCTTCGGCTGATCGAAGCTGGCCGGGCCGACCCGGGCGCCGCCGGCATCGTCCACGTACACGAGGGCGCCCTTGTCGTGCGCCAGCCGCACGACCGTCTCGATCGTCTGCAGCGGCAGCAGCTCGTAGGTCACCGCCAGGCGCGTCAGATCGACGAGCGTCACCTTCGGCTCCTTGTCCAGCGCGCGCTTGAACTCGTCCAGACCGGCCGTGTCGGTGAAGCGTGCGCCGACGTGTGCGGCGGCGCGGAGCACCGAGGGATGGCTGTGGCTCATGGAGACGCCGATGACCGCGTCGCCGGGCTTCACCAGGGTCATGTGGGTGGCGAGCGTGGCGCCGGTCAGGCGGTTGAAGACCGCGATGTCGTGGCGCGGCGCCGTGCCGCCCAGATGCTCCAGCGTCAGCGCCTTCAGCCGGTCCCAGTACAGCGCGGGCGCGATCTCGTCGTCCGCCCAGCGCAGGTCCTCCGGCTCCATCGGCAGCGAATGGTCGAGACCGGTGAAGATGTAGATCGCCTCGGGGCCGCGCTCGCGGATGATGCCCCACGCGCGCTGCAGCTTCGTGAAGTCGTCCGCGGTCGTGGCGAGGATCGTGCCACGCGCGTACGAGAGATTAGGCGCGAACCGGTTGCCGAATCGGTCGGTGTCTTTCGCCATCGGATGCTCCTCCGGAGTTGCGGGCGTTCAGCCGCCGCTTCGTCGGCGGCAGGCTCGTCTGGACCTCGTAGCGATAACGATCCGCGCGATAGAACGCATCGGACACTTCCACCGGCGTGGCCGCCACGTCGGTGACGACGAGGCGGAGGGCCAGCACCGGCTGCGTGAGATCGGTGTCGAGCAGGCGCGCGGTCTCCACGTCGGGCAGACGGGCGCTGATCGACTGGTGGATCGTCCCGAGCCGGAGGCCCAGGCGATCACGAAGAAACTCGAGCAGCGAGACGCGTGTCAGATCCCGCGCGCGGATGCGCTCGCCGAGGCTGGTCGCCATGTAGTTCACGACGACGGCGAGCGGTGCACCGTCGACGATCTCCAGCCGAACCAGGCGCGTCACCGGTGTCCCACGCGACACGCCGAGCGGTCCCACGATGTGGGCGGGCGCGGGGACCGTCTCGGTGGTGATGACCTTGACCTGCGCCTGGTAGCCGAGGATGAGGTTCGTCACCGCCGCCGGGCCGTCGAGCCGCGCCTGGACGAAGCTGCCGCGACCGCGATGCCGGGCGATGAGACCGTCCCGCGTCAAGACACCGAGCGCCTCACGGATCGTCGTGCGGCTCACGCCGAACTCCGCCAGCAGCTCCATCTCGGTCGGGATCGCGCGGCCGCGCTCCCACTCACCGGACTCGATGCGCTCGCGCAGGACGCGCTGGATCTGCAGATGGCGCGGGACCGACGGATGATAGGAGACCGCGCTGGAGACCGCCATTTGTATGGCAGTCAATACATTGTCTGCTCTGCCGTGTCAACCGCCTCCGGGAACACAGCCGGGCGACGCGGGCGCGTCGTCCCGACGGGGATCCTCGAGCGTGCGCTGCTCCAGAGCACGAACGGAGCCGCGCGGCACCAGCAGCGGCAGCGCGCGCCGCCGCACGCTCAGCGTCTCCCGACGCCTCGGCGTCGTGACCACGACGCGCCGGCCGCGGTAGATCTCGATCCCGCGCCAGCGGCCCGGCGCGTCCAGCATCAGCCGGACGAGCCGCGCGAGCAGACCGAGCTTGGAGACTCGCCGGATGACGGCGACGTCGAAGAGGCCGTCGATGGGTGAGGCGGTCGGCGTCAGCGACAGGAAGCCGCGGTAGGTCTCCACGTTGGCCACGGTGACGAGCACGGCGTCGTCCGTGACCGGATGTCCGTCGATCTCGACGCCGAAGGACGCGAGCCGCTCGCGGAAGAGCAGCCGGTATGCCGTCGCCCAGTACCACCAGTAGCGGAGCGTGCGGGAGCGCGGCTGCCGGCGCCCGCGCTCGGCCATGTCCTGGATCTGCTCGAGGAGCCCGAAGCTGCGGTGCGACAGGAACAGCTCCTCGCCGCGCGCCGTCGCCGCGACGCCGACGTCCACGCGCCGCAGCTCGCCGCGCTCGAGCAAGCGCACCACGGCCTTCGCCTTCATGGGATGCCGGAAGACGCGCGCAAAGATGTTGCCGAACCCGGTCGGCACGGGGACAAACGGCGCCGCGGTCCGGATCGCCGCCAGCGCGGCCGCGCTCTGCGTGGCATCGCCGCCGACGCAGACGATGTGCGACATGTCGCGCTCGCACGTCTCCGCCCAGCCCACCAGTGACGGCAGATCGCGGAAGTGGCGGACGGTCGCAGGCCGCCCGCGGCGCCGGAGCAGTCGGCGCAGTCGCTTCGCAAGGCGTGGCGCGCGTCCTTCTCCGGAGCCCGGCGTCACGACGATGGCAACGTGGTCAGTGGTCATCCAGTCGTACCGGGGGGAGGCGGTGCCGGACCGCGACGGTCCACCATGCACACCTCCACGACCCAGATAGCCAGCAGAAGGTATGCCATCCCCGCCATGAGCCCGCCCGCGAGGTCTGACAGCCAGTGCTTGTCCAGGTAGAGCCGCGTGAACGCGACGCTCAGCACGGTCGCCGTGCACACGGCGCCGGCGAGGATCCGCCACCATCTGCGACGGCGGGATGCGGTGGCGATGAGCCAGATCATCAGGCCGAAGAACACGACCAGCGTGAGGACGTGGCCGCTCGGGAAGCCCCACGGGGCGTCATTGGGCCGCGGTCGCTGCGCCGCCCATTTCGTCACGTACTGAAGCGCGCCGGCGCCGGCCATCAGAAAGGGCAGCGCGATCGCCCAGCGGCGCTGCCGCCGCCAGAGCACGACCATGCCGAGCGCGATCAGCGGCAGCAGCCCGGCGCTCTCGCCGAGGCCGGTGAGCACGCGCATGGGCAGATTGAGCATCTGGTAGCGCAGCAGTGCCACCCACGTCCGCACGCCGTAGTCGACGGCGGCCATCTGCTGTCCCGCCGCCAGCACGGCCAGGGCCGTGTAGCCGAGAAGCGAGATGGCGGCCCCCGATAGCAGCCACCGTGGCTTCCGCGCGCCGACGACCCGGTGCAGCGATTGGCGCCGCATGATCTCGATGTTCCCACGCTGGCGCGATGCTGGCATGCTGAAGGCACAACCTGCCCCGATGCGAATCCTCAAGACGGTCCTCGCCCTCGTCGGTCTGGTCGTGCTCGGCGTGCTCGTGCACCGCGTCGGCAGCCGGGCGATCCTCGAGACCCTGCAACGCCTGCGATGGTGGCAGCTGCTGCTGATCTGCCTGCCCTACGCGGTCATCATGGGCGTCGACACGCTCGGCTGGCGCTTCGCGTTCCGGCGCGACCGCGCACCCTTCTGGCGACTGTACGGCGCCCGCCTGGTCGGCGAGGCGCTCAACGTCGTGACGGCGCTGGGCTCGGTCGGCGGCGAGGCCGCGAAGGCCTGGCTCGTGCGCACGCACGTGACCTACGAGGAAAGCGTGCCGGCCGTCATCATCGCCAAGACCACGAACACCATCGCGCAGGCGCTGTTCCTGTCGATCGGCATCGTGCTGGCGTGGATGACGCTCGACGTCAGGTCCGACATCCTGCGCGGCATGCTGTGGCTGCTCGGCGTGGAGATCCTCGCCGTCGCCGGCTTCTTCGGCGCCCAGGTCGCCGGCCTCGTGGGACGCGGCGGGCGGCTGCTGAAGAAGCTCGGCGTCATCGACGACGTCCAGTACGCGCGCAAGCTCGACGCCGCGCTCCGCAACTACTATACGCGGGACTGGCGTCGCCTCACGCTCTCGGTCGCCTTCCACCTCGTGGGCTGGCTGCTCGGCGGCATCGAGGCGTTCATCATGCTGCGCGCGCTGGGCCTCGACGTGTCGGTGCTCGTCGCGACCACGATCGAGTCGTTCGGCTCCGGTGTGCGCTTCGCCTCGTTCCTGGTCCCCGCCAGCCTCGGCGCGTTCGAGGGGGCCAACGCCGCCGCCTTCGGCGTGCTCGGATTCGGCGCCGGCGCGGGCCTCGCGTTCAGCTTCGTGCGGCGCGCGCGGCAGGCGGTGTGGATTGCCGTCGGGGTGGCGCTGCTGGCGATGACCATGGCGTGGTCGCGAGCGCGGCCCGCGCGGTCCTCGGTCGGTGTTGCGGACGAGTGATCTCCGCGCGCTCAGTGTCCTCCGTGGGTGCCGATCTTCGGGACGGACATCACCAGGTGGAGGTAGCCGCCGAGCTCGTTGATCTTCCGCATGTCCCCGGCGATGAAGGCCGCTCGCTCGGCGTCGGTCAGGTCGGCGTCCGCGATGGCGGCCCGCGGGTCCTTGATGAAGCGCGCGCGCAGTGCCGGGTCTTTCTTCAGGTGGTACAGGAGGCTGTTGACGGCGTAGCGGCTCACGACAGCCTCCATTCGACGGCGGCGAGATTGATCCGGGGCAGCTCGCCGAAGTAGCGAACCTCCGCGGGGGCCGGCGTGGTGGCCCCGAGCAACACCATCCAGTTCAGGAACTCATGGCTGCCGGTCTTGTGCAGCTCGTCCGCCGTGAGGTCGAGCAGCGGCTCGTGCTCGCCGCGCTCCATCCAGTGGATCAGCTTGCGATCGAAGACCGTGTCCGTCTCGCCCACGCGGGCCAGCAGGAGCTCCGGGAAATGGGACAGCCCCCCGGTCGCGATGATGCCGACGTTCCACGGACTTCTCGCGACCACGCGCGCGATGTGCTGACCGAACTGAAAGCAGCGCCGCGCCGTCGGCTGCGGCGCGATGAAGGCATTCACGAAGATCGGGACGAGCGGTGGGATCGGACGCGTACCCAGCATGGTGTTCACCGGGCTCAGGAACGCGTGATCGACCGGCGCTTCCCACGACAGCGCGAGGTCGAAGCCACTGTGCAGGCCGTGCTCCAGGATCGCGCCGGCGAGCTCCTCATGCAGCGGATACTCCGTCGGCATGTGCTCGAGGACCTTGTCGAAGGCCTCCGCCTCGTCCTGCATCATGCGCTGCACCTTCTTGCCGATGCGCACACAGATGGCCGGCACGCAGTTGAAGGAGAACGCGTTCATGTGGTCGTCGGCCACGACGATGAGCGCGTCGGGCCGTCGGTCAGCGAGGCGGCCGCCCATCTGCGCGATGGCGTCCATGGCGGCCGTCACCTTCTGCCGGCCGATGTCGCCGCACGCGGCCTGGTAGTAGTCCGGGTCGAGCACGTGCGACATCGCGCCGCCGAACACGATCTTGCCCATCGCTCTCTCCTTGTCCGGCCCCGATGCCGTGCTGCACGGGGCGGCTTCCGCCCGGCGATCTTCCGCCCGCCCGCGCTCCGGCGCAATACCGTACGACATCGCGCCGTCAACCCCACCGGGTCGAATTGACGGCTGGTGCATTGGCGTCTATAGTTTCCATCGGCGCGAACGGTGGCCCTCGAAGAGGAGGCAGCTCACATTGCGTCGATCGGTCGCCGCTCCGCTCATTGTCCTGTCGCTCCTGTCGAGCGCGTGCCTGACCATCAATCCCAATTACCAGATCCCTGACGTCTGTCAGGACCTCAACAACCTGCCGCTCACCAGTCTCACCGCCGCGCCGCCCACGGTGACACTCGAGCAAGCCGGCGTCGTCCAGATCATGCATGGCTCCGGGACGGCACAGCTTCCGTCCGGCAAACACGTGATCAAGGTCGAGGACGGTGTGTCCATTCCTAGCTACGCCACCCAGGCGACCGTGTTCCTCAACGGCTGGCGCCTCAATTACCTGGGCGGTGACCAGCATGTGGCCGACGTCGGCGCGCTCATCACCAACATCACGCTGGATCAGCGGAACAAGCGACTCACCTGGAATGCGTTCGGCGAGCTGAGAGACAACGACTTCAAGGAAGGCTATCGGTTCGAATATCGCTACACCGTCATCGCCTGGAACGACGCCGCCATCAACCTGGTCGTCGATCATCGCGACTGCAGCGGCGACACCGATTTTCCGCACAACGCGTTCCTCAGTCTCAGCAACGCCACCACCGCTCTGTCGGCCTTCAGCGCCGTCGGCCAACCGCCCGGCATGCCGCCGAATCGTCCCGTGGCCGTCCTGCCTCGAGGCTTCGGCTTCTCGTGGCCGGATCACCACATCCTGCAGATCGCCTACAACCTCGACCACAGCGAGATCTTCGCCGAGAAGGACAAGCGCTACGTCACCAACCACAAGGGGCAAACGCTCGGCAACACGCGCGTCGGCGCGCCCGCGCCACTGCCGACGCCGGCCAGTCGCGTGGACGGCGGCTTCGTCAGCTGGGACACGCTCGTCATCTACAAGGACAACGCCGGGCAACGGGACTACGTCTTCACGGAGCTGATCTCGGCGCTTGGTGGCACCGACGTCGGGCTCATCCAGCCGCCGTTCGCGATCCTGCCCCGCGAGGGTGAGGGCGGCGGAGCGCTGACGGGCGGCGTGCAGCGGCAAGCCTTCGTGATCGAGAACGTTCCGTTTGCCATCGCCGTCCCCGTGCTGACCGGCTGGGAGCTGAGCTACCTGACCGACGATCAGCACGTGAAGGATGTCGGCGTCTGGATCGAGGACTGGTCGTACACCCCGAGCCCGACCGGCGGCACGCTGCGATACACACTCGGGTCGATCCTCGCCGACGATGACGACTGGCCCCCGCACGTGATCCGGCACCGGGTGACGGTGCTCGGCATCCGAGCGCTCGGCGGCGGCGCCGGCGGCGTTCCGGCTACGCAGCGAGCGCCGTAGCAGTACCTGTCGCCCTCCGCACGGAGGTCCCGTCACGATGGCCAACGGCGATTTCCAGAAGGGTACGTGGAACAAGCTGCCGGACAACTGCACGCGCAGCGTCACCCTCACGTGGTTCCGGTGCGCGGAGTACGGCCTCGTCTTCGTCAGCAAGTGCCTCACCTGGGCGGTCAAGACCGAGGTCGAATGCATCGAGTGGACCTGGAAGTCCACCAAGGAGTGCAGCTGGTGGGCCGTGCTCTTCTGCGTGCTGTGGTCGATCATCGTCACGCTGGTGTGCGTGGCGTTCGGGATCGTCACGTCGCTCGTCTGCACGCTTGCCACCCTGGTGGAGATGGTCGTCTGCCTGGTGTGGACGCTCATCTCGATCATCTTCTGTCTGTCGAAGGCGAAGGGCGGCACCGCGTTCCTGCTCACCGACGGCAGCGTGATGATGCAGGAATTCAAGTCGTTCCTCGAGGGGACGACGGGGCTGACGTGGGCGACGAACCGGTGGTGGAAGCTGACACCGGATCGCACGGGCAGCTACCGCAACGGAAGCTGGAGCCGGCTGGCCGATTCACGCGTCGCGCGCGCGGGTTTTGCCTCGGCGGTGCTCGCGGACGGCCGCGTCGTCGTCTGCGGCGGCGAGTACTCCGATGCGTCCGGCACGTACGACCAGGACGAGACCAACACGTGCGAGATCTACGATCCGGTCGCGAACTCGTGGGCCCCCTTCGCGTCGCCGACGAATCCCGGCTCGCCGCCGGTGGTCTGGGACGAGATCGGTGACGCGCCCTGCACGCTGCTGCCCGACGGCACGCTGCTCATGGGGGCCATCCTCGACCCCAGCGTTGCGAAGCTCGACCCGGTGACGCTCACGTGGACGTCGATGGCGCGGCGCCCCGGCGTCCCTGGGAGCGGCGAGGACTCATGGGTGCTGATGCCGGACAACACCATCGCCGCTCCGAGCTGCCTGGCGGCACCGAGCATGTGGATCTACGACATCGCGACCGACCAGTGGAATCCGAAGACGCCGCCGCCGCAGCCCATCGTGGCCTTCAACGAGATCGGTCCCGGCGTTCTACGCTACGACGGGACAGCGCTGTTCGTCGGCGCCAACGGGCATACCGCGCTCTACACGCCGGGCGGGACTCCGTCGTGGAACAACGGGCCCGATGTGCCGGCGGAGAACGGACAGGCCCTCGGCGTCCTGGACGGTCCGGCGGCCGTCCTCGTGAACGGCAACGTGCTGGCGAGCGCGGCGCCGATCAACGCCTCCGGCGATTATCTGCCGCCAAGCTTGTTCTTCGAGTTCGACGGCACCGCCTTCCAGCGGACGAACGACCCTCCCAACAACGACTCGGAGACCGAGTTCACTCGCTTGCTGCTGCTGCCCGACGGCGACGTGCTGTTTTGCCGGCAGACCGACGATTCGTTCTATGCCTATCACTCCGACACGGCGATGCCGCAGGAGAGCTTTCGACCGGTCATCCAGACGTGCCCCACGAGCATCCAGCCCGGCGCGACCATCCAGGTCTCCGGGCTTCAGTTCAACGGCCTGTCGCAGGCCACCACGTACGGCGATGACTCGCAGACCGCCACCAACTACCCGCTCGTCCGGATCGTGAACAAGCAGTCGAACCACCTGCGCTACTGCCGTACGTTCAACCACACGACCGTCATCGGCGGAAACACGATCCCGTCAATGGGCGTCGCCACCGGCGCCGCC
>DATAOC010000011.1:0-17886 GCA_036265915.1 Candidatus Methylomirabilota bacterium | reverse complement strand
GAGAGCCGCGAGGTCCGAGCGCAGGCCGATGGGCCGGAGACGCTGCTGGTCGCGTGGATCGACGAGTGCGTCTACGTGCACGAGATCGAGGGCTTCGTCGTCCGCCGGGTCGAGGTCACCGAGTGCTCGGACTCGCTGGTGCACGGACGTCTGCACGGTGAGCCGCTCGACCTCGGCCGGCATCGCCTGGGCACCGTGGTGAAGGCCGCGACGCTTCACGGCGTCTCCGTGCAGGAACACGGCGGCCGTCAGGAGGTGCGGGTCATCGTCGACGTATAGCCGTCTCATATACGAGACGCCGGGCCGTCGACCCCGTGTCAGCCGCGGGACAGTGTAGGGACTACATCGCGCCAGCGTGGCGGCTTCGTGCTTGTATCTTCGCAGCTTAGGCAACTTCGACAGTGTGGCACCGTGGTTGCTTTTCTCACGCGCCGGTGATGCGACAGCACACGGTCCGCAGGCCGGTCTCACTCGAAGGTATCGGTCTCCACTCCGGGAAACCGGTGCGCGTGACCGTCTCGCCGGCGCCGCAGGATTCCGGCATCGTGTTCCGCGTCGGCTCCGAGCGCATCCCGGCCGCCCCGGAAAGCGTGGTCGACTCTCACTACGCGACGACCGTCGGCCGCAACGGCACGCGCGTGCAGACGGTCGAGCACCTCATGGCGGCCGCCGCCGGGCTCGGCCTCGACAACCTGGAGATCGAGGTCGACGGCATCGAGATCCCGGCCGTCGATGGCAGCGCCAAGCCGTTCGTCGGCCTGCTGCTGTCGGCCGGACGGGTGCAGCAGACGGCGCGCCGACGTCCCATCGACATCCCGCACGCGATTCACGTGGGCTCGGGTCCGCGATGGCTCCGCATCGAGCCGTCGAGCACGTTCCGCATCAGCTACACGCTCGACAACGACCATCCCGTGATCGGCACGCAGGTCCTGTCGTGCACGCCGACCGAAGAGTCGTTCGTCGAGGAGTACGCGCCCGCGCGAACCTACGGGTTCCTGAAGGATCTCGGCGCCATGCGCAAGAACGGGCTCGCGCTGGGAGGCTCCCTCGACAACGCCATCGTGGTCGGCAAGCGCGGAACGCTGAACGGCCTCCGGTATCGTGACGAGTTCGTCCGTCACAAGATCCTGGACCTCATCGGCGACCTCGCGCTGCTCGGCCGTCCGATCCACGGGCACGTGATCGCGCGGAACGCGGGCCACGCGCTCAACTTCGAGCTGGTGGTGGCCATCCAGCGGGCGCTCGGGCTCGAGCGCCGCGCGGCCGCGGCCGCCGCGCGCGTCGTGCCCGCCGCCGTCGAGAGCGAACGCCTCCTGCCCGCGCCGGGGCTGGCCGCGATCTGACGCCCCCGTCGAGGGCGCCGGCCGGCCCTCGAGCGAATCCCGCCGCCCCTGTGCCGGAAGCCCGAAGCTCCGGCGCTATAATGGCCCGTTCGCCGTATGAACCTTGGCACCCGCGCGCGCTACGGACTCGTGACGGTGGCGATGGCGGTGTGGCTGCTGGCGGCCACGACGCCCGCCCCCGCCGAGCTCCGTGTCAGCGACCTCGACGTCTACCTGAACGACCACGACGTCACCGTCCACGTGGTGCTGCTCGGCACCATCCCCGCGGGCTTCCAGGAGGGTCTGCAGAGCGGGATCCCGGCCCATGTCCGCTACACGGTGGAGCTGTGGCAGTACAACCGCATGTGGCGTGACGCGCTCATCAAGCGCGTGAAGATCGAGCGGCAGCTGACCTATAACGTCGTCACGAAGGAATACAAGGTCCTGTCGCTGAAGGGCGAGACCCGGACCGCCCACGGCACCAAGGACCTCCGCGACGCGCAGCGCGTCCTGTCCGAGCTGCAGGGCCTCAAGCTCGGGCCCGCCGCGAGCCTGGATGCCGCCGAGATCTTCTATGTGCGTGTGCAGGCCGAGACCGCGCTGAACGGCGAGAACACGTTCATCGCCCGGATGTCGGGGACGGCCGAGCAGACGATGCGGCAGTCCGACTTCCGCACCATCCAGCGGGTGCAGTAGCGATGCCGCTGCTGAGCGAGGAGAACCGGCGCAAGCGCAACCTCGTGATCATCGCGGCCATCCTGCTGCTGCTCGGCGGGCTGTCGGCCTTCGACATGGGGATCATCGCGCCCGAGCTGCCGGTGGCCTCCAACATCGTCATCTTCGCGCTGTTCAATCTGAACCTGATCGTCTTCCTGCTCCTGCTCGTGCTGCTGTTCCGCAATCTCGTGAAGCTCGGCTTCGAACGCCGCCAGAAGGTCATCGGCGCGCGCTTCAAGGCCAAGCTCGTCCTGGCCTTCCTGTCGCTGGCGGTCGCACCCGCGATCCTGATCTTCATCATCGCGTCCAACTTCATCAACAAGTCGATCGAGGGGTGGTTCAAGCCGCAGGTGGAGCGGCCGCTGGACCAGGCGCTGTCGGTCGCCCAGACCTACTACACGAACCTCGAGAAGACGACGCTGCGCCACGGCCAGCACATCGCGCGCCTGATCGACCGCGACAACCTGCTGGCCGACGATCGCCGGCAGGCGCTGGCCGCCTTTCTCGTGGAACAGCAAGACCTGCTCTCGCTCAGCACGCTCACCGTCTTCAACGCGCAGGGACAGGAGCTGGTCCACGTCAAGGACCCGATCCTCGGCGACCTCGCCACCCGCGAGCTCAACGAGTCGCAGCTCAAGCGGGGCCTCGGCGGCCAGGAGGTCACCACCGTCCGCGAGCTCGCGTCCGGGGATCTCATCGAGGGCGTCACGCCGATCTGGTCCGGGCGCGCCGGCGAGCGGCAGGTGGTGGGCAGCGTGGTCGTGGGCACGCACGTCACCGAGCGGCTCGAGGCCAAGGTGCGCGGGATCTCGCAGGCGTTCCGCGAGTACAAGCAGCTGAAGCTGCTCAAGAACCCGATCAAGGGCATCTACATCCTCCTGTTCCTGCTCATGACCCTGATCGTGGTGTTCTCGTTCACGTGGTTCGGCCTCTACCTGGCGCGCGGCATCACCGGCCCCATCGCGCAGCTGGCCGAGGCGACGCGCGAGGTGGCCGCCGGCAACCTCGGCTACAAGGTGCAGGCGCGGGCGGACGACGAGATCGGCGTGCTCGTCGACTCGTTCAACCACATGACGGACGACCTCTCGCGCTCCAAGCGCCAGCTGGAGGAGGCGTATCTCGACCTGCAGGACAAGCACACCGAGCTGGAGGACCGGCGCCGGTACATCGAGACGGTGCTCGAGGCCATCACCACCGGCGTCGCGTCGTTCGACGCCCTCGGTCGCCTGACGACCATCAACGGCGCCGCCGCCCGGATGTTCGGCATCACCGAGACGGGCGCGGTGGGCCGCCTGCTCGAGGAGCTGTTCACGGGCCCGGATGCGCGCGACGTGGTGACGCTCGTGCAGCGCACGCGCCGGCCGAAGACGGCCACGGCCGCCATCGAGCTGCACCTGCGGCGCCGGGGCGCCACGCTGTCGCTGCTCGCCTCCGCCACCGCGCTGCGCGGCGCGGACGGCGCGTACGAAGGCGCCGTTCTCGTGTTCGACGACCTCACCGAGCTGCTGAAGGCCCAGCGCCTGGCCGCGTGGCGTGAGGTGGCGCAGCGCATCGCGCACGAGATCAAGAACCCGCTCACCCCGATCCAGCTCTCCGCCCAGCGCCTTCGCCGGCGGCTCTCGCGCGTCGGCGGCGAGGACGCGCAGCTGGTCGCCGAGTGCACCGAGATCATCAGTCACGAGGTGGACGGCCTCAAGCGGCTGGTGGACGAGTTCTCACGCTTCGCGCGGATGCCGGTCTTCGTGCCGAGGCCCACCGACGTGCGGCCCCTCGTCGACGGGGTGGCGAGCCTCTACCGCGAGTCGCACCCGGCGCTCACCATCGTCACGCGTCACGCGGACGAGCTGCCGCTCCTGGAGGTCGATCCGGATCACATCAAGCGCGCCGTCCTCAACCTCGTCGACAACGCGGTGGAGGCGGTGGCCGGCACCGGCATGGTCACGGTCGAGACGGAGTACGTGGCCGACAGCGGGCGGGTGCGCCTCACCGTCAGCGACAACGGGCCGGGCATCGCGACCGAGGACCGCGACAAGCTGTTCCTGCCGTACTTCTCCACGAAGGTCGCGGGCATGGGGCTGGGACTGCCGATCGTCAGCGAGATCGTCAACGAGCACGGCGGCGTCATCCGCATCGAGGACAACCAGCCGTCCGGTACACGCTTCGTGGTGGAGGTGCCGGTCAGCCGCGCGCCGGCCACCGTGGAGGCGTGAGGATGGCGGGCGAGCACATCCTCGTCGTCGACGACGAGCCGACCATCCAGTCGGCGCTGCGCGGCGTGCTCGAGGACGAGGGCTATCGCGTGAGCACGGCGGGCAGCGGCGACGACGCGCTGCGCCTCGTGAGCGACGATCATCCGGACGTCGTGTTCCTCGACATCTGGATGCCGAAGAAGGACGGCCTGGACACGCTGGCCGAGCTGAAGCGAGCGCGGCCGGAAGCGCCCGTCATCATGATCTCCGGTCACGGCACCATCGAGACGGCCGTCAAGGCCACGCGCCTGGGTGCCTACGACTTCATCGAGAAGCCGCTGTCGCTCGAGAAGACGCTGCTCACGGTGACCCGCGCGCTGGAGCATACCCGGCTCGCGCGCGAGAACGCGCATCTCAAGGCGCGCCTCGAGGTGCGCACGGAGATCATCGGCGAGAGCGAGGTCGTCCGCGCGATGCGCGAGCAGATCGCGACGGCCGCCCCGACCAGCGGACGCGTGCTGATCCACGGCGAGAACGGCAGCGGCAAGGAGCTCGTCGCCCGCGCCATCCACGCGCTGTCGGCGCGACGCGAGCAGCCGTTCGTCGAGGTGAACTGCGCGGCGATTCCGGAGGATCTCATCGAGTCCGAGCTGTTCGGTCACGAGAAGGGCGCATTCACGGGCGCGGTGGCCCGCCGTCGTGGCAAGTTCGAGACCGCCGACGGCGGCACGCTGTTCCTCGACGAGATCGGGGACATGAGCCTCAAGACGCAGGCCAAGGTGCTGCGCGCGCTGGAGGAGCAGGTGATCGAGCGCGTGGGCGGGCGCGAGCCGATCAAGGTCGACGTCCGCGTCATCGCCGCCTCGAACCGCGACCTCCGGGCGCTCATCACGCAGGGACAGTTCCGCGACGATCTCTTCTACCGGCTGGCCGTCATCCCCATCGAGGTGCCGGCGCTGCGCGAGCGGCGCGACGACATTCCGCGCCTGGTCGACCATTTCGTCGCGCTGTTCTGCGCCGAGAACGGCAAGCGGCTGAAGACGGTCTCCGGCGAAGCGCTCGCGTACTTCCTCGCCTACGACTGGCCCGGCAACATCCGCGAGCTGCGGAACATGGTGGAGCGGCTGGTCATCATGACGCCGGGCGACGTGATCGGCCCCGACGACCTGCCCGCGCCGCTGCGGCCCAAGGAGGCCGCCGCCGTCGGCGCCGACGGCCATCGTTCGCTGAAGGACGCACGCGACGGCTTCGAGCGCGCCTACATCCTGGCCGAGCTGCGCGCCAACGACTGGAACATGACGCGCACCGCCGAGCGGCTCGGGATCGAGCGCTCGCACCTGTACCGCAAGATCAAGACCTACGGCATCACCCCGCCCAAGTAGCCGGCTCCGGCCATGCCGGTCTTCAACTTCGTCCGCCGCTCGTTCTACCGCGATTCGGTCACGCTCATGCGCGTGTCGCGGGACGTCGAGCGCGTTCCCGGAGTGACGTCGGTGGCGGTCATGATGGGCACGCCGGCCAATCGCGCGCTGCTGGCGGAAGCCGGCCTGCTCGCCGACGAGGGTGCCGCGGCGGCGGCGAGTGATCTGGTGGTCGCCGTCCGCGCGGACTCCGAGGCGGCGGCGGTGGCGGCCCGCGAGGCGGCCGAGCGCGCGCTGCTCGCGCGGCCGGTCGTCGGCGCCGCGAGCGCCGAGCGACCACGGACGCTCGCAGCCGCGCTGCGCGCGACGCCGCAGGCGAGCCTCGCACTGATCTCGGTGCCCGGCCCCTACGCGGCCGCCGAGGCGCGCAAGGCCCTCGCGCGCGGGCTGCACGTGATGCTGTTCAGCGACAACGTGCCGCTCGAGGCCGAGATCGAGCTGAAGCGGCTGGCGCTCGAGCGAGGACGCCTTCTGATGGGTCCGGACTGCGGAACCGCCATCGTCGACGGCGTGCCGCTCGGCTTTGCCAACGCCGTCCCGCGCGGCCGCATCGGCCTGGCCGCCGCCTCCGGCACGGGGCTGCAGGAGGTCGCGTGCGTGATCGCGCGCGAGGGCGAGGGCGTCTCGCAGGCGCTCGGCGTCGGCGGCCGCGATCTGTCAGACGCCGTCGGCGGGATCATGACGCTCAGGGCGCTGGAGCTCCTCGCCGCGGATGCCGACACCGAGGTCGTGTGCGTGGTCGGCAAGCCGCCGGGCCCGGCGGTCGCCTCGCGGCTGGCCGCCGCCCTGGGGCGGATCGGCAAGCCGGTCGTGGTGTACGTTCCGCCGCTCGCGGGCACGGCGGCGGCGGTGATCCAGCCGTCGTCGGCGGTGCACCTCGCGCACACGCTCGAGGACGCCGGTCGCGCGGCCGTCGCGCTGGCGCGCGGCAAGACGCCCTCGAGCCCGAACTTCACGCTCGCCGACGACGACGTGCAGGCGCTCGTCGCCGCCGCGCTCGGGCGCATCCGGCCCTCCGGCCGATATGTCCGGGGGGTCTACGCGGGAGGAACGCTGGCGTACGAGGCGCTCGCGCTGCTCGCCGAGCGACTTGCCGGCGTGCCCGTCTCCCCCGCGGTCGCCGGCCCGGGCCACCGGGTCATCGACCTCGGGGACGACGCGTTCACCGTGGGACGCCCGCATCCGATGCTCGACGCGCGCATCCGCCGCGAGTGGATCGAGAAGGAGGGGCGCGATCCGGAGACGGCGGCGCTGCTGCTCGACGTGATCCTCGGTTACGGCACTCCGCCCGATCCGGTCGGCGACCTTCTGCCGGCGATCCGCAGCGCCCACGACGACGGCCGCGTCGCCGTCATCGCGAGCGTCTGCGGCACCGACGCCGATCCGACGCCGCGTGCCGCGCAGGTGGCCGCGCTCCGCGCCGCCGGCGTGATCGTGCTCGACAGCAACGCGCAAGCGGCGCGGCTCGCCGCGGCCATCGCCGCCCGGGCCGGCGCCGCCGCCCGGTGAGGTCTTGATGATCCTTCCGCCGGGCGCGCACGTGGTGAGCCTCGGACTCGAGCTCTTCGCCGCGGAGCTCGCGCGCGTCGGCGTGCCCGTGGTCGGCCTCGACTGGCGGCCGCCTGCCGGCGGCGACACGCGCCTGGCCGCGCTGCTGGGCCGGCTCGAGGAGCGCCGGGACGCGATCGAGCGCGCGAACGGCCGGGCGCTGTCGCAGCTCGTCGACGGCACGGCGAGACTGATCGACTGTCGTCCGGCGCGCGAGGCGCTCGAGCTGGCCGATCGCACCGTGCTGCACGCGGGGCCACCGATCGCCTGGGAGCGGATGTGCCCGCCGATGCGGGCGGCGGTTCTGTGCGCGATCCGCTACGAGGGCTGGGCGGCGAACGACGACGCCGCCGGCGACCTCGTCGCGCGCGGCGCCGTCCGGCTGGAGCCGTGTCATCACCATCGCGCGGTGGGCCCGATGACGGGGATCATCACGGCGTCGATGCCCGTGTTCGTGGTGGAGAACCGCGCGTTCGCCACGCGGGGGCACGCCACCATCAACGAGGGGCTCGGCAAGGTGCTGCGCTTCGGCGCCACCGACGACTCGGTGATCGCGCGCCTGCGATGGCTGGCGACCGAGGCCGGGCCCCTGCTCGGCGCCGGACTGCGCGAGGCCGGCGGCATCGAGCTGGTCCCGCTGATGGCGCAGGCGCTTCGCATGGGCGACGAGATGCACCAGCGGAACGTCGCCGCCTCCTCGCTGCTGGCGCGCGCGCTCATGCCCGGCATCGCGCGCGTCGGCGGCCGCCACCACGCGGTGGCGCGGCTCGCGGAGTTCGTCGCGGGCAACGACCAGTTCTTCCTCAATGTCGCCATGGCGGCCGGCAAGGCGCTCGCCGACCCGGCGAACGGCGTGACCGACTCCACGCTCGTGACGACCATGGCGCGCAACGGGACGGAGTTCGGGATCCGCGTGTCCGGCCTCGGCCATCGCTGGTTCACCGCGCCGGTGAACATGGTCGAGGGCCTGTACTTCGCGGGCTACGGTCCCGACGATGCCAACCCGGACATGGGCGACAGCGCCATCGTGGAGACCATCGGGCTCGGGGGGCTCGCGATGGGCGCCGCGCCCGCGGTTGCGCGCTTCGTCGGCGCCGGCGGCATGGCGAGCGCGCTCGCCGCAACGGCGGAGATGCGCGAGATCGCGCTCGGCGAGCACCCCCATTTCCGCATCCCGACCCTCGACGACCGAGGAAGCCCGGTCGGGATCGACGTGCGGCTGGTGGTCGAGACCGGGATCACGCCGCTGATCAATACGGGCATCGCCGGCCGCACGCCGGGGATCGGTCAGGTAGGCGCCGGGGTGGTGCGCGCCTCGCTCGGGAGCTTCACGGCCGCGCTGGTGGCGCTCGCCGGGTGATCACGCCTCGCCGATCAGCCGGCGGACGCTCGACAGCAGCGCCACCTCGCTGAAGGGCTTGGCGAGCACGTCACAGTCACGCGCGGCGGAGGACCCGATGACGTCCGCATCGAGCCCGCTCGCGACGATCACCGGCAAGGCGCCCCAGGCACCGTCGGCCCGGAGCCGGCGCAGGAACTGATGACCGTCCATCCCGGGCATCGACATGTCGAGGACGATGAGATCGGGCCGGAGCTCGGCCAGACGCTCGAGCGCCTCGCGCGCCCCCGACAGCGCCACCGCCACATAGCCGGCCTCCTGCAGGAGCAGGACCTGGACGTCCCGCACGAGCGGCGAATCGTCCACGACGAGCACGCACTTGGCCATGGCGCTCTCGCGCGCGTGCAATCACAGTGCCGCGGCGGAGCCGCGTCCCGATGGGAACAATAGCGGCGGCAGTGCCGCCCGCCGTGTCACAAGCGGTCAGGCGATGACTTTTTGCCGTCGCAGCTCGGCGAGCTCACCGGTCGTGAGGCCCGCCTCGGCGAGCACGGTGTCGGTGTGCTGACCGAGCGTCGGCGACGGCGTGCGGATGCCGCCTGGCGTCTCCGAGAACCGGATCGGGGTCGCGAGCGTCCGGATCCGCCCGGCCCGGGGATGCGCCTCCTCGACGATCATCCCCGTGGCGCGCACCGCCGGGTCTGCCGCCAGGTCGGCATAGTCGTTCACCGGCACGCAAAGGATGTCACGCGCCTCCAGGCGCGCCATCCACTCGCGGACGGTCGCGCGGCGGAACACCGTCTCGAGCAGGGCCGTCAGCTCCGCGCGGCGCGCCAGACGACCTTCGCGGCTAGCAAAGCGCGGATCGTCGGCCAGCGCCGGGTCACCGATCGCCTCGCAGAACGGCCGCCACAGCCGGTCGCGCCACACCGCGACGTACACGTAGCCGTCGCGCGCCGGGAGCGCCTGGAACGGGACCATGTACGGGTGTCCGCTGCCCCAACGACCTGGCTGCTCGCCGGTGGCCAGGAACATCGACAGTCGCGCGGCGTGCGCGAGCAGGGCGCCATTCAGCAGCGAGACGTCGACGCGCTGCCCGAGGCCGGTGCGCTCGCGGTGCAGCAGCGCGGTGACGATGCCCTGCCCGGCCATCAGCGCGCCCATCGTGTCGACGACCGGCGCGCCGGTGAGCACGGGGGCGCGGTCGGGCTCGCCGGTCACGGACATGAGGCCGCCCATGGCCTGAACGAGCATGTCGAGCCCCGGCTTTTCGCGCCACGGTCCTTCGGGCCCGAACGCGGAGAGCGAGCAGTACACGAGGCGCGGGTTGAGTGGTGCCACCGCCGCGTAGTCGACGCCGAGACGCTCGGCGACGCCACCGCGATAGGCCTCGATGACGACGTCGGCGCGCGCCACGAGCCGGTGGAACAGCGCGCGACCGTCCGGCTGACCGAGGTCGACCGCAACGCTGCGCTTGTTGCGATTCACGGTGACGAACACCGCGCTCTCGTCGCCATACTGCCGTCCGTACACCACCCGGGATGCGTCACCGTCCACGGGGTGCTCGAGCTTCACCACGTCGGCGCCCATGTCGGCCAGGTACATTCCGCACACGGGCCCGGCGATGAGGTGGGCAAGCTCCAGCACCCGGTAGCCCGACAGCGGCAGCATGGGACGCGCGACCTCGCTCAGGCGACGAGGCCGAGCAGCATGCCGGCCACGAGCGCCAGGGCCGCGGCAAGCAGCTTCGCCGCGCGCACGTAGCACGTGCGCATATCGCCGCCGGCGTCCAGCGTGCCGAGCTCGAGGAATGGCGTGGGCGACCGGCGGTACCACCCGGTCACGGTGACGTCGCGGCCGACCAGATCGGCGGCGCGTGCCAGGCCGAACCAGAGCTCCATGAGCCGGAATGGCTGGCGGTAGTCCAGGAAGATGAAGCCGGTGTCGTCGCGCAGCACGAGATCCTCCGAGTAGATCAGTCCAGGAATCCCGCGACCGATCACGGTCCCCTTCAGCCGCGCCGGCACGCTGCGGACACCCGAGACCTTCACCGTCTGCAGCAGCGCGGCCACGGTGGTCGGCGGGAACGAGCCCGCACGATACGACCACACGGTGCGGATCAGGGCGCCCACCCCGAAGCCGACGAGGGCGAGGCCGAGCGCCCGCACACCCCACAGTGGCGACAGACCGCTCGTGAGCGCCATGGCCGGAAGCATGAGCCCGAGCGCGGCCACGGGCAAGAGCAGCGGCAGCACGGTCACGAAGGCGTCGAAAAAGAACTCGTCCCAGTAGCTCTCGGGCTGTCGCGCGTCGAACCGCACCGACGGCTCCTGGCCGAGGCGCCGCGCGAGCTGGCCGAGCGCGAGGATGCGCTTGGCGGGGAGCGGATGGGTCGAGCCGAGCTCGTAGAAGCCGGCCCACGGATTCCAGAGATCCCACTGCATCGCGCCCACCATGTCCGCCGCCGCCACGCCCGCCGGCTTGGCGCTGGCGGCGGCCAGGCTCAGCGCGGCCCGCGGATCGAAGATGCCGAGAGCCGATACCGCGCGCAGCCCGGAGCGCGCCTTCGCCTCGGCGTCCTCGGGCTTGGCGGCCACCAGTCCGTAAGCGATCTTCACGAGCGCGCCGGCGAGCGCGTTCGGTCGCCGCGTGGCCTCGCCCGCGAACCGGTCGGCGTAGTACTCGCGCGCGCGAGAGAGGAAGAGGATGAGGTACTCGGAGACGAGATACATCAGGTAGACGGCGATCATCACCTGCACCGGCGCGCGGCTCTTGCGGTTGCGACCGCCATCGCCGCCCATGAGGCGGTAGATCCAGTACAGGATCACCGGCACGAACGCCGCGAGGGTCATGACGACGAAGTCCCAGTGCGCGATGTGACCGACCTCGTGCGCGACGACAGCCTCGAGCTCTTGCTCGTCCAGGATCTCGACGAGGCCACCGGTGAGGATCAGCCGGGCGTTGCCGGGGAAGTGGCCGTAGGTGAACGCGTTCGGGTTGCCATCGTCGATGATTCCCACGCGCGGGAACGGGATCCGCCGAGCGCGGCAGAGCGTGTCGAGGAACTGCACGAGGTGCGGCGGAAGGTCCTCGCGCGGCACCCACTCCATCGACTGCATGAAGCGCAGGAACAGGTCGAGCACCAGCGGCGACAGGAAGTACTGCGCCGCGATGAGCAGCGTGGCCAGCGCGACGGCGACGTCGAGGCCGAGGCGCACGTACGTCACCGCGAGCATCATCGAGACGAACGTCAGGCCGTAGAGCCCCAGCAGGACGACGACGGACCGCGCGGCGAGGTTCGGCAGCGGCATGAGCGCGCCGGCCCCGGGCGCCGCCTTCGCCGTCCGCTCGGCCGTCGGTGCGCCACCGCCGGGCGACACCGTTCCCGCGGCCGGCATGACGGCGGGCGCGCCGACGGGCGCGCTGATCTGGTCCAGCTTGGTGCGCAGCCCCGCGGCCAGCCAGATGCCGCCGCAGCCGGCGCACCGGTCGATGACCGCCTGCATGGTGCCCACGCCGCCGCGCTCCATGGCGGTGGCGCAGGCGGGACACGGCAGCGGCGAGGCGGCGAGGCCGACGAGCGGCTTGTCGAGCATGGGACCGAGCGCGCTCGGGCGGCGCACCACGTAGAGCAGCGTCCCGCGCGGAAACCAGCTGCCGCGGCAGCCGCCGCAGAACTGGATCGTGACACCTTCAGGGGTCGGAAGCTCGCGCAGCTCGGTGCGGCAGGCCGGACAGTTCATCGCGCCCTCCCCCGGGCGGTGACGCAGCCGGGACACGCTCCCGTCGCGATTATAGCTTCCTCTCCCCGGCGGGCCGTCGTAGAAAGGCGCCATGGCGGCCGATCTCCATCTGCGGCACGCGCGCGTGCCCGATCGCGAGGAGCTGGTCGACATCGTCATCGAGGAAGGGCGGATCACCAGCATCGGCGTCGCCACCGAGACCGCCGTCGCGGGCGCCCGCGAGACGATCGATCTCGACGGCCGGGTGGTGACGGCCGGCCTCGTCGAGGCGCACGTGCATCTCGACAAGGCGCTCCTGGACGATCGCGTCACGGCCACCGCCGGCACGCTGGAAGAGGCGATCCGTGTCACCGGCGAGGCCAAGCGCTCGTTCACCGTCGACGATATCCGCGAGCGCGCGCGGCGCGCGCTCGATCTCGCCGTCCGCGCCGGCACGACCGCGATGCGGACGCACGTCGAGGTGGATCCGATCGTCGGCCTGGCCGGCATGGAGGCCGTGCTGCCGCTGCGCGACGAGTATCGCCCGGCGCTCGATCTGCAGATCTGCGCGTTCCCCCAGGAGGGCATCGTGGGTGCGCCCGGGACCGAAGGCCTGCTTCGCCGCGCGCTCACGATGGGAGCCGATCTCATCGGCGGCTGCCCGTACACCGATGCCGACGGCGCCGAGCATGTTCGCATCGTGTTCGGGCTGGCGGTGGCGTTCGGCGTCGACGTCGATTTCCACGTCGACTTCGCCGACGAGGCCGACCACCTGCACATCCGCGACATCGTGGCCGAGACGGAGCGGACCGGCTGGCGGGGCCGCGTGGCGGTCGGCCACCTGACCGAGCTGGCAGCCGTCGCGCCGTATCATCAGGATGAGCTCATTGCACACATCGCGGGCGCCGGCATCGGCGTGATCGCGCTGCCCATCACGGACCTGTACCTGATGGGCCGTCGTGACGTCGTGAACGTGCGCCGTGGGCTGACGCCGGTTCGGCGGCTGCTCGACGGCGGTGTTCGGGTCGCGCTCGCCTCCAACAACATCCGTAATCCGTTCACGCCGGTGGGGACGGCCGACCTGGCGGACCTGCCGTACCTCGCGGCCGTGGCCGCGCACATGGGCACGCCGGCCGATCTCCTGCGCCTGCTGGCAACGATCACCGCGCACCCCGCGGCCATCCTCCGGTTGCCGGAGTACGGCCTCGATCCCGGCCGGCGCGCCGACCTCGTCGCCTGGGACTGTCGCCGTGTGACCGACATCGTCGCCGCGCGCCCACAGAGGACGCTCGTCATCAAGCGGGGCCGCGTCACCGTGGTGGGCGAGCACCGCGTGGTCGAGCGCTGGCGAGCGACGGGCTGAGCGCACGTCGCGCAGGGCTTCCGCCTTGTGGCGCCAGCAGTTGGCCGCGGGCCTCGCTGCCGTTGACGCGCGCGAGCCCGGCGTGTAAATTGGTAGAGGTTCGTGGCTTTCCTTTAAATGAGCCCTGAGAGGCTCGTAAGGGGAGAGATGGTCAAGACGCAGGTCCTCGACGCGGCAGCCCTCGACCGCGCGCTCACCCGCATCGCGCACGAGATCCTCGAGCGAAACGGCGGCGCCAAGGATGTCACCTTCGTGGGGCTCCGCACGCGCGGCGTGACGCTGGCGCAGCGGCTGGCTGCCAAGATCGCGCTCATCGACGGCGCCACGCTGCCCGTCGGCACCCTCGACATTACGCTCTATCGGGACGACCTCGACCTGCGCGGCGCGCCCGTCGTGCGGGGCACCGACATCCCGTTCTCGATCAAGGGCAAGACGGTCGTGCTCGTCGACGACGTCCTGTTCACCGGGCGAACGATCCGCGCGGCCCTCGACGCGCTGATCGACCTGGGGCGGCCGAAGATGATCCAGCTCGCCATCCTCGTGGACCGCGGGCACCGCGAGCTGCCCATTCGTCCCGACTACATCGGCAAGAACCTGCCGACCTCGCGCCGCGAGGCGGTGGCGGTGCGGCTCACCGAGCACGACGGCGAGGACCGCGTCGTCATCGAGGAACCGGAGGGCGCCTGAGATGGGCTGGACGCGCAAGGATCTGCTCACCATCCGGGAGCTCGACGCGCCCGAGATCCTGACGCTGGTCGACACGGCGGCGTCGCTGCAGGAGATCGCGAGCCGCGAGATCAAGAAGGTCCCCGCGCTGCGGGGCAAGACGATCGTGAACCTCTTCTACGAGAACTCCACGCGCACGCGCACGTCGTTCGAGATCGCCGGCAAGTGGCTCTCGGCGGACGTCATCAACTTCTCGGCCAGCGGCTCCAGCTCGGCCAAGGGCGAGTCGTTCGTGGACACCGCGCGGAACATCGGGGCCATGAGCCCGGATGTCGTGGTCGTGCGTCACTCCTCGTCCGGGGCGGCCGCCCTGCTCGCGCGGCAGCTGTCCTGCTCGGTGGTCAACGCGGGCGACGGCGCCCACGAGCACCCCACGCAGGCGCTCCTGGATCTGCTCACGATCCGGGAGAAGAAAGGTCACTTCGAGGGCCTGTCGGCCGCCATCGTCGGCGACATCGCGCACAGCCGCGTCGCGCGCTCCAACATTCACGGGATGCGCAAGCTCGGGATGACGGTGACGGTGGCCGGGCCGCCGACGCTGATCCCCGCGTACGCACAGGAGCTCGGCTGCAAGGTGTCCTACCGGCTGGAAGACGCGATCCGCGACGTCGACGTCATCATGATGCTGCGCCTGCAGCAAGAGCGCATGCACGCCGGTCTCATCCCGTCCCTGCGCGAGTACGCCCGCTACTGGGGCTTGTCGCTCGACAAGCTGCGCGCGCACGCGCGACCCGACGTGCTGATCATGCATCCGGGTCCCGTGAATCGCGGCGTCGAGCTGTCGCCCGAGGTCGCCGACGGCCCGTACTCGGTCATCCTGGACCAGGTCGCCAAGGGCGTGGCCGTGCGCATGGGCGTGCTGCTGCTGCTCGCCGGTAGCAAGAGCGGGGAGGCGGCATGAGCCTGCTCCTGCGCGGCGGACGCGTGGTCGATCCCGCGAACTCGGTCGACACCGTCCAGGACGTGCTGATCGAGGACGGCAAGATCGCGAGACTCGGTGGCAATGTCGCGGCGCCCGCGACGGCAACCATCGTCGAGGCCGCCGGCAAGCTGGTCTGCCCGGGCTTCATCGACATGCACGTGCACCTGCGCGAGCCGGGCTACGAGTACAAGGAGACGGTGGCCACCGGCACCCGCGCCGCCGCCGCCGGCGGCTTCACCGCGGTGTGCTGCATGGCCAACACCCACCCGGTGAACGACAACCGCTCGATCACCGACTACATCGTCGCCAAGGCGCGGAGCGAGGGCGTCGTGCACGTCTATCCCATCGGCGCCGTCACGCGCGGACTCGAGGGCAAGGAGCTGGCCGAGCTCGCCGAGCTGGCCGAGGCGGGCTGCGTGGGCTTCTCGGACGACGGCAAGTGCGTGATGAACGCGGAGCTGTACCGCCGGGCGATGGAGTACACCTTGCCGTTCGCGCTGCCGATCATCAGCCACGCCGAGGATCACACGCTGTCCCGCGGCGGCTGCATGAACGAGGGCGTGGTATCCACCGAGCTCGGCCTGCGCGGCATCCCGGCCGCCGCCGAGGACGTCATGGTGGCGCGCGATCTGCTCCTCGCCGAGCTCACGGGCGCGCATGTCCACATCGCACACCTGTCGACAGCCGGTGCCGTCCGCCTCGTGCGCGACGCCCGGGCCCGTGGCGTGCGGGTCACCGCCGAGGTGACGCCGCACCACCTGCTGCTGACCGACGAGGCCGTCCGCTCCTGGGATCCGAACACGAAGATGGCGCCACCGCTGCGGACGAAGCGCGACACCGAGGCGCTTCTCGAGGCGCTCGTCGACGGCACGATCGACTGCGTCGCCACCGACCACGCGCCGCATGCGGTGGCGGAGAAGGAAGGCGAGTTCGACCACGCCGCCAACGGCATCGTCGGGCTGGAAACCGCCGTCACGCTGCTGTACGACCGTCTGGTGCGGCCCGGCGTCCTGCCGCTGACGACGCTGGTGGCGCGGCTGTCGCGCGATCCGGCTCGATTGCTCAACCTGCCCGGCGGCAATCTGGCCGTCGGCGCGCCGGCCGACGTGACGCTGATCGACCCCGAGGCCGCGATCACCATCGATCCCGCGCGGTTCGCGAGCCGCAGCCGCAACACGCCGTTCGGCGGCTGGAGCGCCACCGGCCGGCCCTGGAAGACGATCGTGGCGGGAAAGGTCGTGTGGCAAGCATGAGCGAGCGCGAGGCCATCCTGGTGCTCCGCGACGGCCGCGCGTTCCGCGGTCTCGCGCTGGGTGCTCCGGGCGAGACGCACGGCGAGGTGATCTTCAACACGGCCATGCAGGGCTATCAGGAAATACTCACCGACCCGTCCTATCACGGCCAGATCGTGACCATGACGTACCCGATGATCGGCAACTACGGCTTCAACGAGGAGGACATCGAGTCGGGTCGCCCGTGGGCGAGCGGCCTCATCGTCAAGGAGGCCTCGGCGTGTCCATCGTCGTGGCGCGGGCGGCTCTGCCTGGACGACTATCTGCGGCTGCATAACCTCGTCGGCCTGCAGGGCGTCGACACGCGCGCGCTGACGCGGCATCTGCGCGACCACGGAGCCCAGGACGGCATCATCTCGAGTGTCGACCTCGACGTCGACCGGCTGCGCGAGCGTGTCCGCGCGCTGCCCGGTCTCGTCGGGCGCGATCTCGTGGCCGAGGTCACCGCAATGGCGCCCTTCACCTGGAACGAGGGGCAGTGGGATCTCGCGCGCGGCTACGTGGCGGCACCGCCGGCGCGGTTCTCCGTGGTCGCCTTCGACGCCGGTATCAAGTTCAACATCCTGCGCCAGCTGCGTATGGCGGGCTGCGACGTCACCGTCGTGCCCGCCGGCACGCCCGCCGAGGCCGTGCTCGAGCGGAAGCCGGCCGGCGTGTTCCTGTCCAACGGCCCTGGCGATCCCGAGGGTGTGCCGTACCTCGTCGACGCGGTACGCGGGCTGATCGGTCGCGTTCCCGTGTTCGGCATCTGTCTCGGTCACCAGATCATCGGCCTGGCGGCCGGCGGACGGACGTACAAGCTGCCGTTCGGTCATCACGGAGCGAACCACCCCGTGAAGGACCTCGCGACGGGCAAGGTCGAGATCACGTCCCAGAACCACGGCTTCGCCGTCGATCCCGCCTCGCTCGCCGGGCGCGGCTGGGAGGCGACCCATCAGAACCTCAACGACACGACGTGCGAGGGCATGCGCCACGTCGAGCTCCCGGTGTTCTCGGTGCAATATCACCCCGAGGCCTCGCCCGGTCCGCACGACGCCAGCTACCTCTTCCACCGCTTCACCGAGATGATGGAGTCGTCGCGGAGATGACGACGGCCCGGCCGGTGCCCGAGGCCAGCACAGCGTCGATGCGTGTCGTCGGGCGCGCCCCCGTCGCTGACAGCGCGTGCGTCGCTGCGAGCGCCCGTGTCGCTGCGAGCGCAGCCACGACCATCTGGAACAGGCCACCCGCGCTTCTCGCCGGACTAGAGCGGTCGCTACAAAGGAGATCGTGATGCCGAAGTACTTGATCTCGTACCGGAAGGTCGAGGGGCCCGGACAGAAGCC
>DATAOC010000010.1:0-16372 GCA_036265915.1 Candidatus Methylomirabilota bacterium | reverse complement strand
GTCATGTTGAAGAAGAACGTCGCACGGTTGGTTCTGGCCGCCTCGGCCGCGATCAGGTCTGTCCGCACGTTCTCGATGATGTGGATGCCGTTGTCGGTCAACAGCATGTTGTGCACGATGAACGCTTCCTTCGGATTCTCGTTCGGGATCACCTCGACCGCCCACGAGTCGGCGCCGACCGCGACCACCTTCTGGGAGGCCAGCCAGCTCGCCGCCTCCTTGCCGATGCCGGGCTCGCCGCTGTTGAATGTCGCGTTCTGCGCCGGGAACTGCTCGAAGAGGTCGCCCCAGCCTGTGTGGATCACGACGATGTCACCTTCCCGAAGCGTGACGTTGTACATCTTGAGGCCGGCCTGCAGGTCGGCGGCGGTGATGACCGTGCCCGCGTCGAGGCATGGCTTCTTGCACGCGGAGTTCGTCTTCAGCTTGCCCGCGGCCTGAAATACCTTGACGGCGTCGATCACGACACCGCGCGTGGCGAACGACTTCAGGTGCTCCAGACCGAGCTTGGTGATGTAGTTCTGCGTGATGTACTTGCCCATCGCGGTGCGGTTGTAATAGCAGTCCTGGCGTCCGATGTGTCCCATGCCGTCGAGGTGCGTGCCGACGTGGCTCTGGCTGAGCCACGTGTCCTCCATGTACGTCAGCTGGTTCTCGCCGAATGCAGCGCCGGGCGCCAGCGACGTGGCGGTGAGGATGCTCTTGGTGAAGCGGCTGCCGAACAGCGGCACGCCGTCCTTGAGGACATAGGAGAGCGGGATGACCTTGCCCTCCTGGATCTCTGCCGCGGCGGCTTTCGTGACGGCTGGAGTCACGCGATTGGTGGCGCCCGTCTCGTCGTTGGGGCCAAACGGGGAGGCCGGGACGATCTTGCTACAGTCGGTCTGCGCGAGGGCCAGCGACGCGGAGCCGAGGACCACGAGGAACGCGGCGAGGACGACGGCGAGCTTCATGAGAGCCACTCCTTGTGAAGGGGCACGGCGCGAAAAAAGGAGCCACATCCTATGCCGAGAATGCCGCCGTCTTCAAGCAGGGATAACCTGTCGACGCGCGAGGGGCTCGTCGCCTCGCTTCCGCTCGTCCCCTCCGTGTTCGTCTACGGCACCGTGTTCGGGGGCCTGGCGGTGCAGTCGGGGCTCCGGCACGCCGAGATCTGGGGCATGTCGCTCCTCGTCTTCGCCGGCGCCTCGCAGTTCGTCGCGGTGCCAATGATCGCCGCTGGCGCGCCCGTGCTGAGCGTGGTGGTCACGACGTACGTGGTCAACATGCGGCACTACCTCATGGCCGCCACGCTGGCCCCCTCGTTCCGCTCGTTCCGCCGCGCGTGGCTCGTCCTCATCGCGCACGTGATCAACGACGAGTCGTTCGCGGTGGCGGCCGCGCGCTCGAGCCCGCCGCATCCCGGCGTCTACATCGGCAGCGCGCTCGCCATATCGGGCGCCTTCGTCGGCGGCGTGGTGGTCGGCACGCTGCTCGGCGGACTCGTGCGGGACCCGGAGCGCTACGGCCTGGATTTCGCGTTCCCCGCCGTCTTCCTGTCGCTGGCGGCCGTGCAGCTGCGGCGGCGCAGCGACTGGCTCGTCGCCATCGGGGCAGCGGTCCTGGCGCTGGCGCTGGCCCTCGCCGTGCCCGGCAACTGGCACATCGTCATCGCGGGTCTCGTCGCCAGCGCTGCCGGCGCGCTGCTGCTGCCGGTGGACCCCGCGTGAGAGGCCACGTCTGGCTCACCATCGTCGGCATGGCGGTGGCGACCTACCTGACTCGCGCGCCGCTCTTCCTGGCGCTCGCGCGCCGGCCGCTGCCGCCGCGCGTGCGGCTCTGGCTCCGGCTGGTGCCGATCGCGGTGCTGCCCGCGCTCGCGATCCCGATGGTGCTCGTGCGCGATGGCCGGCTCGCGGTCGGACTCGGACAGCCGGCCCTGTGGGGCGCCGTCGTCGTCCTGCTGCTCGCCGCCTGGCGCGTCAACCTCTTCGTATCCGTGGCCGCCGCCGTCGGCGTGGTGGCACTGCTGCGCGCCGTCGGCTAAGATCGTCCCCGCATGACCGAGGCGTTCACGCCGGCCGAGCGCGCCGTCCTCGCGCCGTACTTCACGAACCTCGACGGCCCCGTCTTCGCGCTCGTCAACCTTCCCGAGGTCGTGAAGGGCGCCCTGTTCGCGCGCTACTCCCGCTCCCCCAAGTCGCTGCGGCGGCTGTACCTCGACGAGTTCGCCGCCGGCGGGACGGCATCGCCGCCGCCCGCGGCAAGCACCGAGCGCGCCGAGCAGCTCTACGAGCGCGTGTTCTTCGAGTACGGCGATGACTCCGTCGCGCAGCTCGGCGGCGTGCACCTCGCGTGCGAGGGCGCCTCGAACATCCTGACCAAGGTGCTCGAGTGGGGACGCCTCATGGCCTATCTCGAGCAGTCCACGCGCTACATCCCGTACGACGATCGTCCGGCCGGGCGCTATCGCTATCACGTCCCGGCCGAGCTCGTCGGCCCGCTGCGCGACCGCTACGTCGCGACCCTGGACAGCGCCTTCGACGTCTATCGCGCCTGGCTGCCGCGCATGCGCGAGCACTTCGAGCGTCGCTTCCCGCGCGACGCCGCCACCTCGGAGGCGGTGTGGCGCACGACGCTTCGCGCGAAGGCGCTCGACACGCTGCGCGGGCTGCTGCCGGCCGCCACCGTCTCGAACGTCGGCATCTTCGGCACCGGCCAGGCCTACGAGCAGCTCCTGCTCCGCATGCGCGCGCACCCGCTGCGCGAAGTGCGTGCGTATGCCGACCTCATGCTGGTCGAGCTGCGCAAGGTGATCCCCGCCTTCTTGCGGCGCGTCGACCTCGCCGAGCGCGGCGGCGCCTGGACCGCCTATCTCGCGCAGACGCGCGCGAACGCCGAGCGCGCGGCGGAGCAGGCGCTGGGCGACGCCGCGCCCGAGCCGCGCGCAGAGGTCACGCTCACTGATTGGGATCCCGAGGGCGAGGTGAAGGTGGTCGCGGCGGCGCTCTACGCCGTGTCCTCGCTGCCCGACGATCAGCTGCTCGCCGCTGCCCGCCGCATGAGCGAGGCCGAGCGAGGCGCCGTGCTGGCCGCCTACGTGGGCAAGCGCACGAACCGCCGTCACAAGCCGGGGCGTGCCTTCGAGCGGACCGCGTATCGGTTCGACGTGCTCGGCGACTACGGCGCCTTCCGCGACTTGCAGCGGCACCGCTTGCTGTCGCTCGAGTGGCAGCGGCTGTCGCCGCGCCACGGCTACGTCGTTCCGGAGGCGGTGGAGGAGGCGGGCGCGCACGACGACTGGGCCAGCACGCTGGGCGCCTCCGCGCGGCTGCACGACGCCATCACCGCCGCCGGACTGCCCGAGGTGGCCCCCTACGCCGTCGCCATGGCGTATCGCGTCCGGTTCTACCTGGACATGAACGCGCGCGAGGCGATGCACCTCATCGAGCTCCGCAGCGCGCCGCAGGGCCACCCGTCGTACCGGCGCATCGCGCAGACGATGCACCGGCTCATCGCCGAGCAGGCGGGGCACCGCGCCATCGCCGCCGCCATGAGCTTCGCCGACCACTCGCCGGTCGACCTCGAGCGGCTCGAGGCGGAGCGCGCGGCGGAGCGACGTCGTGGCGGGGCCGGCGCGCCGCCCGGCGCCTGAGCGGCGCCTCTCAGTACCGGCCGCTCAGTCCCTGATCCAGGAGTCGGCGGGCGGGATCTCCGGCGGCGCGCCGCGATCGAGCCGACGGAGCGCCTCCACCTCGGCGCGACGGTACAGCCGCTGCCGCTTGCTGCCCTGCCGGTAGGACTTCAGCACACCGCGGCTGACATAGGCATAGAGCGTCGCCGGCTTGACGCCCAGCACGTCCGCCGCCTCGTCGACCGTCAGGTACTCCTCGCCGTCCACGATGCGCGCCACGGCCCTCACGCTAGCAGCGCCCCCGGCTCAGCGTCGAGGGGCTTGCAATTACGATCAAGATAAATCAATATAAATCAAGTTTCGTCAACAGGAGGCAGCCATGGACTCCGACTTCAAGGCGGGGCTCGAGGACGTGGTGGCGGCGCGCTCGGCCATCTGCGCCATCGACGGCGCGGCGGGACGTCTCTACTATCGCGGGTACGAGATCGGGGAGGTGGCGGGCGCGGTGCCGTTCGAGGACGTCACCGCGCTGCTCTGGAACGGCGAGCTGCCGGCGCCGTCGGACGACCTCCGTGGCCGGCTCGCCGCCGAGCGCGGCCTGCCGGCGCCGATCGTCGATCTGCTCCGTCGCCTGCCGCACGACTGTCACCCGCTCGATGCGCTGCGCACCGCGCTGTCGTTCAGCGCCGCCCTGGACCCCGACGTGCGCGACTCGGGCGTGGCCGCCAACACGCGCAAGGCGATACGTCTGATGAATCGCGTGCCGGAGATCGTGGCCGCCTGGCAGCGGCTGCGGACGGGACGTGAGCCGGTGGCCGCCCGACGGGACGGCTCGCACGCGGCCTATTTCCTCTGGCTGCTCGACGGCCGCGAGCCGTCCCCCGACGTTGCTCGAGTGCTCGACATCGTGCTCACGCTGCACGCCGATCACGAGTTCAACGCCTCGACGTTTGCCGCCCGCGTGGCGGTGGCCACGCTGGCCGATCTGCACGCGGCGGTGGTGGCCGCGGTGGCAACGCTGAAGGGCCCGCGGCACGGCGGCGCCAACGAGGACGTGCTGCTGATGTTGAAGGAGATCGGCGATCCCGCGCGCGCCGAGGCGTTCGTGGAGTCGCGCATCGGGGGTCGCGGGGCGCTGTCGCGTGCCGAGCGCGCGGATCCCCGCACGCGCGTGCCGGGCTTTGGCCATCGCGTGTACCGCGTGGACGACGCCCGCGCGCGGGTCCTGCGCGGCATGGCGCAGCGGATGGCCGAGGCCACCGGACGCGCGAGGCTCTTCGCGGTGGCCGAGGCGGTCTACGACGCGATGCGGGCGCGCACGAGCCTGCCGGTGAACGTCGATTTCTTTTCGGCCGTGGTCTACGACGCGCTCGGCATCCCGGCCGACCTGTGCACGTCCATCTTCGCCACCGGGCGCATCGCCGGCTGGTGCGCGCACGCGCTCGAGCAGTACGCCGACAACCGGCTGATCCGCCCCCGGGCCGCCTACACCGGTGTGGCGCCCCGCCGGCGGCCCGAGCGCCTCGTCGCTACTTCGTCTCTTTCGTGATGACGCCGCACGCGATGCGCGCACCGGCGTTGCCGGTGGGATCGGTGGTGAAGTCGTCCGGCGCCGCGTGAACCACGAGCGCCGAGCCGTCGGCGTCCCAGATCGACGTCGTGCCGGTGCCGAGGGTGATCATCTCGGTCGCCGTCTCGAGGCGCCCGTTGCCGTCGGCGCCGACGTTGATGTTCGGCAGATCACCGGCATGGGCGCCCTGCGGGTTCAGCGCGCCGTGCTGCTTGCCGCCGGGGTTGAAGTGCGGGCCCGCGCTCGTGAAGTCCGGCGGATCGCACTTGCCGACCGCGTGAATGTGCACGGCGTGCAGGCCCGGAGGCAGGCCGCGCGCCTCCAGCAGGAGACGGACGGCGTTGCCCGCCTGGGCCAGATGCGCGGTCCCCACCGCCTGTCCCGTCGCGTTGCGCAGCTCGGCCACGCCGGGCGTCTCCGCCGCCGGCTGCATGGCGGCGCAGCCTCCCAGCAGCGACGCGAGCAGGATCGTCACCGCGATGTTCATGCCGCGCTTCCTCCGCGTGCGAAGTCCTGCCGGGCGCGCGCCAGCGTCTCCGGGGCGGCCAGGAGATCGAGCGCCGTGAGCGCGAGTGCCTTGGCGCCGGCCACCATGCCCGCGCGCGCCAGCGGCGAGCGCGCCCACTGCGCGAACTCGCGCGAATGGCCCGGCACGCCGTCGGGCGAGATGCGAATGTACGGGTGGATCGTCGGCAGGCGCTGGCTCACGTTGCCACAATCGGTGGAGCCGTAACCGGCCTGGCCGTCATCGGGATCCTCGGGGAAGTCGATGTAGTCGAGATTGGCCCTGAACACGCCGGCCAGCGTCGCGTTCGCGCGCATCGGCTCGTGGATCGTCGGATCGGCCGTGACCTGCACGCGGCAGCCGGTGGCGGCGGCCGCGCCCTCGGCGGCGCCGGTGAAGCGTCGCAGCAGCTCGTGGCAGTACGGAACGGTGGTCGCGCGCAAGTAGAACTCGGCGCTCGTGTACTCGGGGATGATGTTGGCCTGCTCGCCGCCCTTGGTGATCACTCCATGCATCCGCGCGTCCGGATGAATCTGCTGGCGCATGGCATCGAGGGCATTGAACAGCGAGATCACCGCGTTGAGCGCGTTCACGCCGCGCCAGGGCCACGACGAGGCGTGCGCGGCCTGGCCGAAGAACTCGGCCTTGACCTTCACGATGCCGAGGGTGGGCCGCCAGACCTGCGTGCCGCAGCGGCCGTGGATCATCATGGCGGCGTCCACGCCCTCGAACACGCCGGCCTCGAGCAGCTTCACCTTGCCCGCACCACCTTCCTCGGCCGGGGTGCCGATGACCTGCACGCGTCCGGCGAACGGCAGGGTGCCGAGCGCCGCCGCCAGCGCCGCGCCGGCACCGACGCCGGCGGTGGCGATGACGTTGTGCCCGCAGGCGTGTCCGATGCCGGGCAGCGCGTCGTACTCCGCCATGATGGCGATGGTGGGTCCGCTGCCCGTGCCGGGGATGGTGGCCCGAAACGCGGTGGGCAGCCCCCCCACGCCGCGCTCCACGGTGGCGCCGTGCTTGGCCAGGAAGTCCGTCAGCCAGGCGTGCGCCTGCGCTTCCTTGTACGCCAGCTCCGGATGGTCGTGCAGCTGGTGGGAGAGCCGCTCGAGCTCGTCGGCCAGGCGGTCGACGGCGTCGACGACGCGCGGCTTGACGTCGCCCGCGCCGCTCACTTCGCGCTCTCGAACTCGCGTCGCGCGTCCTTCACGAGCGCGGGATTGCTCAGCAGGTCGCACGTCGTCATGGCCATGATCTTCGCGGACGTCAGCATGCCGGCGCGGGCGAGCGGTGTGACCGCCGCCTGCTCGAAGGCGCGCGAGTGGATCGGCGTGCCCTCGGGCGCGATCTGCACCATCGGCTGGATGGCCGGGATCACCTGGCTCACGTTGCCGATGTCCGAGGACCCCATGCGATCCCGGCTCTCGGGCGACTCCACCACGCCCAGCGTGCGGGCGTTGGCGCGGAAGCGGTCGAGGAGCGTGGTGTTGCGCTTCATCGGCTCGTATGCGTTGTCGCGCTGCTCCACGACCTTCAGGGTGCAGCCGGTGGCGCGTGCCGCGCCCTCGGCGCACGCGATGACGCGCTTCTGCAGGGCCCACATGTAGTCGATGTCAGCGGCCCGCACGTAGAACGTCGCCGAGGCGAACTCCGGGATGATGTTGGCGGCCGCGCCGCCGCTGGTCACGATGCCGTGGATGCGGGCCTCGGGACGGATCTGCTGGCGCAGCATGCTGACGTTGTTGAACGTCTGGATCACCGCGTCGAGCGCGTTGACGCCTTCCCACGGGTCGGCCGATGCGTGGGCGGCCTTGCCGGTGAACTCCAGCGCGCAGCGCACGATGCCGAGCAGGTCCTGATGCATGATCCAGCGGTCGAAGCCGTGGATCATCATCGCGGCGTCCACGCTCGCGAACACACCGCCGCGGATCAACTTGACCTTGCCGCCACCGCCCTCCTCGGCCGGGGTGCCGATGACCACGACCCGGCCGGGCGGCAGGTCGTCGCGGACGGCGGCCAGCGCGGCGCCGGCGCCGACACCCGCCGTTGCGATGACGTTGTGGCCGCAGGCGTGGCCGATGGCCGGGAGCGCGTCGTACTCGCACAGAATGGCGATGGTCGGGCCGTCGCCGCGCTCGAGCGTGCCGCGAAACGCCGTCTCGATGCCGGCGAGGCCGCGCTCGACCTTGAACCCGTGCCGGTCGAGGAAGTCGGAGAGCCAGGCGGCGGCCTTCACCTCCTGGTATCCGAGCTCGGGGTTGTCGTGGATGCGGCGGGAGAGCGACTCGAGCTCGTCGGCAAGACGCTCGACAGCCGATCCGATGCGGTCCTTGACGCCGGTCATGGAGGTCTCCTGAGCCTGTCGCCCCGAGCTGGCGTGCGTGGCCGCCCGCCACTATACCACCATGGCCCCGGCCGAGCCGGCGCGCCGGCAGCGCCGCCGCGGCGAGGGGCAGCACCCATAGACGGTATTCAAGAGGCACCGCCGCCGGCGAGGCCGGTGGGAAAATGTTTTCCCACGGCGCCGCGCGACAAGTGGTCATTGCTCCGGGCGCGCGCTATCCTCACAACGGGTCATGCGCGCCACGCGGCCGGCCACGTCTCTGCGACGACAGCTCCTGAGCCTCGTCATGGTGGCCGTGGTGCCCGTTCTCGTCTTTGCGTTCGCGATGCTCGCGCTGTTCGGCCGCGAGGGCCGCGCCTCCACCGAGCGGGAGCTGCGCGACGTCACGCACGCGCTGACGCTGGCCGTCGACCGGGAGCTCGAAATGTCGGTGAAGGCGCTGGAGGCGCTGGCCGGCTCGCTCCACCTCGATACCGGTGATCTGTCGCATTTTGGCGCGCACGTGCAGCGCGTGGTGCCGACGCAGCCCCGCTGGCACCTCGTGTTCCTCGCCGACGCGCAGGGCGACGTGCGGCTGGTGTCGAAGACCGCCGTCGACGCGTCCCTCGGCCGCTCCATCGCCGAGCGTGCGTATTTCCGCGAGTTGCGCGAGACGCGGCGGCCCGTGTTCTCGGAGCTGACGAGCGAGCGCCCCGGCCGGCAGACGCCGGCCATCGTGATGCTGGTGCCGGTCGTGCGCGACGGGGAGCTGCGGTACGCGCTCGGCGCCATGCTCGATCTCGACGCGCTCAGCGCGTTCATCGCCGCCCACTCGCTGCCTGCGCACTGGACGGCCACCCTGCTCGACCGCAACGGGACCGTGCTGGCGCGCAGCCACGAGCCGGAGGCGTGGTTCGGTCGGACGGCGTCCCCGGCCCTGCGCGCGGGGACGTCGGTACCGGGGGCCGCGCTCGGCGACGACGCCGGCGTGCCGTCGTATCTCGCGCACGGGCGCTCCGCCTTCGCCGGCTGGACGGTGGCCGTCTCGGTGCCGACCGAGATCGTCGACACGCCGTTGCGTCGCTCGCTGGCCATCGCCGTCGGCGGCGGCCTCGTGCTGCTCCTCGGTGGCGCGCTGCTCGCGCTGGCCCTCGGCCGACGCGTGTCGCGGCCGATCGAGAGCCTGGTCGACGCGGCCGAGGCGCTCGGCCACGGAGAGCCGGTGGCGCCGCGCGCCTCGGGCATCGCCGAGGTGGCCAGTCTCGGCACCGCCATCGTCACCGCCGCGCGCGAGCGCGAGCGCGTGGAGCACGCCCTGCGCGCCAGCGAGGCGCAGCTGCGGGCGATCTTCACCTCGACCCTGGACGCGATCGTCGTCGCCGACGACGACGGCCGCTACGTCGACTGCAACCCCGCCGCCGAGGAGCTGTTCGGCGTCGCGCGCGCGGAGCTGCTCGGCCGCGGCCTGCACGACTTCACCGTGGCCGGCGCCGACGTGGACGCGGAGTGGCGGGAATTCCTCCGCAAAGGGACGGCGAGGGGCACGTTTCGGCTGATGCGCCCCGACGCCGGCGAGCGAACGGTCGAGTTCGCGGCGACGGCGGACGTCATGCCCGGCCGTCACGTCTCCGTCCTGCGCGACGTCACCGCGCGCCGGGAGGCGGAGGATGAGCTGCGGCGTCGCGAGCGCGAATCCACGATGCTCGCCGCCCTCACCCAGCGCATCAACGCGCGGCTGGACCTGGACACCATCCTGCTTTCGGTGTGCGAGAGCGCCCGCGAGCTGTGCCGTGCCGATGGCGCGACCATCGCGCTCGCGCAGCCGGGCAACCCCGACGCGATGCAGCTGCGGCAGCGCGTGGCGGCCGTCGACGTGCCATTGCCGACCGAGCGCATCGAGCGCGGCCGGGGCCTCGGCGGCCGCGTCATGGAGACGGGGCGTCCGCTGCGGACCGACGATTATGCGCGCGACGCCGGCATCACCCGGCACTACGACGGCATCGCGCAGGCCTTGAGCAGCCAGGCGGTGATGGTCGTGCCGATCCGCGTCGAGGCACGCGTCGAGGGCCTGCTCTACGTCGCCAACACGGCGAGCCGGCCCTTCACCGACCGCGACGAGGCGGTGCTCGTCCGCCTCGCGGAGCAGGCCGCGTTCGCCATCCACAACGCAAGCCTGCTGGCACGCGAGCAGCAGGCGCTGGCGGCGTCCGAGGCCGCGAACCGGTCGAAGGACGAGTTCCTCGCCACGCTGTCCCACGAGCTGCGGACGCCGCTGACCTCGATGCTCGGCTGGGTACGGATGCTGCGGGGCACGCGGCTCGATGCCGAGCAGACGGCGCGCGCGCTGGAAACGATCGAGCGCAACACGCGGCTGCAGGCCAAGCTCATCGACGATCTGCTCGACGTCTCCCGGATCGTCGCGGGCAAGATCAAGGTGGATCAGCAGCGCGTCGACATCGCGGCGGTCGTGAACGAAGCGGTGCAATCGCTGCGGCGCGAGGCGGAGGTCTCCGGCCTCGCGCTCGAGGTCACCGCCGAGCCATCGGTGGGGGTGGTGGTCGGCGACGCCGTGCGGCTGCAGCAGGTGGTCGCGAACCTGCTATCGAACGCGATCAAGTTCACGCCCGCCGGCGGTCGCATCAGCGTGTCGCTCGCCGGCGAGCAGGACCGCGTGCGGCTCATCGTCCAGGACACGGGCGTCGGTATCGCGCCGGCCCTTCTGCCGCACATCTTCGACCGCTTCCGCCAGGGCGACGGCAGCCGCACGCGCGGTCGCGGAGGCCTCGGCCTCGGGCTCGCCATCGTCCGGCATCTGGTGGACATGCACGGAGGGACGATCGAGGCCGCCAGCGAGGGGCAGGGCTGCGGCGCCACGTTCACGCTGACGCTGCCGACCGCCGGCGCGTTGGGCCGTCGCGAGCCCGCCGCGCTGCCCCGTACGCTGCGCGGTCACGAGCGGCCACTCGAGAGTGTCCGCGTGCTCGCGGTCGAGGATCACGAGGACTCGCGCGAGCTGATCCGCGTGGCGCTCGTCGGGCGTGGCGCCACGACGCATGTCGTCGCGTCCGTCGACGAGGCGCTGGCCGTGCTCGATCGCGAGGACATCGACGTCCTGGTCAGCGACGTCGGCATGCCGCATCGCGACGGCTACGCGCTGGTCGAGGCGCTGCGGGAGCTCGAGCGTGTGCGAGGCCGGCGTCCCATCCCGGCCATCGCGCTCACCGCGTTCGCCGGCCGCGACGACCGCGAGCGGCTGCTCGCGGCCGGCTTCCAGGTGCACGTCGCGAAGCCGATCGATCCCGACCTGCTGGCCGACACCGTTGCCGGCGTGCTGGCCGCCCGCGCCGCCTAGCGGATCGTCGGCTCCGCTCCGCACGCTGCCGTGGCGTTGCGACGGGCTACGAGCGTTCGGGTCGCCCTGCGACGACGATGAGCTTCTCCGAGCCGCATGCCCGACATCGGTCGATTCTGCGGTCGACGGCCATCGCGCGCGCGATGGCGCTCAATGCGGTTTCGACCTCGCGTTCGCTCACGTCAGCGCGGGACACCAGACAGTCCATGCAGAGTGGCCGTTCGAGGATGAGCGCAGCGACCAGTGCAGTCGTCGTCGGCACGGCGCGGTACGTTAGCATCGATGGCTTTATATAGAAGAATCGCGATATAGCCGCGCGCCATTACGCGCACGACGCGCACAGGGCGGATGGAGTGAGCTATGATCGGGTTCGATTTATCGGCTCGCTTCGCGATGCGCCTGTAGCTCAGTTGGATAGAGCATCAGACTTCGAATCTGAGGGTCGGGGGTTCGATTCCCTCCAGGCGCACCAAACCCCCAGCGCGGCGTCACGCGGCGGCGAGTGCGCGCAGCATCGCGACCCCGACGCCGATGCTGCCCACGCCGACGGCGAGCTGGAGACCCAGGCGTAGCCGCGCCGATCCGCTGACCGCGAACGGAATGCCGATCAGCCCGCTCACGATCAGCATGCCGAGCGTCGAGCCGATCCCGAACACGGCGACGTAGAGCAGGGCCGCCAGCGTCGATGGCATCGTGGCCAGCACCAGCAGCAGCAGCGCCGCACTGCCGGCCAGTCCGTGGAGCGCGCCCATGAGCACGGGCCGCCGCGCGCCGCGGATGAGGTGCACGTGGCGGTGCGCGGTCTCGGCACCCAGGTGCAGGTGCAGGTGCCGGTGCGAGGCGCCGTCATGCGCGTGCTCGTGCCGATGCAGGCGCAGCCCCCCGAGCGAGCGGAGCAGCACGTTGGCGCCGAGGGCGACGACGACCACCGCGACCACGCCTTCGAGCGTGCGACCGACGTCGGGTGGAATGCGAAGCCGCAGCACGCTGGTGACGAGGGCGGCGGCCAGGAGGGCGGCGGTGTGGCCGATGCCCCACAACGTGCCGATCACGCACGATCGATAGACGTTCCGGTTCTGGCCGACGAATGTCGACACCGCGGCCACGTGGTCGGCGTCGAGCGCGTGGCGCAGGCCGAGCACGAATCCCACGCCCAGGGCCGAGATCAGCGAACCGTCCGCGGCAAGGACTGCAGCCCAGTTCGCCATCGCGCAGGCAGCATAGCAGGCGGCGCCCGGCGCCGCCCGGCGACGACGCCGGGGATCGCGGAGGCCCGCGCGTGTCGGCATCGAATTCGCAAGCCCCCGATGCCATGCCCACCATCGCGGTCGTGAACTCGAGCGAGGATACCGTCGACATGCTCCGGACCCTCCTGGAGCGGGAGGGCTGGGAGGTGGTGACCGCGCACGTGGACGACATCAAGCGCGGCCGGACGGACATCGTCCAGCTGATGGAATCGCGCGACCCGCGCGTCGTCATCTGGGACATCTCGCCGCCGTACGAGCAGAACTGGGCGTTCCTGCGGTTGCTCCGCACGAGCCGGGTGATGGATGAGCGCACGTTCATCATCACCACCACCAACAAGCCCGCGCTCGAGCGCTTCGTGGGGCCGACCGACGCCATCGAGATCTTCACCAAGCCCTACGACGTCGATCTGCTGATCGAGTCGATCGGCCGCCTGCTCAAGGCCGCCTGATCAGCCGTCCTTGTACCGGTCCGCCATCGCCATCTGCTCCACGGCGCCGATGAGCCGGTTGAAGTCGCCGAACGGCATGTAGCGGTCGGCGAGCGACAGCACGTCATCCCGCTGCTTGACCTCCACCAGGAACTGCGCGATGGCACGCACGCCGACCAGCAGTGCGTCGATGGGGAGCAGCACGATGGCGTAGCCGAGCTCGCGCAGGCGCGGGAAGGGCAGGAGTGGCGAGCGGCCGCCGGGCGCGTAGTTGTAGAGCAACGGCGTGTCGAAGGCGCCCGCGACACGCTGGACCTGCGCCTCGTCGCGCGGCGCCTCGATGAACAGCATGTCGGCGCCCGCCTTGGCGGCCGCCTCGCCGCGGCGGAGCGCCTCGTCGAAGTCCATGGCCGAGATGGCGTCGGTGCGCGCGATGATCAGCAGGTCCGGATCCGTGCGCGCCTCCACCGCCGCCCGGATCTTTCCCGCGAACTCGCCGCGCGGGACGATCTGGTGTCCGGACAGGTGGCCGCAGCGCTTGGGCGCGACCTGGTCCTCGATGTGCAGCGCGGCCACGCCGGCCGCCTCGTACGCCTGCACCGTGCGCCGCACGCTGAGCGCGTTGCCGTAGCCGGTGTCGGCATCCGCGATCAGCGGGATCGCCACCGCGGCGGCCAGATTGCGCGCGTGGTCGGCCATCTCGGCGAGGCCGGCGTAGCCCAGGTCCGGCAGCCCGAGCCGGGATGCCGACGTGCCGTAGCCGCTCATGTAGACAGCCGGAAAGCCGGCGCGCTCGACGAGCCGCGCGGAGATGCCGTCGTAGGCGCCCGGGACGACGACGCCGTTGCGGCGGTTGACGAGCTGGCGGAGCGTGGCGCGGACGGTCATGGTCTCTCCTTCGTTCACGACGCCGCGCGTGCGCGGGCGATGCGGCGGTCGAGCGCGGGGTGCGAGTAGAGCATCAGCTCCTTGAGCCGATGCGGTCGCCGCTCGGCCAGATTCAGCGACGCGAGACGCTCCATGGCGCCGATGAAGCCGCCGGGATTGCGGGTCAGGGTGAGCGCGAAGTCGTCGGCCTGCCGCTCGATGAGTCGCGAGAAGCCATTGACGAGAGGCGCCGACAGCAGACCGACGCCGAGCAGAACCAGCGCAAGCCACGCCATCCCCGCGAGGTCATCGGGACCCGCGAGGCTCCAGAGCCCGACACCGGCGCGCAGCGCCCGATCGGCGATCCAGAATGTGGCGATGCTGAGCGCGCCCTGCACCAGCAGGCCGCGTTGCATGTCGCGGTGGACGTGGTGTCCGAGCTCGTGCGCCAGCACGGCCTCGATCTCGTCGGGACGGAACGACGCCGTCAAGGTGTCGTACAGAAGGATGCGGCGGGTGCGGCCCAGCCCGATCACCGCGGCGTTCGCCGTCCGGCTCTTGCGCGATTGATCGGCGACCCACACGCCGATCGCCGGGACGCCTGCCCGCCCCGCGAGGGCCAGCAGCCGCGCGCGAAGCGTCTCGTCGGCGAGCGGTGTGAGCCGGTAGAACAGCGGCAGCACCCACACGGGCAGCACCGCGGTCACGACGATCGAGAACGCGAAGGCGAGTCCGGCGAGCGCGAGCCACCACATCGGTGTCGCGCGCAGCAGCGCGTACAGCGCCTCCACTCCCGCCAGCGCGACGGCGCCGCCGAGGACTGCCGCCTTCAGGCGATCCGCCAGCCAGCCGCCGAGCGGCTGGTGGAGCAGGCCGTACCGGCGTGGAAGCTCGAAGCCCGACAGCCATCCCAGTGGCAGTCCAAGGATCGTCTGGCTCGCGCCGAGGACGAGCGCGACCAGCGCCACCTGCGCGGCGGGGGCGTGGAAGAGCCGCGCGGCGGCCTCCGCGAGCGCGCGGCCGGCGCCGGTGACCTGCACGGCAAGCAGCAGCGCGGCGAGCAGGACCACGCGCGCGATGGCAAGCCGCAGCTGCCAGCGGTGGTAGCGCGCGGCTGTCTCGCCGTCCGTCATGCGGCGATTGTACACAGCGCGCGCGGGGGTGGGCGTCCTCGACATCGTCTGGGATACAATGAACCGGGATTCATCCCGCATTCCTGTCCGACACAACGGGGGCGACATGTTCGACTCGGTCGAGGACGTCCAGCAACAGTTCAAGAACGCCCGCTACATCGCCGGGCGGCGGATCGCCACGGTCGTCTACCTCGCCGAGCGCATGGGACGTCCCGTGCTCATCGAAGGGCCGGCCGGCGTCGGGAAGACCGAGCTCGCCAAGACGCTGGCCGACATCACGGCGCGCCCGCTCATCCGCCTGCAGTGCTACGAGGGGCTCGACGAGGGCAAGGCGCTCTACGAGTGGAAGTACGCCAAGCAGCTGCTCTACACGCAGCTGCTGAAGGAGCGCATCGGCGAGCTCATCGCCGACGCGCCGTCGCTGCCCGACGCCGTCGCGCGCATCGCCGGCCAGGACGACGCGTTCTTCTCGTACCGGTTTCTGTCGCCGCGGCCGCTGCTCTCCGCGATCCAGTCGGAGCTGCCGGTGGTCCTGCTCATCGACGAGATCGACAAGGCCGAGCCGGAGTTCGAGGCGTTCCTCCTCGAGGTGCTCTCCGATTTCCAGGTGTCGGTGCCGGAGCTCGGGACGGTGAAGGCGCGGCACATCCCGCTGGTGGGGCTCACCTCGAACAACGCCCGCGAGCTCTCGGATGGGCTCAAGCGGCGCTGCCTGCACCTCTTCATCGATTTCCCGGCGCCCGCGGACGAGCTGGAGATCATCCGGCTCAAGGTCCCCGAGGCGCCCGAGCGACTGGCCCGGGCGGTGGTGGCCGCCGTGCAGAAGATCCGGGCCCTGGAGCTGCGCAAGCCGCCGTCGGTGTCGGAGTCGATCGACTGGGCGCGCTCGCTGGTGATCCTCAACGCCAAGGAGCTCGACCCCTCGCTGGTGGAGTCCACGCTCACCATGCTCGTGAAGTACGAGAAAGACATCGAGCGGGTGAAGGGCGCCCTCGACAAGGTCCTGGCCGAGACCAAATAGTGGAAGAAAGGATCCTCGAGTTCATCGGCGATCTGCGGCGGGCGGAGCTCCGTATCTCCACCGCCGAGGCGCTCGATGCGCTGTCCGCCAGCGCGGAGGTCGGCCTGCTCGACCGCGAGACCTTCAAGTCGACGCTGGCCGCCACGCTCGTGAAGGAAGCGCGCGACCTCGAGACGTTCGATCGCATCTTCAACCTGTACTTTTTGGACTTGGAGGCGCTGGGCGAGGGGCTCAAGAAGGCGCTCGGTCCCGAAGATCCCAAGGTGCAGGACCAGCTCGACCAGGTGCTCGATGCCGAGAACATGGATCTCGA
>DATAOC010000009.1:0-49067 GCA_036265915.1 Candidatus Methylomirabilota bacterium | reverse complement strand
CCGCCGCGGCGTCCGCCTTCGCGAAGTCGGTGTCGGAGAAGTTGTAGAGCCTGGCTCCGCCCATGAAGATCTGCGCGGCGACCTCGCGCGGCACGCGCTTCATCAGGTTCGACGACACGTTGGGGAAGTTCGAGTCGAAGTGCGGATAGTCGGTGGAGATGCACATGCGGTCGGCGCCGATCAGCGACGCCGTCGCCTCGATCTCCGGCTCGCTCCCCTCCACTGCCGCCCAGCAGTTGCGCCGGAAATACTCCCTCGGCGTGAGCGACAGGTACGGCGCGTGCGACTCGCGGTATTGCGGATAGTCCCATTCGATGCGCGACAGCAGCCCGGGCACCCACGAGTTCTGCGCCTCCAGAAAGCCCACGCGCAGACGAGGGTGGAACTCGAAGACGCCGCCGATCAGCATGGCGATGAGCGCCTGCTGCATCTCGATCCAGTGGCTGGCCACGTGGCGATAGAACCGGTTCTCGCCGTACAGCACGTTCATGTGCGAGTACCAGGCGCCCGTGCCCTCGTGGAATCCCCACGTCACGTCGAGGTCCTCGTGCAGCGTGTACAGCGGCTCCCAGTAGTTCGAGTGCCAGAAGTGACCGTTCACGAGGTTCGGCCGCATGAACGAGCCGACGGCGCCGAGCTCGCGCACGCAGCGCAGCAGCTCGCGGCACGCCAGGTGGACGTCGTGCGGCGGCAGCATGGCCACGAACTTCAGCCGCGCCGGACTGAAGCGGGTGAACTCGTAGATCCAGTTGTTGTACGCCTCGCAGAGCGCCAGCGAGAGTTGCGGGTCCATGTTGTCGCGGGCCAGGAGGCTGAGCCCTGTCGTCGGGAACAGGACGGCGATGTCCACGCCCTCCATGTCCATGCCCATCAGCTGCGCCTCGGGGTCGTACTTGCGCGCGATGGCGAAGTCGAGCCGCCCGGCGATGCGCGAGCCGGACAGCGGCTGGGAGCTGTTGGCGGTATCGACGCCCTTGCTCTTCTTGCGGTACTGCTGCAGCTCCGCGTCCATGGTCGTCGGCAGCCCGTCGATGATGATGGTGCCGCGCACGGGCTGGCCGTCCTTGCCGATCGGCAGGCTCACGCGATCGCGGAAGCGCCGGTCGAGATGGCGCTCGAAGAGATCGGGCGGCTCCATGATGTGCATGTCGCAGTCGACGAACCGCAGCCCGTCCTTCATGCCGTCCTCCTCCTCGGGAGCGCGCTCAGTTCTTGTACGAGGGATCCAGCCGATCCAGGCGACGCAGCAGGCCCGGCCACACGCGCGGCCCCTGGCGCGTCCGGGACACCGCCTGATCGAGCACCTCTTTCGGCACCGGGATGAGCTCGCCGCCGCTTTGCGCACGAACCTGGATGGCGCAGGAGACCTCGAGGTAGTACATCGCCACGAACGCGTCGGCCACCGTCTCGCCGACCGTGAGCAGCCCGTGGTTGCGAAGGATCAACGAGGATTGGTCCCCGAGGTCGGCGACCAGGCGCGGCTTCTCATCGTCGTTCAGCGCCGGGCCCTCGAAGTCGTGATACGCGAGGCTGCCGAGGCTGAACATCGAGTGCTGCGAGATCGGCAGCAGGCCGGCGCGCTGCGCCGACACGGCGACGCCGTTCACCGTGTGCGTGTGCATCACACAGCGGGCGTCGTGCCGCGCGGCGTGGATGGCGCTGTGGATCACGAAGCCGGCCGGATTCACCTCGAAGGGAGAATCCTGCAGCTTCCGGCCCTGGAGGTCGATCTTCACCAGGCTCGACGCGGTGATCTCGTCGAAGAAGAGCCCGTAGGGGTTGATCAGAAACTGGTCCTCCGCGTCGGGCACGCGCAGCGTGATGTGCGTGAAGACGAGATCTTCCCACTTGTAGAGCGAGACCAGCCGGTAGGCAGCGGCGAGGTCGATCCGCGCCTCCCACTCGGCCGCCGAGACTTTTCCGGCCAGCGACGGAACGTTCATCGTGCGTCCTTTCCCTGCGGCAGGTCGTACAGCCTGCACACGTTCTCGAACGTGATCTTGCGGCGCACCCGATCCGGAATGCCCGCGAGGTTCTTCTCGATGGTGGCGTGGGACTCGGGCCAGATGCAGTCCGGGTGCGGGTAATCCGAGCCCCAGATGATGTTGTCCTCGCCGATGAGCGGGATGATCGGCTCCAGGTACTGATCCTGTTGATAGGTGACGAAGCCCTGACGCTTGAAGTAGTCGCTGGGCTTCATCGAGAAGTTCAACGCGCGCGCCCGGTCGTGATACTCGGTGTCGAGCCGATCGAACACGTACGGCAGCCACGTGACGCCCGACTCGCCCAGCACGAACTTGAAGTCCGGGTACTTCTCGCAGGCGCCGGAGGCGAGCACGGACACGAGCACCTCCATGGTGTCGAGCTGGAAGAGCGCCGAGCGCACCAGCCGCCACTGCAGGTTGTACTCCTTCTCCATTTCCGGCGTGTCCGGGGCACGCAGCGCCTTGAACCCGGTGGAGTGAAAGGAGATGGGAAAGTGGCACTCGGCCGCCGCTTCCCAGAGTGCGTACCAGTCGTGGTGGTAGAGCGGCGGCGTCATGCGCTTGAAGGCCAGGTCGCCGCCGCGCAGCCCCATCCGCGCACAGCGGCGCACCTCGGCCGCGGCGTCCTTCGGATCCGTGTTGGGGATGATGGCCAGGGGGAACACGCGAGTTGCATCCGAGCGCTTCGCAAAGTCGGCCGCCCAGTCGTTGTAGACCTTGTTGGCCCAGCTCCGCTGCTCGGCGCTGGCGATGAGGTCGTTGATCATCAGACAGCCGTACACGACCTCCGCTTCCACCCCGTCGCGATCGAGATCGGCGAGGCGGAGCTCCGGCGTGGTCGGCCGCGGCCTGGTCCCCGGCGCGTTGCTCCACTCGAACCCCAGCTCCTTCATCTCGTCGATGTGCCCGAAGGCGCCCTTCTGGTACTTGAGGAAGCCGGGCCCGACGCCGTTCCACATCCCGCGATCCTGCGCGTCGACGAACCAGTGGAGGCCGTCCTCCAGCTCCTCGACGCGCGGCACCATGAGCTTCCACTTCGCGGGCGCCTGGGAAGACCACAGATCCGGTGGGCAGTAGGTGAGGTCGATGTGGTTGTCACCGGAAATCAGGCGGTCTTCCATTGGCGCGCTCCCTTGGGCGTCGACTCACGCGCGATCGGTGGCCGAGATCGTAACGCCGATGGCGGCGGAGCGCCAGCGCCAGCCGGAGTTCTGCGGTATTGTTCCGCGCGGAGGAGACCCATGCTTTCACGTCGACGATTCCTCGCCGCCTCGGCCGCGGCCGGCGCCCACGCCATCACGCTCACCCCCCGCCGCGCGGGCGCGCAGCCGACGCCCAGACGCGGCGGCACGCTGCGGGTCGGGTTCTACATCGAGGCGGCCACCATGGATCCGCACCTGTCGGGCAGCAAGATCGACCGGCAGGTCTACCACAACATCTACGAGCCCCTGGTGACGCTCGACGCGAAGCTCGGCGTCCGGCCCGGGCTGGCGGAGTCCTGGCAGCAGCCGGATCTCCGGACGCTGGTGTTCAAGCTGCGCCGCGGCGTGAAGTTCCACGACGGCACCGAGTTCAACGCCGAGGCCGTGAAGTTCAACTTCCTGCGCATGAAGAACGAGCCGAAGTCCGTGCGCAAGGGTGAGGTCGCCAGCATCGACACCGTCGACGTCGTCGACGCGTCCACCGTCAGGCTCAATCTCAAGCGCCCCGACGCCGCCCTGCTCGCCACGCTCACCGACCGCGCCGGCATGATGGTCTCGCCCAAGGTCGTCCAGGAGCGCGGCTCGGAGCTCGAGCGCAACGCCAAGGGGGCCGGCACCGGCCCCTTCGAGTTCGTCGAGTGGGTGAAGGACGCGCAGCTCGTGCTCAAGCGCAACGAGGCGTACTGGGACAAGCGCGGCGGGCCCTACCTCGACCGCGTTCGCTACCGGCCGATCCCCGACGACACCGTCAAGCTCCAGAGCCTTCAGTCCGGCGAGATCGACGCCATGGACTACGTGCAGCCGCGCGACGTCGCCGCCGTGAAGGCGGACCGCAACGTCGTGGTCGTCGACGTGCCGTCGCTCGCCGCGTTCTCGTACCAGCTGAATCAGACGCGGGCGCCGTTCAGCAGCAAGCCGCTGCGGCAGGCGGTGGCGGCCGCCATCGACGTCGAGCAGATCGTGAAAGGCGTGTGGCTCGGCGTCGGCGTCCCCGCCAACGGGCCGGTGCCACCGACGAGCTGGGCGTACGACAAGTCGATCGCGCCGATCCGCCGAGATCTGGCTCGCGCCAGGGCCAAGCTGGCCGAGGCCGGACAGCCCGGCGGCTTCACGTTCACCCTCACCACCAACAACATCCCGATCAACATCCAGGAGGCCGAGGTCATCCAGGCCCAGCTGGCCGAGGCCGGCATCACGGCCAAGATCAAGCTGGTCGACTCCGCCACGCTGATCTCGGACGGCAACAACAAGAACTTCGACATGATCAGCTACCAGTGGAGTGGGCGGCCCGATCCGGACGGCAACATCTACCAGTTCTTCAAGACCTCGCCGGGGACGTCGCTCAACTGGTCGGGCATCTCCAACGCCCAGCTCGATGCGCTGCTCGACAAGAGCCGCGAGGCGCCGAGCCAGGCGGAGCGCAAGCGGCTCTTCAGCGAGATCACGAAGATCCTGCAAGAAGAGCTGCCGATGATCTACATCGTGCACCCCATCGAGCCGAAGGCCTTCAGCCCGCGCGTGGTCGGTTACGAGCCGATCCCGGACGGCATGATGCGCTTCAAGGACGTCTGGCTGAGGTGACGTGGGCGGCCTGATCCTCCGCCGTCTGGGGGCGACCGTCCCCGTCCTGCTCCTGGTGACGGCCGGTGTCTTTGCGCTGCTGCACCTCACACCGGGCGATCCCATCGACGCGATGCTCGCGGAGTCGCAGGATCCGGTCGCCAAGGCCGCGCTGCGCGCCGAGCTCGGCCTCGACCGCGCGATTCCGGTCCAGTACGCGGCGTGGATGGCGCGCGTGCTCCGCGGCGATCTCGGCCGGTCCATCCGCAACGGCGAGCCGGTCGTCGAGAACGTCGGCCGTCGCCTCCGCCCGAGCCTGCAGCTCGCCGTGCTGGCCATGGCCATCTCGCTGCTGGTCGCGTTCCCGGTCGGCCTCGTGTCCGCGTACCGCCGCAACACGGCGGTGGACCGCGCGGGCACGACGTTCGCGCTCTTCGGCATCTGCATGCCGAACTTCCTGCTCGCGCTCCTGCTGATCTTCCTGTTCGGCGTCATCCTCCGGTGGCTGCCGATCTCCGGCTACGTGGATCCGCTGGAGGAGCCGTGGGACGGCTTCCGCTCGCTCCTCCTGCCCGGCGTGACGCTCGGACTGGCGCTCGGCGCGGTCGTCACGCGCACGCTGCGCTCGAGCCTCGTCGACGCGCTCGGCGAGGACTACGTACGGACCGCCCGCGCCAAGGGCGTGGCCGAGTGGCGCATCATGCGCCGGCACGTGCTGAAGAACGCGCTGCTCCCGGTCGTCACCGTGCTCGGCCTGCAGCTCGGCACGCTCATCGGCGGCGCGGTGATCACCGAGTACGTGTTCGCGCTGCCCGGTGTGGGCCGGCTCGTGGTCGATGCCGTCTTCGCGCGCGATTACCCCCTCGTCCAGGGCGTGGTGCTCCTCATCGCGCTCGGGTTCATCGTCTGCAACCTGCTCGTGGATATGCTCTATGGCTGGATCGACCCTCGCATCCGATACCGCTGACCGCCGCTCGCCGATCGCCGCCTTTGCCGACGTGGGGCCCGGCCGGCCGCGGTTCAAGGCGCTTCGCCGTGCCGCGCGCACGAGGCTGGCTGCGGTGGGCGTCCTCGTGCTGCTGCTCGCGCTGCTGGTCGCGGTGGCGGCGCCGGCGGTGGCGCCCCACGATCCACTGAAGCAGGATCTCGCGCATACGCTGGCACGGCCGAGCCGCGCGCACCCGCTCGGCACCGACAACGTCGGGCGCGACGTGCTGTCGCGCGTGGTGTGGGGCGCGCGCGTGTCGCTCATCGCCGGCTTCGTGTCGGTCGCCATCGCGCTGGTGACCGGCGGTGTCCTCGGGCTCGTGGCCGGCTACGCGCGTGGCCGCGTCGACGGCGTGGTGATGCGGCTGATGGACGCCGTGCTGTCGTTTCCGCCGCTCGTGCTGGCGCTGGCCCTGGGCGCCGTCCTGGGCGCCGGGCTCGGCGGCGTGCTCATTGCGCTCGGCGTCGTCTACACACCGACGTTCGCGCGGCTCATGCGCGCGCAGGTCCTGTCGATCACCGCGCGCGACTACGTGGACGCCGCCCGCGCCCTCGGCGCGCCCGGCTGGCGCATCGCCGCGCGCCACGTCGTGCCCAACGCGACGGCGCCCATGGTGGTGCAGGCCTCGCTCAGCGTCGCCTTCGCCATCCTCGCCGAGGCGTCGCTGTCCTTCCTCGGCCTCGGCATCCAGCCGCCGGCGGCATCGTGGGGCAGCATGATCAACGCCGGCCGCGGCTATCTGCAGCAGGCGCCGTGGATCGTGTTCGGGCCGGGCGCCGCGCTCCTCGTCACCGTCCTCGGCCTGAATTTCGTGGGCGACGCCGTGCGCGACGCCCTGGACCCGCGCGCGTAACGGGCTTCGGCTAGCGCGCCGTCGGCCCCTGCCAGAAGCGGTCGTCGCGCGCGATGGGCGCGGCCGCCTCCGCCTCCTTCACCGCGCGCATCACCTCGCGCGCCATGGTCTCGTACCACTCGGCGACCTCACCCGGATAGTCGGCGTGGCTCTCGAGGTCTTTCAGGATGGGCCCCTCGACGGTCGGGATGTCGTGCTCACCGTCGAACTCGCGCGCGTACGGACGCCCCTTGGCCGCCGCCGTCGGCGCGTCGATGGTCGCGTCGAGCTTCAGCCACTTGCCGGCGAGGCGCGCCTCGCCCAGCGAGTGCCAGGGCAACGTGCGGTCGCCCCACAGCCGTCGCACCTCCTCCGACATGAACGGCTTGTCCGGGCAGTGCAGCTGCTGAAAGCCGATGCGCGCCGGGATGCCGCTCGCGCGGCACAGCGCCACGAACGCCGACGCCTTGCCCATGCAAAACGCGTGGCCGGCCTGCAGCACGTCGCTCGCGCGGCGCTTGCCTTCGGCCAGGTAGCGGAACGACGCCAGGATGTCGTACGGCAGGTCGCGGACGAATAGATAGATGCGCTCGAGCCGCTCCTTGTCGCTCGTGCAGCCGCGCGTGAGCTCGCGCGCCTTGGCCACGATGTCGGGGTGGTCGGAGTCGATGAACTCCGTGGGGCGCAGGTACTGCACGTCGTCTCCGCTCATGCAGGCTCCTTGTGTCGCGCGGCCTCTTCGCGCAGCGCCGGCAGGACCTCGCGAGCGGCGAGCTCCAGCGCAGCCGACGAGGCAACGTCGGGAATCGTCAGCAGCACGTGGCGCACGCCGGCCGCCAGATACTCGCGCAGCCGCGCGATGCACCGATCCGGCGTCCCGGCGATGTGGCCGTCGGCGGGGATGGCCGCGAAGCGGCCGCGCGTGGCGTCGACGCGGTGGGCATCGCGATCGAGCACGAGCAGTGCAGTGACCGACCGGCGCAGCGCGGCGGGATCGCGCCCGTACTCGCGACAGGCCGCACCGAGAAACGCCGTCCGCGCCACGATGCGCTCCGGCGACCACCAGCGGACATTGACACCGTCGGCGGCGCGGGCGGCAACGCGATGCACGCGGTCGCCCTCGCCGCCGATCCAGATCGGCGGGCGCGGGCGCTGCAGCGGCGGCGGTTCGCAGACGGCGTCGTCGATCGCGTAGTGCTTGCCCGTGAACGTCGGCCGGGTCTCCGTCCACATGGCGCGAATGACGTCCACGGCCTCGTCCAGCTGCGCGATGCGCTCGCCGATGCGCGGGAACGGAATCCCATACGCCCGGTACTCGCGCTCGAACCAGCCGGCGCCGAGTCCGAGGTCGAGCCGGCCGCCGCTGATCACATCGAGCGTTGCGCCCATCTTCGCCAGGACCGACGGGTGGCGATACGAGTTGCACAGCACGCTGGTGCCCAGGCGCACCCGCGTCGTGTCCCTGGCCAGCGCCGACAGCGCCGTCCAGCACTCGAGCAGCGGCATGGAGCGCTCGCCGTCCGCGCGCGGCGTGTCGCCCCGCGCGATGCCGGCATCCTCGACGTACGCATCCGGCGCCAGCGTCAGAAAATGATCGCAGAGCCACACGGAGTCGAAGCCCGCCGCCTCCGCCTGCGCCGCCACGCGCCGCATGGCGTCGTACGAGCTGATCGCGAGGCCACGGATGGTGAGCGCCAGGATCAGGCCGACGTGCATACGCCTCGTATCAGACTTCCGTGGCGGTCTGTCAAGCGGCTGTGCTATACGTATGCGCGCCTCGGCGGGTCACCGCGAGTCCATGGAGGACGAACGCAATGACACGACGTACCATCCTGAAAGCGTTTGCCGGCGCCGGCGCGGCCGCGACGGTCGGCGGGTTCCCGTTCGTCAACCGTCTCGCGCTCGGTGAGCAGCCCATCAAGCTCGGCGTCGTGGTACCGATGACGGGGCCGATGGCGCTGGAGGCGCAGGAGATGCTCGCGGCGACGCAGATCGCCGTCGAGGACGTCAATGCCGACGGCGGCGTGCTGGGCCGGAAAGTCGAGACGATCGTCCGCGACTCCGAGTTCAAGCCGGAGGTTGCCAAGCGCAAGGCCACGGAGCTGGTCGAGGTCGAGAAGGCGCCGTTCCTCGTGGGCGCCATCGTCGGCTTCGAGGGCATCGCGATGGCCGAGGTCGGCTGCAAGAACGACGTGGTCGTGAGCTTTTTCGGGCAGAACTTCCTGACCGTCAAGGGGAAGATGTGCAAGTACCAGTTCGGCAACAACCTCTCCCCTTACCAGACGGCGGCCGCCGCGGCGCACTTCGTCAACCAGCAGAAGCTCGGCAAGAAATGGCACATGCTCGCCAACAACTACTCCTGGCCGCAGATGTTCGAGCGCGCCTACTCCATCGTGGCCAAGGACGTCGGGGCCGAGTGGACCGGCGTCACCTGGGCGCCGCTCGGCACCCGCGACTTCCTGCCGTTCCTGCCGAAGGTGGCGGCCGCGAAGGCGGACGTCGTCTTCATCACCACCTGGGCGGCGGACCAGGTCGCGTGCGCCAAGCAGGTGCAGGAGTTCGGTCTGGCGCGACAGGCGCACGTGATCCACTCCATCACCGAGCTGACGTTCGCCGAGGCCGCCGGCAAGGGCGTCTACGAGAACTTCTACTCGGGCATGCCGTGGTACTGGTCGCTGCGCGACAAATACCCGGCGGCCAAGAAGTACTACGACCGTCACTTCGCGCTCCGCAAGCGCGCGCCCGGCGGTTACACCGCGTCGACGTACTCCACCGTGCGCGTCCTGCTCGACGCCGCCAAGGAGATCAGGTCGGTCGAGACCGACAAGCTCGCCCGCGCGCTCGAGGGGCGCAAGTTCCAGTACCTCAAGGGGCCCGAGCAGATCCGTGCGTGCGACCACGTCAACATCCAGGAAGTCTTCCTCGGCAAGGGGAAGGCGGCCAGCGCGATGAAGAACGACTGGGACTTCTTCGACATCGTGCAGGCGGTCGGGGGGGAGCTGACCGCGGAGTCCTGCGAGAGCGAGGGGTTCGACCCGAAGAAGCCGCTGAGTCAGCAGATCTGACCGTCTTCGGGTACCCGCTCGAGGTCTGGTACGCGCAGCTCTTCATCGGCCTGGTGAACGGCTGCATCCTGATCCTCGTCGCGCTCGGCCTGTCGATCGTGTTCGGGCTCATGGGCATCATCAACTTCGCCCACGGGATCTTCTACATGCTGGGCGCCTACGCGGGCTGGCTCACCGTGCAGCTCACGGGCAGCTTCTGGCTGGCGCTCGTCACCGCGCCGCTCGCCGTCGGCCTCCTCGGCGTCCTCGTCGAGCGCGGCGTGCTCAAGCGCACCTACGGCACGCGCAACGCGAGCTTCGCCGGCGTGCTCGTCACCTACGGCCTCGCCATCATGATCCCGGACCTCGTGCGGATGCTGTTCGGCCGTCCGGGCAAGCCGTTCGGCATGCCGGCCGCGCTCAGCGGCGCGCTCTTCCGGGTCGGGGCGACCGAGGTGCACTCGTACCGTGTCTTCATCCTGCTCGTGACCGCGCTCCTGCTGCCCGCGCTCTGGCTCCTGCTGAACCGCACGAACCTGGGGCTCGTCATCCGCGCGGGCACCAGCGACAACCTGATGGTGCAGCTGCTCGGCATCAACGTCGCCCGCACGTGGACGACGACCTACGCGATCGGCGCGGCGCTGGCCGCCTTCGCCGGCGTCATCACCGCGCCCCTGGTGGCGGTGGCGCCCGAGATGGGCGCGCTGGTGCTCATCGAGTGCTTCATCGTCACCGTGGTCGGCGGCATGGGCACCTTTCTCGGCGTCGTGGCGGGCGGGCTGCTCATCGGCGAGACACTCGCGTTGACCGGCATGCTCTACGACGTCTTCGCCGACGTCGTGATCTATCTCGCGATGGCGCTGGTGCTGCTGGTGCGACCGCGTGGGCTCTTCGGGCAGGAGGGCGTGTCGGAGGAGTGAAAGGCCTCGCTCTGGCCGCGGTGATCCTCGCGACGGCACCACTCTACGCGGACTACACGCCGTTCTACCTCGGGCTCCTCACCGAGGTGCTCGTCTTCGGCCTGTTCGCCCTCGCGTACGACGTCCTGCTCGGCAATGCGGGTGTGCTGTCGCTCGGCCACTCGGCCTTCCTCGGCGTCGCCGCCTACACGACGGGCATCATGCTCGGCCGGCTGCGGCTGCCCCTCGAGCTCAGCGTGCTGACGGGCGCGCTCGGTGGCGTGCTGACGGCGCTCGTGGTCGGCACGCTCGTGCTGCGCAAGCGCGGCGTCTACCTGGCCATGCTGACGCTCGCGCTCTCCCAGATCTTCTACTACGTCGTGCTGATGTGGACGCCGGTCACCGGCGGCACCGACGGGCTGGGCAACCTGCCGATCCTGCATCTCGGCGCCCCGCTCGGACTACGGCTGTCGAAGCGTCCCGTCACGCGCTACTACGTCGTGGTGGCCATCATCTTCGCGGCCGTCCTCGTCGTCCGTCACATCTTGCACTCGCCGCTCGGCCGCGCCATGCGGGCGGTGAAGGCGAACGAGCGCCGCGCGGAGGCGTGCGGCTACAACGCGCGCCGGGTGAAGCTGGCGGCGTTCGTCATCTCCGGATTCTTCTCGGGGCTGGCCGGCGCCCTGCTCACGGTGGTGCTGGAGTTCGTGCCGATCGAGAACATCCACTGGGCGATGTCCGGCACCGTCCTCATCATGACTCTCTTCGGCGGGACGGGCACGCTGCTCGGCCCGTTCGTCGGTGCCGGCGTGTTCGTGTGGATGCGCGATTTCCTGAGCAAGTATCTCGAGTACTGGGAAGTGTTCGTCGGCGGCGCCTTCGTCCTGATCGTGCTGTTCTTCCCCGAGGGCATCGTCGGGACGGCGCTGCGCGTCTGGCGACAGCGGCGCGCGGAGACGGCGCCGGTTGACGAGACGAGCGCGCCGGCGGCCGAGCGGGTCGTGCCGGCGCGCGTGACGGGCGACGACGGCCAGCCGCTCCTGCAAACCGTCGGGCTGACGAAGCGGTTCGGCGGGCTCATCGCGGTGAACCGCGTGGATTTCGCCGTGCGACGCGGCGAGCTCCGTGCGGTCATCGGACCGAACGGGGCCGGCAAGACGACGTTCTTCAACGTGCTCACCGGCGTGCTGCCATCCTCCGCCGGCCGGATCCTGTTCAAGGGCCGCGACGTGAGCGGCCTGCCCGCCCACGCCCTGTCGCGGCTCGGCATCGCACGCTCCTACCAGGTGACGAACATCTTCGGCGACCTCACCGTGTTCGAGAACCTCCGCATCGCCGCACAGTCGCGCGTGACCCAGTACCGCGCCTGGGGAAACGCGGACCGCCTGCAGGCCGTGAACGCGCGCGCGGACGAGACGCTGCGGCTGCTCGGCCTGGCCGCCAAGCGTCACGTGCGGGCCGCCGAGCTCTCGCACGGCGAGCAGCGGTATCTGGAGATCGGCATCGCGCTCGCGACCGATCCCGAGTTCCTCCTGCTCGACGAGCCGACGGCGGGCATGAGCCCCGAGGAGACGCAGCGGACAGCGGCGTTCGTGCGGAAGCTGGCGGGCCGGGTCACGATCGTGCTCGTCGAGCACGACATGGAGGTGGTCATGGGCGTGTCGGACCGGATCACGGTCCTCAACTACGGCGAGATCCTCGCGGAGGGCACCCCGGCGGAGATCCGCGACAACGCCGACGTGCGACGCGTCTACCTGAGAGACTGATGCTCCACGTCGACGGCGTCGACGCCTATTACGGGCTCGGCCACGTGCTGCAGGCCGTCTCGCTGCGTGTGGAGCCGGGCGAGGCGGTCGCGCTGCTGGGCCGCAACGGCGCCGGCAAGACGACGACGCTGAAGACGATCATGGGCGTGGTGCGCGCGCGCCGCGGGCGCATCACGTGGAACGGCCAGGACATCACCACGCTGCCGCCCTATCGGATCGTCCAGCTCGGCATCGGCTACGTCCCCGAGGAGCGGCGGATCTTTCCCAACCTCACGGTGCTCGAGAACCTCAAGATGGCCCGGCTCGCCGTCGATGGCGGCAAGCGCATGCATGAGTACCTGGACCGCGTGCTGACGTTGTTCCCGCCACTCAAGGCCCGGCTGGCGAACAGCGGCCGTAATCTCTCCGGCGGCGAGCAGCAGATGCTCACGATGGCGCGCAGCCTCGGCACCGAGCCGAAGCTGCTCCTCATCGACGAGCCCACGGAGGGGTTGATGCCGGCGTTCGTGGAGACGATCGGCGAGACGATCGTGGAGATCCAGCGCCAGGGCGTCGCCGTGCTGCTCGTCGAGCAGAACACCAGGCTCGCGCTCGGCGCTACCCAGCGGGTCTACTTTCTGGAAAAGGGCGCCATCAAGCACGAAGGCCGGTCGGCCGAGCTGAAGCACGACCACGCCGTGCGGATGCGCTACCTCGGCGTGTGAGCCTCGACGGACATCCCCTGCCGCGGCCTACAGCCGGCCGAGCGCGCGGAGCACGACCTCGGGCGTGATCGGCACGCGTGTGATGCGCGCGCCGAGCGGCGCCAGCGCGTCATTCACCGCGTTGAGCACGGCGCCGGGCGCACCGGCAACCCCGCCTTCGCCGGCACCCTTGAAGCCGCCCTCGGAGTACGCGGTCGGCGTCTCGACGTGGCTCACCCAGATGTCCGGCATCTCGGCCGCCATCGGGACCAGGTAGTCCATCATGGTCGTGGTCAAGAGCTGTCCCTGCTCGTCGTACACGCAGTGCTCCCAGAGCGCGTCGCCGAGCCCGTGGGCGACGCCGCCGCGGATCTGCTCGTCGACCAGCAGCGGATTGATGATGCGCCCGCAATCCTCGGCCACCCAGTGGCCGAGCAGCTTCACGAAGCCGGTGTTCGTGTCCACCTCGACGTACGAGAGCTGGACGCCGTTCGTGTACGCGAGCGGCTGGTGGCGCGGGACGTAGTGGCGCGTGACCGTCAGCTCGGACTGGAAGTCCTTCGGCAGGGTGTCCGGCCGGAAGTACGCGATGCGACCCAGCTCCGACAGCGGCATGCGCGCCTCGCCGGTGGCGGCGTCGATGATGCGGCCACCGCGGATGTCGAGCGCAAGCGGATCGACCTCGAGCACGACCGCGGCCACTCTGAGGATGTTCTCCTTGAGCGCCTTGCCGGTGAGCAGCGTCGCTTCACCGCCGATGCCGGCGCCGCGACTGCCCCACGTGCCGCCGCCGTACGGCGTGACCATCGTGTCCCCGGTGACCACGCGGACGTCCTCGATCGGCAGGCCGACGACGGTGGCCGCGACCTGGGCGAGGATCGTGTCGGTCCCCTGCCCCTGCTCGGTCACGCTCGAGAGCACCGTGAGCTTGCCGCTCGGCTCCAGCCGCATCGTGGTGCCGTCCTGCGACGAGATGCGCGCGCCGCCGGTCCCGTACGTCTGGGCCCCGGGCACGGTGAGGTCGATGAAGACGCAGAGTCCGAGCCCGCGATACACGGCGCGCGCCCGCAGCGCGTCGCGCTCCTGACAGAGCGCGTCGTAGCGCGCCAGCGCCAGCACGCTGTCGAGCGATTCCTCGTGCGAGAGCTTCTCGAAGAAGAGCCCGCTCGGCGCCGTGTACGGGTACATGTCGGCGGTGAGGAGATTGCGGCGCCGGATCTCGACCGGGTCCATCCCGAGCTCGCGCGCGACGCGGTCGACCATCGCCTCCATCACGAGCGCCGCCACCGGATGCCCGACCGCGCGGTATTGGGACATCGGCGTCTTGTTCTGCAGAACGACCCGACCGCGCGCCGCGTAGTTGCGCAGCTTGTACGGCCCCGGCGTCGTGCGGAGCACCTGCCCGCTCTCGACCACGCTCGAGCGTGGGTACATCGAGAATGGCCCCACCGGCGCCAGATCGTCGAGCCGCATGGCGGTGATGGTGCCGTCCCGGCGAACCGCGACCTCGGCGGTGACGCGATGGTCGCGCGAATGGATGTCGGTCTGGAACGACTCGAGTCGATCGGCGAGGAACTTCACGGGACGCCCGAGCATCACGGCCAGCGCGCACGTCGCGATCTCGTCCGGATAGGTGTGGATCTTGAGACCGAACGAGCCGCCGACGTCCTTGTTGACCACGCGGACCCGGTGCTCCGGGATCCGCAGATGGCGCGAGAGGATGTCGTGGAGCATGTACGGCGCCTGGCCCGAGTGGTACACGGTCAGCGTCTCGTCGGCGGGCGCGTAGTCCGCCAGCACCACGCGCGGCTCGAGGCTCACCACGGTGTGGCGTCCCGTCTCGTAGGTCTCGCGCACGACCATGTCGGCCTCGCGGAACGCGGCGTCGACGTCGCCAGCGCTCAGGCGCGATTCGAGCACGAGATTGTCGCCGAGCTCGGGATGGATCACCGGCGCCCCCGGCGCCAGCGCCGCCTCGGCGTCCACGACCGGCGGCAGCGGCTCCCACGTCACCCGCACGCGTCCGCAGCCGTCCTCCGCGAGCGCGCGAGACTCCGCGACCACCGCCACCACCGGCTCGCCCATCCACACCGCCTTGTCGATGGCGAGCGGGTACTGCGGCGCGGACTTCATTCCGGGATAGTTCTTCAGTATGCCGACCCATGGCTCGCAGCGCGCGGCGAGCTCGCGGCCGGTCACGACGGCGATGACGCCCGGCACCGCCCGCGCCGCCGTCGTGTCGATGGCCAAGATCCGCGCGTGGGCGTGCGGCGACCGCAGGAACGCCGCGTGCGCCAGCCGCGGAAGCGCGACGTCGTCCGTGTAGGTGCCGCGTCCGGCCACGAGCCGCGCCGTCTGTGGTCGCACGACGGTGCGGCCGATGTAGCCGCCATCGGCCGACACAGGCGGCGTCGCCGACGGCGCGGCGCGCAGCGATGCGGCGCGGGCGATCGCCTGGACGATGGCGTGGTAGCCCGTGCACCGGCAATAGTTCGCGCCGATGGCCTCCCGGATCTCGGGCGGCGTCGGCCGCGGCACGCGCTCGAGCAGCGCGTGCGCAGTCAGGAGCATGCCGGGCGTGCAGAAGCCACATTGCAGCGCGTTCTCCGCACGGAACGCGTGCTGCAGGGCAGCGAGCGCGCCGCTGTCCGACAGCCCCTCGATCGTCTCGACACGGCAGCCGTCCGCCTGCGCCGCGAGCATCAGGCAGCCCCGCACGAGCATGCCGTCCACGCGGAGCGTGCATGCCCCGCACACGCCGTGCTCGCAGCCGACGTGCGAGCCGGTGAGCTGCAGCGCCTCGCGCAGGAAGTCGACGAGGTTCTGGCGCGGCTCGACGTCGCGCGTGACAGCCGCGCCGTTCACGGTGAGCGAGACCTTCACGCGCGCGGCTCCAGCAGGCGACCCAGGACGCGAGTGAGGAGCACACCGGCCAGGTGACGACGGAGCGCGGGCGAGCCGTGCACGTCGCCCGGCGGATCGAGCTCCTGGACGGCGGCGCTTCGGGCGGCGCCGATGTCGCCGGCGGCCACGAGCGCGGCCTCCGCGCGCCGCGCGCGGACGGGCGTGGGGCCCACGCCGAAGAAGACGAGGCGCGCGTCGCGCACGCGGCCGGCGTCCAGGAGCAACCGTGCGGCCAGACCCGCCAGCGCGAAGTCGCCGTGCCGGCGCGCCAGCTCGTCGAACCCCGATCGCCAGCCCGCCTCCGCGGTCGGGATCACGACCTCGATCAGCAGCTCGCCCGGCTGAAGCGCCGTCGTGTAGATGCCGCGGAAGAAGTCGGCGGCCGGCACCTCGCGCGTGCCGCGGCGAGTCGCGAGCCGCAGCGCCGCATCCAGCGCCACCACACACGCCGGAAGCTCGGCCGCGGGATCCGCCAGCGCCAGGCTGCCGCCGAACGTGCCGCGCGACCGGATGGCCGCGTGGCCGACGTACGGCATGGCCGCGCTGATCAGCGGAGCCCGCTCGCGCACCAGCAACGAGCGCTCCAGCTCGTCGTGACGCGCAAGGGCGCCGATGACGAGCCCGTTCGCGGTCTCACGGATCGTGCCGAGTCCCGGGAGCCGGTTGATGTCGATGAGCGCGCGCGGCGTGGCAAGTCGCATGTTGAGCGCGGGGACCAGGCTCTGGCCGCCGGCGAGGATGCGACCGTCGTCGCCGTAGCGCTCGAGCAGGTCGAACGTCTCGGCGAGCGAGCGCGGACGGTGGTAGTCGAACGGAGCCGGTTTCAGGGCACCGATCCTCGCAAACCTCCGCGGCCATGTCCAGCGGCGCCGCTCATCCTTTCAGCCCCGAGATGCGAACGCCCTCGACGATGCGCCGGTTGGCGACGACGAAGACGACGAGGAGCGGCACCGCGCTCAGCGCCGCTCCGGCCATGATCGGCCCGTACGACTCCGAGCTGTACGCGCTGCGCAGCAGCGCCAGGGCGACGGGCAGCGGGAACATCTCGGGCTTGTTGACGGCGATGAGTGGCCACAGGAAGTCGTTCCAGGCCGCGCGGAAGGTGAAGATCGCGAGCGCGGCCAGCACCGGCTGCGACAGCGGCAGCATGATCCGGGTGAAGACCTGCCACACGTTGGCGCCGTCGATCCGCGCCGCGTCTTCCAGGTCGGCGGGCATGGTGACGAAGAACTGGCGCAGCAGGAACACGCCGAAGGCGAAGCTGGTGGCCGCCTCGGGGAAGATCAGGCCCTGATACGTGCTGAGCCAGCCGAGCCGCTGCGTGAGCACGTACTGCGGCACCAGCACCACCGCGCTCGGCACCATGAGGCTGCCGACGAGCATCGCGAAGACGAGGCCGCGTCCGGGAAAGCGCAGCCGGGCCAGCGCGTAGGCGGCCATGGCGCTCGTCAGCAGCACGACGGCCACCGTGCCGAGCGCGATCACGAGGCTGTTGATGAAGGCGCGGCCGATGCGGGCCGTGCGCGAGCTGCTGAAGAGCACCTCGGCGTAGTGGCTCGCCGTCGCCGGCCACGGGATCCACTCCGGCGGCAGCTGGACGATGTGCTCGGTCGTCTTCAGCGAGGTGACGACCACCCACACGATCGGCAGCAGCCAGATGGCGGCCAGGGCGAGCAGGGCGACCGTGAGGACGACGCGGCCCGTGACGAGATGCGCGCGGCTCCGTCGGCGCATCAGTACTCCGTGTGGCCGCGCAAGAGGCGGAACTGCACGAGCGAGAACACGAGGATCACCGCGAACAGCACCCACGCCATTGCCGATGCCAGGCCGAACTGGAAGAAGTTCTGGAAGGCCGTCTCGAAGAGATGCTGGACCACCGTGCGCGTGGCGTCACCCGGGCCGCCGCCGGTGAGGACGAAGACCTGGCCGAAGAGCTGGAACGAGCCGATCACGTGGGTGACCACCACGAACAGCAGCACCGGGCGCAGCAGCGGCAGCGTGATCGCCACGAAGCTGCGCGCGCCGCCGGCGCCGTCGAGCGCGGCCGCCTCGTACAGCTCGCGCGGAATGTCCTGCAGCCCGGCCAGGTACACGACGAGGTAATAGCCGGTGACCCACCAGACCGTGGTCGCGATGATGGCCCACATCGCCGTCTGCGGATCGGCCAGCCACGAGCGCGTCGGCACGCCGAGCGCGCGCAGGTAGTAGTTGAACGGCCCGACCACCGGGTCCAGGAGCCACAGCCACGCCAGGCCAACCGTCACCACCGAGAGCGTGAACGGGAAGAAGAACACGCTGCGCAGCAGCGTCCGCAGCGCGCCGCGGTTCAGCGCCAGCGCCAGCAGCAGCGGCAACAGCAGAATCGGCACCGTGCTCGCGACGGCGTAGAAGGCGGTGTTGACGAGGCTCACGTGGAAGCGGGTGTCGGCCAGGAGCCGCGCGTAGTTGTCGAGCCCGACGAAGGCGGCCGTCGCCCGGCCGAGCCGCGCGTTCGTGAAGGACAGACGAAGGCCCTCGAGCAGCGGGTACACGCGAAACACGACGAACAGCGTCAGGCCCGGCGCCAGCAGCAGGTAGGCGGCGCGCGTCTGCCGGCGGCGCTGGCGCGCGGCGCCCACGCGCGCGCTCAGTCCGGCAGCGCGTTGATCTGCCGCGCGAGCTCCTCCATCCCGGCCCGGGCGGCGCGCTGCCCGGTGTAGACGCTCTCGATCACGGGCCGCGTGACGTTCTCGGCGGCCACCCAGCGCGGCGTCGACTGTCCCACCTGCCAGTTCGGCGCCTGCGCAAGCAGCGTCTTCAACACCGGATCGCCGGTGATGCGCGGGTCGGTATGGCTCTTGCGGCTGGCCGACACCTGCCCCGCCTTCAGCGTCCACTCCGCGACGTGATCCGTCATCCACCGCACGTGGGCCCACGCGGCCTCGCGGCGCGCGCGGTCGGCGGCCTTCGGCTTCGGGAAGCTGTACTGGTGCGGCATCGCCCAGACGACGGGCTGCTTGAACAGCCGCGGCACCGGCGCCACCGTGAAGTCGACCTTGGCCTCGCGCAGCCCGGTGAAGTTCCACGACCCGGCGATCCACATGCCGAGCCGCCCGGCGGTGAAGGCGTCACGGCAGTTGGCGTTCGCGGGCGGCGCGATCTTGTGCTGCGCTTCGAGCGCGCCCCAGAACTCGGCGACCTCCAGCGCCGCCGGCTCCGTGACGCCCGCACGCTTGAGGTCCTTCGCGAAGATGTTGGCGCCGTTCTGCCACAGCAGATTGTGAAAGCCCCACGTGTAGCGGCCGGGGCCCACGGTGCCGATCGCGAAGCCGTACGTGTCGCCCTTGGCGATGCGCTTGGCCATGCTGACCAGCTCGTCGCGGCTGCCGGGCACGCGTGGGCGGCCGTCGGCGGCGACGAGCCCGGCGTCCTTCATGACCTTCGCGTTGAGGTAGAGGATGTGCTGGGGCACGTCGAGCGGCAGCGAGTACCGCTTGCCCTCGTAGACGCCGCCCTGCCAGGTGGCCGGCAGGTAGTCCTCACCGCGCATGCCGGCCGCCGCGAGCGCCGCGTCGTCGATCGGCTCGAGGATGCCGTCGCTCGCGAAGTGCGGCACCTCGACCGTGTGGATCAGCGCCAGGTCGGGGCCCTCGCCGGCCGGCACGGAGACCTGCAGCTTGGCGTACAGGTCCGCCCACGGCAGGCGTTGCTGCTCCACCTTGACGCCCGTCTCCCGCGTGAAGCGGTCGAGCAGCTCGTCCATCACCTTGCCGTCGGCGCCGGTGAGACCGTTCCAGTACGTGATGGCCTTCGACTGCGCCGCCGCGCGCCGCGGCGCCGGCAGCGCCGAGGCGGCGCCGGCCAGCGCCGCTCCGGCCAGGAGGTGACGACGGGACACTGCGGTGTGGGACGGCTGCCTCATCGGCTTGCTCCTCCGGGCGCTGCGCTCACCCGAGCGACGTGCGCAGCACCGTCACCGAGTGCGCGGGAAACTCGTACGAGAGCCGCGCGCCGGTGAGCTCGATCTTTCGTTCGACGACGTCCACGCGCCGGGGATGCTCGAACGAGTTCATGGCGTCGACATCGGGCCCGTTCACCTCGGCCACGTGCGCCTCGCCGCCGGCCGCCGCGCCGACCAGCTCGATGTGCGCGGTGTGGCCGTGGTCGCGATCGCGGTTCACGACGGCGAGGGTCAGCCGTCGACCCGCCTCGTCGCGGGTGGCGACGGCGTCGAGCAGCGCGAAGGGCCCGAGCTCGGCCACGTTGTGCACGCGGCCGAGCCGGCCGGCATGCGCGGCCTCCTCGCCCACCGGCAGCTCGCGTGTAGGGCTCTCGACGTGGACGTCGAGACCGACCTCGAGCGTGTTCTCCGCGTAGAGCCGCAGCGGGTGGTAGATGGTCTGCAGGAAGAGCCCGCGGGGGCTGGTGAAGATGGGCGCGATCGCGTTCACGAGCTGGGCGAGGTTCGCGATGCGCACGGCCCGGCAGTGGCGGACGAAGCCGTTGAGGTACGTGGCCACCGCCAGCGCGTCGCTCAGCGTGTAACGCTCCTCCACGCCCGCCTTGCGATCGGCCTCGGAGCGCGTGCGATACCAGACGTTCCACTCGTCGAAGGCGATGGAGATCGGATGCGCGATGCGCTGGATGTGGCGCACGCGCTCGATGAGCGCCGTGCAGATGCGCACGGCGCGCTCCGCCTCGTGCGACTGGAACACCGTCGCGTAGTGATCGTAGGTCCCCGTGTAGATGTGGATGCTGTGGAAATCGATCATCGGGGCCAGGCCCTGCAGCACCGTCTCGTCCCACGCGCTCCAGCCGTTGTGGCCGCACGCCACGAGCTCGATGGTGGGATCGGTCCGCTTCATGACCATGGCGAAGGCGTGCGCCTTCTTCACGTAGTCCTCGGCCGACATGTGGCCGATCTGCCACGGGCCCCACAGCTCGTTGCCGAGCCCCCAGTAGCGCACGCGGTGCGGCTCCGGGTAGCCGTGCTGCCGCCGCAGGTTGGCCCACGAGGTGTTGCCGGTGCCGTTGCAGTACTCCACCCACGCCTGCGCCTCGTCCATGGTGCCGGAGCCGAGGTTGACGCAGATGTACGGCTCGGCGCCGAGCACGCGACAGTACTCGATGAACTCGTTGGTCCCGAAGCGGTTCGGCTCCTCCGCGTACCAGGCCAGGTCCGAGCGGCGCGGGCGCGCGTCCCTGGGCCCGACGCCATCCAGCCAGTGGTAGCCGCTGACGAAGTTGCCCCCGGGCCAGCGGAGGATCGGGATGCGCAGCGGCCGCGCGGCTTCGAGGACGTCGCGCCGGAATCCGCGCGCGTCGCTCAGCGGCGATCCCTCGTCGTAGATGCCGCCGTAGATGCAGCGGCCGAGATGCTCGATGAAGTTGCCGAAGATCCGGCGATCGACGCTGCCCGTCGTCCGCGCCGGATCGATCACGATCCTGGCCATGGCTCTCCCGGCGGGCCCGCCGGCGCCGCCGCCCGGGATTCTGCGGTAAAACGCCCGCGGGTACAACCGCCGTCGCCCGCGACAGAAGCCGGCCAGTCGCGCTATCCTCTCCGTCCGGAGGCGTCAAGCGATGAAGTTCACCTGGTTCAACCTCATGCCCTGGCCGTACCTGCCCGACGACTTTCGCGAGAAGCATCGCTCGGTGTGGGTCGACATCCCGAACACGCTCTACGACCCGCGCAAGGGCCATCACGTCTACCACACGTACCTCGACCAGCTCGAGTACGCGGAGAGCCTCGGGTTCGACGGCATCGGGTGCAACGAGCACCACCAGAACGGCTATGGGCTCATGCCGTCGCCGAACCTGATCGCCGCCACGCTGTCGCGACGGACGTCGCGAGCGGCGCTCTGCGTGATCGGCAACTCGATCGCCGGCTACAACCCGCCCATCAGGGTCGCGGAGGAGTTCGCCATGCTCGACGTCATCTCGGGCGGGCGGCTCGTGGCCGGCTTCCCGGTGGGGACGTCGATGGACACGAATTTCTGCTACGGCCAGATCCCCGCCCTCACGCGGGACAAGTACCGCGAGGCGCACGAGATGATCATGAAGGCGTGGGCGAGCGACGAGCCCTTCGCCTTCGACGGCAAATACAACCAGCTGCGGTGGGTCAACTGCTGGCCGAAGCCGATCCAGAAGCCGCACCCACCCATTTACATCCCGGGCGGGGGGTCCATCGAGACGTGGGACTTCTGCCTCGATTACGACTACAACTACTCGTACCTCTCGTTCTTCGGCTACCTGCGCGGCAAGTCGCTGCTGGACGGCTACTGGGAGCGCGTCGCCAAGCGCGGCAAGGACGAATCGCCGTATCGCGCGGCGTTCGCGCAGATCATCTGCGTCGCCGACACCGACGCGGAGGCCGAGCGCCTGTACGCCGAGCATTGCCTGTACTTCTTCAACCGCTGCCTGCACGTCTTCCCGCCGTTTGCCGATCCGCCCGGCTATCGCACGATGGCGACCGTGAAGTACGGCGCGCTCTCGCAGCTGACGCAGGCGCGCCAGAAGATCCTCGAGAACCTGACGTGGAAACAGCTCGTCGACGAGCGCTTCGTGATCGCGGGCAGCCCGGAGACGGTGCGCCAGCAGCTCGAAGAGTGCATCAAGGGCCTGCACATCGGCCACCTGTTCTGCCTGTTTCACAACGGCAACATGCCGGACTGGAAGACCCGCCACTCGTCCAGGCTCTTCGCCGAGAAAGTCATGCCGCGCCTGCGCGATCTCTGGCCGGACTGGAAGCACGACGACCGCTGGTGGATCCATCCGATGGACGAGCGCATCCGACCCGAGGAGCGTCGGCCGGGGATGGAGAAGCCGCGCGAGGAGTGGCCGCGATGAAGTGGCAGACGCTCGAGACGAAGAAGGGCGTGCGCTGCCGCGTGCTCGAGGGCGGCGGCGGCGCCCCGCTCGTGTTCTTCCACAGCGCCGGCGGTCTGCTGGCCGAGAACCCGTTCCTCGAGCAGCTCGCGCAGCGCCACCACGTCTTCGCGCCGGAGTGGCCGGGCTACGGCGAGTCGACGGGCGAGGAGCTCCTCGAGGACATGCTCGACTTCGCGCTGCACGGCTGGGACGTCGTCGAGGCGCTCGGGCTGCGACGGCCTCACCTGGCCGGACACTCGATGGGCGGCATGATCGCCGCCGAGATGGCGTGCCTGGCGCCGCACGATCTCGGCAAGCTCGTGCTCGCCGCTCCGGCCGGCCTCTGGCTCGACGAGGCGCCGATTCCCGACATCTTCGCGCTGCTGCCGTTCCAGCTCGCCGAGCTGCTCTTCCACGATCCGCAGAAAGGCCAGGCGCTGCTCACGGGCGGCGCCGACCTCTCCGACATGGAGGCGCTGCGCGATTTCTACATCGCCTCGCAGCGGCGGCTGGCCATGGCGGGCAAGATCCTGTTCCCGATTCCCAACCGGCGGCTGTCGAAGCGGCTGTATCGTCTCACCGCCGAGACCCTCATCGTCTGGGGCGCCTCGGATCGGTTGATCGTCCCGGCCTACGCCGCGCGCTGGAAGGCGCTGCTTCCGGCCGCCCAGGTGGAGATGCTCGACGGCGCCGGGCACATGCTGACCTACGAGCAGCCGGAGGCGTTCGTCCGCGCCGTGCACTCGTTCCTCACATGACCGGAGGTCGCATGCGATTGTTGGTGCTGCTCGGCGGCGTCGTCCTGCTCGTGGCCGCCTGCTCGCAGACCGGAATGGATCACACCGCTCACGGCACGGCGACCGCGTCGTCGGAGGCCGGGCCGGTGCTCTACGACACGCTCGGCAGCTACTCGTACCCGATCACGACGACGTCGCCGCAGACGCAGCGCTGGTTCGACCAGGGGCTGCGCCTCGTCTACGCGTTCAACCACCACGAGGCGCAGCGCGCGTTCCGCGAGGGCGCGCGGCTCGATCCAGGCTGCGCGATGTGCTACTGGGGCATCGCGATCACCGCGGGGTCGAACTACAACGATCCGACCAACGCCGAGCGCGAGGCGCGCGCGCTGGCCGCCGTCCAGCAGGCGCAGCGCCTCGCCGGCGGCGCTCGCCCCGCCGAGCAGGCGCTCATCGCCGCCCTCGCCCGACGTCACTCCGCGGATCCGAACGCCGAGCGCACCGCGCTCGACCGCGCCTACGCCGACGCCATGCGAGACGTGGCCCGCCGGTTCCCCGACGACCTCGAGGCGGCGACGTTCTTCGCCGACTCCATGATGCTGCTGCGGCCGTGGAATCTCTGGCGGGCCGACGGAACGCCACAGCCGGGCACCGAGGAGATCGTCCAGACGCTCGAGCGCGCGCTTGCGAAGAATCCAAACCACGCCGGCGCGATCCATCTCTACATCCACGCCGTGGAGGCGAGCACGCAGCCGGGACGCGCCGAGGCGCCGGCCGACCGCCTGCGCCCGCTGATGCCGGGCGCCGGTCATCTGGTGCACATGCCCTCGCACGTCTACTGGCGCGTGGGCCGGTACGCCGACGCTCAGGCGTTCAACGTCGCCGCCGTCGAGGCGGACCGCGCCTACTTCAAGACCGCGCAGCCGAGCCCTGTCTACGGCGGCGGCTATTACCCGCACAACCTCGACTTCGTCTGGCAGTCGGCGGCCATGCGCGGCCGCAGCGCCGACACGCTGCGCGCGGCGCGCGAGTTTGCGGCGGCGGCGCCGGCCGAGATGATCAAGGCGATGCCGGACATGGAGACGGCGCCGGTGGCGCCGATCGTCGCGCTGGTCCGCTTCGGCAAGTGGGACGACGTCCTCGCGTATCCGCGACCGCCGGCGGAGTGGCTCTACACGACCGGCGTCTGGCGCTACGCCCGCGGCCTCGCCGAGAATGGCCGGGGCCGCGCGGCAGAGGCGAGCGCCGAGCTGCGCGAGCTGGAGGCGGTCATCGCCGCCGTGCCCGCCGACCGCACGGTCGCGTCATTCTTCCGGACCAAGACGATGCTGCAGCTCGCGGCCAACGTCCTCGCCGGGGAGATCGCGGCCACGGCCGGCGACACGGCCACGGCCGACCGCCTGTTGCGCGCGGCTGTCGCCGAGCAGGACACCCACTGGTTCACGGAGCCGCCGCCCTGGTACTTCCCCGTACGCCAGGCGCTGGGAGCCGTGCTGCTGCAGGCGCAGCGCGCCGCCGACGCCGAGCAGGTGTATCGCGAGGACCTGCGCCGCAATCCCGGCAACGGCTGGTCGCTGTTCGGCCTGGCGCAGAGTCTACGCGCGCAGGGCAAGGCCGACGAGGCGGCGCAGGCGGAGGCGCAGTTCCGGCAGGCGTGGAGCGCGGCCGACGTGACGCTGGCGGCGTCTCGCTTCTAGCGCGCCTTGTCGATCGCCTCGCCCAGCTCCTCGGCGCGCCCGGTGTCGAGCAGGCGCAGACGTCCCAGCACGTCGCGCGCGTCGTCGAGCCGGCCCATCTCCACGTACGCCTCGCCGAGGTACTCGAGCGCCTCCGGAAAGTTCGGGCGCAAGCGGAGCGCCTCGCGGTAGGCATCGACGGCGTCGCCGTACCGGCGCTGGTGACGCAGGGCGTAGCCGAGCTCGTTCCACGCGTCGGCGTAGTCGGGCCGCTGCGCGATCGCCGCCCGGAACGCCGCCTCCGCCGCCGTCCAGTCCTTCGTCACGCGGGCACGCACACCGCGCTGGTACTCCGTCTGCGGCGTGGCGGTGGCGGGCGCCTGGCGCAGCTGCTCCACCGTCTCCGGCGACGGATCGGCAAGGGCGGCGAGCGGGGCGAGGGCAGCGGCGAGCAGCACGGCGGCGGCAAGCCAGCGTTGCACTATTGCGCTGTCCAGCCGCCGTCGATGACGAGCTCGCTGCCGGTGACGAAGGACGATTCGTCGCAGGCGAGGTACAGCACGGCATAGGCGACGTCGTCGGCCTCGCCGTAGCGACCGAGCGGGATGCGCGAGACCATGCGCTGGTAGGTCGCCGGATCGGCGCGGCGCTGCTCCGTCATCGGCGTGACGATGGGACCGGGGTGAACGGAGTTGGCGCGGATGCCGTCGCGGGCGTACTGCAGCGCCGTCGTCTTCGTCAGCAGCCGCACGGCCCCCTTCGACGCGGTGTACTGCGGACTGGAGTCCTCGAAGCCGACCAGGCCCAGCTGCGACGAGATGTTGACGATCGAGCCGCCGCCGGCCCGACGCATCGCGGGGATGGCGGCCCGGGTGCCGAGGAACACACCCTTGGCATTCACGGCCATGACGCGATCCCACAGCTCCTCGCTCGTGTCCTCCACGCGACTGCCTCCGCCGATGCCCGCGTTGTTGACGAGCACGTGGAGCGCGCCGAAGCGGCCGACCGCGAGCTCGACCGCGTGTCGCCAGTCCGACTCCCGGGTGACATCGAGCCGCGTGAAGACGGCCTGGCCGCCCCTGGCGGTGATGTCCGCCTCCACCGCCTTGCCCTCGGCCTCCAGCACGTCGCCGAGGACCACGCGGGCGCCCTCGCGCGCGAAGAGCCGCGCCTCGGCGGCGCCCATGCCGCGCGCGGCACCGCTGATGAGCGCCACCTTGCCGGCGAGGCGGCTCATGCCGGCGCCACGTCGACGAACGTGCTGTTGAACGGCGTGGCGCCGGCGGGAGAGGCGGCATCCGGGGTCAGCATGTTGGCGCAGCCGCGGGTGTCCACGCCGCTGGCGTCGAGCGCGAACCAGGCGCCTTCCTTGATGGAGACGGCGCCGGGCGCGATCCGCGCGGTCACGCGCGCGGGCAGCTCGGTGGCGCCGCGGTCGTTGAACACGCGCACGCGCTGGCCGTCGGCGATGCCGCGCGCGGCCGCGTCGGCCGGATTGAGCCAGACGTCATCACGGTCGGCGCGTGACAGCACCGGCTGGTTATCGTGGATCGAGTGCGTCCGCGCGCGCGACTTCGGCGTGATCAGCCGCAGCGGATGGCGAGCGTCGACGCGCTCCGGAACCCAGGTGGGGATCGGCGGAATGGGGCCGAGGCCGTAGGGATCCGGCTTCGACGCCAGCGCCTGTGAGTAGATCTCGATCTTCCCCGACGGCGTCGTGAACCGGTGGCGCTCCGGATCGCGAATCTCGCGCGCGAAGGCGACCGCGTCGTCCGGCCGCGGCAGCCGCGCCAGGCCGCGCTCCCGGAACGTCTCGAAGTCGTCGATCGTCTCGCGCGTCAGCTCGCGCAGCCATTCCTCCTCGCTCTTGCCGCTGTAGCCCGCCATGCCGAGGCGCTCGGCCAGCGCGGCGCAGATGTCGAGGTCGTTGCGGCATTCCCCGGCCGGTGGCAGCGCCTGCTTCATGTAGATGACGTAATGCCCGGCGCCGGCCCACGGGACGTGGACGTCGTTCCGCTCCCAGAACATCGTGGCCGGCAGCACGATGTCGGCGTAGCGCGCGGTCGGCGTGATGAAGTGGTCGTGCACGACCATGAACTCGAGCCGCTCGGCGGCGGCGGTGATCTTGCTGATGTTGGGCAGCTGGTTGAACAGATCTCCCGCGGCCGAGTACACGAGCTTGATGTCGGCCGGATACCCCCCGCTCCGTCCGCGCTCGAGCAGATCGGCGAGGAGAGCGGAGGCCACCCGCGCGCCGGCCGGGTTCGGGCCCGCCGGCAAGCTCTTCACGCCGACGCGCCCGGTGGCGCCGTTGCTCACGCCGGTGTTGCCGCCCGCGATTCCGATGTTGCCGGTGATCGCCGCCAGCGCGTAGGCGGCGCGGTGGAACTGCTCGCCGGCGATGGTACGTCCGGGCGCATAGCCGCACTGCAGGGCGGCCGGTCTGGCCGTCGCGTACTCGATCGCGAGCCGGCGCAGCGTGTCGGCCGGAATGCCGGTGATGCCGGCCGCCCACTCCGGCGTCTTCTGCACACCGTCGCTCACGCCGTCCAGGTACGCGCGATAGGACGCGCCGGCCGGCGCCCCGGGCGGCAGGTGCGCCTCGTCGAAGCCGAGCACGTGACGGTCGAGGAAGGCGGCGTCGTGCAAACCTTCGCGCACGATCACGGAGGCCATGGCGATGAGGGCCGCCGTGTCGGTCGACGGCCGGATGAACACGTGCTCGTCGGCCAGCTCGTAGCTCGTCCGCGTGCGCCGCGGATCGACGCACACGATGCGCACGCCGCGGCGCTTCGCCTCCTTCAGATAGGCCAGCGTGCCGGTTCCGAACGTGCCGTCGCCGGGGCTCCAGCCCCACATCACGATCAGCCGCGAGTTCACGAAGTCGGTCGGCTCGCGGCCCGCGCTCTTGTACTCGGCCTTCGCGCCGAACGTCGCCCGGACGGAGAACACCTCGGCCTCGGCCGAGATGTTGCTCCACAGCTCCGTGTGGCCGCCGAGCATGTTCAGCAGTCGCGGCACCGCGAAGCGGTTGTGCAGCATCGACAGGCTGCCGGTGCGCGAGCAGTCCAGGATCGCGGCCGGGCCGTAGGTGTCCCGGACGCGCCGGAGCTGACGCGCCACCTCGTCGAGCGCCTCGTCCCAGCCGATCCGCTCGAAGGTCCCTGCCCCGCGCGGTCCCGTGCGTCGCAGCGGGTGGAGCAGGCGGTCCGGGTGATTCACGCGCTCGGCCTGGCCAAAGCCACGCACGCAGGCGTGGAGCGGCGGCACCTCGAACGTCCACTTGCGCGGGTCGGTGCTGATCTTCACGATGCGGCCATCGCGCACGTGCGCGTTCACGACGCAGCGGCCACCGCAGTTGTGCCCGCACGTGCTCGTGACGATCGTCTCGCCCGGCGCCGCTGCCGTCCGCGGCGCCTCGTACGAGATCCCGCTCATAGCGTGGCCAGCCCGTTCCGCACGCGCGGAAGAACCTCGCGCGCCATGCGCGCCATGTACGAGCACTCGCCCTCGTCGGGCGACGGCGGATCCGGAATGGGATGCAGCACGACGTAATCGAACTGAGCCGGCGCCGCACGCAGCGTCGCCACCAGCCGGTCGGCGACCTCGGCCGCAGCCCCGCGCAGCGCGAAGGCGTCGGCGGCGGACGCCGGCAGGAAGTCCACCACGCGCCCGCTCGCCTCGAGGTCGCGCGCGTGATGGAAGTCGGGCCACACGCCGCTCTGCTGCTTGAGCGCCGCCGGATCGGGACCGTTCCAGACGAGCTGCGGTGGCTGGAACAGCGCGGGCGAGTACTCGTAGTAGCCGGCGGCCATCGATTTGGCCATCGAGAGCGCGCGCGCCGGCTCGTCGACGAGCACGGTGTGGAACACGGCGCCCAGCCGCACGCTCGACGGCTCGCGGCCCGCATCCTTGGCGCCGGCGCGGATGGCGTCGACCGCCGTCGCGATGTTCGCCGGATGCGTGCCCACCCGGATGAAGACGCCGTCGGCGACGCCGCCGGCCATGCGCAGCGTCCGCGGCCCACCGGCCGCGATCCAGACCGGCACCGGCCGATGGTGCGGCAGCCGCGCGGCCCGCGCGGCGCCGACGTCGACGGCCTCGCCGGCGAGCAGCGCGCGCAGCAGGCGCGTGCTCGCCGCCAGCTCTGCAACGCGCGCCGGGCGCAGTCCGGCCAGACGCACGGCGGTGTCGCCGACACCCCAGCCGAGCAGGACGCGTCCGGGCGCGAGCTCGTCGATGGTCGCGATCGACCCGGCGGTGACGGTCGGGTGGCGGTTGACCGGATTGGCGAGCAGCGGTCCGAGCGTGATGCGCTCGGTGACGCGCGCGGCGGCCGCGAGCAGGACGTAGGTGTCGCGGCGTCGCAGCTGCGAGTCCGGCTGCAACGCCGCATCCCAGCCGAGCGCCTCCGCGCGACGGACGTCGGCGGCGAAGGCGTCGACCGAGCGCGAGTCGAAGCGGTTCAGGCCGAAGCGCGGAGCGCCCATCAGCCGGTTGTACAGGCTCGAGCCGCGTTCTTCAAGCGCCGAGCGGTCGCTCGCTACTTCCGTCCGGCGTCTCGCACGGCGCGAGCGCGGCGATGACGAGATCGGCGGTGGCGACGTTCATCGCGAGCGGCACGTTGTGGACGTTGCAGACGCGCAGCAGCGCGCGGATGTCCGGATCGTGCGGCTGCGCCGACAGCGGATCGACGAAGAAGAACACGCCGTGGACCTCGCCCGTCGCCACGCGGGCGGCAATCTGCGCGTCACCGCCCTCGGGACCGCTGAGCAGTGCTTCCACCTCGAGCCCGACCTTGTCGCGCACCAGCCGCGCGGAGTGGCCGGTGGCCATGAGGCGGAAGCCGGCCAGCGTGTCGCGGTTGTACGTCGCCCAGGCCACGAGATCGACCTTCTTGTTGTCGTGCGCGATCAGCGCCAGCGTTCGCATGTTGCCTCCGGCTATGGTTCCGAGCAGCCAGCGTGCCAGCCTTCGAAGGCCAGACGATGACGCTGGCATGACGATTCCGCTGCAGTGCCCGGGCCTCGGCCGCCCGGTGAACGGGCACCACGTGCCCGCGTGCCCGCCGATCGGGCGCTTCTCAGCGCGCCGTGTCGGCGCTGTCCAGCGGCGCCCAGCCGAGCACCTTGCGCGCGTGCTCGAGGTCGCGGTAGCCGCGGCGGTTGCGCGAGGTCACGTAGAAGACATCGAAGCGCAGGTCCGGTGGCGCGTCCACGCAGGCGCCGATCATGCGTGCGACGTCCCGCTGGCTGCACCACACGGCGGCGTCGCGCGCGACGGTCGGCCGGTCCTCGCGCTTCACGGCGCCGATCCGCAAGCAGAGGATCGAGAGCTTGTGCTCGTCGGCGTAGTGGCGCGCGAGCGCCTCGCCCCAGACCTTGGTGCAGCCGTAGACGCCGGATGGCCGCAGCGGGCTCTCGTGCGTGAGCATCGGCGCCGCCGGCGCGCGGCCCTCGACGAACGACGCGTACGGCTCGTCCTGCTCGACTCCGCTGATGGTGGCGCCGCTCGACGCGTAGACGACGCGTCGCACGCCCGCGCGCCGCGCGGCCTCGAACACGTTGTAGGTGCCGACCACGTTGCCGCGCACGTAGGCGTCGAAATCGGCCTTGCCACCGACGACGGCGGCGAGATGCACCACTGCATCGACGCCGGCGAACGCCGTCCGCATCGCCTCGAAGTCCGCGATGTCGGCCGTCGTCCACGGGACGCCGGCGGGCCCGGGGCGCCGGCCAAGCCCGCGCAGCTCGTAGCGCTCGCCGAGGTGCGCGCGCACCGCGCCGCCGATCAGCCCACCGAGGCCGGTCACCAGGACAACGGGACGATTCGTCATCGCGGCGATTGTCGCACGCCGTCGCCGCGCGCGACGCTGCAGTTGCCAGGACCTCGGGACCGCTGATATGGATGTCGCGTCCTTCACCATGGGGGGAGACGATGACGGAGCGCGAGGCGCTGACCGTGCTGCGGGGTGACGATCCCGTGCGCGCCGCGCAGGCGGCCGCCGAGCTGTGGCAGCTCTGGCATCAGTCGGGCCGGCCGCAGCTCGACGGGCGGCTGCGCGAGGGCATCGAGGCGATGGAGCGGCAGGATCTCCGGAGAGCGGCGGACGTCTTCACGGAGCTGATCGAGACGGCGCCCGACTTCGCCGAGGCCTGGAACAAGCGCGCCACCGTGCGCTACCTGGCCAGGGACTTCGCGGGCTCGATCGCCGACTGCCGCGAGACGCTCGCGCGAAACCCGAATCACTTCGGCGCCCTGTCCGGACAGGGTCTCTGTCATCTGGCCGTCGGCGAGTATCAGCAAGCGGCCGGTCTGTTCCGCCGCGCCCTTGCCGTGCATCCGCATCTCGACGGCGCCCGCGCGAACCTCCGGACCGCCGTTCAAGAGCTGGTGAAGTGGAACTGAGCTGATGGACTTCGCGCTCACGGCCGCGGAGACGGCCTTCGCCGGCGAGGTGCGGACGTTTCTGCGCGAGCACCCCGTGGACAGCTTCGCCCTGGACGGCATGGACGCCGGCTACGGCTCCGGCGCCCACTCGCGGGCCTTTCTGCGGGCGCTCGGGGCGCGCGGATTCATCTCCAGGTGCTGGCCGCCCGCCTTCGGAGGCCGGGCGCGGCCCATGTTCGACAAGCTCGTGCTGCTCGAGGAGCTCGCGCGTGCCGGCGCGCCGTTCGGACCGCTGGCGGGGTGCTGGCAGACGGCCGACGCGATCATCGAGTACGGCAGCGAGCGGCTTCGACGCGAGGTCCTGCCCGCCATCGCGCGTGGCGAGGCGACCTTCTGGCAAGGCTACAGCGAACCGGACGCGGGCTCCGACCTGCTCGCGCTCAAGACCGAGGCGCGCCGCGACGGTGACGCGTACGTGATCCGCGGTCACAAGATCTGGTCGAGCCACGCCGGCATCGCAACGCACGGGCTCGTCTTCTGCCGCACGAGCCGCGAGGCGCGACGCAGCCACGGCTTCAGCATGTTCGTGGTGCCAAACGGCACGCCCGGGATGGACATCCGTCCGATCGCGAGTCTCACGGGCGGCGTCTATCACTACGAGGTCTTCCTCGACGACGTGCGCGTTCCCGCCGCGCTGATGCTCGGCCCGGAAGGCCAGGGCTTCCAGGCGCTGCTGAACGGCCTCGACTCCGATCGGTTCTGGGGCCGGTTCTACAAGGCTCCGGCGCTCGAGCGGGTGCTCGGCCGACTCGTCGATTACGCCAACACGACGCGCGTGGGCGACGCGCCGCTGTCGCACGATCCAGGGACGAGGCGCCGGCTGGCCTCGATGGCGACGGAGATCGCGGCGTTGCGGCTGCTCTTCTACCGGGCGGCGTGCCTGCTGCGTGATGGCGCACCGATCACGTACGAGACCGCGGTGGCCAAGGTGTACGCCGACGAGCTCGGGCAGAAGCTCGCGCGGCTCGGCCTGGAGCTCCTCGGTCCGTGGGCATTGCTTCGCGCGGGCTCGCCGCAGGCACGGCTCGACGGCGAGATCTCGCACGCGTACCTGACGAGTCTGGGCCACACGATCGCGGGCGGCACCGCCGAGGTGCTGCGCACGACCGTTGCCGTGCGCGGCCTGGGACTGCCGGCCGAGCCGAGGCGCGCCTGACGTGGACTTCCGGCCCTCCACCGCCCAGCAGCTGTTGATCGCCACCGCCCGGGACTTCCTGCGCAAGCGCGGCGACGACTCCGATCTGTGGACGGACATGGCCGGGCTCGGGTGGCCCGGCCTCCTGATCCCGACCGAGCACGGAGGCAGCGGCGGCTCGCTGCTCGACGTCGTCCTCCTCGTCGAGGAGCTGGGCCGGGCGGCCGCGCCGGGACCGTTCGTCGCCACCGCCGTGATCGCCACATCACTTCTGCTCGCGGCCGGCACCACCGAGCAGCGCAGGCGGCTGCTGCCCGCCATGGCCGGCGGCGAGCGCATCGTCGGCGTCGCGCTGCTCGACGATGGCGGGTCCTTCGACCCGACGCGCGTCGCGGTGGCGCTGACCCCGCGCGGTCGACTCAGCGGTCGCAAGATCTTCGTCGAGGCGGCGGACCGTGCGGACGCACTGCTGGTCACCGCGCGCAGCGAGGGCGACATCGTGACCGTCCTGATATCGAAGGACCAGCCGGGCGTCGCCGTCACGCCGCTGGACACGATCGGCATCGAGCCGGTGTTCGAGGTGAGCTTCGACGACGTCGCCATCTCGCCCGAGGCCCGACTGCTCCCGCTCGACGCTCAGCACACGGCGCTATGGTCGGCGCTGCGCGCGGGCGCGCTGGCGCGCGCGGCAGAGATGGTCGGCGCCGCCCAGCGCGTGATGGAGCTGGCCGTGGAGCACGCCCGGACCCGTGTGCAGGGCGGGCGGCCGATCGGCGGCTATCAGGCCATCCAGCACGCGTGCGCCGACGTCGTCCGCGACGTGGACGCCGCGCGCGGACTGCTCTACGCCGCCGCGTGGAAGACGAGCGAAGGGCTCCCGGCGACCACGGACGTCGCCATGGCGAAGGCGTATGCCGGCGAGGCGTGCCTGGCGGTGGCGCGTCGCGGACACCAGATCTTCGGCGCCATCGGCTACTGCGACGAGCACCCGCTGCACGTGCTCCACAAGCGGATCCTGACCGCGTCGCTCGACGGCGGCGATGCGGCGCTGCACCTCGAGACGGTCGCGCAGGCGATCGGGCTGCGCTAGCTCAGCGGCGCTTCGCGTGCCACTGCGCGACCTCGTCGCAGGTGGCGAACCACACGCCGCGCTGGCGGCGGATGAAGCGGACGAGGTCGTCGATGAGCGTGATGCGGGAGGCGCGGCCGCTGACCCAAGGGTGGCAAGTCAGCACGAAGCAGCCGTTCTCCGCGTGCATGCCCGCGAACTCGGTCGACCAGAGGTTGTAGATTCGCGCGGGATCGGCGATGGCGTTGGTTGCGCCGTAGACGTGGCGGAACAGCGGCGCGTCGTCCATCAGCCAGTTCACCGGCACCTCGATCAGCGGCCCGTCCGGCGTCTCGACGTCGTACGGAATGTCGTTGCCCATGAGCGAGCTGTCGTAGCGGAAGCCGTGCTGCCGCAGGATGGCCGGCGTCCACACGTTGATGTCCCACGACGGCGAGCGATAGCCCGTCGGCCTCACGCCGAGCTGGTCCGCGAGAATCGCCAGCTGCTCCTGCATCACGCGCTTCTCCTGCGCCTCGTCGAGCATGCCGACGGCCTCGTGGACATTGCCGTGGGCGCCGATCTCGTGGCCGGCGTCGCGGATCCGCTTGCACGGGGCGAGGTGGTTCACCACGGTCCAGCCGGGGATGTAGAAGCTCGCCTTCAGCTTCAGCCGATCCAGCAGTCGCAGGATGCGATCGACGCCCACGCGCGGCCCGAACCGCCGCTCCTCGAGGTCACCGAGGCTGCGACGCGCCTTGTCGGGCTCGCGGAAGATGAACGCCGACTCCGCGTCGACGTCGAACGACAGCACGACGGCCGACCGGTTGCCTTCCGGCCATGTGTAGCGAGGGCGGGGATCGGAACGCTGTCGTGGAGCGGAACGCTGACGCGCCATTGCGCCTCCCGGGGTGTCGGCGGCAGCGTATACTCGACCGCACGTCACTGGCAACTCGGGCAAGGAGCCGTCATGCGATGAGGCGAATCGTGATGGTGCTCGCGCTGCTGGCGCTCGGCGCGCCCGCCGCCGCCGGGCCCGCGGGCCAGATGACGTGGGCGGTGCACTTCACGCTCGCGCCGCGCTGGCTCGATCCCGCCGAGAGCGAGGGCTCGATCACGCCGTTCCTCACGTTCTACGCCGTGCACGACGCGCTGCTGAAGCCGATGCCGTCGGCACCCGCGGCGCCGTCCCTGGCCGAAACCTGGAGCGCGAGCGCCGACGGTCTCACCTACGATTTCGTGCTCCGCCCCAACGCGCGCTTCCACAACGGGCAGCCGGTCACCTCGGACGACGTGAAGTTTTCCTTCGAGCGCTACAAGGGCGCCAACGCCGCGCTGCTGAAGAGCAAGGTCAAGGAGATCCGCACGCCCGATGCGCGGCACGTGTCGTTCGTCCTCAAGGAGCCGTGGCCGGATTTCATCAGCTTCTACGGCACCACCGCCACCAGCGCGGGCTGGATCGTGCCACGGAAGTACGTCGAGCAGGTCGGCGACGAAGGCTTCAAGAAGGCGCCCATCGGAGCCGGCCCCTATAGAGTGGTCGCCTTCACTCCGGGCATCGAGCTGACGCTGGAGGCGTTCGAGGGCTACTGGCGCAAGACGCCGAGCGTGAAGCGGCTGGTGTTCCGCAGCCTGCCGGACGAGACGACCCGCGCGGCGGCGCTGAAGCGCGGCGACGTGGACATCGCGTACTTCCTGAACGGCCCCGTGGCCGAGGACGTCCGGCGGACGCCGAAGCTGCGGCTCGCCGCCGTCCGCACGCACACCGTGTTCTTCATCGACTTCCGCGACCAGTGGGACGTCGCCTCGCCGTGGCGCGACGCGCGCGTGCGCCGCGCGGCCAGCCTCGCCATCGACCGCGCGGCGCTGAACCAGGCCGAGCAGCTCGGCTACGCCGGCATCACGGGCAACATCGTGCCGCGCTCGCTCGAGTACGCGCTCGAGATCCCGCCTGATCCCTACGACCCGGCGCGCGCCCGCAAGCTCCTCGCCGAAGCCGGCTATCCCAACGGGTTCGACGGCGGCGACTTCACCAGCGGGCCGCCGTACGAGTCCGCCGGCGAAACCATCGCGTCCTACCTGGCCGCCATCGGGATCCGCACGCACATCCGCACGATGGAGCGCGCGGCGTTCTTCACCGCCTGGCGCGACGGCAAGCTGAAGGGGCTCGTGTTCGGCGGTCTTGGCCCCGGCGGCAACGCCGCCACTCGTCTGCAGCTCGTCGCCGTCAAGGGCGGCGCCTACGCGACCGGCGTCGTACCCGAGGTGCAGGATCTGTTCGAGCGCCAGTCACGCGAGGTGGACCGGAAGAAGCGCGAGGAGCTGCTCCACCAGATCCAGCGGCTGCTTGCGGAGCGCGCCGTGTTCGCGCCCGTGTGGGAGAACGGCTTCATCCGCGGCGTGGGGCCGCGCGTGGAAGAGGCCGCGCTGACGCTGATCCCCTCGTTTCCCTACTCCGCGCCGTACGAGGACGTACGCCTGAGGACACCATGACCTACACCCGTATCTCCGCCGACTGCCACATCGACATGCCCTGGATCCCGAGCGATCTCTTCACCGCCAACGCGTCGGCGGGCCTGCGCGACCGCATGCCCTACGTGACGGAGGGACCCGACGGCCCGTACTGGACGTGCAAGAACGGGACGTCGTTCGGCCTCGTCGGCGGCGTGGGTCCGTCCGGCCAGAAGCTGGTGCCCGGCCAGAACTACCGCGTCGACAAGATGGCCGCCGTCGGCCTCTACGCGGACGGCAAGCGAGGGATCCGGCGCCCCACCGATCCCCACCTGCGCCTGAAGGACATGGAGATGGACGGTGTGCAGGTGGAGGTCATCTTCGGCATCCTCGGCGCCGCCACACGGCTGAACGACCACGAGGCCGCCAGGGAGATGTTCCGGATCTACAACGACTGGCTCGTCGACTTCTGCCGCCACTATCCCGACCGCCAGATCGGCCTGGCGTGTCTGCCGTACGGCGACATCGACGCCGCCGTGCGCGAGGTGGAGCGCGTGGCAAAGCTGGGACTGCGCGGGCTCGAGCTGTCGTGCTCGTGGGACATGGAGCCGATGTGGCACCCGGCGTGGGAGCCGCTGTGGCAGGCGGTGAACGAGGTGAACCTGCCGCTGCACTTCCACACGTTTCCGTCCACGCCGGCCAGCGTGCGCGACAAGGCGCCGACCAATCTCGCGAAGCGCGCCGCGCTCTTCACCGGTGTCTCCGCCTTCCAGATGAACCTGATCAACATCCTGGCCGCCCTGATCGGCGCCGCCGTGCTCGAGCGCTATCCACGTCTGAGGATCGTCTTCGGCGAGAGCGGCATCGGCTGGATCCCCTATGCCCTCGATCGCATGGACTTCGAGTGGGAGGACCGCTTCCGGGACCTGGGTCTGACCATGAAGCCGAGCGACTACTGGCGACGTCAGTGCAAGGCCACCTTTCAGTTCGACCGGATCGGCACCCGGCTCATCGACGAGATGGGCGTGGAGACGATCATGTGGGCCTCCGACTACCCCCACACGGACGGCGTGTGGCCGGAGTCGTCGAAGTACATCGCCGAGCAGTTCGGCCACCTGCCCGACGACGTCGTTCGCAAGATCACCTGCGAGAACGCCGGGCGCTTCTACGGCCTCATGGCATGAGGGAGGCGCTCGAGACGATCATCGACAGCGCACAGCCAGCGGAGCGGCTCGCCACCGGCTTCGGCTTCACCGAGGGTCCGCTCTGGCACCCGGACGGCTTCTACTACTTCGTCGACATCCGCGCCAACACGCTCTTGCGCATCACGCCCGGCAAGCCGGCCGAGGTCGTGCGCGAGAACACCGGCGAGGGCAACGGGACGACGTTCGACCTGCAGGGGCGGCTCGTGATGTGCGAGGGCAGCCACCGCCGCGTGACGCGCATGGACGCGAGCGGCCGCGTCGAGACGCTCGTCGATCGCTACGAGGGCAAGCGGCTGAACCGCCCGAACGACGTCGTGTGCAAGTCGGACGGCAGTCTCTGGTTCACGGATCCGGATCTCCGCGTGCCGTTCGCCGAGCGCGAGCTGCCGTACGCCGGCGTCTACCGCATCGCGCCCGACGGCGTCACCACCCTCATGGCGGACTGCGAGTACCCCAACGGCCTGGCGTTCTCGGCGGACGAGCGCACGCTCTACGTGGCCAACACCCGGTGGACGCAGTACATCCATGCGTTCGAGCTCGACGCCACCGGCACGGTCCAGCGGCGCCGAATCTTCGCCGAGATGGCCTCCGACGACGACAAGAACGGCGTGCCGGACGGGATGAAGGTCGACGTCGATGGGCGCGTGTACTGCACCGGCCCCGGCGGCACGTGGGTGTTCGCGCCCGACGGCACGAAGCTCGGGATCATCCGGACGCCGGAGGTGCCCGCGAATCTCTGCTTCGGTGGCTCCGACTTCCGGACGCTGTTCTTCACCGCGCGCACGTCCGTGTACACGCTGCGCGTCAACGTTCCCGGCCTCCGGATGCCGTGGTACCGGACACGCACGTGAACTTCGGCACGTTCCTGCTGATGCAGTCGCCCTCGGCGCGCCCGTCGGCGGAGGTCTATGCGCGCGCCATCGACATGGCGCAGGCCGCCGAGACGCTCGGCTTCGACAACGTGTGGCTGGCCGAGCACCACTTCTCGACCTACGGCTATCTGTCGCGGCCCGCCCAGCTCGCGACGTACATCGCCGCGAAGACGTCGCGCATCCGCGTGGGCACCGCGGTCATCGTCGTGCCCCTCCATCATCCGCTGGTGGTGGCGGAGGAGATCGCCACGCTGGACCTCGTCTCCGGCGGCCGGCTCGACGTCGGCCTGGGCCGCGGCTATCAGCACTACGAGTTCGAGCGCTTCGGGCTCGAGCTCGACAGCGGCCGCGCGCGCTGGGACGAATCGCTCGACATCATCCTGAAGGCGCTCCGCGGCGGGCCGTTCAGCTACGACGGCACGCTGTTCAAGATCCCGGAGACGACGGTGTTCCCGCAGCCGCTGCAGCAGCCGCGGCCGCCGATCTGGATCACCGCTCAGAGTCCCGAGTCCGTGGACGGCGCGGTGCGCCGCGGCTTCAACGTGCTCACCGGCGGCTTCGGCGTCCCCGTCGAGCGCATGGCGGAGTTCCGGCGCCTCTTCGACCGCGTGGTGGCCGAGGTGAAGCCCGCGCAGCCGCTGGCCGTCGGCGTGCAGCGTGCGGTGTATGTCACCGACAGCGAGCGCGACGCGCGCGCGGCGGCCGAGGAGGCGCGCTGGAACATGCGGGTCACGCTGAGCCTGCGCAACCACTACGAGCGCGTCGAGCAGGGCCGCGCCGTCCCGGTGCCGGCGCCCAAGGAGCCGGACGTCGACGAGCTGCTCGACCGCTTTCTCGTCATCGGCACGCCGGACACGTGCATCCGGCAGATCAAGCGGCTCGAGCAGGAGGTCGGCATCACGCACTTCAACTGCAGCTTCTGGTTCGGCGACCTCGACCACGCGCGCGTGCTCCGCTCCATGGAGCGCTTCGCCCGCGATGTCATGCCGGCCTTCGGCGGATCGAGCGCGCCGGCCGGCGCCGGCGGCTAGACCCGCTCGAGCACCGCCCGGTCCTCGACGAGGATGCAGCCGCTCTCCTCGGCCCGCCGCACGCTGTCGTTGTTGTCGTCGTCCTTGGCGAGGCGCTCGCGGTACTGCTCGTAGGCGGCGAGGCTGGCGAAGTCGATCAGGGCCAGCGCCTGGTTCGTCGGTCCGGCGAACTTCGTCGGCAGCCAGTAGCCGACCAGCGTGCCGCCACAGCGCGGGATGATGGTGGCCAGCGCCCGCGCGTAGCGCTCGAAGTCCTGGCGCTTGCGCGCATCGATCGTGTAGCGAATGCTCAGCGTGATCATGGTCTGCTCTCCCAGCGCACGTTGAAGACCTTCTGCAGCTGCATGCGACCCGTCGGCGTGACGGCAACCGCCCGCGTGCCGCGCACGCGCCGGACCCAGCCCCGCTCGAGCGCCAGGCCCGCCAGCGCGGTGCCGATCGGGCCGGCGATGTGCGGTCGACGCTCCGTCCAGTCCAGACAGCGGCGCGCCGCGGGCTCGTCGCGTCGGCGGGGCACCGTGATGCCGAGCCCACCCAGCGCGTGCGTGCCGGCCGGCGTCAGCCGGTAGCGGCGGCCGTCCTCCTCGAGCCACCGCGCGGCCACGAGCGCGTCGGCCAGCGCCACCCCGAGCCGGCCGGCCAGATGGCTATAGCAGGTTCGAGCGTCACGCAGGCTGCGGGCGGCGCCATTCATCGCGGCGCCGGCCGCCGCACCTGTCCCTGGCGGCGCCACGACGGCCAGCGCCTCGACGGCGTAGCCGACGTCGGGACCGGCCAGCCGGTAGTAGCGCCAGCGCCCCTGCTGTTCCACGCGCAGAATGCGGCCGGCGATGAGCTTGGCCAGGTGGTTGCTGGCCGTCTGCGCCGACACGCCGGCGCGGACCGCCAACTCGCCGGCCGGACGCGCTTCCCCGCCCGCGAGCGCCAGGCACATGGCCGCGCGCGACGGATCGGCGAGGAGACCGGCCACGAACGCGATGTTGGCTTCCGTCATCGAGGCCGAGCATAGCGCCATCCGATGCGCGGATGTTTCACGGCACGTCGAATCCAAATCGCGGCGCCGCGATGCTACAGTGGCGCCATCGACGCCCTCGTCACCCTGCTCGCGCCACTGCTCGACACGCTCGAGCGCGTCACGTGGGTGCAGCGCTACCTCCATCCGCCGCTGGCACCTCGCCTCGCCGACGAGCTGGCGCCGTGCGTCGACGCCCTTCGCGGTCCGCTCGGCGAGATCGAGCAGGCGGCCTGGCCGGACGATCTGCATTTCGTGCGCGACCGGCTCATCGACGTGACCCGGCAGACGCTCGAGATGCTCGAAGCCTTCGTCACCGCCGCGCGCGAGTCGGGCGAGGTCGTCGATCTCTACCGGGCGCTCCGTCGATTCGCACGCGTGCAGGAAGGCCTCTATCCGCTGGCGCCCGTGCTGGAGCCGATCAGTCGCTGGTTTCTCGAGCCCGCGCGCCGCGGGGACGACGCGCTGGTGGCGCGGCTGCGCGACGGAACGCTACGGGACGACGACAGCCAGATCGGCGTGCTGAACGCGAAGAACGGACGCGACACGCGCGGCGGCTTCTCCCTCTATGTGCCAGAGACGTGGGACGGTCGCTCCGCGATGCCCGTGGTCACCGCCCTTCACGGCGGCCACGGCCATGGCCGCGATTTCCTCTGGACGTGGCTGCGCGAAGCGCGCGCCGGTGGCGTGATGGTCGTCTCCCCCACCTCGCGCGATCGCACGTGGTCGCTCATGGGCGAGGACGTCGACGCGTCCGCGCTGCGCGAGATCCTCGCCTTCGTCTGCGAGCGCTATCCCGTGGACCGTGCGCGTGTCCTGCTGACCGGCATGTCCGACGGCGGCACCTACACGCTGCTGGCCGGCCTCCAGGATCGAATGCCCTTCACCCACCTGGCGCCGGCGTGCGGCGTCCTGCACCCGCTGCTCCTCGGTGAAGGGCTCGAGCGCGCGCGCGACCGCCCGATCTATCTCGTGCACGGCGCGCTCGACTGGATGTTCCCGGTGGCCACGGCGCGGATGGGCCGCGACGCGCTGCAGGCGGCCGGCGCACGGCTCGTGTATCGCGAGCTGGCCGACCTCTCGCACACGTATCCGCGTGACGAGAATCCGAAGATCCTCGAGTGGTTGATGCAGTGAGCCGCCGCTACGCGTTCGGCAGCGTACGCAGCGCTGCCACGAGCTTGCCGTCCGGACGGGCGAGCTCGTCGAGGATCGAGAAGTGATCGTGGCCGGGCAGCGGGACGTACTGGCCGGGCAGGCCGCGTTTCTGCCACGCCGTCGCGAACTCCTGCGACTGGCGAATCAGCTCCGGTAGCTCGCCGAGACCCACGGTGACGATGAGCGGCGCCGCGCGGGAGGGCAGCTGCAGCATCGGGCTGTTGCGCGCGGCCTCGGCGGGATCGAGGCCGAGCTTCTCGTTGAGATAGTTCAGACGGATCGGCTCGAGATCGTAGATGCCGCTGATGGCCACGCCCCCGGCCACGCGAGCGTCGGTCATGGCCATCGCGGTCAGATGGCCGCCGGCGGAGTGCCCGGACACGAAGACACGATCGGACGCGCCGCCGACCTCCGCCGCGTGGTCGATCACCCAGCCGACGGCCGCGCGGATCTCGGCGACGATGGCATCCATCCGCGCCGCCGGCGCCAGCGTGTACTCCACCACCGCCAGGTTGAAGCCCGCGGGCAGAAGACCGTCACCGAGGAACGCGAACGGCTCCTTGTCGTTCTGCTGCCAGTAGCCGCCGTGGATGAACACGAGGGTGGGCGCGCCGACCGTACCGCACGGGAACACGTCGAGACGCTGCCGCGCGCCCGTCCCGTAGCGGAGGTCGGTGCGGCCGGGATGCCGCGCGCGAAACGCATCGCTGCGCGCCACCCGGGCGGCCACGTACTGATCACGCTTGGCGATGCCGACGGCCTCCGTGTTGTTGTAGGCGGCGTCCAGCGCGCGGCGATCCATCCCTCGGTAGAGCATCGGCGACCTCTCAGCCGGCGGCGCGCGCGTCCGCCCGCAGCGTCTTGGCGTACTTCACATCGCGGTATTCGCCCGAGCGCACGGGCGCATGCCGGGCCGGCCCCTGCGTCGGCAGGCATTCGATCAGCGCGTCGTAGTTCGGATGATTGAAGAACGCGATCGACAGCCGCGCGCGGGCGCCCGCGGCGCCGGCCGGCGGGTTCACGACACGGTGGAGATTCGAGAGCCACCGGTCGTTGGTCCACCGCATCAGCAGGTCGCCGATGTTGACGACGAAGTGCAGCGGCGAGGTCGGCACGTCGATCCATCGCCCGGCGCGCGTTCGCACTTGCAGCCCGCCGGGCACGTCCTCGCCGCTGAGGATCGTGAAGCCGCCGTAGTCGGTGTGCGCGCTGGCGCGCAGCTGACCCGGGTCGGGCGCCGTCCCGGGCGCCGGATAGTAGTTGAGCCGCATGGTGCCGATCGACCGGTTCACCTTGTCGTCGAAGAAGGACTCGTCCACCTCCAGCGCCAGGGCGGCCAGCCGCATCAGCTCCTGCACCAGCCGGTCCATCGCGCGGTAGTAGGCGCTGGCGGCGCGCTCGAACCCCGACGGTCGGGTCGGCCAGATGTTCGGCACGAAGTGGGCGCGGCCCTCGGCGCACGTGTAGTACGGCTCGGCGGTGACGTCGACGGGGCCGACGTGGAAGAACTCCTTCAGATCGGGCGGGGCGGCCGCGTCGTTGGCCTTCGACAGCGCCTCGCCGCCCACGGGATGGTAGCCGCGGTTGGTGCCGGGCACGGGATGTCGCCAGGCCAGCTTCTCGGCGGCCGGCAGCGCGAAGAACGCGTGAGCCGCGTCGCGGAGGTCGTTCACGATCCGCGGCGCGACGCCGTGGCCGGTGATCGCGAAAAAGCCGATCTCGCGGCAGGCCCCGTCGATGGCGCGGGCGACGCCGAGTCGCTCGGCGCGCGTGCCGGCGCGCGCCGGCGTGAGATCGACGACGGGGACGCCGGTCACAACGTCGAGAACACCGAGCCGCCGTCGACGACGAGCGTCTGGCCGCTCATGAACGCGCTCTCCTCGGAGGCCAGGAACACCACCGTGCCCTCGACGTCTTCCGGGAAGGCGTCGCGGCGCAGCGAGCGCGCCTGCATGATGGCGCTGACCTGGAAGGCGGTGATGTCCGGATTCGCCTGCACGGTGTCGCTGAGAATCAGTCCCGGCGCCACCGCGTTCACGGCGATGCCGACCGGCCCCAGCTCGCGCGCGAGCGCGCGCGTCATCGCGACCACCGCGCCCTTGGAGGTCACGTAGTGCAGCAGGAACGCGGTGCCCTTGGCCACGATGGCCGACGCCACGTTGACGATGCGACCCCCACCCTGGGCGCGCATGACGGGCACCACCGCGCGCGCGCAGTTCCACGTCCCCCGTACGTTGACGGCCATCACGCGATCCCACTCGGCCTCGGTGATCTCGTCGAAGCGCTGCGGCTTCAGGCTCGCGAACAGCGCGGCGTTGTTCACGAGCACGTCGATCCGTCCGAACCGGTCGACGGCCGCGGCCACCATCGCACGCACGGCGCTCGTGTCGCTGACGTCGGCGTGAACGGTCAGCAGCCGGTCGGGACCGCCCAGCTTCTCCGCCGACCCCAGGTCGGCGATGTCGGCCACGACCACGCGCGCGCCTTCGGCCAGGAAGCGTCGCGCGTAGGCCAGCCCGATGCCGGCAGCGCCGCCGGTGACGATGGCGACCTTGCCCGCCAGCCGCATACGCTACGCCGTCCCCGGGACGATCATCGTCTTCACGCCGCCGCCGGCGGCGGCGTGCGCGAACGCCTCCTGCACCCGATGGAGCGGGAAGCGCGCGGTGACGAGCGGCTTCACCCGCAGCCCGGCCATCAGCGCCAGCGCGCGCCGGAAGGCGCCGCCGCGTCCGAACGCGCCGTGGATCTTGATCTCGCGGAAGTGGACGTCCCAGAGGTCGAGCGGCAGCTGGCTGCCCTTGGGATTCACGCCGACCAGCTGCACGACGCCGGTTGGCCGCACGAGCGCGAGCGCCTCGGCCACCAGCTCGGGCTTGCCCACCGCCTCGCACACGACGTCGGCGCCACGGCCGCGCGTGAGCGCTTCGACACGCTTGCGCAGGTCCTCCGAGCTCGGATCGATCGTGGCCGAGGCGCCGAGACGCTTGGCCATGGCCCGGCGCCCGGCGATCGGATCCGACAGGAGCAGCCGGCGCGCGCCCCGCCGCCGCGCGAGCACCATCGTGAGCAGCCCCATGATCCCGCCGCCGATGACGAGCACCGTCGCGTCGGGCGGCATCCGGAACTGCTCGAGACCGGCCAGGCAGCAGGCGGCCGGCTCGGTCATGGCCGCGGTGACCGGATCGAGTCCGCGCGGCAACGCATGCAGGCAGCGCACCGGCAGCACCACGCGCTCGGCGAAGCCGCCGACGCGCGTGCAGCGCGGGCACTGCGACACGCGGCCCTCGGCGCACTCGGGACAGGCGCCACAGCCGTACGACGGCTCGCAGGCGACGGCGCGGCCGACGAGTCGCGTGCTCACGCCCGGGCCCACCGCCCGCACGACGCCCGTGTACTCGTGGCCGAGCACCATCGGCGGCGTCCATGGAAACAGCCCCTGGGTGGCGTGGACGTCGGTGCCGCAGATCCCCGCCGCCTGCACCGCGATCAGCGCCTGACCACGCCCGGGCACCGGCTCCGCGACCTCGTCGATCGTGAAGCGAGGGCCACCGCGCCAGGTCGCGAGCTTCATGGCTTCAGGATGACCCGCGTCGCCGCCGTCCCGGCGTGCTTGCCCTGCCACTCGGCCAGCTCGAACGCGCGGTTGACGTCACTCAGCGCGAAGCTGTGCGAGACGACCTTCGAGAGCGGATACTTGTCGCGGGTGCGCACGAGGAAGTCGAGCGCGCTCGGCATGATCCACGGGTTGTAGTGCATCAGGCCCTTCCACGCGATCTGGTTGGTGATGACCTTCGTCGCCGGAAAGCTGACCGATTGCGGAACGATGTTGCCGATGTCGACGAACGTGCCGTTGACACGGACCATGTCGAGCCCCTCGACGGTCGCGGCCGCGACGCCGACCAGCTCCATGACGATGTCCGCGCCGCGCCCGTCGGTGAGCTCGCGCACGCGCGCGACGCGCGCCGCCGGCGTGGACAGCTCGTTCATGTCGATCACGTCGGTGGCGCCGCACTCGCGCGCGAGCGCCAGCCGCGGCGCCTGGCGATCGATCGAGATGACCTTCGACGCGCCCTTCTCGGCCGCCACCGCCGCCGCGTAGATCCCGAGCCCGCCGGCGCCCTGGATGGCGACGACGTCGCCGAACTTCATGCCGGCATGCTCGAGGCCGTGGAGCACCTGGCAGAGCGCGCAGTTCACGGGCGCCACCGCCTCGTCGGGCAGCGAGTCGGGCACCTTGAAGACGTAGTGGCCGGGCGGCAGGAAGTAGTACTCCGCATAGCCGCCGTCGCAGTACGGATATTCCTTCAGGGTGAACTGGTTGCTGCGCCGCTGGCGATGCGGGCACGCGTGATGCTCACCGCGCACGCACCAGTAGCAGCGGTTGCACGGATTGAAGAACGGAAAGGCAACGCGGTCGCCCTCGTGGATCGGCCGCCGCAGCGAGTCCGTGGTGACGCCCTTGCCCAGGCTGTGCACGACGCCGGTGAACTCGTGACCGGGCACGCGGCGGATGTCGGGCCCCGAGTATTCGCCGTCGTTGCGCCAGTAGTGGAGATCGGAGCCGCAGATGGCGGCGGCGGTGTTCTTGATCAGGATACCGCCCGGCTCGACCTCGGGCGTCGGCAGCGTCTCGAGCTCGAGCGGCTTGCCTGGCTGCACCATCACGGCCGTCAGTCCCTTCGGCACGGCGTTCCTCCCCGGGAGAGTGCGTCCGTCAGCGCGGCGGCGCCGCGGCGGCGACCAGCGGTGGTGCTGCGGGAGCTGCCAGGCGGCCCGGCAGCAGTGACACGAACAGCGTGGTGAAGCCGGAGATGACGGCCATCACGCCGAGCAGCGTGCCGAAGCCGGCGCTCTTCACGGTCGGCCCGAGCAGGTACACGGCGAGCGAGCTGACGCCGAAGGAGACGGCGAGCCGGATGCCGGCCACGCGCGACCGCATGCGGTCGTCGACATACTGCACGATCATCGCGTCCACGAACGGGATGGCGCCGAAGACGAACACCATGAAGAGCACCATGACGGCGTAGAGCGCCCAGCCGTCGGCGCCGGACGCGAGCAGGAACAGCGGCACCTGGGCCGCGACGATGGGCAGGTAGACCCACTTGAGCGGATAGCGGTCGATGAGCTTGCCCACGACGAGCTGCGCGAGCGAGCCGATCGTGTACACGATCGCGAGCAGGACGCCGAGCTTCGCGGGGTCCTCGACGAGGCCGCGCAGGCGCTCGGTGAGCAGCTGACCGTTGCCGTTCGTGGTGAAGTTGAAGATCAGGCTGCTCGAGACGGCGGCCAGCGTCATGACGGTGACGACGCGGGCCATCACCGACGGCGGCAGATCGACGGCCTTCTTCGGCCGCTTCGCCGGCGCCATCGCCTCCCGCGGGACCAGCAGCAGGAACAGCGCGCCGCAGAGGATCGCCAGCGCGCCGGGCACCGCGAACGCCGCGCGCCACCCGATCTGCTTCACGAGGAACCCGGTGAGGATCGCTGCGACGGCGATGCCGAGATTGCCGGCCAGCCCGTTCACGCCGATGGTGAACCCCGGATTGCGCGCGTTCTGCACGAGCATCGGGATGCCGACCGGGTGGTAGATCGACGCAAACACCCCCATGAGGGTGAGCGCGGCGGCCAGCGTCCACACGCCGGTGGTGAGCGAGACCAGCACCGCGGCGGCCCCGATACCGAGGAAGAAGACGACCATCATGGCGCGCCGGCCCCAGAGATCACCGAGGCGGCCCGCGGGCAGCGAGCCGAGTCCGAACATGACGAAGGCGCCGACCGTGTACGGCATCAGGTCGGGCCAGACCATGCCCCAGTCGGCTGCGATGGCGGCCACCGCCGTCGCAAAGATCAGCAGGAACAGGTGGTCCAGCGCGTGGCCGACGTTCAGCAGCAGCGCGGTGGGGCTGAGCTTTGACATGCTCGCGATTCTACATGATCATCCGCGGCATGAAGACGCTCATCGAGGGCGGCTGGGTCGTCGCGCACAACGGCACCAGCCACGAGGTGTACGAGCGCGGCAGCCTGGTGATCGAGGACGACCGCGTCGTGCACGCGGGCGGTCCGTACGCGGGCCCGGTGGACGCGCGCATCTCGGCGCGCGGCAAGCTCGTGAGCCCCGGCTTCATCAACACCCACGTGCACACCGCGGGCGGCGGCGGCGATTACCTGCTGCTCGACATGGCCAAGGACGACTACCGCACCGCCAACTACATGAGCTTCGCGGCGCCGCTCAAGGGCCGCATGGCGCCGCCACCACCGGAAGCCACCGCCGCGCTGCGCGCGTACGTCTTCCTCCACGCGCTGAAGAACGGCACGACGACCGTGATCGACGTCGGCGGCCTGCGCGGTGACTGGGACGGCTATGCCCGCCTCGTCGAGGATCTCGGCGTCCGCGTGTACGCCAGCCCCGCGTTTCGCGATCGCGACACGTACATGGACGCACAGGGCCGGCTGACCTACGAGGAAGACGCGGCCGTCGGTCGCCAGCGCCTGCAGGAGGCGGTGGACTTCGTCCACAAGTACGACGGCACCGCGCAGGGCCGCCTGCGCGGCATGCTCAACGCCGCGCAGGTCGAGACGTGCAGCGAGCCGCTGCTGCGCGCCGGCAAGGACGCCGCCCGCGAGCTCGGCGTGCCGATCCACACGCACGCCGGCGGCAACCTCGTCGAGTTCCAGCGGATCATGGAGGAGTATCGCCGCACGCCGATCCAGTTTCTCGCCGACATCGGCTTCCTCGACGAGCGCACGCTGCTCGGCCACGCGGTCTTCACCACCGCGCATCCGTGGCCGCGCTATCCGTTCGGCGACGACCTCCGCCTGCTCGCGCAGACCGGTGCCACCGTCGGCCATTGCCCGTACAAGTACGCCAAGATGGCGATGACGCTGCACTCGCTGCCGCGTTACCTGGCGGCCGGCGTGAACGTCGCGCTCGGAACGGACACCTACCCGCTCGACATGGTCGCCGAGCTGCGCTGGGCGTCGATCCTGGCCAAGGTCACCGACGCCAACTACCAGGCGGCGACGCCGCGCGACGTGTTCAACGCGGCCACCCTCGGTGGCGCGAAGTTCATCGACCGTCACGATCTCGGGCGACTCGCGCCCGGCGCGAAGGCCGACGTGCTGCTGATCAATCTCGATCAGCTCGGCGCGCCGATCTACGCCGACCCCATCAAGGCGCTCGTGGACGGCGCCAGCGGCCGCGACGTCGACACCGTCATCGTCGACGGCCGCGTCCTCGTGCAGGGTGGCCGCGCGACGCGCGTCGACGAGGACGCCGTCTACGCCAGCGCGCGTCAGGCCACCGAGCACTACTGGTACCAGGTCCCGGGCTGGCGCTGGGACGGCGCGACCGTCGACCGCATCATCCCGCCGGCGTTCCCGCTTCACCGCGCGCGCTGACCCGCCGCCCGCGCGGAGCGACGGCTAGAACTGCACGGGCGTCGGCGGCATCTTGCCGCTCGCGTAGAGCTCGGGGAGCTCGGGCGAGGCATTCTCCCAGACGAGGAGCATCGAACGCTTCGGCGAGAAGCCGCGGTGGCGGATGTCGGCGGGCATGGCCGCCACGTCGCCCGCCTTCATGG
>DATAOC010000008.1:0-18839 GCA_036265915.1 Candidatus Methylomirabilota bacterium | reverse complement strand
AAGATCGAGGCCCGTGACCAGCAGCGCGAGCAGAGCGCCGAGGCCGGCGGACGGCAGCGTGGACAGGATCGTGATCGGATGAATCCAGCTCTCGTAGAGGACGCCGAGCACGATGTACACGGTGACGATGGCGGCCAGGATGAGCAGCGGCTGGTTGGCGAGCGAAGCGCGGAACGCTCGCGCGGCACCCTGGAAGGCCATCTGCACGGACGCGGGCAGGCCGATGTCGCGCTGCACGCGCTCGATGGCGCTGACGGCGCTGCCGAGGGACGCGCCGGGCGCGAGGTTGAACGACACGGTGACCGCCGGGAACTGGCCCTGGTGACTGATGGCGAGCGCGGTGGCGCGCTCCTCGATCGTGGCCAGCGTCGACAGCGGTACCTGGCCGCCCGCCGCCGATTTCAGATAGACCCGGTCGAGCATGGCCGGGCTGGCGCGGAACTCCGGCTGCACCTCGAGCACCACGCGGTACTGGTTGAGCTGCGTGAACACCGTGGAGATCTGGCGCTGGCCGAACGCGTTGTAGAGCGCGTCGTCGATCATCTGCGGCGTGATGCCGAGCCGCGACGCGGTGCCGCGGTCGATGCGCACCACCGCCTCGAGGCCCTGGTCCAGCTGGTCGCTGGCCACGTCGCGCAGCTCGGGCAGCTGTCCCAGCCGGGCGAGCAGCTTCGGCGCCCACGCGCGCAGCTCGGTCTCGTCGGGATCTTCCAGGCTGTACTGAAACTGCGTGCGGCTCACGCGGTCGTCGACGGTCAGGTCCTGCACGGGCTGCAGGTACAGGGTGATGCCGTTCACCTGCGCCACCGCCGGCCGCAGCCGGTCGATCACCCGCGTCACCGCCTCGCCCCGCTCGTCGAGCGGCTTGAGCGTGATCTGGATGCGGCCGCTGTTCAGCGTCGTGTTGGTGCCGTCGATGCCGATGAAGGACGACACACTGGCCACCGCGGGGTCCTGGAGGATGACCTGCCCGAGCGCGCGCTGGCGCTCGGCCATGGCGTCGAACGAGATGTTCTGCGGCGCCTCCGAGATGCCGAGGATCACGCCGGTGTCCTGTACGGGAAACAGCCCCTTCGGCACGACGGTGTAGAGGAAGAGGGTCAGCGCGAGCGTGCCGACGGCGACGAGCAGGGTGAGGCCCTGGTGCCTCAGCACCCAGCCGAGCGTGCGCCCGTAGAACGCCAGCAGGCCATCGAACGCGCGCTCGGCGGCCCGCGCGAATCGCCCGGGGTGGTGCTCGGTGGCGGGCTTCAGCAGCTTGGCGCACATCATCGGCGTGAGCGTCAGCGACACCACCGCCGAGACCAGAATGGCCGCCGACAGCGTGAGCGCGAACTCGCGGAAGAGCCGCCCCACGATGTCGCCCATGAAGAGCAGGGGGATGAGCACCGCGATGAGCGATACGGTCAGCGACAGGATCGTGAAGCCGATCTGCCCGGAGCCCACGAACGCCGCCTGCAGCGGCCGCTCGCCGGCCTCGATGTAGCGCGTGATGTTCTCGATCATCACGACCGCGTCGTCGACGACGAAGCCGGTGGCGATGGTCAGCGCCATCAGCGACAGGTTGTTCAGGCTGAAGCCGAGCCCGTACATCACCGCGAACGTCCCGATGATCGACACCGGCACCGTGATGCCCGGGATGAACGTGGCCGCCGCGCTGCGCAGGAAGAGAAAGATCACGAGCACGACCAGCACGACCGCCAGCATCAGCTCGAATTGGACGTCGTGCACCGAGGCGCGGATGGTCACCGTGCGGTCGGTCAGCACCGAGACCTTCAGCGCGGAGGGCAGCGAGGCCTGCAGCTGGGGCAGCAGCGCCTTCACGCGGTCGACGACCTCGATGAGGTTGGCGCCCGGCTGCCGCTGGATGTTCACGATGATCCCGGGGTCGGTGCCGACCCACGCCGCCTGCCGCGCGTTCTCCGCACCGTCGATGACGTTCGCCACGTCCGAGAGCAGCACGGGCGCCGCGTTGCGATAGGCGATCACCAGTGCCCGGTACTGCTCGCTGCGGTGGATCTGGTCGTTGGCGGCGATGGTGAACGCCTGCTGCGGGCCGTCCAGGCTGCCCTTGGCCTGGTTGACGTTGGCGGCCGCCACGGCGAGGCGGACGTCCTCCAGCGTGAGACCGTTGGCGGCCAGGCGCGCGGGGTTCACCTGGATGCGCACGGCCGGCTTCTGCCCGCCGGACAGCGTCACGAGCCCGACGCCGGGCAGCTGCGAGATCTTCTGCACGAGCCGCGTGTCGGCGAGGTCCTCGACCACCGTGAGCGGAAGCGAGGTCGACGTGAGGCCCAGCGTCAGCACGGGGGCATCCGCGGGGTTCACCTTGCTGTAGACCGGCGGGTTCGGCAGATCCTTGGGCAGGAAGGTGCCGGCCGCGTTGATCGCCGCCTGCACCTGCTGCTCGGCGATGTCCAGGGCCAGCGCCAGGTCGAACTGCAGCGTGATGATCGAGCTGCCGCTGGACGACGTCGACGTCATCTGCTTGAGCCCCGGCAGCTGGCCGAACTGCCGCTCCAGCGGCGCCGTGATGGCCGACGCCATGACGTCGGGGCTGGCGCCCGGATAGAAGGTGACCGTCTGGATCGTCGGGTAGTCGACCTGCGGCAGCGCCGAGACGGGCAGCTGACGGTAGGCGAAGACGCCGGCGAGCACGATGGCCGCCGTCAGTAGCGCAGTCGCGACGGGCCGGACGATGAACGCGCGGGAGAGGTTCACGCTCCCGGCCGGCGCACGGTGGCCTCGACGCGAGCGCCGTTCTGCACCTTCTCGGCACCGTCCACGACCAGCGCGTCGCCGGCGGCGACGCCGCTGGTGAGCGCGACGGTGCCCGCCTCGCTGGGACCGACCTGCACGCGGCGCATCTGCACGACCTTGTCCGGCTTCACTAGGTAGACGTAGGCGCCCTCCGGACCCCGCTGGATCGCCTCCGCCGGGGCCAGCAGCGCCTCGTGCAGCACGTCGACGAGGATGCGCGCGTTGACGAACTGGTTCGGATAGAGCGCGCCGTCCTTGTTGTCGAACGAGGCCTTCATGCGCACCGTGCCGGTCGTCGGGTCGATCTGGTTGTCGATGGCGGCCAGGACGCCCGTGGCCAGCCGCGTGCGCCCTTCGCGATCGTAGGCGTCGACGACGACACGCGAGCCGGAGCGGAAGCGCTTGAGGATCGGGCGCAGGCTGTCCTCGGGCACGCTGAAGACGAGCGCGATCGGCTCGAGCTGCGTGATGACGACGAGTCCGCCGGGATCGGACGCCTTGATGACGTTGCCTGGATCGACCAGCCGCAGGCCGACGCGGCCCGTGATCGGTGCCGTGATCCGGCAGTACGTCAGCTGAAGCTTGATGGCCTCGATGTTCCCGGCGTTCATCTTCATCGTCGCTTCGGCCTGGTTCACGACCATCTGCTGCGTGTCGAGCTGCTGGCGGGCGATCATCTCCTGGGCGGCCAGACGCTGATAGCGCTCCAGATCCAGGCGCGCGTTGGCGAGGTTGGCCTGATCTCGCGCCACCTGGCCCTCGGCCTGTGCGAGCTGGGCCTGGTACGGGCGGGGATCGATCTCGGCGAGCAGATCGCCCGCGTGGACGATCTGGCCCTCGGTGAAGTGCGTCTGCATCAGCTGGCCGTCGACCCGGCTCTTCACGGTGACCGTGTTGAGCGGCGACACCGAGCCGAGCGCCGTCAGGAAGACGTTCAGGTCACCGATCCGGACGGGAGCGACCACGACCGGCACGGGACGTGGCTGGGGTGCGGCGGAGGCGGCCGGCTTGGCCGGCTGGATGCGGCTCTGTCGGCCGTGGGCGATCCAGGCGCCGAGACCGACCAGACAGACGAGAGCGAGCAGAATGATCCAGAGCCGACTCGATCGGCGGCGGACCGGCTCGGACCCTTCCGGCCCCTCTTCGGCCGCTTCGTGCATAGGCCTCCCAGCGAGTTGGACGCGCTGCGCATCCCCGCTATTCGAAGCCTATTCGATCATGCGGCACCGCCGCGCGGCAACTGCCTCGGCGCGCGGCGAGAAACGGCGCCGGAGGGCGCGGACCACCCTCCGGCGCGGCGAGGTGTGACTCAGCGACCGATGCCGAGCAGGAACAGCAGGACGATGAGCGTGAGCGGCACGCCGAGCAGCCACATCAGCACGTATGCCATACCGGTTCTCCTCTATGCGACGCGCCGCGGCCGCTCGACGTCACTGGTGAGCGTCCGCCGGCGATAGTAAGTCCAGGACATCGGCTCGCCCGAGGCCATCCAGCCGCCGAGCACGCTGCCGACGAGGCCGAGCAGCAGCGCGGTGACGGTGGCGAGCGCGGTGTTGCGGACGGCGGCCGCGACGTCGCCACCGGCTGCCGGTAGCTGCGCCGTCCAGTTGGGCGAGGTCACGAGCGCGCCATACCAGCCGCCATAGCTCGCGGTCGCGCCGAGAAAGCCGAACACGAGCATGAACGGGATGGTGACCAGCCACACGACGGCGCCGTGCAGCATGGCCGGCTCGGCGCGGCGGAAGCCCGCGATGCGAGCGGCAACCCAGCCGCCGACGACGTACCCGAAGAACGCGCCGGCGATGTTGAAGATGACGCTGATCAGCCGGATGTTCTTCCAGCTCGCGATCCGCGGCCCCGCCATCTGGTGGGCGCCGATCGCGTATCCGATGAGGCCGATGATGAGTCCGACAGCCAGGGCCGCGAGCGCACCCACCCACACGGCGCTCCAGATCGGCCAGGGCCGCCAGGTGTCGTTGTCTGCCATGGCGATCCTCCTCGAACGGACCAGATTGCATCGACCGTGCCGACGAGTTAGCTTCACAGCACGATGCGCAGCGTGTACGACGAGACCTACGCGCGATCGCTCGCGAGGCCGGAGGAATTCTGGGCGGCCGCCGCCGAGGATCTGTACTGGGACCGGCGGTGGGACCGCGTCTTCGACGATTCGCGGCCGCCCTTCTATCGGTGGTTCAAGGGCGGCCGGCTCAACACCTGCTACAACGCCCTCGACCTGCACATCGACCGGGGGCGCGGCAAGCAACGCGCGCTCGTGTACGACAGCCCGGTCACCGACACGGTGCAGGTGTTCACGTTCGACGCGCTCCGCGACGTCGTCGCGCGCGTGGCGGGGGCGCTGCGACGCGTCGGCATCCGGCCGGGCGACCGCGTGATCGTCTACATGCCGATGGTGCCGGAGGCCGTGATCGCCATGCTGGCGTGCGCGCGCATCGGCGCCATCCACTCGGTGGTCTTCGGCGGCTTCTCCGCGGCCGAGCTGGCCAAGCGCATCGATGACGCGCGGCCCGAGCTGATCGTGTCGGCTTCGTGCGGCATCGAGCCCGGGCGCGTGATCGCGTACAAGCCGCTGCTGGACGGCGCCATCGCGCTGGCGTCGCACAAGCCCGCGCGCTGCGTGATCCTCCAGCGCCCGCAGGCGCCGGCCGTCCTTCAGCCCGGACGCGACCTCGACTGGCACGACTTCGTCGCCGGCGCGGAGGCGGTCGAGTGCGTGCCGGTGGCGGCGACCGATCCGCTCTACGTGCTGTACACGTCGGGGACGACGGGCATTCCCAAGGGTGTGGTGCGCGACAACGGCGGCCACGCCGTGGCGCTCAAGTGGTCGATGAGCGCTGTCTACGGCATGGGCGCCGGTGAGACGTTCTGGGCGGCCTCCGACATCGGCTGGGTGGTCGGCCACTCGTACATCGTGTACGCGCCGCTGCTGAAGGGTTGCACGACCGTGCTCTACGAGGGCAAGCCGGTCGGCACGCCGGACCCCGGCGCGTTCTGGCGCCTCATCGCGCAGCACGGCGTCAACGCGCTGTTCACGGCGCCGACCGCATTCCGCGCCATCAAGAAGGAAGATCCGCACGGCCAGCACATGAAGAAGCACGACCTGCGGAACTTCCGCACGCTGTTCCTGGCCGGCGAGCGGTGCGATCCCGACACGCTGCTGTGGGCGCGCGAGCGGCTCGACGTGCCGGTCGTCGACCACTGGTGGCAGACGGAGACGGGCTGGCCGATCGCCGCCAACTGCGTCGGCCTGGGCATGCTGCCGGTGAAGCCGGGATCGCCGACGAAGGCCGTGCCCGGCTACGACGTGCGCGTGCTGGACGACGGCAATCGCGAGCTGGCGCGCGGGACGATCGGCTCGATCGCCATCCGGCTGCCACTGCCGCCGGGCTGCCTGCCGACGCTGTGGAACAACGACGCCGGCTACGAGGCGACCTACCTGAGCAAGCACCCCGGCTTCTATCTCACCGCGGACGCCGGCTACCAGGACGCCGACGGCTACCTGTACGTCATGAGCCGCGTCGACGACATCATCAACGTGGCCGGCCACCGGCTGTCGACGGGCGCCATGGAAGAGGTGCTCGCGGCGCATCCGGACGTGGCGGAGTGCGCGGTGGTCGGCGTGGCCGACGAGATCAAGGGCGAGGTACCGGTGGGCTTCGTCGTCACCAAGGCCGGCGTGGCGCGGACCGAGGCCGACATCATCCGCGAGCTCGTCGACAAGGTGCGCGAGAGCATCGGGCCGGTGGCGGCGTTCAAGACGGCGGCGGTGGTGAAGCGCCTGCCGAAGACGCGGTCCGGTAAAATCCTGCGCGGGACGATGAAGAAGATTGCCGAGGGCGCCGAGTACACGGCGCCGGCGACGATCGACGACCCGGCGATCCTGACCGAGATCGCCGAGTCCCTCAAGACCCTCGGTTATCCCCGGAGACCCGCATGAGCTTTCCGCTGCCGTCCGCCTCGCCGGCCAGCCTCGGCCTCGACACCGCCGCCCTCGACCGGCTCCTGGCGCAGGTGACGCGCCACGTGGCCGAGGCGCGCTATCCCGGCGCGCAGCTCGCGGTGGCCCGCCACGGCAAGCTGGCCCTCGTGCGCACCATCGGCGACGCGCGGCTCGACCCGACACGAATGGCGGCCGGCGACGACAGCGTCTGGCTCCTCTACTCGAACACGAAGGTGCTGACGGCGTGCGCGGTGTGGATTCTCGCGGACCGCGGCGCGCTGTCGTTCACCGATCGCGTGGCCGCGCACCTGCCGGGCTTCGAGGCCAACGGCAAGGGCGACATCACCCTCGTGCAGCTGCTCACGCACCAGGCCGGCTTTCCCAACGCGGAGGTGCCGTCGCAGGCCTGGGACGACCACGAGCTGCTGCGCAAGGTGGTCTGCGAGTTCACGCTCGAGTGGGCGCCGGGCTCCCGCGTGCACTATCACCGGCTGGCGGCACACTGGACGGCGGCCGCCCTCGTCGAGGCGGTGACCAGAACCGACTACCGCACGTTCATGCGGGAGGAGATCTTCCGACCGCTCGGCCTCGACGACGAGCTGTTCGTCGGCCTGCCCGACGCCGCCCACGACCGCGCCGCCGACATGCACGAGCCGGGCGCCGACGGCCGCCCGGTGAAGCGCGCCGACGAGAACAACGCGCGCTTCCGGCGTGCCGGCTCGCCGGGCGGCGGCGGCTACGGCACCGCGCGCGCGATGGCGGCCTTCTACCAGATGATGCTGAACGGCGGCACGCTCGCGGGACGGCGCATCGTGTCGCCGCGCACGCTGGGCTACGTGCTGCGCAACTACACGGCTGACCGGGTCGACGGCTACATGGGCATGCCGATGCACCGCGGCCTCGGTCCGCACCTGCGCGGCACCACGGACACCATCCGCGGCCTCGGCTCGCTCGCCTCGCCGCGCACCTTCGGCCACGGCGGCGTCGGGTCGTCCTACTGCTGGGCCGATCCCGACTCCGGTGTGTCGTTCGCGTACCTGACCAACAGCCGCGTGCCCGACCCGTGGCACAGCGAGCGGATGGACCTGGTCAGCAACGCGGTGCACGTCGCCATCGACTGATTGAGAGGAGACGCTCGATGTTCCGTGACGTCATCAGCTCGGAGGACGCGCTGCGCGCGCTGGTCGGCACGCCCAGCGAGCTGGCGCTCAAGAAGCAGCTGTCCGCGCTCGAGCCGCACAGCAAGAGCTTCATCGCCCACGCGCCGTTCGTGCTGGTCGCCACCGCCGGCGCCGACGGCCGCTGCGACGTCTCGCCCAAGGGCGACGCGCCGGGCTTCGTGCGCGTGCTCGACGACCACCATCTCGCGATTCCCGACCGGCCCGGCAACAAGCGGCTCGACGGGATGCGCAACATCCTCGCCAATCCGCACGTCGGGCTCATCTTCCTCATTCCCGGCCGGCGCGAGACGCTGCGTGTGAACGGCCGCGCCTGCATCACCCGGGACGAGGCGCTGCTGGCCTCGATGGAGGCGATGGGCAAGCGGCCGCTGCTGGCCATCGGCGTCGAGGTCGAGGAGGTCTACATCCACTGCGCCAAGGCGTTCATCCGCTCGGGCCTGTGGCAGCCCGACCGCTGGCCTGCGCTCGAGGCGCTCGCCTCGACGGCGCAGATGTTCTGGGACCAGACGACGCCCTCGTGCACCGTCGACGAGCTGGCCCGCCATCTCGACGAAAGCTATTCGAAGAGGTTGTACTAGGCGCATGTGGCGGATCGGGATCGACGTCGGCGGCACGTTCACGGATCTGGCCGCCGTCGACGAGACGGGGCGCGTGGTGATCGCGAAGTGCGCGTCGACGCCGCGCGACCAGTCCGAGGGCCTCGTGGAGGGCCTGGGCCTGCTGGCGGCGGAGTGCGGCACCGATCTCGAGGGGCTGCTCGCGCAGACGGAGCGCATCGTCCACGGGACGACCGTGGCCACCAACGCGCTGCTCGAGCGCAAGGGCGCGAAGGTCGGGTTGCTCACCACCGCGGGCCATCGCGACGTGATCGAGATGCGCGAGGGTCTCAAGGACGACCGCTACAACGTCCGCATGCCGCCGCCGGTGCCGCTGGTGCCGCGTGCGCTGCGGCTCGGCGTGCGCGAGCGCGTGGCCTTCGACGGGCGCGTCACCATCCCGCTCGCCGCGCGCTCGCTGGCGCAGGCGCTCCGGACGCTGGCGCGCGCCGGCGTCGACGCGGTGGCGGTGTGCTATCTCCACGCGTACCGCAACGCCCGCCACGAGACGCTCACCGGGCGTGAGGTGGCGCGCGCGCTGCCGGGGACGTACGTCTCGCTGTCGTCGGTGGTGCTGCCGCAGATCAAGGAGTACGAGCGCATCTGGACGACGGTCGTGAACGCGTACGTCGGCCCCGCGCTGGCGCGCTACCTCGGGCGCCTGGCCTCCCGGCTCCGCCGGCACGGCTACCGCGGCGACGTGCTCATCATGCAATCGCACGGCGGTGTGGCGCCGGTGCGCGAGTCCTCGCGACTGGCCGCGGGCTCGGTTCTGTCGGGTCCGGCCGGCGGCCTCGCCGCCGGCCGCTACGCCGCGCGGCTGCTGCAGGGGCTGCCGGGCGCCGGCGCCGACGGCAACCTGATCACCTTCGACATGGGCGGCACCAGCACGGACATCGCGCTCCTGCAGCGAGGGGAGCCGCAGCTCACCGGCGAGAAGACCGTTGGCATCGCGAAGGTCGCGCTGCCGAGCCTGGACATCCACACGCTCGGCGCCGGCGGCGGCTCGATCGCGTGGGTCGACGCCGGTGGGATCCTGCACGTCGGCCCCGAGAGCGCCGGCGCCGACCCCGGGCCCGCCTGCTACGGCAAGGGCGGCACCGCCGCCACCGTGACCGACGCCAACGTGGTGCTCGGCTTCCTGGATCCGGGCAACTTCCTCGGCGGGCGGATCGCGCTCGATGCGCGCGCGGCCGAGGCGGCGGTCGACCGCGTGGCGAAAGCGCTCGGGACGGAGCGGATCGCGGCCGCGGAGGGGATCTCGAAGGTCGTCAACACCAACATGGCGGAGGGCATCAAGATCGTGTCCGTGCGCCGCGGCGTGGACCCGCGCAAGTTCGCGATCGTGTCGTTCGGCGGCGCGGCCGGCCTGCACATCACCGAGGTGGCGCGGCTGCTGGAGTTGCGGCGCGTGATCGTGCCGAACGTGGCCGCCGTCCTGTCGGCGTGGGGCATGCTGGCCACCGACCTGCGCTACGAGCTCGTCCGCTCGCACGTCAGCGAGGTGTCGCGGCTCGCCCCGGCCACGCTGCGGCGTGTGTTCACGCAGATGGAGGCGGACGGCCGCAAGCGGCTCGGCGGCTTCAAGGGGCCGATCCGCGTCCGCCGCTCGGTCGACATGCGCTACGGCGAGCAGATCTTCGAGATCCAGGTCAGCCTGGACGGCGTCGACCTCGCCCGCGCGGATCTGCTGGACGAGGTGGTCGCGCGCTTCCACCGCCGCCACGAGGAGCTCTACGCGTACAGCGCCTCGGGCCAGGAGGTCGTGGTTGTCAACGCGCGCGTGGCGGTGATCGGCGAGCTGCCACCGCTGCCCGCGGGTCAGGAGCTCGGCGACCGGCGTACCACGCCGAAGGCCGCGCGCCGCCGCGTCTACCTCGGCGAGTGGATCGAGGTGCCCGTGTTCCGGCTCGACGCGCTGCCTCCCGGCTGGGAGACCAAGGGCCCGGCGCTGCTCGAGTCGCCGACGACCACCGTGCTCGTGCGTGACGGCGAGCGCCTCGCCGTCACGCCGCACGGCTGGCTCGACATCCGTCTCGCCTGACCGTCCCCCCGGCGTCGATCTCGATCGTGTCCTGAAGCATTTCCGGCGCAGCGCCGTCCGACATGATGAACGGCGCTCGGAGGTGCGGCTCGCTGGTCTGCACCTTGCAGCGCTCGCACAGGGGAGGATTTGCAATGAAGCCACTCGTCTCGTCCGTTGTCGGGATGTCCATGCTCGCCATGGCCGTCGCCGGGTGCGGCACGCTCGTGGGCGCGGGCGCCGGCGCCGGCGCCGGCGCTGCGGTCGCCGCCGGGACGAAGCAGGACGTCGGCAAGGGCGCCCTGATCGGCGCAGGCGTCGGCGGCGTCGCCGGGGCGATCTACGACATCACGAAGAAGAAGTAGGAGGACCGCCATGAAAAACCTCGTACTGTCGGCGGCGCTCGCCGCCGCTGCCATGATGATCGTCACGCCGGCGTTCGCGCAGGGAACGAAGGCGCAGAAGGACTGTGCCGGCCAGCCCTCCGCGTCCGCTCGCGGCGGCGCCAAGGCGCCGGAGAAGATCGAAGGTCAGGTGACCTCGGTCGACAAGAAGAACGGCACGCTCACGGTCCAGGCCCCGGACGGCACGACCCACCAGTTCAAGGGGTCGAAGGACACGGTGAACGACTACAAGGCCGGTGACAAGATCGAGCTCAGCCTGCGCGCGGAGCCCAACTGCTAGCCGCGCGCCTCTACCCCGGAGCGCCGCGCTCCGGCTGACATAGAACGCGGCGCCGCCCCGGTACGGGCGGCGCCGCGCGATCGTTCGAGGAGCTCTAGCCGAGCAGCGTGCGGTCGAACGCGTCGTGGATCACGGCCCACGCCTCCGCGAGGTGCCGCTCGGTCGTCAGCACGTTGCCGACGGCGACCCGCATGGCGACGCGACCGTCGAGCCGCGTGTGCGTGAGATAGACACGCCCGGTGGCGCAGGCCTGGGCGACGATGCGCGTGTTCAGCGCGTCCAGGTCCTCGTCGGCCATGCCGGCCGGGCGTGCGCGGAAGCAGACGACCGCCATCGTGACCGGCGCCGCCAGCTCGAAGTCGGGATCCGCCTCCACCCAGTCGGCGAACTGACGCGCCAGGCGTACGTGCTCGCGGATGCGCGCCTCGATCCCGGCGCGGCCGAATGCCCGCAGCACCATCCACGCCTTCAGCGCACGGAAGCGCCGGCCGAGCTGGATGCCGTAGTCCATGTAGTTGCGCTCGGCGTGCTCGGCATCGCCGCTGAGGTACTCCGGGACCAGTGAGAAGACCGCGCGCAGCATCTCGGGGCGTCGCGTGTAGAGCGCGCTGAAGTCGAGCGGCACGAAGAGCCACTTGTGCGGGTTCACCACCACCGAGTCGGCGCGCGTGACGCCGTCCATCACCCAGCGCCCCTCGGGCAGCACCGCGAGCGCGCCGCCGTACGCCGCGTCGACGTGCAGCCATAGCCGCTGCTCGGCGCACACGTCCGCGATGGCGGGCACCGGGTCCACGGCCGCGCTGGACGTCGTCCCGACGGTGGCGACGACCGCGAACGGTCGCAGCCGCGCGTGGACGTCGCGCGCGACGGCGGCCCGGAGCGCGGCGGGCCGCATGCGCAGCTCGGGATCCGTCTCGATGCGGCGCACGCTGTCCTCGCCGAGGCCGAGCATCACCGCCGCCTTGTCGACGGAGCTGTGCGCCTGCTCGGAGGCGTAGATGAGCAGCTTGGGCGCGCCGCTCAGCCCGCGGCGCCGGACGTCGAGGCCCGTCGCCTCGCGTGCGGCCGCCAGCGCGTGCAGCGTGGCCACCGACGCGGTGTCGTACACGACGCCCTCGAACGCCTCCGTGATGCCGACCATCCCGCGGATCCAGCCGAGCACGGTCGTCTCGAGCTCGGTGGCCGCGGGCGAGGTGCGCCACGTCATCGCGCTCACGTTGAGCGCGGCCGCCAGCCAGTCGCCGAGGATGCCGGGCGCGGTGGTCGTCGAGCCGAAGTAGCCGAGGAACGCCGGATGCCCCCAGTGCACGATCCCGGGCATGATGAGCCGCTCGAAGTCGTCGAAGATGGCCGCGAGCTTCTCGCCGTGCTCCGGCGGCGCCGGCGGCAGCCCGGCCGCGATGTCGCCCGGCGCGACGTCCGGCGTGATGCGCTGCTCCTCGATCTTCTCCCGGTACTCGGCGGCCCAGCCGGCCACGCGGTGCATCCAGAGCCGCGCCTGGTCCGCGGGGAGGTCGCCGAGGTCGCTCATGCCGCCCGGTCGTAGGCGACGGGGACGCGGCCACCGGCCTTCCACGCACGGCCGGTGCCGCGCGTGAGCATGCGCGCGCCGAACGGATAGCCGCCGTGGCGGAGGCGCCAGTAGAACGCCCACCACGTGCTGACCGCCCGCTCGGCGACCCAGAGCGGCGCCCACAGCGCCACGTGCGCCGGCACGAACCGCGCCGCGCCGTCCCGCCGGCCGCGCAGCGCCAGGGCGATGGCGGACAGCGCGACGATCCCGGCGAACGCCAGCGCGGCGCGTCGCCCTCCGAGCACGCCCGCGAGCAGCAGCGCCGGAAGGAGGGCGGCGAACAGCAGCGTCTTGGCTCGCATGCTGAAGTCCTCGTACGCCTGGCGCGGACGCTGCTCCCGCCACTTCGCGAGGGTCGTCGGGCGCTTGCGCACGAAGAAGTCTACCGCGTGCACGACCCGTGCGCCGCGCAGCGCGAGGTGCCGCAGCATCTCCTCGTTGTCGAACAGCACGTCGCCGTCCCAGTGGCCGGCACGCCGCACGGCGGCGCGCCTCACCCCGCACGTGCCGGGGTAATCACCCGCGCGCAGCACGCCGCGGTTGACGAGCATGCGCGCGGCTTCCATCCGCGCCCACCAGGGACGCGGTGACAGGTAGTTCTGGGGCCGGACGACCTCGTAGCGGTCGAGCAGCGCGCACATGCGGCGGACGTCGAACGCGGTGTAGCGCACGTCGTCGTCGGCGACGATGATGCGCTCGTGTGCGGCGAGGTCGAGGCCGGTGTGGATGCCGTTCACCTTGCCGTTCGGGTAGGTGTACCGCGGATCGACGGGCACGTGGCGGCCGAAGCCGCTCCACGTGCGATGGTGCGCGGCGAAGACGGGCGCCGGCGAGCCGTCGACGACGAGAACCTCGCAGCCGGCTCCGCGCAGCCGCTGGAAGTAGGCGGCCAGCTCGTCCACCTCGGCCGCCGCCACGGCGGTGCGCCGGATCGGCAGCAGGTAGGTGCAGGAGACCGTCGCCACGTCGGTCAGGCGGCCGCGCGCAGCACGGCGACCTGGTCGGCGTCGCGGGCCGCGCGGGCCAGCGCGGCGGCCGCGCGCTCGCTGATGCGCTTCTGCTGATCGTAGCCGAGGACGATCTCCCAGGCGTCGGCCGGATAGCTCGCCGCCAGCGGCAGCGCGACGCCGTCCAGCATCCACCGGCCGTGGCGCTCGTCCTCGCGGATGTGGACGTCCCAGTAGCCGCGCGCGCGCTCGGAGAGGCCCAGGCGGTCGGCGGCGGCGCGGTAGTTGCGGAAGGCCGCGGGCGTGGACGTCTCGAAGTAGAGCAGCCCGCCGACGTAGCGCAGGAAGTGGCGCTTGCGGTCGGACAGCAGGAACGACTGGTTGATCGAGGCGAGCACTTCCCACGGCACCAGGTCGAAGTACGCCTCGGGCTCGGCGGAGAGGCCGAGCTCGCGCAGCATCACGGCGAAGAACGTCGAGTGCTTGCGGGCCAGGCGGCCGCCACCGTACTCCTCGACGAGGACTCGCGTGAGCGTCGCGTGCACCTCGTTGGCGGCGCCGCCGAGCGTGCGCGAGAGCTGGCTGGCCTCGACGAGACCGTCGAGCGCGCCGATCTGCAGCAGCCGGCGATAGCCCTCGAGCGTCATCGCGCGCGCGAAGTAGCGACCCGTGTCCGAGATCGGCGGATCGAGGTCGGCCTGCGCCCGCTCGCGCAGCGCGGCGGGCACGTCGAGCCGGCGCAGGCGCTCGAGGTCGAGCGCGCGGGCTTCCCAGCCCTGCCACGCGGACTCGATGCGCTCGCGGACGTTGAGGAGATACGGGGAGCGCTCGTTGACGTAGCGGCGCAGGTCGTCGTACCAGAAGAGGCTCAGGCGGTTGACGCGATAGAGCGCGCGGTGCAGGAACTGGTGCGCGGCGTCGATCCCCGGCTCCTCGCGATAGGCGGCCGATATCGCGCGGCCCAGCACCCGTTCGAAGCGCGCCGCCATGGCCGGGTTGCCCTGCAGCTTGCGATCGAGGTTGCTCTCCGTCGTGAGCGCCGCGAACTGCCTGTCCGCGGCACGCGCTTCCGGCTCGGGGACGAACTCCACCGACATCTGCCCCTGATACAGCACGAACCATGCCGCCGCAGTGCGCGGGGCCGGAGTGTTACAATCCGGCAAAGCAGAGAGGAGCGTCGATGCCGCCTCAGATCACCATCTACACCAACGTCGGCTGAGGGCCCTGTCATCGCGCGACAGAGTATCTGTCGCAGAAGGGCGTCACGTTCACCGAGCGCAACGTGGGTCGCGATCCTGGCGCGCGTGAGGAGCTCATGGAGATCGGGCTCACGTCGCTGCCCGTCATCCTGATCGGCGAGCACAAGCTCGCCGGGTTCAACCCGAAGAAGATCGACGAGGCCCTCGCGAGCGTCGTCAATGGCTGAGCAGGGGAACATGCCCTCGCAGGCGAACATCGACAAGATGTGGGCCTACGCGCGCAAGTACGCCGAGAAGTCCGGCACGTCGCTCCACCCCGATCGCAACGTGACGCAGACCGTGGTGGAAGGGCTGGCGCGGCACATCGAGCAGGTGGGCCGGCCGCTCTGTCCCTGCAATTTCTATCCGGATCCGCACGCCGAGGCCAAGCTGCGCCGGTGGATCTGCGCGTGCGACGAGATGCAGAACTACAAGTACTGTCATTGCCTGCTGTTCGTCACGCCGGACGGACTGCCGATCACCGAGCACCTGCCCGAAGGCCACGAGGGCCGCGACGCGTACGGCATCGTGAAGGACCCGATGCCCGACAAGGGCCGCGCGACGGCGAAGGTCCTCGAGCGCCAGCGCAGCGAGGGCTAGCGGCCGTGCCGACCGTCCGCCTCCGGGACGCCTCCGAGTATCCCGAGCCCGCGCGGCGCCTCTTCGAGCTGTCCAAGGCCTGGTTCGCCTACGACTTCGACGCGCCGCCGGCCATGAGCCGGGTCATGGCGTGGGACCCGCACTTCGGCGGCCCCCACGGGCGAGCGATGAAGCGCGCGATGGCGCCGGGCGAGTTCACGCGCGCCGAGAAGGAGATGGTGGCCGCCGTCGTCAGCGGCGCCAACGCCTGCACGTACTGAGTGGAGGCGCACACTGCAGCCGGGAAGCTGCAGGGGCTGAAGGACGACGCGCCGTGGTACGAGGCCGCCTTCGTGGTCGGCGTCACCAACGCCCTCAATGTCGCCGCCGACGGCCTGGCGGCGGCCTGGCCGCCGCTCGATGACACCACGGCCGGGCCCGAGGCGGCCGCGGTGTTCGCCGACGTCCGGCGGTTCTATGGCAGCGCCGACGTCCCGGCGCCGCTGCGCGTGATCGCGCGCGATCCCGCATATCTGGCCGACGTGTGGGGCGCCGTGAAGCGCGCCTTCGACGACCGGCGCCTGACCCGCCGACACAAGGAAGCGCTGGCCTTCGCGGTGTCGCTGACGACCCGCTCGGCCTTCGGGCTCGCCTTCCACCTGGGCGAGCTGCGACGCCTGGGCGTGAGCGAGCGCGGCGTCATGGAGGTGGTCGGCGTCGCGCAGATGTTCTCGAGCTACACGAAGATCGCCGACACGCTCCAGCTCGAGTCCGACATGGCGCACATCGCCCCCGCGGACGCGTCCGGAGTCCCGGACGCCGACGGTGGCTGACGCCGTCGCGCGCGAGCGCGCCATCGCGCTCTGGCGCGAGGCATACCGGCAGCAGATGGCGGGCGATCTCGACGGCGCGATCGAGACCTATCGCCGGTCGATCGAGACGTACGAGACGGCCGAGGCGCACACGTTCCTCGGCTGGACGTACTCCTTCCAGGGCCGGCTGGACGAGGCGACGGCCGAGTGCCTGCGGGCGATCGAAATCGATCCCGACTTCGGAAACCCCTACAACGACATCGGGGTCTACCTGATCCAGCAGGACCGCCTCGACGAGGCGATCCCGTGGCTGGAGCGCGCGAAGGCGGCGCCGCGCTACGAGCCGCGGCAGTTCCCGCATATGAACCTGGCTCGCATACATATGAAGCGCAATCGCTGGTGGGACGCGCTGCGCGAGCTCGAGACGGCCACGCGGTACGCGCCGAAGGACGCCGAGCTCGCACGAACACTGCATTCCCTTCGCGGCCGGCTCAACTAGCGTCGCGCTCGCTGCTGGCACCGGTTTCGCAGATCCTTCCGCCGTGACTCCCCGAGAGCGATCGGCGTCGATCCGTACCCGGCCCGGTCGCTCCTATCCTCTCGGCGCCCACTGGGACGGCTCCGGCGTCAACTTCGCGCTGTTCTCCGAGCACGCCACTCGCGTGGAGCTGTGCCTGTTCGAGAGCGACGACCCCAACACGGAGACGGCGCGGATCCCCGTCGGCAACAGCCACGACCAGGTCTGGCACGTGTACCTGCCGGAGGCACGCCCCGGCCTGCGCTACGGGTACCGCGTGCATGGCCCCTGGGATCCGGCCAACGGCCAGCGGTTCAACCCGGCCAAGCTGCTGCTCGACCCGTACGCGCGGGCCATCGACGGCACGATCACGTGGGACGACGCGCTCTTCAGCTACCAGGTGGGGCTCGGCGAGGACGCCGACCTGACGCTGGACGAGCGTGACAGCGCGGCCCACATGCCGAAGGCGATCGTCATCGACACCGCGTTCACCTGGGGCGGCGACCGTCCCCTGCGGACACCGTGGAACGAGACGGTGATCTACGAGGCCCACGTGAAGGGCCTCACCCAGCTCCATCCCGACGTCCCGGAGTCGCTGCGCGGCACGTACGCCGGGCTGGCCGCCCCTGCCGTCATCGAGCACCTGAAGTCGCTCGGGATCACGGCCGTCGAGCTGCTGCCGGTGCACCAGTTCGTCTCCGACCGGTACCTGAAGGAGAAGGGCCTCAGCAATTACTGGGGCTACAACTCCATCGGTTTCTTCGCGCCCGACTTCCGGTATGCACGGCACAACCGGCACGGCGGTCAGGTGAGCGAGTTCAAGACGATGGTCAAGGTGCTCCACGACCACGGCATCGAGCTCATCCTCGACGTCGTCTACAACCACACGGCGGAGGGCAACCAGCTCGGGCCGACCTTCTGCTTCCGCGGCATCGACAACGAGGCGTATTACCGCCTCACTCCCGACGACAAGCGCTTCTACATGGACTACACGGGGTGCGGCAACACGCTGAACATGACGCACCCGCGCACGCTGCAGATGATCATGGACAGCCTGCGCTACTGGATCCAGGAGATGCACGTCGACGGCTTCCGCTTCGACCTGGCTTCCGCGCTGGCCCGCGAGCTGCACGACGTGGACCGACTGGGCGCCTTCTTCGACATCATCCACCAGGATCCGGTCATCTCGCAGGTGAAGCTGATCGCCGAGCCGTGGGATCTGGGCGAGGGCGGCTACCAGGTCGGCAATTTCCCGGTGCTCTGGGCCGAGTGGAACGGGATGTACCGCGACACCGTGCGCGCCTTCGTCAAGGGCGACGAGAACCAGGCGGGCCCGATGGGCCACCGCCTGACGGGGTCCAGCGATCTGTACGGGCGTGGTGGACGGCGACCGTACGCGTCGATCAACTTCGTGACCGCGCACGACGGCTTCACGCTGAATGACCTCGTCTCCTACAACGACAAGCACAACGAGGCCAACGGCGAGGACAATCGCGACGGCCACGACCACAACCTCTGCTGGAACCACGGCGTGGAAGGCCCCACCGACGACGTCAAGATCACCGCGCTGCGCGAGCGGCAGAAGCGCAACTTCCTCGGGATCCTGCTGCTCTCCCAGGGCGTGCCGATGATCTCCGCGGGCGACGAGATCGGCCGCACGCAGCAGGGCAACAACAACGCGTACGCGCAGGACAACGAGATCTCGTGGCTGAACTGGAAGCTCGAGAAGAAGGAGCGGGATCTGCTCGCCTTCACCCGCTACGTCTCGCGGCTACGCCGCCGGCATCCCGTGTTCCGTCGCGAGCAGTTCTTCTTCGGCCGCCCCATTCACGGCTCCGAGGTGAAGGACCTGACGTGGTTCCGCTGCGACGGCCGCGAGATGACCGAGGAAGACTGGAAGAACGCCTACACGCGCTGCTTCGGCCTGCGCCTGGCCGGCGACGCCATCACCGAGCTCGACGCGATGGGCCG
>DATAOC010000007.1:0-3320 GCA_036265915.1 Candidatus Methylomirabilota bacterium | reverse complement strand
GACCGGCACGAACACGAGCCATGCCTCCCAGCGGCCGTCGTCGAGACGCCGTCCCCAGGCCTGGACGACATAGGGAACCGCGTCGTGGTCGCGGACCCGAACGTTGAACTCGTGAAGCAGCTCGGCCATCCGAGGTTACGTTCGTGCAAACGCCAGACCGGCGCCGAGCGTTGTAAGGAATACCGCGGGGGCCTGCCGGAAGACCGCCCCCTGCGGGCGGTCTTCCGGCTGTGCGTCGGGCTACTTCTTGTCGCGGATGGCGCCGCGCACCTTCTGCGCGACGTCGGGCGGGATCTGATTCATGCCGTGGGCCTGCTTGGCATGCTCGGCCCCTTTCTGCATGACCTCGGACTCGTCCTTGCCCTCGATGACGGCATTGCACCCGGGCATCAGATCGCCACATCGCAGCTGTTTCATCGGCGCCTCCTTCGATCGGTTCGATCAAGGGCATTGTAGCCACCGCTGTCACGCCGGCTGGTATTCGCGGTGGCGCGACACCGGGGCGGGACGAGCTCGACCCGCTGCGGCCGGTGCGGGTGGTGGCCGGGGAGACTGCCTGGCGCGCCCGATCGACTACAATCGACGCGTGAAGATCGTCTCGATCGGCGGCGGCCCCGCCGGACTGTACTTCGCGATCCTCATGAAGAAGGCCGACCGCGCGCACGACGTCGTCGTGCTCGAGCGCAACCGCCCGGACGACACGTTCGGCTTCGGCGTGGTCTTCTCCGACGCGACGCTGGAGCGCTTCCAGGAAGCGGACGCCGACACTCACGCCGCCATCACACGAAGCTTCGCGCACTGGGACGACATCGACATTCACTACGGCGGCCAGGTGCTGACGTCCACCGGCCACGGCTTTTCCGGCATGTCGCGCCAGGCGTTGCTCACCATCCTGCAGCGGCGCTGCGAGGCGCTCGGCGTCACGCTGCGGTTCTCCACGGAGGTGGCGGACCTGGCGGCGTACGCCGACGCCGATCTGGTCCTGGCCGCCGACGGCGTGAACTCCTGGGTGCGGACGACGCATCCGACCTGGTTCGGCCCGCGCATCGACTGGCGCCCGAACCGCTTCGTCTGGCTCGGCACCACGTACCCCTTCCGCGCCTTCACCTTCATCTTCAAGACCGACGAGCACGGTCTCTGGCGCGTCCACGCCTATCGCTACAACGCTCAGTACTCGACGTTCATCCTGGAGACGACGGAGGCCGCGTGGCGGGCGGCGGGGCTCGACGGCGCCGACGAGTCGGCCACGAAGGCGTTCGCGGAGCGGCTGTTCGCGCGCGAGCTCGACGGCCATCCGATCCTGGTCAACCGCTCGCTCTGGCGCTCGTTTCCCACCATCCGCAACGATCGCTGGTATCACGACAACGTCGTGCTCGTCGGCGACGCCGCCCACACGGCGCACTTCTCGATCGGCTCCGGCACGAAGCTCGCGATGGAGGATGCCATCGCGCTGGCCACCCACGTGCAGGCGCATCGCGACGTCCGCGGCGCGCTGGCCGGGTACGAGGCCGAGCGTCGGCCGCAGGTCGAGTCGATCCAGCGCGCCGCGCAGACGAGCCTGGAGTGGTTCGAGCAGGTGGAGCGCTACCACGGCCGGCTGGAGCCCGTGCAGTTCGCCTTCAGCCTGCTCACGCGCAGCCTGCGCGTCACCCACGAAAACCTCCGATCGCGCGATCCCAAGCTGGTCGCGACCGTCGATCGCTGGTTTGCCGAGCGGGCCGCCGCCGCGACCGGCCGCGTGGTGCCCTCGGCGCCGCCGCCGCCGCCGATGTTCACGCCCTTTCGCCTGCGCGACCTCGTCCTCGACAACCGCGTGGTCGTGTCGCCCATGTGCCAGTACTCGGCCATCGACGGCACGCCGAACGACTGGCACCTGGTGCACCTCGGCAGCCGCGCCGTCGGCGGCGCCGGGCTCGTGATCGCCGAGATGACCGACGTGAGCCGCGAGGGCCGCATCTCTCCCGGCTGCACGGGGCTGTACAAGCCCGAGCACGTGGGTGCCTGGAAGCGCATCGTCGACTTCGTGCACGGGGCGACGACCGCGAAGATCGGCGTCCAGATCGCGCACGCCGGGCGGAAGGGCTCCACGCGGCTCATGTGGGAGGGGATGGACGAGCCGCTGCCGTCGGGGAACTGGCCGCTGGTGGCGGCCTCGGCGGTGCCGTACTTGCCGCACAGCCAGGTGCCGCGTCCCATGACGCGGGCGGACATGGATGCGGTACGCGAGGATTTCGCGCGCGCCGCCCGCATGGCCGACGAGGCGGGCTTCGACCTCGTCGAGATCCACTTCGCTCACGGCTACCTGCTCGCGTCGTTCCTCTCGCCGCTCACGAACCTTCGCACCGACGAGTACGGCGGGCCGCTGGCCAACCGCGCGCGCTTTCCCCTCGAGATCTTCGACGCCGTGCGGGCGGCGTGGCCGGCGCACAAGCCGGTGAGCGTGCGCATCTCCGCCACCGACTGGGTGGAGGGCGGCGCCACGCCGGCCGATGCGGTGGAGATCGCGCGGGCGCTGAAGGCGCACGGCTGCGACGTGGTGGACGTCTCCGCCGGCCATGCGGTGGCGAATGCGCCGATGGCACGCGGCCGGCTGTTCCAGACGCCGTTCAGCGACCGGGTCCGTCACGAGGCCGGGATCGCGACCATGACCGTCGGGAACATCGCCTCCTACGCTGACGTCAACTCGATCCTGGCCGCCGGGCGCGCCGACCTGTGCGTGCTGGCGCGCGCGCACCTCTACGATCCGTACTGGACGCGGCACGCCGCGCACGCGCAGGGCGTGGAGCTGCCGTGGCCCGATCAGTACCGGCCGGCTGCGGAGTTCACGCCGCGCGGCTGGGTGTAGCCCGGCGCGGTCGCGCGTCGCCCGGCTCGCGGTCCCAGCCGGCGAGGATGGCCCATCGCTCCGTGCCGGCGACCTCGGCGATGAGCCAGGGATCGCCGCACGCTCGCCAGTAGTAGGCCGGTGTGGCGACGAGGAAGCGATGGAAGACCCCGAGCTGACGCGCGTCGTCGTACTTCACGAGCACCTCGTCGGGAAGAAGCGTGTCGGCGCTCTCGATCGGGACGACCGTCAGGCGCCTCACGTAGCCCGGCCGCCACGGCAGTGTCCGCGCGAGCCGGCGATGCACGTCATCGAGCGAGCACAGCGGTCCGTAGAGCAGCGAGGCGGTGGCCAACCGCTCGCGCCGCAGCTGGCCCGGGAGGCCGGCGCGGATGTCGTGGGCCCGCGCGCGCAGATCACGCTCGGTCATGGCTTCGGCAGCGTTTCCTTCACCTCGAAGATCGACATGGACGGCATCAGCTTGATGAATCCCAGG
>DATAOC010000006.1:0-11170 GCA_036265915.1 Candidatus Methylomirabilota bacterium | reverse complement strand
GCGCGCCTTGACGACGCTCGCCTACTTCTTGTGGACGCGCTCCGCGTTTGCCGAGCGTCTCGGCATCGAGCTGCCTCTCTGGTACACCGAGCGGGACTACCGGCTCACCGCCCGAGTGTTGAAGGAGGCCGACCGACAGCTCAAGCAGCGCCTGCCGGTGCGTCGCTCGGTCGTCGTCCTGGCGCAGGTCTACGACGACGTCCAGCGTCGCACGATGGACGGCATCCGGGACGCGCTGCGGCGCGAGCGCGTCGACTATCTCGACTACACCGGGCTCATGGACGCCCGCGATCCCAGGTTCCGGATCGCCGAGCAGGACTACCACTACTCCGGTGCAGCGAACGAGATCATCGCGCGCCGCCTGGCGGCGGACCTCCTGCAGACGGCGTCTCCTGCGCCCTCACCGCACCGGGTAGCGGAACGAACGCCGCCATCTCCCGGCTCCCGCATTCGTCAGGCGTCCGTGTCGACCGATGGCCAGCACCGTCACTGACGCGGTGCCCGTCGCGGGACAGCTCGCCGCGCTACGAGCCGACGCTCGGCGGCTGCACTGGGTAAGCGGCACAGCGGCACTCAACAGGGAACGCGGCCTCACGATCATCGCCGCCGTGCTCGCCGTCGCAAGCGCGTGGCCGGTCGTGAGCGGCTCCGTCGAACTGGCGTGGGATCACATTCGAGCGGGGGCGTACCTCGCCGGTATTGGCGCCCTGGGTCACATCGCGCTGACCGCGGTGCTCGTGTACGGCACGCTGGTGTACCTCGCGGCGCGCCTCGGACATCTCACCCGGATCCGCCGCGGCGGCAGCGCCGCGGTTCAGCGCGCGATCAGTGATCACGAACCGCGGGACCGTGCGTCGATCGTCGTGCTGATCCCCGCATATCTCGAGGATGCCGACGTCGTGATGCGAGCCGTGTTGTCGGCGGCGCTGCAGAGCCACGTGAACAATCGCCGCGTGGTGCTGTTGATCGATGACCCGCCCGAGTGCACCGTCGCGGCCGCCGCCCAGGGGCCTGTGCGGTCAGTCGTGGAACACGCGCGCGAGATGCTGGCGCCCGCGCGCGCGCGATGCGCGTCCGCCCTGCTCGAGTTCGATGCGCGTGTGCATGACGGGGGCGTCACCGCCGCCAGCGAGGCGCGCTTTCTGGCGAACGTGTGCGAGTACGCCGCGTCGTGGTTCGGCAAGCAGGCGGACATCAATAGCGGACCGAATGCCGCCGGCTTCTTCGGCGCCCTGACGTTTCGCGCGCCCGCTTCGCGTTGGTGGGCTGCGGCGCGTTCGTGGGCTGCCCTCGCTCACGACGGGGGAGCGGACGCGTCCCTCGACACTCTGAGAGCCACGTACGTCGAGCTGCTCGACATCTTCAGTGTCGAGATCACGAGCTTCGAACGCAAGCGGTTCGCGAATCTGTCGCACGCGGCGAACAAGGCGATGAACGTCAACACCTACCTGAGTCTCCTGGGAGGAGCGTATCGCGAGGAGCACCGGGACGGACGGCTGCTGCTGGTACCGTGCGCGCCGCACGAGGCAGATATCGTGGTCCCCGAAGCGGATTTTGCGCTGATCCTGGACGCCGACACGATCATCGCCCCCGACTACACGACGAAGCTGCTGGGACACTTCCGCGCGCCCGGCGGCGAGTCGCTCGCCGTCGTCCAGAGCCCCTACAGCACGTTCCCGAGCCACGACGGCATGTTGCAGCGGATTGCGGGGGCGCAGACCGACATCCAGTACATCCTGCATCAAGGCTTCACGCACTATGACGCGACGTACTGGGTCGGTGCGAACGCACTGGTGCGGCTGTCGGCGTTACGGCAGCTGGCCGTCCGCGACGTCGAACGCGGGTTCGAGATCGTGAAGTTCATCTCCGATCGGACGCTGATCGAGGACACGGAGACGACCATCGATCTCGCAAGCCGGGGTTGGACTCTATACAGTCATCTCGAGCGGCTCGCGTTCAGCATGACGCCGCCGGACTTCGGGGCGCTTCTGATCCAGCGGCAACGCTGGGCGAACGGCGGGCTGCTCATCATTCCGAAGCTCTGCCGATACCTCTGGCGGCGACGGACGCCGCTCGTGGACCGGCTCAAGGAAGGCTTCATGCGCATGCAGTACCTCATCGCGCTCGGGCCGGTCAGCATGGCCCTGCTGATCGCGCTCGGCGTGGCATGGAACCAGCGGCTCCGCCCTGGCGGCCTCTTCGTGACGGGCCTCGTCTATTACGCGATGTATGCCCGCGACCTTCATCTACTCGGTTACCGCTGGTACGACGTGGTGCGCGTCGTCGCGCTGAACGTCGTGTTGATCCCTGTGAACCTGGCCGGCATGACGGCGTCGGTCCTCCAGGCGCTCACCGGCCGCAAGGCGCGATTCCGGCGGACCCCAAAGGTTCACGGCCGCACACGCATCCCCGCCGCCTTCGTCGTCGCCGAGTTCGCCCTGCTCGTTGTCTGGAGTGCGACGTCCGTGCGCAGCGTGCTTGGCGGGCACCTCGTCGTCAGCGCATTCATGCTCGTTCACGCGCTGCTTGCCGTGTACGCGATTGTCGTCTTCATCGGGCTCCGGAGCAGCGCCGCCGACATCATGGCCGGCGTCTCGGGCGGTGGGGGCTCGCAGACTGTCTAGTCTGCGCGGCCTATCGAATCAATCGCATATCAGGACGGCGCCATCGCGATAGATCTTCAGCTGACACGCGGCGCCTGGTCGTTGGTCAAACGCGCGCCTCAGCTGAAATGCGATCTCCTCGGTTGTCAGCCGCGCGCCACTCATCGTCGGCGTCACAGGATCGTCCGGCGTGCCCGCGACGGCCGCAAATGTCTGCCTCCGCTCTTCGCTTTCGACGCATTCCTGTACGCGGTCAGGAGCTACGCGGCCACAGTAGTCGGTGATGGGATCGGCGGTGACAGGGTCGATGGGCGTCGCGACGGTGACGAGCACGACGACGGCAAACGCCCGCAAGGAGACGCGACACACGGGAGCTCTCAGCGCTGTCGACTCTTCGGGATGCTCAGCTATTGGCCCCCCGCTCTCGCCGTCAGATAACGCCACGAACGCTAGCCTCTTATAACGCTAGCCCTCTTATAGCAAGGTGCGCTCCCAGCCGTTAACTGTTTCGTCGTTGGCTACGCCGAAAGCCGGCGGACAAATCTCTTCGCGGCGGCCAGAGGACCCTCGTGCTGCTCGGCATGCCGGCGGCTGAAGGCAATGATCGCCTCGAGCCTTGCCGCATCGGAGAGCTCGTCTGTCTCGTCCAGCGGCGGCTCCTCCAGGGGCATCGCTTCGCGCAGTGTCTGGTCCTCTCCACGCGCAGCGTTACTGTCGCGCATCGCCGAGCGTTGTTGCGACGCCTGCCCGCGCTCCAGGTCTTCGGCGTTTGCGGTCGCGGCGCTCTCGGCCAGCTCCCGTTTCGCTCCGGCCCCGGCGGACTGGTCCAGCCCGCCGGTCGCTTGTGCACCGCGGCTCGGGTCGCGCAGGTCGGCACCGCAGTATTTACAAAACTTCGCATGCGGTCGGTTCATCGTCCGACAACGACCGCACCGCATGGGCAGCTTCGTGCCGCATTCGTCGCAGTAACGATAATCTTCGCCATTCGTGTGGCCACATGGTGATTCGGAGGCGGGCAACTGCCGAGCGGATGAGCTCATCTGCGTATCACCTCACTGCACCTCGATCGTAATACGATACTCCGACCATAGCTCCTATAGAACAGGACGGCAGTCGGTGCAACATGCATCCGTCGATCGGAACACGCCAACCGTCTGTCCTGTTCCGCCTTCGCGAATCGCGAAGAGCCGCTCTCCGTCCCCGAGCGCCGCCACTCGTCAGGCGCCGGACTGGAAGCCTCGTAGATCGGGGCGCCTATTTCGGCCGTCCGGTGACGTGCTTTACCATGGGTGGCCCTCACGGCAACCACACGTCAAGGAGCGGCGCATGCAAACCGGCCATCGATTTCGCGTCAACACGCCGGATGTCACTCACGAAGTGATCGACGACGAGGCCGTCATCATCAACCTCGAGAGCGGTCACTACTACAGTCTGCAGGGCTCGGGAGCCGAGATCTGGACGCTTCTGGCCGCGCAAGCATCCATCGACGAGATCGTGGCCACGCTGACGCGACGGTACGAGTGTGAACCATCCGAAGCGCGGTCGGCGATCGACACGCTGGTGGGCGAGCTGCGCGCCGAGAACCTCATCGTGTCGGCCGACAGCGGACCCCTGCACGGCCGGTCGCCCGCCGACGTCTCCGCCCCGAAGGCGACCGGCCGCGCGCTCGAGCGTCCGGCCCTGCAGAAGTTCACCGACATGCAGGAGCTGCTGCTCCTCGACCCCATCCACGACGTCGACGAGCGCGGCTGGCCGCACCGGAACGTCGGCGACGACGCGGGCCGCACGGCGCGCTGATCCGGGCCGTCGTCGGACTGATTCGCACGTGATGCCGGTCGGCGCCGTCGACGCGCTCGCATTCTTCGACGAGATGGCGGACGCATTCGCGTCCGCGTCGATGCACGCGGGACTCGTCGAACGAGCGTATCGCATCGATGATCGAGTCGTGCGACTTCGCTTCGCCGGGCCCGCGCTCGTGCCCCCGCTCTGCACCGCGCTCGACCATCGCGCGGCGTCACGCGCCGCCGAGCCCGATCTCACCGTGTGCCTGTGGGACAGCGAGTCCACCGCCTGCCACATGCCGATCACCGACGCGCTGTCACGCTACTCGACGCGCGGCGAGCTGCCTGCCCTGAACACGTCACGGATCTATGCCGTGACGGAGCGCGGTTATCCGAGCGTTCTGCTCTTCGACCGTGACCGCGGCCTCGCGCTGTACTGGGTGCCGGCGCCGTCGGCGCTGCCCGAGTGGGTGCGCGGCACGCCGCTGCGCGTGCTGCTGCACTGGTGGCTGAGCGCCCGCGGAAAGCAGCTCGTGCACGGCGCCGCGGTCGCGACCGACGCCGGCGGCGTGTTGATCACCGCGCGCAGCGGTTCCGGCAAGTCGACGACAGCGCTGTCGTGCGTGGCGGCGGGGATGGCGTATGCGGGCGACGACTACGTCATCGTCGGGCCCGACCCGCCGCATGCGGCGAACGTCTACTGCACGGCCAAGATCGCGGCGACACAGCTGCGGCTGTTCCCGTGGGCGGGTGACATGATCGCGAATCGCGAGGCCCTGGACGAGGACAAGGCACTCATCGTCCTCCGGGGCCGATATCGCGATCGGATCGTCGACGGCTTTCCTCTGCGAGCCATCCTCATCCCGTCCATCACCGGCCGCCCGGTGAGCCGCGTGCGGCCCGCCTCGGCGGCGTCCGCGCTCGCCGCGCTGGCGCCCACGACGCTCCTGTTCCACCCGCGCGGCGGCGCTCCCGAGCTGAAGGCGTTGAGCGCGCTCGTGCAGGCACTGCCGGCGTATGTCCTCGAGTGCGGCACCGATGTCCCGGAGCTTCCGTCGGTGATCTCGGCCTTCCTCGAGCGGTCGCGGCCGTGACGCCGACACCGCTCGTGAGCGTCGTGCTGCCGGTGCGGAACGGCGAACGGTTCCTCGCGCAGGCCCTCGCCAGCGTGATCGCCCAGACCTGGAGGCCGCTCGATGTGGTCGTCGTCGACGGTCACTCGACCGACGGAACGGCCGACATCGCGCAGTCGTTTCCCGGCGTGCGGTACCTACCGCAGCACGGGCGCGGCATCGGCGCCGGCTACAACACCGGGGTCGCCGAAGCGCGCGGCCAGTTCATCAGCTTCCTGTCGTACGACGATGTATGGACGCCGGACAAGACCGCGCTCCAGATGGCGCTCATCCAGACGCGACCGGACATCGGGTTCGCGGTGGGCCACGCGCAGTTCTTTCTGGAACCGGGCTCGGAGGTACCGGCGGGCTTCCGGTCGACGTGGCTGCAGGGAACGCACGCGGCGTGCATCCCGGAGACGCTCCTCGCTCGGCGCGAACTCTTCGAATCGGTGGGGCGTTTCGACGTCTCGCTGTCCACCGGGCACGACGTCGACTGGTTCGCGCGCGCGCGCGACCTCGGCGTCGTCCACGCGATGCTGCCGGACGTCCTCGTCCACAAACGCGTTCACGACACGAACGCGTCGTTGAACGACGGCAGCACGAACGCCAACCTGCTCGACGTCGTCCGGCGCTCGCTCGCCCGGAAACGACAGCCTCCGCGGACCGCATGGCGGTGACGCCCGGCGTGGCGGGCACGATCAGCGTCGTCATCCCCGTGTTCAACGGGGCGCCCTATCTCGGCGAAGCGGTGGAGTCCGTGCTCGCCCAGACGCACCCGCCCTTCGAAGTGATCGTGGTCGATGACGGCTCCACCGACGAAACCCTCGCCGTCGCCGCGCGGTATTCCGCGCCCGTCCGGGTCCTGACACAGCGGCACGCCGGCGCGGCCGCCGCGCGGAATCTCGGTGTAGATGCCGCGCTCGGAGACCTTCTCGCCTTCCTCGATGCGGACGATCGGTGGGCGCCGCTGAAGTTGGAGCGCCAGGCGGAGATGCTCAGGCGCACACCGCATCTCGACGGCGCTCTCGGCTACGTGCGCCAGCTCCGCGCCGGCCCCGAGTGGTCGGCGACCGTGTCCGCTGTCCACAACGGGCTGGAGGCCGCCACACCCGGTTATGTCGCGGGGGCGATGCTCGTCCGACGCACGGCCTTTCTGCGCGTCGGGCTGTTCCGGACCCACTGGCGCACCGGGGAGTTCATCGACTGGTTCGCGCGCGCCGACGAGGCGGCGCTCCAGTTCGGTCTCGTCCCCGAGGTCGTGCTGTGGCGGCGCATCCACGGCTCGAATTCCGGACTGCGCAACCCGGACGCCGTCGTCGACTACACGCGAATCGTCCGGGAATCGCTCCGGCGACGACGCTCGACTCGCCAGCCTGGGGCGTGAACGACCCTCCGCTCGATCACCTGGCCGGGCACACGGCCGCCGCGGCCGCGTGGATGGCCTTCGGCATCGTGACGCAGCGAATCCTGTCCCTGGTGTCCACGATCGTCCTTGCGCGCATGCTCACGCCCGACGCCTATGGCGTGTTCGGCATGGGCATGGTCTTCGTGGCGGCGGCGCATAGTCTTCGCGATCTCGGGACGGCCTCGGCGCTGATCCAGCGCAAGCAGGTCTCCGCCGAGCTCGCGTCGACGCTCTTCTGGATGAACGTGCTCGTCGGCCTGGCCGGCGCCCTTGCGCTCGCCGGCGTCGCCGTGCCCGCGGCCGGGCTGTATCGCGAGCCGAACGTCGTGCCCGTCCTCGCGGTGCTGTCGCTGTCCTTCTTCATCGGAAGCGTCGGCACCGTGCCGCAGGCGATGCTCGTGCGTGCCCTGGCGTTCCGGCCCATCGCGGTCATCCAGATCGCGTCAGCGGGCGTGTCGACAGTGCTCGCGATCAGCCTCGCCGCCCGGGGCGGCGGCGTCTGGAGTCTCGTGGCCGCCCTCGTGCTCGACAACACGATGACGACGACACTGTTCTTGTGGGCGGCGCGCTGGCGACCGGCGTGGCACTTCTCGGCGGCCGAGCTTCGCCGCGTCGGCGGCTATAGCCTGAATCTCGCGGGATCCCGGGTCCTGCTCTACGCGATCGCCAACGTCGACAAGGCGCTCGTCGGCCGGTACCTCGGCGCGCTCGTCCTCGGTTATTACGCGCTCGCACACGGCCTGATGATGTATGCGCTGCACAACATCGCCTGGGCGCTGACGCATGTCGTGTTCCCGGCGCTGTCGAGGCTTCAGGACGAGCAGGACCGCTTCGCGCGCGCGTACGTCAGCACGCTCGGCGTGATCACCAGCCTCTGCTTTCCGCTGACGCTGGGCATGTGCGTGCTTGCCGACGTGCTGGTCCTCGCCTGCTTCGGTGAGCGCTGGCTGCCGATGGTCCCTCTGCTCCGGATTCTGGCCCTGGCCGGCATGGTGCAGTCGGCGTCGACGACGACCGGAATGGTATTCGCCTCGACCGGCTACACGCACTGGCTGCTGCGGCTCGCCGCGGGCGAGGCGGTGTCCGCGCTCGTGGGCTACGGTCTCGGCCTTGCGTGGGGTGCCATCGGCGTGGCGACCGCGTGCGCCGTCGTTCACATCACGTGGTCGGTGCCGAGGTTCTCCTGCGCCGCGCGTATCATGGGCATACCGGTGAGCCGGATCTATCGGGCGCTCGGCGCGCCGCTGCGCGATGCCGCTCTGATGGCGGGCGTTCTGCTCGTCGTCCGGGCCATGTTGGCGTCCGCGGCCGTCACCGCGCCGTGGCTGATGCTCGTCGTCCTCGTCCCGACGGGGGTCGTCGTGTACGGGGCGTTGACGGTACGGCATCGCGCTTCGTTCCTCGCCGACGTCCTCGACGTCATGCCAGCGACGCGGTTCGCGTGGGTACGCAAGCTCACCGCCGTGTCGGGATGAACGGCGGGTCGCGCGGACGTCTCCGTCTCCGACGCGTGCATCGCGCGTTGCTGCGCGCCGCGCTGATGGACGACGCCGCCGCGCGCGTCGCGTACGCCGAGTGGGCCGGCCTCGTCGACATCCGATCGCTCGACTACGGCGCGCAGACGCTGTTGCCCTTGCTCTATCCGAGGCTCGCGCGTCTCGACGCCGCGCAGGGCCACGTCGGGATCGTGACCGGCGCCTACCGCCGCGCGCGGTATGCCAACCGGCTGCTGCTCCGCCGCAGCGTGAACGCGATCGACGCGCTCGACAAAGCCGGCATCGACCACATCGTCGTGCGCGGCCTCGCTATGCTCACCATCGTTCCGGAGGACACGGCGCTGCGACCCGTGCCGGGCGCCGACATCGTCGTGCCCCGCGCACGCGTCGAGCAGGCCGCGGCCGCTCTCGGCAACGAGGGCTGGCGCCCCGGGTTTCGCCAGCGACTCGACGCGGGCGTCGTGCGCACCCGCGACGACTGGCCGTTATTCCGTGACGACGGTGTGCAGCTCAATCTGCGCTGGCGCTGGGCGCACGCGTCGGCCGCCGGCGACGACGTCGCGCCGTGGGATGCGGCAGAGCGCGCAACGGTCGATGGCAGGGCGATTCGGGTCATGGGGCGCGCCGACCTGCTCGTCGACGCGTGCATGCAAGCCGCCGGCTGGGACGGCGTGGCGCGCGTGCGATCCATCGCCGACGCCGCGCTGATCGTCCGTCACGGCGTCGATTGGGATCGTGTCCTGCGGCACGCGCGCGCGTATGGGGTCGTTCCCGCCATTTCCGCAGCGCTCGCCGATCTGCATGACTGCCTCGGCGCTCCGGTGCCGTCTCGCGTCCTCGCCGACCTGGCGGCAGCGCCGACCGCCGCCCGGGACCGGCTCGAGTTCTACTGCCGCCGAGCGGCTTCGCCGCGCGTGAGTCCGGTCGTCGATACCTGGTTCGGATACGCGCGCTCCCGCCGGGCGCCCTTCGAGGGGGCGGCCCGCCTCGGACTCCTGCGATACCTCCAGCTGCGGTGGAGTCTCGGCGCCCGACATGAGGTTCCGCTCGCCGCGGCGTCGCGTCTCGCTCGCACGCTGCGCGGGATTTCGGCCGCCCACCTCAGCCGACGGGCGCGGACGGCTGCAGACGGCGGAGCGCGCTGATCGCCTCCATCAGCGCACGGCCGTTGTGATACCCGCACTTCCAGATCGTCGCCTTGTCCCCCGCGGCACGCCCGTTGCGCCGGACACGCAGGTGCCATTCCCCATGGGTCCAGTCGATCTGCGCGGAGCGGATGAACTCCCACAGGCGACCGAAGACGTCGAGGTAGCGGGCCTGCCGGGTCAGCTCGAACATGCGGATCGAGGACCAGAGCGCTTCCGCCTGCACCCACCAGATCAGGTCTCGCCAGTCCGCGGGTCGGCCGAGCCGGCCGCTCTCGAAGAAGGCGCCGCGCGTGGCGTCGTACCCGTACCGGAGGGAGTAGTCGAACATCGACTCGTAGAGCGAGACGGGATTCGCCTCGCCGAGGACGGCGCACGCGTCGCTCTGCATCGAGATGCTTTCCAGGTTGTGGCCATATGAGACGCGGTCGGCCGCCCCGCCCGATCGAGGTCGCCAGTCGTGCTCGAAACGGTCCGTGCAGACGCCGAACTCCTTCCGGACCGCCGCGTCGGTCAGCAGACGCAGCACCTCGCGCAGGCGTTTGCCGACGTGGTCGCGGCGCTCGGGATCCGCACGGTAGAACGTCGTGTACGCCTCGAGCACGTGGAGGTGGGAGTTCACGAGCTTCGCGGCGGCCGGCTCGTTGAGGTAGCCGATCTCCTGTGGCGGCGCCGGCGTCCAATCGGCCTCGAAGAACTCGAGGTAACCGCCCCAGCGATCGTCATGGGCCTTCGCCTCGAGCAGATCGAACAGGCGCCGGGCGAACGCGAGCACCTCACGATCGTTGGTGACGAGATAGTACTCGGACAGCGCGAACAGCGCGTACGTCTGGGCCACGAGGTGCTTCTTCCCGCGAATGATCCGCTCCCCGCGCGCATCGACCTCCCACACGAAGCCGCCGAAGCGGTCGTCCCAGAGTCTCTCGGTCACGAAGCGGATGCCGTGGCCGGCGGCGTCGAGGCACGCCGGACCGGCGTGTCGCTGCCCGTACGCGCGCGCGAAGAGCCAGGCCATCCGGCACTGCGGCAGCGCGCCCTTGCTCGTCTGGCGCGTCGGGCGGCCGGCTCGATCGAAGCCCGTGGCATACCCGCCGTGCTCGTCATCGACGCAGCGTGGCAGCCAGAAGGCGAGGACGTTGTCCCGGAGCGCACGCTCGAGCTCGGCCTGCTGCCCGAGCGCCCCGCGCACGGGGTCTGCCGGTGGCTCGTAACGCGGCCACCGCACCGGTGGTATCCCGCGCACCATGGCGACGATATCCGTCAACCGTTCACGCAGGCTGAACACCGTCGCCGCGAGCCGCGACCGCGAGCTCATCGTCTGCGACCTACGCCGGGGGATACCGATACACGCGGAGGTGATGGCCGGCGAGGAGCGCGGCCCTGACCGTCAACGCCACGGGAACCCGATGAAGCGGTCCGCGGGTCCAGAACCGCAGATACGCGGGCGCATGCCGGAGCGCATCTCGCACCGACGTCGCGCCGGTGCCGCGCGACAGCATGCGCCAATGATGGGCGAGCTCGAGCAGCGGCCGCCCCTGGCGGGATCGTGACCGTAGCTCGTGGTGACGGCGGTCGGCGTCGGCGATCGGCGTCCGCCGTAAACGCATCAGCGTCGCCGCTGGCAC
>DATAOC010000005.1:0-89468 GCA_036265915.1 Candidatus Methylomirabilota bacterium | reverse complement strand
CACACGCCGCGATGACGTCACGGCCGGTGAACGCACGCGCCAGCCGTACGGCGCCGCTCGTCGCGTCCGAGCCGTTCTTGCCGAACCGCACCATCTCGGCGCACGGGATCAGCCCGCACAGCACCTCGGCCGTCTCCGCCTCGAGACGCGACGGGAGCGTGAAGATCACCCCGCGCTCCAGCTGCGCGGCGACCGCCGCATTCACGTCGGGATCGGCGTACCCGAGCGTCACCGCACAGAGGCCCATCGTGTAATCGAGGTACTCGTGGCCGTCGATGTCCCAGACCCGCGCGCCGAGGCCGCGCTCGATGAAGAGCGGCGAGGCGCCGCGAACGAATTGGTTGGCTCCCTTGCTGAACGTCTGGCTGGCCCCGGGAACCGTGCGCCTCGCTCGTTCCAGCCAGTCCAGCGACTGCTTGAATCGCCCGTCGCTCACGCGCGCCTCCCCGTCCCGACCTGGATCACCTCTCCGCCGCGCTCCGCGCTCGTCTTGAGCGCGAACAACACCTCGAGCGCGGCCAGACCGTCCTCGCCGCGGCTGACCGGCTGGTCGCGTCCCTCGAGGCACGCGACGGCGTGCTCCACGAGCGGGGCCATGAAGCTCCGGGACTGACCGTCCCAGCGGGTCCCGTGGACGTCCAGCTCCTTGTAGCCGCTGAACTCCGCACAGTCGCGCACCGGCGTCCGCTCCACCTCGAAGCCGAATCGATCCACGACCGCCGTCCCGCGCCGGCCGTGGAGGCGCAGCGTGAAGATGGCGTAGTCCTGCACGTCTTGCACCTGGAGCGCGGCTCGAGCGCCGCTCACGAATCCGAGCAGCGCGTCGACGTTCGCATCGCCGGCGGGTGCCGGACAGCCGCCGTTCGCCACCGCGAGCCCCCAGCTCACCTCACCCAGGAAAAAACGCATCAGGTCGATCATGTGTGTGCCGCTGTTGAACAAGCCGGCCGTGTAATACGCGGTCGCCTGCGTGATGTCGCCCAGCTCACCGACCACGATGTCGTCGCGCAGCCGGCGCAGCAACGGGTCGAAGCGACGCGTGTGGTTCACCAGCAACGCCGTGTCGCTCGCCGCGCAGGCGGCGATCATCGCCCGCCCCTCGTCGACGGACGCGGCCAGTGGCTTCTCGCAGATCACCACGCGGACACCGTGCCTGGCCGCGGCTTCCACGGCCGCCCGGTGCGCGGCGGGGGGCGTCGCCACCGAGACGATCGCCGGACGGACGCGTTCGAGCATCTCGTCCACGTCGTCGAAGGCGCGGGTGCCCGGGAAGATCGCCTCCGCCCGGCGCCGCTGCACGCGATCGACGTCGACGAGGGCGGCGAGCTCCGTCCGCGCGCACGCGCGGTACGCGCCGGCGTGGGTGGCCGGCAGGATGCGCTTGACGTCCTCCTCCATCGTCACCCCGATTCGCCCGCAGCCGATCACGGCCGCGCGGTACCTCTCCGTCATCATGCCGGAACCTCGAGGTGCCGATTGAGCTCGCGGAGATCCGGTCGGCGTCGCACGAGCGCCAGCACGTCGCTCATCCGGAACGGTGCGCCGCCGCCATCGAGCTCGGCGTACACCGCCTCGATGAATTCCAGGTCCTCCGGATAGTCGAGCGTCCACCGCAGTCCGCGAAGATTTTCGCCGTGCGTCACGTTCGCCATGCGGAACTCCCCGTCATGGTCCCAGATGTACGTCGTGAGCGCTTCGCGATAGCGCGGCAGCGCGACCTCCCGGTCGAGGCGCGTCAGCGCGGCTCGGGACAGCACCTCGACGTCGAGGCCATCGGGGTATGTCGGCGGCCAGACGTTGGACACGTACTCGAGCGTGCCGTCGGACGCGCGCCACCGCGCGACGATCCGATCGACGAGCTCGGGGTCGACGAGCGGGCAATCGGCGGTGATCCGTACCAGCGCGTCGGCCTCCGTCTCAGTCATCGCGCGCCCGAGACGATCGATCAGGTCGGCCTCGCTGCCGCGGACGCAATGAATGCCGAGGCGACCGGCGAGCTCCGCCACCGCGTCATCTCGCCGCTCGACGCTGGTGGCGATCACGACCATGTCGAGCTCGCGGCAGTGTGCGAGGCGCTCCGCGATCCGCTCGATGACCGGACGGCCGCCGAGCGGGCGCAGGACCTTGCCCGGAAGGCGCGCCGATCCCATCCGGGCCTGGATCGCGGCGACGACGCGCGCGCGGGGGGGCCGGACGAGGCTCATGACGACGACATCACGGGTGCGCCCGTCCTTGACGACGTGCGCGCGCAGAACACCTTCGGGCCGGAAGCCGAGGCCGTCATAGAGGCGCCTCGCCGGCTCGTTGTCGTCCAGCATGTGCAGGGAGAGTCGCTCGAGGCCGAGCACGGTGAACGCGTGGTCGATGAGCCGACGACTCGCCTCCGCGGCCAGCCCCCGGCCCCTTGCGTCGGCCTCGCCGATGAGCACGCCGTACTCGGCGCGGCGATAGCGGCCGTCGATGTGGCTGAGTCCGATCGTGCCGATGGGGCGGCCGCCCCGTCGCTCCACGATCATGAACTCCTGCCGGTCGCCCTCACCACGCAGCCGCGCGAGCCACGCCAGATGCTCGTCGCGCGTCGGCGGGCGCTCGCTGAACAGCTGGGCGGCCACCGTCGGGTCGGCGCGCCAGCGGAGGATATCGTCGGTGTCGCTCTCTTCGAGCGGCCGCAGCGCCACGCGGTCGCCCATGATCACGCGAGGTCCTCCAGGCGGATGAGCGCGTCGGCGCTGATCGGCCGCACGGCGGCCCGGCCGAGGACACGGTCGAGATTCTCCGGCGGCAGCCCGAACCCGAGCTTGCCGCAGCGCAGGACGGCAACATTCTCGGCCATCAGGACCTCGCCGGCCTTGATATCGCGAGTGGCGAAGATGCTGCGACGGGCGAATCCCCGAAGCTCCGTCTCCTCGGGCAGAGTCTCCTTCCGCCCGTGGCCGAGCGCCTCCCCCGCCTCGCGCACGCGCCGCACGAGCGCGGTCAGCTCATCCGGCTCGATGGCGAAGGCGTGATCCGGCCCGGGAAGCCGATTCGAGAGCGTGAAGTGCTTCTCGATGAGGCACGCGCCGAGGGCAACGGCCACCACGGGCGCGATGATCGGATCACGAGAGTGGTCCGAGAGCCCGGTCGGAAGGCCCGTCGCCTCCCGCAGGGCGACCAGCGCGCGCGCGTTCACCGCCGAGAGTGGCGTGGGGTACTTCGCGGTGCACTGCAGGAGGATGATCTGCTCGTTTCCTTCCTTGCGCAGCACGTCGACGATATGCAGCACTTCGGGCAGCGTGGCGGCGCCCGTCGAGACGATCAATGGCTTCTGCTTCCGCGCCAGGTGGCGCAGCAGCGGGACGTGCGTCATCTCGTACGACGCCACCTTGAACGCCGGGACAAACGGCTCGATGAGATCGGCCGATGCCTCGTCGAACGCCGAGGACAGAAAGTCGAGGCCGCGCTGGCGGCAGCGTGCGGCGAGCTGCGGCACCCACGTGTCAGGCGTCTCCATGTCGCGGATGATGTCGTAGATCGGCCGCGCCACGTTCAGATAGTCACTTTCGCCCGCCGAACGCGGATACAGCTTCGCGGCTTTGAAGTGCTGGAACTTCACGGCATCGGCGCCGGCCTCGGCGGCGACATCGATCAACCGCAGTGCCTGCTCGAAGCTCCCGTTGTGGTTGCTCCCCGCCTCCGCCACGACGTACGCCGGCTCTCCGTCCCCGACCCAGCGCCCGCCGACTCGAACCCGCATCACGCGGCCGCCTCGAGCGCGACGATCGCCTCGGCCACGCGGGCCGCCCCCCGGCCATCGACGGCGGCGCGAGCACGCCGGCTCATCTCGGCGCGTCGCTCTCCGTCCTTGACGAGCGTGTCCAGCGCGCTCGCGAGGGCGGCATCGAGCGACGGGTCGTCCACGTCACCGACGTGGACCAGCGCGCCTGCCTCCGCCAGGGTCTTCAGCGTATACGTCTGATTGTCGGCGAGCCGGATCGCGACCGTCGGCGTGCCGGTGGCGGCCAGCTCGAACGTCGTCTGCCCTCCGCCGGAGACCGCGACGTCCGCCGCGAGCATGAGCGCCCGCATGTCGGTCGGTTGATCGTGCAGCACGATGGCGCCTGCGGAGCCTGCGGCAAGCGCACGCAACGCGGTGTCGCCAGCGAACCACGGGCCGACGACGACATCGACCGGGATCGCGTCGACGACCGCCGCGATGATCGATATGAGGCGGGCAGTGAGGCGACCCGGATCACCGCCACCGAGAGTCAGAAGCACCCGTCGGACGTGCTCGCTCGCACGAGGCCCCACGCCGGCGGCGAACTCGGGCTGGAGCATGGCATAGCGCGGCCCGAGCAGGTAGCGGGTATGCCCGGCGCCACGGTAGCGTGGACGATCCGCCGTGGCGGACGGGTTCACCACGACGTGAACGGGCAGCTCGCGGTCCGCGGGATCGTCGATGGCCACCACGCGGCATCCCGCCTCGGCCAGCATGCGGAAGTAGGCGGTGTCAACGGTGTAGGAATCCACCACGACCGCGAGCACGCCTTTGGCGCGGGCCGCGGCGAGCGTCTCGACGAGATCGCGAGCGCCCGCAAGCAGGCGCGTGTCGAAGCCCGTGTCGGGCACGCCGCCGTCGGGAGCGTGCACGAGAAACCGCGTCTCGATCCCCATCGCGCGGAACGCCCGCGCGAGCGCGAGGCAGCGCCGCAGGTGGCCGAGCCCGATGTCCGCACCGGCGTCGGTGCGGATCACGACCCGCCGCTCCGCACTCATCTCGCGTAGTGCCCGAGGACTTTCGCCACGGCTTCGACGACGTCGTCGACGTCGGTGTCCGTCATCGTCGGAAAGATCGGCAGCGTGAGCATCCGCGCGTACGCCGCCTCCGCGACCGGCCAGCTGCCCTTCCGGTATCCGAGCGCCGCATAGTAGGAATGCCACGGCACGGGGACATAGTGGACGTTCACCCCGATGTTCTCCGCCCGAAGCGCCCGGAACACCTGCGCACGATCGACGCGGAGACGATCGAGATGCAGCCGCACGACGTACAGATGCCAGGCGGGCTCGCGATCGCCGAGAACCGTCGGCGTCTCGACGGCGGGCAGCGCCGCCAGCGCCGCCGTGTAGCGAGCCGCAATCGCCCGGCGCCGCGCCACCCAGTCGTCGAGCTTCGGCAGCTGCGACAGACCGAGCGCGCACTGCAGATCGGTGAGACGGTAATTGTAGCCGAGGACCTGCATATCGTAGAGCCACGAGCCGGCCCGCTCGCGGTCCCGGAAATCCGACGTGATCCCATGGCTGCGAAAGGCGCGCAGTCGGGCAGCGATCTCCCGATCGTCGGTCGTGACCATCCCGCCTTCGCCGGTCGTGATCTGCTTCACCGGGTGCAGGCTGAACGTCGTCATCCGTGCCACTCCGCCGACCCGCCGTCCTCTATATGTCGCGCCGAGAGCATGCGAGGCGTCCTCCAGCAGTGCTAGCCCGTGCCGGTCGGCGACGGCAGCGAGCTCATCGAGGTCGCATGGCTGGCCTGCGTAGTCGACGGCGATGATCGCCTTCGTCCGCGGCGTCACCAGCGATTCCACCGCCGACGGATCGAGGTTCAACGTGTCGGCGCGGACGTCCGCGAACACCACGGTGCCGCCCTGGTAGCGCACGCAGTTGGCGGTCGCCGCGAATGTCATCGGGGTCGTGATGACCTCGTCGCCCGAGGCGATGCCCGCCCCGAAGGCGGCGGCGTGAAGGGCTGCGGTTCCGTTCGCCAGGGCGACCGCCTCGGCCACGCCGGTCGCCTTGGCGAAGGCCGCCTCGAACTCCGCCACCGCAGGACCCGTGGTGAGCCAGCCGGAGCGGAGGACGGTCACGACGGCATCGACATCGGCCTCGTCGATCGCCTGCCGCCCGTACGGCAGCATCGCGGCGCGGATGGGGCGGCCGCCGTCGAGCGCGAGCCTCGCCGACGTCGTCATATCGCCGATTCGACCAGCTTCATCAGCGAGTCGGCGGTGAGCGTCTCGCGATTGCTATCGCTGGCGTAGCGAAAGCCGGACGGCAGTGGCCGGCCCTCGGGCCAGCGCTTCACCGCCTCCTCGCGGTTCAGCGGCAGGATCACGAACTTGTCGTCGAGCTCCAGCGCCGAGCGGGCCTCGTCTTCCGAGATCAGGACCTCGTGCATCTTCTCGCCCGAGCGGATGCCGACCACCTCCATCTGGCAGCCGGGCGCCAGTGCGCGCGACATGTCGGCGAGGCTCATCGACGGGATCTTCGGCACGAAGATCTCGCCGCCGTGCATGGCCTCGATCGCCCGCAGCACGAACCGCACCCCCTGCTCCAGCGTGATCCAGAATCGTGTCATCGCAGGATCCGTCACGGTGACCCGTCCCGTGCGCCGCTGCGCGAGGAAGATCGGGATGACGCTGCCGCGGCTGGCCAGCACGTTGCCGTAACGGGCGCACGAGAAGCGCGTGACCCGGTCGCCAACGTACTGGTTGCCGTCGATGAAGAGCTTCTCGGCGCAGAGCTTGGTGGCCCCGTATAGATTGACCGGATTGACGGCCTTGTCGGTGCTGATCGCCATCACCCGCTCGACGCCGCAGTCGATGGCGGCGTCGATGACGTTCTTGGCGCCCATCACGTTCGTCAGGATCGCCTCGAACGGGTTGTACTCGCACGCCGGCACCTGCTTCAGTGCCGCCGCGTGGACGACGATGTCGACGCCGTAGAAGGCGCGGTACAGACGCTCGCGGTCACGGACGTCGCCGAGAAAGTAGCGCATGGGCGAATCGCCGCTGTCGGGAAACTGCTGGCGCATCTCGTGCTGCTTCAGCTCGTCGCGGCTGAAGACGATGAGCTTTTTCGGCGACAGCTCGCTCAGGACGAGGTCGACGAGCTTTCTCCCGAACGACCCGGTGCCACCGGTGACGAGGACGGTCCGATCACGCCACTTCATGCCGCTCCTCCCGACGCGCCGTGCGGTACCAGTCGACCGTCCGCCGCAGCCCGTGTTCGAACGCGCCACGCCTCGTCGCCACCAGGATCCCCGCGCCGCCGGTCACCATGACTCGTGACGTCGTCATGCACTGGCCTCCCCGCGAGGAGCGGGCGCCGGCCGGCGCAAAGCCAGTACCTTGTGCGGCGGAACGTTGAGGCGCTCGAGCTCGGCGAGATACCGCTCCGGCCGGTCGAACGTAGCCAGTATCACGCCGTCGCAGTCGACGTGCTGCAGCTCGGTGATGCACCGCACGGGGAAGCCGAGGAAGGTCCCGCCCGCCTCCGACGCGAAGACGCCGACGGGCTCCAGCCCGAATTCCTTGAGCGACAGGTACGCCAGCTCAGCCGGCTCCCCCGTTCCGCACAGCGCGACGCGCTTGATGCCCGATGGCAGGTCGCGGAGCGATTCGCGGAGCGTCTGCCGGGCACGGCGATAGAGCAAGAGCGAGTACGTCATGTGCTCGTACGTCAGACGGCTCTTCTCCGCGATGCCCTGCGGCGTCAGCAAGTACTGCAAACGCTTGCGCGCGGCGGGCTTGGTCGGGAACTCGACGATCTTGATGTACCCCTTCTTCGCGAGGCGCTTCAGCAGCAGATTCGTGAGTCCGAGCGCGACCCCGAGGCGATCCGCCAGCGCCCGCTGACTGAGGGAACGGCCCTCGTCGATGGCGCTGAGGATTGCCAGGTCTCGCTCGGCATGGCGCTCCACGGGCTAGCTCGGCACTGTGATGTTCACGGCTTGAACGTTCAACACTTGAACACGCCAACCAGTTGACTGTCAAGGAAATTTGGCCATCAGGATTCCGTCTTCGCGGGCATTGTCGAGCCGCCAGTGCGCGACCAGGCGTGCCTCCTCTTGGAACCCCGCCTTCTGGAACGCCCGAATCGAGCCGCCGTTGCTCTCGTAGAACCCGGCTGTGAGCTTGCGCAGACGAAGACGTCCGAAGGCGTGGCCGGCCAGGGTCCTGATCGCCTCGGGGGCATAGCCACGACCCCACATGGTCGTCTCCCCGATCAGGATCCCGATATCGGCGCGGCGATGCTGAGCGTCGATGGGGCCGAGCTTGATGTTGCCGATGTGGCGCCCGTCGGCCGTCACGATGCCGAGCAGCAGCACCGCTGGATCACTGTTGCTGCTCTCGATGAAGGTCGTCAGGGAGGCGACGTGATGCGTGACGTGCCGCGCCTCCAGGTAGCGCAGCACGCGCGGGTCGGTCATCCAGCCGAGATACGGGCCGCTCGCGTCGGCGGAGGTCAGGCGCCGCAGCGTCAGTTGCGAGCCTCGAAGCGGCGCGTCCAGCCGCATCAGGCCCGCATCCGGTGCCCGCGGCTCGCCAGATAGCGGCTGAGCTTCACGAGATTGTAGTCGGAGAACACCAGCATCGTCCCGAGCGCGATGCCGTCGGCGCCCGCGTGCAAGGCGGCGTCGCAATGCTCGAGCGAGCCGCCACCGCCTTCCAGCACGATCGGAACCTGCACGAGGCTCTGCGCCAGCGCCAGAAGGTCGAGATCGAACCCGCCTCGACTTCCCTCGCGGTCGACTGCCATCAGTCGGATCTCCCCGGCGCCCTCCTCGGGCGCGCGCTTGATCCATTCGGCCACCGCCATTTCCGCGGGGCGGCGGAGACGATGATCGTAGACGTACCAGCTGCCGGCCGCTCCGCCCACATCGATGCCGACCACGACCGCCTGGCTCCCGAAGACCCGGGCGAGCTCACCGATCAGGCGCGGCCGATCGAGCGCGGCCGAGGTGACGATCAGCTTGTCGGCGCCTGTTCCGATGCATGCCGCCGCCGTCGCCAGATCCCGGATCCCGCCGCCGACCGTGAGCGGCATCGCGCATTCCTCGGCGACCTTGGCGATGGCGAGCACATCGGGGCCGCGGCCCTCGCGAGCGGCGTCGATATCGAGGAGCAGGAGCTCGTCGGCGTCCTGCGCGTTGTGCGCGCGCGTGACGGTGGCGGGATTTCCGGCATCACGATGGTCTGTGTACCGGACTCCCTTGACCAACCGGCCACGGCGCAGCAGCAGGCTGGGAATCAGCCGGCGGTAGAGCAGACCTTACGGCTTCCAGGCGAGGAACGCGGCCAGCAGGCGCTCGCCCTCGACTTGACTCTTTTCGGGATGGAACTGGGTCGCGAACACGGTCTCGGTGCGGACGGCGGCGATGATGTCGCCACCGTGATCCGTACGGGCCACGACGATGTCATCTGGTGCGCCGACGAGCCGAAACGAGTGGCAGAAGTAATAGATGGGCGACACCGACGACGTGCCGAACAGGGCTCTCACATCCGGGGCTACCGTGACCTCATTCCAGCCCATGTGCGGCACGCGAACGTCCGCGCTCGCCGGCATCGCCTCGACATCTCCGGGGATCCAGCCAAGCCCCTGATGCTCCCCAAACTCGTGGAGTCTCTCGGCGAGCAATTGCAGACCCAGGCAGACACCGAGCATCGGCTTGCCACGGCGCCGCACGTGCTCGTCGAGGGCATCCGACCATCCCTGCTCGCGCAGTCGTGTGGCGGCGGTACCGGCCGCCCCGACGCCGGGCAGGATGATGCGATCGGCATCGGCGAGCGCATCGGGTGTCGCGGCGATCTCGGCCTCGCCGCCCGCGCGCCAGACGGCGCGCTTCACCGAGGCGAGGTTGCCCGCCCCGTAGTCGACGATGCGGACTGCGCTCCCCATCCCGCCGCGTTCAACTCACGACGGGCGCTTGCCGGCAGCGACCGCCTGGCGCCAGATGTCGAAATCCCACGGGGCCTTGTTGGGCCGCGCGCGACATGCCGCACAATCGGGCATCTGGTGAGGCGCGACGACGTGCGGCTCGACGATCTCGAGGAATCGCTCCTCGGAGATCCCGAGGATATCGAGGAACAGGTCGAGCGCGGCCGGTCGGGCGCCGTCGTATTCGCCGACGAGCCGCTCGGCCGTCGGCCGGTCCATGCGGTTGTTCCGGATGTCGATCGAAACGAGATGCGTCGTGCGTCCGAAGCCGCGCTTGAGGTAGCGCAGATAGTCCCGAACTCCCTGCATGAAACACTCGATCTTCTCGTAGTCGTACTGCGGCGGGACACCCTCGACCTCGTCGCCCTGCCAGTCCAGCTCACGCTTGATGACGTCGACCTGCCTCTTCACGTCCCACGGAATGTAGTAGCCGAGGAACACCGACTTCGTGCCGGCCCGACGCAGCTCTGCGGACGGCGGGAACGTGTACGGTAGGAGGTCGCGAGGCTCGATGCGGTAGTCGGAGATCGTGTCGTCCACCATGCCCAGCATGTCCTCGGCATTGATGCCGAGGTTCACCAGCCGATTGAAGCGGCGCTCATCGGCCTCTTCGAGCTCGTGGTAGCCGTAGAACGAGCCGTACTCGGAGCTCGGCTCGCCCCAGAAGAGCAGCGGCACCTTGTGCTTGAGCGATACCCACATCGGATACGAGAAGATGCCGGTGTGACAGTGCCAGCAGAAGTCGCCCCGGCGCTTGAGCGACTCGAACATGAGCTTGCGCACGACCTGCCAGTTCGGTGTGAACTGGATGACATCGCAGCCCAGCCGCCGAAACGTTCGACGGGCGTTGGCGTCCACGGTCGGCCGCATGAATCCGTGATCGAACCGGACGACGAGCGGCTTCACCTTCTTGACGACGACCAGATACCAGAGGGTGAACGTGGAGTCCTTGCCGCCCGAGAACGGCACGATGCAGTCGTAGTCGTAGTGGCCGCGGAACTGTGCGATCAGCGCATCGAGCTCGGCGCCGCGCGCCGCCCAGTCGATCGTCGATTTCTGGACTTCGATCTGCCGGCAGACGGAGCAGATTCCATCGGCATCGAACGTGAGGGTCTCCGCGGTCTCCGGCATGACGCAGCGCGAGCAATAGCGCATCACATCTCCCATCGAGAAAGGTCCGACGCGAACAACGATACTATAAGCCCCCGGTCGCGATGGCCGGTCGCGATACCTGGGGGGTGACCTTCGGGGGTGCGATCCGGGGCGCGGTGGGTCGAGGAGAACGGGCGAAGCCGCTAGTCGCCGATCACCTGCACGGTGATCTCGCGCTTCCTGGGGCCGTCGAACTCCGCGAAGATGATGGACTGGAAGCGGCCGAGCGTCAGCTCGCCGTTGCTCACGCCGAGCGCGATGGAGCGGCCCAGCAGCGCGGCGCGGAGGTGACTGTGGGCATTGCCGCGCTCGCAATCGGAGTAGCGTGGGTCGTCGTGGCGATAGCCACCGCGCTCGGGGACCAGACGCTCCACCAGCCGCTTCAGGTCGTCGATGAGCGCGCTCTGGAACTCGTTGATGAACACCGCGCAGGTCGTGTGCAGCGTGTTGATCAGGGCGATACCGGTCGATACCGGGAACTGCTGGATGGCCTCTCGCACGATCTTGGTGATGTCCGTGACCTCGGTGCACTCTTCACTCTGCAGCGTGAACGAGGCGCTGAAGACCTTCATCCGTCTCACTCTCCGGGGCGCATCACCATGAATTCGCTAGCGGAAGCGCCAGCGTAGCCGCGCCAAGACCAACAGTTACGATATAAGGACGGTCACCGAAATGTCAATGCTACGTAGTCTTCGGGTCCAGCAAGTCCCGGAGACCGTCGCCGAGAAGATTGAGACCCAGGACGGCGAGCGCGATGGCCGCCCCGGGGAAGACGGCGAACCATGGGTTCATCGACAGAAAGTTCTGCGCTTCCTTCAGCATGAGCCCCCATGACGGGTACGGTGGCTGCGTTCCGAGACCCAGGTACGCCAGTGCGGCCTCGGCCAGGATCGCCACCGGAAAGCTCGTCGTTCCTTGGACGATGAGCGGCGCCAGCGTATTCGGCACGATGTGGCGCAGCAGCAGCCGCGGATCCGCCGCACCGAGCGCGCGCGCGGCCACCACGAACTCGCGTGTGCGTAGCTCCAGCACGCTGCCGCGAGCGAGGCGAGCGAAGGCCGGCACGAACGCCACCCCGATGGCGACCATGCTGACCACGATGCCCGGCGAGAACACCGCCGTGAACAGCAGCGCCGAGAGGATCGCGGGGAACCCCTGCACGGCGTCGACCAGCCGCATGAACACTTCGTCGGGCCATCCGCCGAGCCAGCCGCTCAGCAGCCCCAGGAACACGCCCAGCCCCGCCCCGATGCCGACCGCGATCACGCCGACCGCGATCGACGTGCGAGCCCCCGCCATCACCCGCGACAACACGTCCCGCCCGTACTGATCCGTCCCGAACAGATGTCGCGTCGACGGCCCCTGCAGCCGCTCCGCCGGCGCCATCCTCAACGGATCGATCGGCGTGTACACGAAGCTCACCGCGGCCGTGACGATCAGCGCCACCGTCACCGCCACCCCCAGCACAAACGTGACGTGATACCGCCCCGTCATAGCGCCCGGCCCTCAATCACGAAGTCCACCGCGGTGGGCACGTGCGAGGAGCGCACCGCACAGCGGAGCGAAGGGGGCGGCGAGGCGGCGAGCGAGCGGGCGGCCGAGGCAACGAAGCAGATGGCCATGTCGTCGCCCCGCGCTACTCGTACTTGATGCGCGGATCGATGAACGCATACGCGAGGTCGACCGCGAAGTTGATGAACACGATCGAGGCCGCCACGAACATCGTCACCCCCTGCACCACCGGCAAATCCCGCGCGCTGATGGCCACCAGCGCCAGGCGCCCCAGCCCCGGCAGCGCGAACACCGACTCCAGCACGATGGAGCCGGCCATCAGCTGACCGAGCTGCACGCCGATCACGGTGATGACGGGAATCATCGCGTTCCGCAGCGTGTGGACGCCGATCACCCGCGGCTCCGCCAGCCCCTTGGCGCGGGCGGTCCGCACGAAATCCTCGCGCATGACGTCGAGCACGGCCGAGCGTGTGGCCCGCACCAGGACCGCGGCCTGAAAAAGCCCCAGGGCCAGCGCCGGCAGCAGCAGTGATTTGAGGCCCGGCCAGAGACCCGAGGACCATCCGTCGAAGCCGCCGGAGCGAAACCAGCCGAGGTGCACGGAGAAGAAAAGGATCAGCAGCAACCCCGACCAGAAGGACGGCACCGCGATGCCGAGCTGGGAAACGACCATGGCCAGATAGTCGGCGCCGCGGCGATACCGGGTCGCCGCATACACGCCGAGCGGAATGGCGGCGCCGATCATGAACACGGCCGCCAGCGCGGTGAGCGGCAGCGTGACCGGCAGGCGGCTCACGATGAGGCGCCCGACAGGGACATCGTACTGGATCGACGTGCCGAGATCGCCGCGCACCGCCGCGCCCAGCCACTGCACGTACTGCACGGCCAGCGGGCGGTCGAGGCCGAGCGAGCGGCGCAGGCGCTGCACCGTCTCCGGCCTCTGCTCGGTGCCGAGGATGAGCGCGGCGGGGTCACCGGGGAGGATGCGGACGACGACGAACACCAGTGCCGAGACGAACAGCAGGGTCACGGCGAACGCCGCGACCCTGCGCATGACGTAGCGGTTCACGGCCGCGGGCGCGCCGCGGTTACCTGGCGGCCGTCCAACCCACCTCCGACAGGTCGTTGGACGGGATCGGCAGATCCTTCCAGAGCCCGGTCACGCCCTTCTTGGCGACGACCAGGCGCGGGTGAATGAAGAGGAACACGACCGGCGCGTCCTCGACGAGCATCTTCTGCATCTGCGCGTACTGCTGACGGCGCGTCTTGTCGTCGAGCGTCACCTCGGACTTCTTGAACAGCTCCTGGAACTTCGGGTCGTCGTAGCGGAAGTAGTACTTCGGGTTGGCGTAGTTGGCGATGTCCCAGGCCTCGGCGTGGCCGATGATGGTGAGGTCGTAGTCGGCCTCCTTCCACACCCGCGAGAGCCACTGGCCCCACTCGATCTGCTCGATCTTGACGCGCACGCCGACCTTCGCGAGCTGATCGGCGATGACCTCGCCGGACCGCACCGTGTAGTAGTACTGTGGCGCCACCTTCAGCACGGTGTCGAAGCCATTCGGATAGCCGGCCTCCGCGAGCAGCTTCTTGGCGCGCTCGGGGTCGTACGGCATGGCGTTGGCGACGTCGATGAAGTACGGGTTCAGCGGATCGACGTTCGAGCCGATCACGCGCCCCATGCCGAACATCGCGAGCTTCACGATCTCCGGCTTGTTGATCCCGTACGTCAGCGCGCGCCGGACGCGGACATCGGTGAACGGCTTGCGCGAGTTGTTCATGGCCATGATCACGTCGTTGGTCGTCTCGCCGACGATGACCTCGAACCGCGGATCCTTCTTGAGATCGGCCACGTGCTCCGGGCCCAGGCCGAACAGCGAGGCGTCGATGTCACCCGCCTTCAGCGCGGCGAGGGCGGCGTTGGGATCCGGAATGAAGCGGAACGTCACCTGGTCGAGCTTCGGCAGGCCCTTCACGTGGTAATCGGGGTTGCGCTTCAGCACGATGCGGTCGCCGCGCACCCACTCGCCGAGCGTGAACGGTCCGGTGCCCACCGGCGCCGACTTCAGCGTCTCGACGGCCTCCCGCGGATAGATCACCGACCCCTGGCGCGCCAGGTTCAACAGGAAGTTGGCGCTGGCCGACTTGAGCGAGAACGTGATCGTGTAGTCGTCCTTGACGATGATGTCGCCGATGGCCGCGTAGTACTGCGGGTACGGATGCTTGGTCTCGGGATTCATCGCGCGCTCGATGACGAACTTCACGTCGGCGGCCTTCAGCTCGCGGCCGTTGTGGAAGCGAACGCCCTTCTTGAGGAAGAAGGTGTAATTGCGGTTGTCCGAGGTGTGCCAGCGCTCGGCGAGCCAGGGCACCAGCTTGCCGTGCGCGTCGATCTTCACCAGACACTCCTGGACGTTGTAGAACACCACCGCCGCCGTCGCCGAGGCCGGCGTGGCGGTCAGATCGAGGCCGGGCGGCTCGGTGCCCGTCTGCACCACCAGCGCGCGCGGGGTCTGGGCAACCGCCGGCGCCGCCAGCGCGAGCGCGATCAGCATCAGCACGAGCGGGACGACGTGTCGGCGCATCAGGCGAGTCCTCCCCGGGTGGCGGTCTTGAAGTACTCCACGGTGCGGCGAAGGCCATCGTCGAAGTCGACGGCGGGAACATAGCCGAGCAGGCGCCGCGCCTTGTCGACGTCCGCCAGCGTGTGCGGAACGTCACCGGCGCGGGCCGGGGCATGGCGGCGCTCGACCGCGTGCCCGAGCAGCTTCTCGAGCCGCGCGATGATGTCGAGCAGGCTGACGCGGTCGCCGCAGCCGACGTTGAAGGCCTCGCCCGACGCCTTCGGCGCGCGGGCCGCGAGCACGTTGGCGTCGACGACGTTGTCGATGTACGTGAAGTCGCGCGACTGAAGGCCGTCGCCGTGCACCTCGAGCGGCGCGCCGCGGAGCGCCCACAGAATGAAGCGCGGGATCACGGCCGCGTACTCCGACGCCGGGTCCTGGCGCGGACCGAACACGTTGAAGTAGCGCAGGCCGACCGTCTCGAGCCCGTACAGCCGGCTCCACACCGATGCGTACTGCTCGCCGACCGCCTTCGAGACCGCGTAGGGCGAGATGGGCGCCGGCGGCTGATCCTCGCGCTTGGGCAGATCCGGCCGATCGCCGTACACGGACGACGACGACGCGTACACGACGCGTCGCACGCCGGCGCGGCGGGCGGCCTCGAAGACGTGCAGGGTGCCGGTCACGTTGTGCTCGTTGGCGCCGAGCGGGTCGGCCACGGAGCGCGGCACCGAGCGCATGGCGGCCTGGTGGTACACGAGCGAGGCGCCCTGCACGACGCGCTCGACGGCCTCCAGGTCGCGCACGTCGCCCTTGACGATGTCCAGGCGTTCGCCGGCGGCGGCGGCGAACGGCAGATTGCCCATGGCGCCCGTGGAGAAGTTGTCGAAGACCCGAATCGTCGCCACCGGATGGTCCGCGAGCAGCCGCTCGACGAGGTGCGAGCCGATGAACCCCGCTCCACCCGTGACGACGAACACCTCGGTCACGCGCGCGATTGTATCACTCGACACCGCGGATTCCGGCCGCGGGGCGGGCTATCGCGCGAGCGTGGCGGCGCCGAGGCCGCGCCCGGCCTGCCGGTACTCCTCGCGGGGCGGTGCGAAGATGTCGAGCACGACGCAACGGACGTCGAGCGTCCGGCCGCCGTGGGGGACGTTCGGGGGCGTCTGCCAGAAGTCGCCCTTCTTGACGTGATGCTCGACGCCGTCCTGGATGCGAATCCACTCGCCCTCGAGACACACGCCCCACTGCTCGTTGGCGTGCGCGTGCACCGGCGACACGGAGTGCGGCTCGAGCGTGACCACCGACAGCATCGCGTTCACGCCGGGAAACACCCGCGCGGTGACGCCGGCCGCCAGCTCGCGCAGAATGCCGCCCTCGTTCAGGTTGTGAAAGCACGCCGTGTCGCTCATGCGCGTCTCCTTTCGAGCTCCTCGTTGCCTGGTCGGAGCCAAACATTTACACTATGCCGGCCGTTGCGTCTTCCGGATCTTCTCGGCATCAGGAGGCCCCGTGCGGTTCTTCATCGGGATGCTGGCGCACGAGACGAACACCTTCAGCTCCATCCCGACCGACCGGCGGCAGTTCGAGGCGCGCGATCTCCGCTACGGCGGCGAGCTCCTCGAAGCCTACCGCGATACCGGCACGTGCCTCGGCGGCATGATCGCCGCCGCGCACACGCGCGGCGACATGCTGGTGCCGTCGCTGGCGGCCGCGGCCTCTCCGGCCGGCCGCGTGACCAAGGAGTTCTACGCGGAGGCGCGCGAGCGGCTGCTCGCCGACCTCCGCCGCGCGGGATCGCTCGACGGCGTCCTGCTCGATCTGCACGGCGCCATGGCCGTCGAGGGCATCGATGACGCCGAGGGCGATCTTCTCGAGGCCGTGCGCGGCGTGATCGGTCCGTGCCCCATCGCCGTCACGCTCGACCTGCACGCCAACGTGACGGCGGCCATGGTTCGCGCCGCGACATTGCTCCACGGATACAAGACCTATCCGCACGTCGACATGGAGGACCGGGGGCGCGAGGCGGCCGAGCGTCTGCGCGACGTCGTCGCCGGGCGCCTGCGACCGACCGTCGCCTTTCGCCAGCCTCCGCTGCTGCCGCCGATTGCCGGTCAGCTCACTGCGCGGGGGCCGATGCGTCGGCTCTACGACCTCGCGGAGGCAATGGAACGGCGGCCGGCCGTGATCTCGGTGTCCATCTTCGCCGGCTTTCCGCTCGCCGACATCCGGGACGCGGGCCTCAGCGTCTACGTCGCCACGAACGCCGATCAGGCGCTGGCCGAGCGGCTCGCCGACGAGCTCGCCGACACCGCATGGACGCATCGGCGCGAGTTCTTGCATGCGGCGGTGCCGGTGGACGTCGCCGTCGCGCGCGCGCTGGCGGCAGCCGAGCGGCCCGTCGTGCTCGCCGACATCGCGGACAACACCGGGGGCGGCGCCGCCGGAGACACGACGGCGATCCTGCGCGAGCTCCTGCGCGCGGGCGCCACCGAGACGACGGTCGCCTGCATCTGGGACCCGCACGCGGCGGCCGTGTGCGTGGCCGCCGGCCGCGGGGCAACGGTCACCGTCGACGTCGGCGGGAAGATCGATCCCTCGCACGGCGCGCCGCTGACGCTGACGGGCGTGGTGCGCGCCGTGTCGGACGGACGCTTCGTGCACAAGGGACCCATGTTCCGCGGGCTGGCGGGTCGACTCGGTCCCACGGCCGTGCTCGACGTCGGCGGCGTGAAGGTGATTCTCATCACGCACCGCTGGCAGACGCTCGATCCCGAGATGATCCGCTTCGTCGGCATCGAGCCCGAGCGCGAGCGGATCATCGTCGTGAAGTCGTCCATCCACTACCGCGCCGCGTTCGAGCCGATCGCGCGCGACATCATCGAGGTGGACGCGCCGGGGCTGTCGTCGTCGAATTTGAGCCGATTTGCGTTCAGCAATGTCCGCCGTCCCATCTTCCCCCTCGACAACATCTGATCGTTCTCGCGCGAGGAGAATCGGGATGCCGTCCACAGCGTTTTACGCGACCGACTTCAAGGTGTTCGACGAGCGCGGCTTCAAGGCCCGCATGGGCGCCATTCGCGAGCGCCTCCGTCCCAAGCTCGAGGCCATCGGCCACAGCCTGACCCGGGACGTCGAGCGCGCGACCGGTGCCGGCGTATTCGCACACGTGGCCCGCCATGCCCGGCGCACCGTGAACCCGCCCGACGACACGTGGGTGGCCTTCGGCCCCGACGCGCGCGGCTACAAGAAGCACTGCCACTTCAAGGTGGCCGTGTCGCGTCACGCCGTCCGCTTCCTGTTCGAGGTGGGTCCCGAGCACGCCGACAAGAAGCGCTGGGCGGCGGCGTGGAAGAAGAGCGCGCCGCGCCTGGCTCCCGTGCTCCGCACGGTGACCGGACTCGCCTGGTTCAAGAACGAGCACGACGAGGAGCCTGCGGCGCCCCTCGCCGATCTCTCTGCCGAGCAGCTCGCGGAGCTGGCGGACGAGCTGACGCGCGTCCGCGACGGACAGCTCGTGCTCGGTCGCGTCATTCCCGCCGGCGAGGCGGCGCGCTGGACGGAGGCGCAGTACCGCGGCGCCGCCCTCGCCACCTTCCGCGCGCTCGCTCCGCTCTACCGGTTGCGGTGACCGGCGGCCCGACCCGCGCGGTCGTCTTCGACATGGACGGCGTGCTCGTCGACTCCGGCGCGCACCACCGCGACGCGTGGCGGGCGATGCTGAGCGAGGCCGGTCTCGCGGCGCCGGCGGAGTTCTGGCGCGTGACGATCGGGCGGCCCGCCGACGAGGCGGTCGCGCTGCTCGCCTCCGTCGACGCGGCCGAGGCGAGGCGTCTCGCCGAGCGCAAGCGCGCGCACTACACACGACTCGCGCGGCGGGGCACCGTCCCGGTGGCCGGCGTGCCGCGCTTCGTCGATGCGCTGGCGCGGGCGGAGGTACCGCGCGCCGTCGCCACCTCGGCCAGCCGCCGGGATCTCGATCGCGTGCTCGTGGCGCTCGGCCTGCGCGAGCACTTCGACGTGGTGGTCACGGCGGATGACGTCCGCCGGGGCAAGCCGCATCCGGAGGTCTACCTCAGAGCAGCCGCCGGCCTCGGCGTCGACCCGTCTGCCTGCGTCGTCTTCGAGGACGCCGTGGTCGGGGTGCAGGCCGCGCGCGCGGCCGGCATGCGCGTGATCGGCGTGACGTCGGCGCACACCGCCGAGGAGCTGGTGCAAGCCGGCGCCGAGCGAGCCGTGCCCGACTTCGAGACGGTGCAATGGCCCGTGTGAACGATCCCCGGTTCTGGGAGGACGTGTACGCGCGCGGCGGCGACGGCTGGGAGCTCGGTGGTCCTGCCCCGCCGCTCGTCGACTTCTTCACCACGACGACGCTCGACGGCCGTCGCGTGGCCGTGCCGGGCTGCGGCCGCGGACACGACGCGCGGTTCCTGGCCAGCCGCGGCTACGAGGCGGTGGGCTTCGACTTCGCGGAGGCGCCCCTGACCGCGGCGCGCGCGCTGGCCGCGCGCGCGGGCTCCACCGCGCGGTTCGAGGCCCTCGACGTGTTCGCGCTCGGCCGCGCGCATCCGCACGCGTTCGACGGCGTGTGGGAGTACACCTGCTTCTGCGCCATCGACCCCGCCCGCCGCGCCGAGTACGTCGCCTCGCTGGCGGGCGCCGTGCGGCCGGGCGGCTGGCTCCTCGGCTGCTTCTTCCCGCTGCGCGGCTCGCCGGCCGGGCCGCCGTTTCCGGTCAGCATGGACGAGGTGCGTCGGGTCCTGCGGCCGGCGTTCCGCATCGACCGCGATTTCATGCCACTGCGATCGGTGCGCGGCCGTCAGGGACGCGAGTGGATGGTTCTCGCGCGTCGTACAGGTGCGTGATATGTTGTCGCCCACTTTTCGGCCGGGAGGCCCCCTTTCATGAAATCGACACGCATCCTGCTGCCCATCGCACTGCTGCTGGCGCTGGCCTGGATCGGCCCGTGGAGCTCGCGCGCGGATGCGCAGGGACAGACGATCAAGATCGGCGTGCTGTTCGACCACTCGGGTCCGTTCTCCGCAGCGGGCTCGCTGAACTGCTGGCGCGGCGCCAAGATGATCATCGACTACGTGAACGAGCGCGGCGGTGTCCTGGGCAAGTACAAGGTGGTCCAGGTCGACGGCGACAGCCAGTCCAAGGCCGAGGTCGCCATCAACGAGGCGGAGCGGCTGCTCAACGTGGAGAAGGTCGACATCCTGGCCGGCATCTACTCGAGCGCGCACGCGGTGCCGGTTGCGGAGAAGGTCGACAAGCAGAAGAAGTTCCTCTGGATCACCACCGCCATCGCAGACGCCGTGCTGAAGGATCGCAACCTTCAATACACGTTCCGTCCGCAGGCCAACGGCGGGCTGTTCGGCGAGACCTCCGTGCAGTACGTCGCCCACTACGCGCAGGACAAGCTGAAGAAGGCGCCCAAGGACCTTCGCGTGGCCATCATCTACGAGGACGGGCCGTACGGCACCGGCGTGGCCGCCGCCAACGAGGCCGAGGCGAAGAAGCAGGGCATGAGCGTCGTGCTGAAGGAAGGCTTCTCCATCCAGGCGCCCGACCTCAGCTCGCTCGTCACCAAGCTGCGCGCGGCGCGGCCGGACGTGCTCTTCCACACCGGCTACGCGCCGGACATCTCGCTGTTCCTGCGCCAGGCCAAGGAGCAGGGCCTGCGCGTCAAGGTCTACATCGGCCACGGTGCGGGTCACAGCCAGCTCGCCAAGCTCAAGGAGAGCCTCGGCACCGAGGTCGAGGGCTTCCACACGGTGGATCCGCCCGCCTCCCAGCTGATCGATCCCAAGCGGCTCAAGCCGGGCGTGGCCGAGCTGACCCAGGAGATGCTGAAGCGCTACAAGACGTTCGAGCCGACGATCCCGCCGGGCGAGGTCGCGCCGCACGTCTCGATGGGCTTCAACAACATGTGGATCCTCCTGAACGACGTCCTGCCGCGGGCTATCCAGAAGCACGGCGGCTTCGGCCCGGACGCGCTCGCCCAGGCCGCGCGCGAGACCGATATCCCCGAGGGCGGCACGATGCAGGGCTACGGCGTGAAATTCCAGCCCGCGGGCCATGCGATGGCCGGACAGAACATGCGCGCGATTGCGGCGGTCTTCCAGGTGGTGGACGGCAACTTCAAGCACGTCTACCCGCCCGTCGTCGCGAGCATGGCGTCACCGCCGGTGCTGCTACCCGCGTCGTCTCCCTATTTCGCGCGCTGACGCATGCGAAATTCGGAGGGGGCCTCGGTGGCCCCCTCCGATGCCTCCCCTTCGGTCAAGGATTGCGCCGGCGAAGCCGGCGCTCGAAAGCGATGATTCGATTGGTGACCCACCAATGCTGACGGTAGCGGGATTGACGAAGCGGTTCGGGGGATTTCTGGCGCTGAACGCGGTGTCGTTCGAGGTGAGGAAGGGCGAGATCCTCGGGCTGATCGGGCCCAATGGGTCCGGGAAGACGACGTGCTTCAACTGTATCTCGGGTGCGCTCGCGCCGACGGCGGGGACGATCCGGCTCGACGGGGACGACATTGCGGGGCTCACGCCGGACGCGGTCTGTCATCGGGGAATCGCGCGGACGTTTCAGATTCCGCGGCCGTTCCGCAAGCTGAGCATCGTCGACAACGTCGCGGTCGCGGCGCACTACGGGGCGGCCGAGCGGTCCACCGAGCGCGAGGCGCGCCGGCGGGCGATGGAGGTGCTGGACCTCGTCGGGCTGCCGGCCGACCCGCGCGCGTCCACCGCGCTGCTCGGCGCCGGCGGGCTCAAGAAGCTGGAGCTCGCGCGCGCACTCGCCACGCGTCCCCGCCTGCTGCTGGCCGACGAGAGCCTGGGCGGCCTCGACCCCGCGGAGATGGCGGGCGCCGCCGACATGCTGCGCCGGATCCGCGGCGAGCTCGGGATCACGATCGTGTGGGTCGAGCACATCATGGCCACGCTCATGCGCGTGGTGGACCGCGTCGTAGTGCTCGACCACGGCGAGAAGATCGCCGAGGGGGCGCCGCTCGAGGTGGCCCAGGACTCGCGGGTCGTGGAAGCCTATCTCGGGGAGAAGATGGTGCTCGCCTGATGCTCGAGCTGCGCGCGGTCACCGCCGGCTACGGCGCCTTCACCGCGCTGTGGGACGTGACGCTGCAGGTCCGCGCCGGCGAGGCGGTCGCCGTTGTCGGGCCCAACGGTGCCGGCAAGACGACGCTGATGCGAGTGATCTCGGGTCTCATCGCTCCGCGGTCTGGCCAGCTCACGTTCGAGGGAGCCTCCATCGGCGGCACGCCCGCGTACGACATCGTGGGCCACGGTATCGCGCACGTGCCGGAAGGCCGGCGCATCTTCCCGGGACTCACGGTGGCCGAGAACCTCAAGATGGGCGCGTTCCTGCCCCGCGCGCGCCGGCGCTTCGCCGAGAGTCTCGCGCGCGTGTACGCGCTCTTCCCGGTGCTCGCGGAGAGTCACAAGCAGCGCGCGGGCAGCCTCTCGGGAGGCGAGCAGCAGATGCTCGCCGTGGGCCGTGCGCTCATGTCGGAGCCGAAGCTCATCCTCCTCGACGAGCCGTCGATGGGCCTGGCCCCGGTCATGGTCCTCCGCCTCTTCGATCTGATCCGCCGCGTGCGGGAGGAGGGCTACACGATCCTCGTGGTCGAGCAGAACGTCCGGCAGGTGCTGAAGCTGGTGGATCGCGCGTACCTGCTCGAGGTCGGCCGCATCAGGACCGAGGGCCGCGCCGCCGAGCTCGCCGAGCAGGACTTCGTGCGCAAGGCGTACGTCGGCCTGTGATCGATCCCCTCTTCCTGACCGAGGCCGCCATCAACGGGCTGCTGCTCGGCGGCGTGCTCGCTCTCCTCGCGCTGGGGCTGAACCTCATCTTCGGCGTCATCGACATCGTGTGGATCGCGTACGTCGACCTCGTGATGATCTGCATGTACGCGGTGTACTTCCTCGTGCAGGTCTACGGTTATCCGATGTGGCTGGGCGGCATCGCGAGCGTCGCGCTGGGCGCGCTGCTCGGCGTCGCCGTGCATGTGCTCATCATCTCGCCCATCCTCAGCAGCGCGCCCGTCAACCAGCTGCTCGCGACCGGCGGCCTGCTCTTCTTCCTGCAATCGTTCGCGACGTTCCTGTGGACCACCGACCATCGCTCGGTGCGGCTGACGCTGCCACGCCTCGAGATCCTCGACATGCCGATCTCGGTGGCGCGGCTGATCGCCTTCGCGCTGGCCGTCCTCGCCATGCTCGGGCTCTATCTCTTCCTCACGCGGACGTACGTGGGCACCGCCATCCGCGCCGTGTCGCAGGACCGCGAGGCGATGTCCCTGATGGGCGCCAATCCCCAGCGCGTGTACGTGGTCACCTCGGCCGTCGGGGGCGCCATGGCCGGCCTCGCCGGCGCCCTGCTGATCATCCAGTACGCCGTCCACCCGTTCTTCGGCGCCGCCTTCGGGCCGATCACGTTCATGATCTGCGTGCTCGGAGGGCTCGGCAACATGGTCGGCGCCTTCGTGGCGTCGTTCGTGATGAGCGAGGTCATCGCGATCAGCGGCGTCATCTGGTCCACGGAGATGGGCTACGTGATCGCGTTCGTCGTCTTCATCGTGATGATCTTCGTCCGCCCGGGCGGCATCCTGGCGCGTCGCTCGTGACGCCCGCGCGGATCGTCGCCGGCGCCGTGCTCACGCTCATGGTCGCCGCGCCGTTCCTGCCGCTCGGCGTCTCGCGCGAGTACACGATTCACGTCCTGGTGCAGATCTTCATCTGGTCCTTCATCGGCGGCGCCTGGTCGCTGATGGGGCGGTTCGGCCTCACCTCGCTCGGTCACGGCGCCTTCCTGGGCATCGGCGCGTACACGACCACGCTGCTGTGGAACTTCTTCGGCCTGACGCCGTGGCTCGGCGCCGTCGTCGCCATGCTCGTGACTGCGGTGTTCGCCGTCGTCGTCGCCTATCCGTGCTCGCGCTTCCAGGTGGTCGGCCACTACTTCGGGTTGGTCACGCTGGCCGTCGGCGAGGTCATCCGGCTGCTGATCGTCGCCGAGCGCGACTGGACGGGGGGCTCGCTCGGGGTCACCGTGCGGCCGGCGGGGCACGACAGCGTGCTGGCCATGCAGTTCGCCGACAAGCGCGTCTTCTATTACGCCGCGTTCGTGCTGTGGCTGGCTGGACTTCTTATATGGTGGCGGCTCGACCGCTCCATGGCGCGCTCGGCCATGGAGGCCATCGGCGAGGACGAGACGGCCGCGGCCTCGGTCGGCATCCGCGTGAGCCGGTTCAAGATCGGCATCACCGTGCTGTCCGCCGTGCTGACGGCCGTCGGCGGGATCGCCTACGCGCAGTACATCTCGTACGTGAATCCGGACACGCTGGCCGGCATCGGCGTGTCGCTGCGGATCGTGTTCGCCGTGGTCCTGGGCGGTATGTACTCGCTGCTGGGCCCCACCGTCGGCACCGCGCTCACCATCGCGCTGGCGGAGTATCTCCGGATCCTGTTCGGGCTGAAGTTCATCGGCATGGCCGAGACGATCTACGGCTTCCTGCTCATCGTCTTCATCATCTTCCTGCCGGCCGGGATCTATGGCAGCATCCGCGACCTCCTCCGGCGTCGGCCGGCCGCGCTGGCAGCGCCGGCCGGCACGACGGCGTAGGATCTGCCTATGGCGGACTTCGCCGTGTACCCCGACCAGGAGCCGTCCCGGACCGCGCGCGCGCTGGCCGAGCAGGTCGAGCGCGACGGCGGCCGCGTGCTCGCGATCTACCAGGAGCCCGTGGGAGAGCACTGGCAGATCTTCTGCCTGCTGCCGCGGACGCGAGTGGAGGCGAGCCCCTACCAGCGCGACGTGTCGCCCACGCACGTGAAGCGCCTGACGGAGGCGGTGAAGCGGCTCGACCGCTTCGTGGACCCGATCGTTGCCGTGTCACCACGACCCGGCGTGTACTGGACGCCGAACGGTAACCATCGCCGGACGGTGCTCGACAAGCTGAAGGCCGAGATGGTTCCCGCGATCCTGATGGCCGAGCCGGAGGTCGCCTTCCAGGTCCTGCCGCTGAACACGGAGAAGGCGCACAACCTCAAGGAGAAGGCGCTCGAAGTCATCCGCATGTATCGCGGCGCGCTCGCCGAGCAGCCGACCTCCACCGAGGAGGACTGGGCGTTCCAGTTCGAGTCTCCGCATCTCATCACGCTCGGCCTGCTCTACGAGCAGAACAAGCGCTTCGCGGGCGGCGCCTTCGCGCCGATCCTCCGGCGCGTCGACAAATTCCTGAAATCGGGTCTCCGCAAGGGACTGGAGGAGCGCGAGGAGCGCGCCGCGCTCGTGCGCGCCGCCGACGAGACGCTGGCCGCGGTCGTGGCCAAGGTCAAGAAGCGTGGGATCAATCATCCCTACGTGAAGAACTACCTGCTCGCGCGGACCACGCCGCTCACGAAGGCGCGCAAGACGCTGCCCTCGTTCGAGCAGACGTTCAAGAAGCTGCGCGACAACCTGGAAGACTTCGACGTGGCGAAGGTCCGCTACGACGAGATCCAGCGGTCGGCCATCATGGCCGCCCCGGCGGCGGCGGAGTAGCGCGTGGCGCGCGTGGTCGTGGTCACCGGCGGCAGCGGCGCGCTCGGGCAGGCCATCACGCGGCGATTCCTCGACGAGGGCGCCACCGTCTGCGTCCCGTGGGTCGTGGAGCAGGAGCGCGACCGGCTGGCCCGCTCGGTCGGCGCCGAGGCGGCCGGCCGGCTCGTCCTCGAGCGCTGCGACGTCCTCGACGACGCCGCGATCGCGCGGCTCGTCGACGGACTCGTGGCGCGTCACCGGCGGCTCGACGTCCTCGTGAGCGCCGTCGGCGGCTTCGCGATGGGCGAGCTGGTCCAGACCGACCGGGCGCTGTGGGACAAGATGCTGACGCTGAACCTGACCTCCGCCTACGTCGTCGCGCGCGCGGCGCTGCCGCACATGCTGACGGTGGGCGCCGGCCGGATCATCGCCGTCGCCTCCCGCGCGGTCGTCCCGCCGACAGGCGGCTTCATCGCCTACACCGTCGCCAAGGCCGGCGTCGTCGCGTTCGTGCAGGCGCTGGCCGCCGAGACGCGCGATCGCGGCGTGACGGTGAACGCGGTGCTGCCGAGCACCATGGATACCCCGGCGAATCGCGCGGCCATGCCGAGCGTCGACCCGAAGACGTGGGTTCCGGTCGATGACGTGGCGGGCGCCATCGCGTTCCTCGCCGCCGAGTCGTCCGGCCACGTCAGCGGCACGCTGCTCGCGATCTGATGTATCCGCACCAGACGGAACGCCTCGACGGAGCGCTCGCGCGCGCGGGCGCCGACGCGCTCGTGGCGACGTCCGCCGCCAACGTCGCGTATCTCACCGGGTTTCACAGCGTCACGCGGCAGCTCTATCCGGAGACGCAGGTCTTCGCCGTCTACGCCGCCGGCCGCACCGCCCTGGTGGTCCCGGCCGTCGACGCGCCGGCGGCGGCCGCCGCCGGCGACCTCACGGCCGCCGAGATCGCGTGCTACGGCGCGCTGCACGCCGATCTCGCGCCGGGTGCTGACGCGACGGCGAAACGCGCGGCCGAGCTGCTCGCGGGGGCCGCCGAGTCACCCGCCCGCGCGGTCGCCGGGGTGCTGCGTCGGGTCGGCGCCGGCCCCATCGTGGGCCTCGACGATGAGACGCTGCCGGCGGCGGCGGCGCGCGCCATCGCCGAGCAGCTGGGCACCGCGCACGCACTGCGCCCGGCGTCGCAGGCGCTCGCGCAGGCGCGCGCCGTGAAGGGTCCGTACGAGATCGACTGCCTGCAGCAGGCGCTGCGCATCGCCGAGGAGGCGATCCACGAGCTCCTCGGCGAGCTGAAGGCCGGGACGACCGGGCGCGAGGCGGCGATGATCTACGAAGACGCGCTCGGACGCCGGGCCGCTCGTCCCTGGCGCACCACGATCGCATTCGGGCCGAGCGCCGCGCTGCCGGCCGCGCCACCTGCGGACGGCGCGCTGCGCATCGGCGAGCTCGTGCGGATCGACGTCGGCTGCGTGTTCAAGGGCTACTACGCGGACGTCGCGCGCACCGCCGTGCTCGGCGAGCCGACGCCGCGGCAGCAGCAGCGCTACGACGCCGTCGACGCCGGCATCGACGCCGCGCTGGCCGCCCTCAGACCCGGCGCTCCCGCCGGGACGGCCGTGGAAGCCTCACTCGCCGCCCTCCGGACCGCCGGATTGCCGTCGTCCCACCAGGCCGTGCTCGGTCACGGCATCGGTCTGGAGCCCGCGGAAGCGCCCTGGTTGACGGCGGGTACGCCGGCGCTGGAGAGCGGGACGGTGCTGTGTCTGGAGAGCGCGCACTATGAGCTGGGCGCGGGCGCCGTCCACGTCAAGGAAACCGTGCTACTCACCGTCGGCGGCGCGGTGGCGATGAACCGGTCCAATCGCGGCCTCGTCGTGCTGGACTAGGCCGTCTTCTTCTCCTCGCGTGGCATGTTGCTCTCGAGCCAGCTGCTCGCCTGACGAAGCCCGAAGTCGCGGGCATCGTCCTGGCTCTCGAAGCGTCGAGACGACACCGGCAGGTCGATCGTGCGAGTGGCGCCGTCGAGCGAGTGCTGGATGGTGGCCACCGTCGCCCAGGCGGAGTCGGCGAGCTGCTCGGTGACGACGGTGACCTCGCAGTTCGGAAAATCGGTAGGAAACGTGCGGCGTTCGATCATGGCGTCACCTCCCCGCTCTCGTCAGGTGCAAGGGCCCGGCCATCGGAGAGCCGTAAACGGTCGCGGCGCCGGCGGCGTCCAAACTGGCCAGGAGACCCCGGCCGCGGCCGGGGCAGGAGCCGGTGACCATGGCTTGCGACGGGCGATAGCGGAGTGGGATGGTGGGCGGCAGGAGCCGCGGTGACCCCCGAGTCCCCCGAGCGGGAAGAGATCTCGGACGAGGCGCTGTGCGCTCGCGTCGCCGCGGGAGAGGAGGCGGCATTCGACCGGTTGGTGGAGCGCTACCAGGGCCGTGCGTACCGGCTGGCCTGGTCGCTGCTGCGCGACCCCGAGGACGCCCGCGATCTGTCGCAGGAGGCGTTCCTCCGCGTCTACCAGTCGGCGAGCCGCTTCCGCGGGGACGCCCGGTTCTCGACGTGGTTCTACCGGATCCTCGTCAACCTGTGCCTCGATCACCGGCGTCGGGGACGCTGGTGGCAGCGCACGGTGACGCGGGGGCGTGACGATGACGACGAGGCGCTCGTGGATCGGCAGCCGGCCACCGGGCCGGAGCCGGGCGAGCGGCTCAGCGAGGAGCAGATCATGACGCAGGTGTGGGACGCGGTGCGCCGGCTGTCGCCGCAGCAGCGGGCCGCGGTGGTGCTTTCGGTCCAGGAAGAAATGTCAACGGCGGACATCGCCGCGGTGCTCGAGTGCGCGGAGCCAACCGTACGGGTGCATCTGCACCGCGCGGTGCAGGCCCTGCGCCGGGCGCTGAAGCCATGAGCGCGACGGACCATCCCGAGACGGCGCTGGTGCCCTACCTGAGGGACCAGCTCGCGGCGGACGAGCGCGCCCGCGTGGCGGCGCACCTCGAGGCTTGCGCGGCCTGCCGCGGGGCGCTGACCGACACGCGCGCGGTGCTCGACGCGCTCGCGGAGGCAGCGGCGGCGCCGGAGCCGCACTGGGGCCGCTACCGTGCGGAGCTGCGCGCGCGGCTGGAGGCGCGCCGCCGTGCGACCGTGTGGTGGCGGCGCACCGTGCCGGTCGCGGTCTCCGCGACTCTCGCGGCGGCGCTGCTGCTCTTGACGCTGCGCCCGACGCCGGTGGAGCAGCCGCCGGCGAGCCTGACGCCGCTGGAGGAGACGGCGCTCGGCGCCCGCCTCGACATGCTGAAGCATTACGAGGTCGTGCAGCGGCTCGACATGCTGGACGAGATGGACACGGTGCGCAACCTCGACGTGGTCCCGGTGGGAGGACGATGATGCGTAGTCTCGTGATGGCGCTGGGCGTGCTCGCCTCGGTCGCGATCTCCGTGCCGGACGCGCAGATGCTGCTCGACCTCGACCTGCTTCACGATGCCGACCCGAGAACCGAGCGCGAGCGCCGCATCGCCGAGCAGCGGCCGCTGCTGGAGCTGCTGCAGCGGCTGGAGCGGGCCGCCGCGCAGACGCCGCGGTCGGCCACGCCGCCCCGCGCCTCGAAGGACGACTGCTGACGATGCAACGGCGCTGGGTGGTTCTTGCCGTCAGCGTGGCGCTGCTCACCATCGCCCATGCGGCGCCCACCGCGGCGCAGACGACCAGCGTCGACGGGCTCGAGCAGCTGTCACCCGAGGAGCGTGCGCTGGTCGAGCGCAATCTCCAGCGGTGGCAGCGCATGACGGCGGAGGAGCGGCAGCGCGTGCTCGAGCGGTATCGCTACTGGCAGTCGATGTCTCCCGAGGAGCGGCAGGCCGCGCGCAACAACTTCGAGCGATTTCGCCGGATGCCGCCGGCGGAGCGCCAGCGCGTGCTCGAGGACTTCCAGCGCTGGACGGAGCTGCCGGACGCGCGGCGTCAGGAGCTGCAGGAAGCCTACGACCGCTTTCAGCGTCTGCCCGCGGAGCGCCGGGAGCGAATCCTCAGACATTGGCAGCAGTTCCAGGCGCTCTCCCCCGCCGAGCGCGAGCGCATCGTGCGCAACTGGGAGCGCTGGCTGCAGCTCACCCCCGAGGAGCGCGCCCAGATCCGCGCCCGCGTGCGCCAGCAGGAGCAGGACCGCGTCCCGGACCGGTGAGGCGGTCGCAGGGCCGCTCGCTCACGGTGAAGTGCGCTTGAACGGGTCCGTGCGCTCGGCGGCGGCGACGATGCGGGCGGCGTCCTCGGTGAGGAGCAGGCGCTCGATCACGAGCTGAGCGGCCGCCGCGCGGACCTGCTCGAGCCAGGCCTCGCGAGTGCCGTAGCGTTCCTCCAGCGAGCGGCGGGGGTCGCCGGCGCGCTCGCGCTCGGCCTTCGTCACCGGGAGCGGCGCGTAGATGCCGTCGCGATCGCACAGCTCGCCGGCGAGCTCGGGCGCCCGGTAGTGATTCCAGCCCGTGTACGTGGCGATGGGTGCCGCGATCGCCGGCAGCCGGATGCCCTCGACCTCGTTGCCGTCGGCGTCGACCTTCGAGACGCGCGTGCCGTACGCGCGGTCCGGCTGCGGGCGCGGCGACGTCCAGTCGCCGAACGGAGCCAGGCGATTGGTGGCGACCGGCGCCTTGATCCCGGGAATCGCGGGAAAGCCGAGGCGGTCGGCGGTGACGAGCGTGCCGTCGCGCACCGTCGGCACGCGGCTCTCGGGCGGCACCAGGTCGTCGACCACCCACGCGTCGAGCGCGACGAGCAGCGCGCGCAGCACCGGGGCCGCGCTGTGCGGGTTGCGCGGATGCAGGCACGGCCCGGGGTCGCTGGTCGACGTGGCGCGCCCGCCATGCTGCGTGCCGGCAACCATGTAGACGCGGGCCGTCGTCGGCAGCAGGGCGTCCGCCCCGCCTCGCGGGTCCGTGTGCAGCAGCGAGGCGCCCTTCTGCCAGTACTCCGTCGACGTGTTCACCTCCATCATCAGCGGATCGGTGGGATCGCCACGCAGCAGCGCGCCGGTGGCGCCGGTCACGGGATCCGTGAGCGTTGCGTGCGAGAACGGAAACGCGTTCTCCGGGAACAGATGGTCCTCGTGCTGCGTCGCCGTGCGGTTCGGCTGTCCGAACTCGTAGTTCGCGAACACGCGGCCGACGCCCGCCACGTGAGAGAGCACGCCGTCGAAGACACGCCGGCGTGCCTCGTCGCGATTGAAGCCGGCGGCGACGTGGTCGCGCAGGAAGCGGCCGCCCTGTGACACGCCGAACGCGAGAACCGCCTTGACCCCGGTGACGTCCGGGCCAAGCGTCACCGGATTCGGCGTGCCGGTGCGATCGCGCGCCTCGTAGCGGAGGAACGAGACGAGATCCCGCGTGGCCGCGAAGCCGATGCCGATGATCTTCGGGTCCTTCGCCGGATACCGGAAGTCGTAGATGAAGCCCGGCCTGAAGGCGGCCGTTTCGCCCACCAGGGCAATCGCGCGTGGGCCCTGGTAGCTCCAGCCGCTGGCCGGAATCTCGGTCGGCGGATCCGCTTCTCGCGCCCGCACGGTGAGGCGCGCCTGCGCCTGATCCAGCGTGGCCGCCTCGTAGGACAGCGGCGCCGTCGCGGACGTCGCGGGCAGCCGCGTGCCGAACACGAACTCGTCGCGGATCACCCGCACGATGGGACGGCCCCGGTCGGTGGCGACCGGCACGCGGATGCGCAGGCCTCCGTTCGCGGCCGGCGCGTCCGGATCCCACCCGCTCCAGACGAGCGTGTAGCCGCGCGTCAGCGCGAAGGCGTTGCCGACGTGCTCGCGCAGCGTGGGCTCGTTGACCGCCCCCGGCGAGGTGTCCTTCGCGTCGTGCAGCCAGCCGAACATGAGCTTGCGACCGCGGTTGGTCGCCTCGTACAGCACGGTACGATTGCCGCGCAGCGGATCCGCCGGACGCATCACGTAGAAGTCGACCGCGTACTCGACCATGCCGCGCGCGTTGCGCGGCGCGCGGTCGAGGTTGACGATCACCGCGTTGGCCCGAGCGGCCGGATCGAGCTCGCCGTGGGCGATGCCGACCACCTTCACGTACCCGCCAACCTCGCCGAACTCCTCGCCGCCCGCGAACGGCTCCACACGAAGGATCTCGAGCCGCGTGATGCCGGCGCCGGCGGTGCTTGCCGTCATCGCGAGCAGGACGCAGGCGAGCAGCGCCCCGCGCACGCCGCTCCCCTCACAGCTCCGGACGGCAGACGACGCGGAAGTTGCACCAGCGGCAGATGCGAAGCTCCTCCGTGCGCTCGAAGCCGTCGATCCGCGCCACGTTGGCCACCGGATCGGCCAGGTACGCCTTCATCGAGCGGATGGACAGCCGGAGTCGCTCGCGGATCTCCTCGAGGCGGGCGGCGTCCCACTGATGCGGCGTCACTGTCGGCTCGCGCAGGTTCACCTCGATCAGGTCGACCCGCGCCGGCTCCACGCCGAGCATGTCCTGCGCGTAGAGCGCGTAGCAGCCGAGCTGGAAGGCCGCCGCCTCGGGATCGGCGCCGCCCGTCTTCCAGTCGATGAGCGCCAGCCGGCCGGCGTCCGTCCAGAAGCCGAAGTCCGGCGCGATCCAGATCGGGGTGCCCTCGAAGTCCAGGACCTTGGACCAGTGCTCGATCGACCAGTGCTCGGCCGGCGTGCGGCGGATCTCGGCGAGCAGCGGCAGCCGGAAGAAATTGTGCAGGCACGTGGTCACGTTCCGGCTCAGCATCTTCCAGACCTCGGGCTTGAGGTCCACCGCATACTCGTGCTCGAACAGCGCCAGCGTCTTCGGGCTCTCGCGATAGCGGCCGTCGCGCGAGGAGCGCCACTCGCCGCGCATCCGCTCGATGACGTCGGCGATGAACGGCTCGACGGGGACGTCGCGGCCGTGCTGGAATATCTGCAGCGCCATCTCGATGGCGTCGTGCACGATGCGTCCGGCCCACATCTGTCGGGACGCCAGCTGCTTGAGGATGTAGAGGCGGCGGATCTCCGCAGAGACGCCGGCCTCCCAGCCGCCCCAGGAGCCGTAGTAGTGATAGTAGTAGCGGCGCTTGCAGTCCTGGAAGGTGTTGTCGCGGCTGCGCGACCAGGAAAACTCGTTCGCCAGCTCCGGCATCGACCCGCATTCTATGCTAGCGTGGCGCCATGGCGAAGGGCTCCTTCATCGTGGAGTGCCCGTGCTGTCAGGGAAAGCTGACGATCGATCCCGAGCTGCGCGCCGTCATCGCGCACGAGGCGGCGCCGCCCAAGCGCGAAGCCAAGGATCTCGGCAGCGCGTTCGACATCCTGCGCGCCAAGTCGAGCGAGCGCGAAGAGCGGTTCCGCCAGGCCACGCAGTCGGAGAGTCAGAAGGGCAAGCTGCTCGATCGGAAATTCCAGGAAGGTCTGAAGAAGGCCAAGGACTCGCCCGACCCGCCCCGGCGTCCGTTCGACCTGGATTGACGGAGCTCCTGGGAGACGTTCTCCGGCGCACCAGCCGGACGTTCTATCTCTCGCTGGCCATTCTCCCGCGCACGCTGCGCGAGCCCGTCGGCCTCGCATACCTGCTGGCACGGGCGACGGACACCGTCGCCGACACGCGGCTCCTGCCGCGCGTGGAGCGTCTCGGCCACCTGCACACGCTGCGCGCCGCGTACAGCGGCGCGCCCGCGGACGTCGCCGCGGTCGGGCGGGCGTGCGCGCCGCTGCAGTCGCTGGAGGCCGAGCGCGAGCTGCTGACGCGCGTGGCCGAGGCGCTCGCGCGCGTCGACCGCCTGCCGGCGGACGACCGCGCCGCCGTGCGCGGCGTGCTGTCGACGATCACCGACGGGCAGGTGTTCGATCTCGAGCGATTTCCGGGGGAGGACGCGGGTACGCTGGCAGCGCTCGACACGCTGGCCGAGCTCGATCGCTACACCTACCTGGTCGCCGGCTGCGTCGGCGAGTTCTGGACCGCTATCCACCTGGCGCACCGGCGCCGCCTTGCGGGCTGGGATGGCGCGGCCATGAGCGCCAGCGGCGCGCGCTTCGGCAAGGCGCTGCAGCTGACGAACGTGCTGCGCGACGTTCCCGCCGACCTGCGCCACGGCCGCTGCTATCTGCCCGCCCGCGAGCTGACGCCGCTCGGCCTCGTCCCGCGCGATCTCCTCGATCCCGCCGCGACGCCGCGGGCGCGACCGCTGCTGGAGCGCCTGCTCCGGGTGGCGCTCGGGCACTACGACGAGGCGTGGCGCTACACGCTCGCCATCCCCCGCGCGGAGTGGCGCATGCGCCTGGCCTGCGCGTGGCCGCTCCTCATCGGCTTCGCCACCCTCGCCGCCGTGGCGGAGTCCCCCGACCCGCTGGCGGCGACACGGCCGATCCGCATCTCGCGGCGCGCCGTCCGGCGCATCCTGGCGCGGTCCTCGGTGGCGGTCTGGTCGAATTCCGCACTACGTTCGGAGGCAGAAAGGCTATCTTCGCCCTTGCGTCGTTTCCGCGCCGAGCGCACCGTATGAGCCAAGCAGTGACCATCGCCCTGGGGAGGACTCGATGGAACGGATGATGGACGGCATGAACGGCGGTATGGAGACGTCCGCACCGATGCCCGAGATGGGGACCACCGATGGCGGTGCCATGGAGCGGCCGCGCCCCAAGCGCGCAAGCACGCCGAAGGCCGCCACGAAGCGCAGCCCCAGCAAGTCGCGGTCGAAATCGAAGTCGAAGTCCAAGGGGCGGAAATCGAGCGGGACGCGCGCCAAGGGCAAGACCCGCGCGAAGGCCCGGAAGTCGGGCTCGCGCAAGCGCGCCAAGAAGGGCGGCCGGCGCCGCTAGTCGCGCGCGCGGAGCGCCAGCAGGGTCGCGGGATCGATTCGGGCGCCGCCGATTTGCGCGCCGAAGTGCAGGTGGGGGCCGGTGGCGCGGCCGGTGGCGCCCACCGTCCCGATCGTCTGGCCCCGCTCCACGAGGTCTCCCTGGCCGACGACGGTCGAGTCGAGATGGAAGTAGAGCGTGTAGAGCCCCAGCCCGTGATCGAGCGCGATGAGGCGGCCCGGGAAGAAGTAATCGGCGACCAGCGCCACGCGACCTGCGTTGACGGCCACCACCGGAGTTCCCGTCGGCGCCGCGTAGTCGGCGCCGCCGTGCGGCATCCGCGGCTGCCCGTTGATGATGCGCCGTGAGCCGAACCCGCTGCCCGGCTCCAGGCCGCCCACCGGCCGGGTGAACGCGCCATGCCACAGCCGCTCGGACGTCACCGTCCGATACAGCGCCTGCAGCCGCTCGCCCTCGGCCACCGCGCGCCGTTCCGTCTCGGGATCGAGGTCCACCATCGCGGTCGGCAGCTTGAGCCGCTGGACGGGGAAATCGCGGCGCCGGAGCGTGAGCGTCCCCTTCGCCGGCAGCGGGTCGCGTCCCGGGACCAGCACCACGAGCTGCCACGCCTTCGCGCCCGGCTTCTGCTCCAGGTCGAACCCCACCAGCGCGGCGTGACCGCCCGCGTACGGAAAGAAGACGAGTGGCCGGCCGTCCATCATCCCCTCCACGGTGGCGCCATCCGGCGCGCCGCGCAGCCTGAGCAGCGCGGCATCGCCCACGCGCGGCTTGCTCGGTTGCCAGCTCACGACCAGGCGATCGCCGGCCGCGACGTGGGAGGCGGTGGCGGTGAGCAGGAGCAGGCCGGCGCCGAGCAGCGCGCGGGCCGCGGTCACTCGGGGCGCTGCTGCCGCAGGAATTGCTCGATCTCCGCCACCAGCTCGGAAGCGGGCGGCAGATCGCTCTGCGCCGCCGGCGTGGCCGGCTCCTCCGTCTCGGCATCGCGGGACTCGAGCTTCTTGACGTAGCCGGCGATCTTCTCGTTCTGCGAGACGATCTCGGTGAGGTTCTGATCGAACTGGCGCACGGCCTCCTCGAGGTCGGTGAGGTCGGCGCCGCCGTGCAGCAGCGTGAGCACGCGCTGCACGAGCGCCAGCGTCGCGCGCGGATTCTCGATGCCCGAGATGTAGTGAGGCACGTTGGCCCAGAGACTCGCGGTCGCCATTCCCTGCTCGCGCGACAGCGTGTTGAGCACGCCGACGATGCCCGTCGGCCCCTCGTACCGCGTGGGCCGCAGCCCGAGGCGCGCGGCCAGCTCCGGATCCGAGGCGCCGCCGGACAGCCGGATGGGCCGCGTGTGCGGGACCTCCGCCAGCAGCGCGCCGAGCGTCAGCACGAGCGTCGCGTCGCAGCGCCGGGCCAGCTCGAGCACGGCCGCGCAGTACGTCTTCCAGCGGAGGTGCGGCTCGATGGCCACGCCGATGAGGAGATCGCGCGCGAGCTCGGCGGGGCGCGCCACCGAGAACTCGGTGGCTGGCCAGACGATCTCCCGCTCCGTCTCGGAGCCGCTCTTGTAGCGGACGTACGGACGCGAGAGGCCGAAATGGTAAAACGTCTCGGGGTCGATCTCGGCGAACTTCTCGGCGTGAAACGTCGTCGCGAGATACCGCGCGGCGGTGGTGGCGGACTCCGCGGCGTCATTCCAGCCGCTGAAGGCGGTGATCAGCACCGGCCGCCGGAGTCGCTCGGGCATCGCGTGGATGGTGAGCGGATCCATCGACTCAATCGCGAGTCTATCACGCCAGTTGAAGAGCGGCCGCGGCGAGGGTAGTATCAGGCGCTTTTAGCATCCAACTTCAGTCTCTGGAGGAACGGGGTATGCGGAGCATGCGCTGGCACCTTTCATTGCTCTCTGGCGTATTGCTGCTCGTGGCCGGCTGTGCCACGAATGAGGAGTGGGCAACCTGGAAGCAGCACCCCACTCATTTCGCCTCGGGCGACCACGGGTTCTTCTCGCTGCGGAACCGGGACGACGAGGCCAAGCGCGTCACGCGTCAGGACATCGCTCTGGCGCGAGACCAGGGCTGGTGGGGTCGGCCGATCACGGTCGCCCAGGAGCAGATTCAGGAGCGTTGATGCCCCATTGCCCGATCTGGTGTCCGGGCGTCACACGCCCGGACACCAGATCGAGGCCGGCCTCCGAAAATGGCCGGAGTCCGAGGAGAGTCACTTTGGCATTCGATCTGCATCCCCGGGTCTCACCATGACGACCTACCGGTTCCGCATCGTCGCGCTCGCCCTGTCGCTTTCAACGACACTCGGAGTCGCCGCCAGCTCGGCGGCGCCGTCGGACGACCGTATCCTCCCCATCGACAGCTACACATCCGAGAAGGGGCGGATGCTGGCCCGCGCTCACGATGCCGCCCTGCACGAGCTGAACGCCCAGATCTATCACTGCATGCCGTGGGTGGAGATCCAGAAGCAGTCGATCGGCTTCTTCAAGCCGAAGACCGCCACCCAGGACGACCGCTACCTGTCGATGCGGCTCTTCGTCGAGCAGGAGCCGTCGCCGCAGTTCGCGACGCTCGCCGTCGAGGAGCGCGCGTCGTCGATGTTCTCGCGCTACGTCGGACCGATGATCCGCCGGATGGCGGCGTACGTCCCTCCCGCCAAGGAGCCCGCGCTCGACGGCTTCACCGTCATTGTCGAGTGGCAGAAGCAGCACGGCATGGCCAGCGGTGATCGACCGGTCCACGAGACGATGGCGGTCTTCGTCGATCGCGCCGCCGTGCTCGAGTTCCTCGACGGCACGCTGCCGCCGCGTGAGCTCGCCAGCCGGGCGAAGGTCATGGCCTGGGACGGCGCCACGGCCCTCGGTCCCCTGAGCGTGTCCGCGTGGGAAGACAACTTCGTGTCGACGTACAAGGTCCAGAATTACCAGATGGAAAAAGGCGTCACCTGCCAGTGAGCGCGCGCCGCAGCAGGCGGCGCAGTCCGGTGAAGGCAATCTTCCGGTAGGGCACCCGATCGACGGGCCACCAGCGCAGCTCCGCGACGTCGTCGTCCGGCCGCACCATCAGTGACGTCGGGACCACCCTGAACAGGATCACGAGCACCGCGAACCCGCCCGCGCCGTAGCGGTCGGTCGCAAACCCCACGAAGCGTGCGCGGCGGACCCCGACCCCGAGCTCCTCACGCAGCTCGCGGATGAGCCCGCGCTCCGGAGTTTCGCCCGACTCCATGAAGCCGCCCGGAAGATCCCACGTGCCCGCGTGCGGCGCGCGGGCCCGGCGCCCGAGCAGCACGCGTCCTCGATGCACGATCAGCGCGGCGGCCGCGGGCACCGGATTGGCGTAGAACGTCCAGCCGCAGCGCGGGCACCGCGGGCGCCGCCGGCTGCCGTCGCGAACGATGCGCAGACGCCGCCCACAGCGGAGGCAGAAGCGGGCGACGACCCTCACGCGCGCGCGGGCGTCGCGAGCGCGTTGCGGACGCGGCCGGCCACGTCGAGAAGCGCCCGCGCCGCCTCACGCGCGGGAAACGCCGCGACGAACGCCTCGCCGCGATCCGCGGCGAGCGCGAGCTCACGATCGAACGGCACGCTGCCGAGGAACGGAATGCCGGCCTCCCGCGCCAGCTCGGCGCCCGGGCGGCCGGGGAACATGCCGGCCATGTTCTCCACGAGGCCCAGCACCGGCGCGTTCACCTGGGCGGCGACGGTGATCGACTTCCGGACGACGAGATGCGAGACGTCGGACGGGATCGTCACGATGACGGTGCCACTCAAGCCGGGCACCAGCCCGGCCACCGTGGACAGCCGGTCCGTGCCCGGCGGAAGGTCGAGCAGGAGCGCGTCGAGCGCACCCCACGCCGTGTCGGCGAGGAACTCCCGCAGCGCGTTCGCCTCCATCGCTCCGCGCCAGGTGTGAGCCTCCTGCTGCGTGGGAGCATCCCACGTGAGCGGCGAGGCGTCCGACGGCAGCAGCAGGTCCATCGACATGACGCGCACGCCGAGCGCGCTGACGGGCGGCGTCACGCCATCGGCGCCGACGGCCAGCGTCCGTCCCCGCACGCCCAGCATCTTGGCCATGCTCGGCCCGTTGAGATCGGCGTCGAGGATGCCGACCCGCCAGCCGTCGAGCGCGAAGGCGTTTGCCAGATTCGCCGTGAGCGACGACTTGCCGACGCCGCCTTTGCCGGAGACCACGGCCACGATGGCCCGCACGCCGCTCAGCCGCTCGCGCAGCCGCGCCTGCTGCGTCTGCACCTGGCCGACGATGTTCGACCCGCCGTCACCGGGCACGTCCGCGTAGCGCTTCGGCATTCCTACTCGGCGGCTTTCTGGTCGGTGCTCCACGCCGCGACCGCGACGAACAGCGCGGCCACGATGGTGACCACGAAGAACACGGCCGCACCCGCGCGGAACGTGATCTCGCCGCCCCACGGCGCGGCCACGGTCGCCGTCTCCGGCCGCAGCACCACGCGCAGCACTGCCCATGCGCGGATGCCCATGAAGAGCGTGAGGATGCGCGCGAAGTCGCGGCGGCCGAGCACCCACCGCTCGAACCACACGCGCCGACGCCGAAGGAGGTACGGGATGCCGACCACGAACACGAGCCCGAGCACGATCCACAGCATGCCGACGCCGCCGAGCTCACCGCGGACGCCGACGCCGTGAAGCGCCAGCCACACGCCGCCGACCCAGTAGACGATCCCGTAGACGATGTAGGCCCGCGCGGCGTCGCGGAAGCGGTCGCCCGGGTCGAACGGGCGCTCGGGGATCATGCCTGCGGGCGGAAGCGGCCGCCCCAGCGGGAGCGCACGTCGGCCAGCAGCGCCGGCGTGATGCGCGCCTCCCCGCGGCCGCGCGCGTACGCCTCCACCGCCTTCACCACCATGCCGCGCGCGAAGGACGGGATCGCCGCGAGCCGAGCGCGGGCGTCCTCCTCCCACACCAGCTCGTAGTCGACCGGCAGACCAAAGGTCAGCGTGGCGGGCAGGTCGATCACGCGACCGCCGTGCGCGCCCGGCTGATAGCCGCACGCCGGATCCTCCGCGAGGTAGTCGCCGTGCGCGGCGTAGGCGCGACAGCGGCAGCCGCCGCAGATCTTCGAGAACTCGCAGGCGCCGCAGCGGCCGCCGAGTTTCGGATCACGCAAATCCCCGAACACCGGCGCGCTGCGCCAGAGCTCGCCGAAGCTCGTCTCGCGCACGTTGCCGGCCGCCACGGGCATGTACGGGCACGGCGTGACGTCGCCGGTGGGCGTGATTCGGCAGTAGTACTTGCCCGCCGGGCACGAGCCGTGCGCGTAGTTCTTCAGCAGCGGCGAGGCCGGGTTCAGCTCGTAGAGGATCCGCCGGAAGTGCGGCGCACACTTGGCGCGGATCAGCAGGCCGTCCGATTGCGCCACCGGCGTCGACCACGGATCCTCGAACGCCGGTGGCGTCGCCGCGGCGTCGGGCATGCCGAGCAGGCGGCGCACGAACGACGGCGGGCCGCCGGCGGCGCCCTGCGCCTTTGCGAGGTACGTCAGGATCCTCTCGTAGGCGCCGGCGTCGATGTCCGTCAGATCGCGTCCGCGCCCCGTGCGCACCAGGAAGAAGAAGTTCAGGACCTTGGCGCCCAGCGTCCTCGCCAGGTCGATCATGGCCGGCACCTCGGCCACGTTCCAGTCCGTCACCGACATGTGTAGCGAGAAGTCGAGCCCTTCGTCGGCGAGCACGCGCGTCGCGCGCACCGCGCCGTCCCAGGCGCCGGGCTGACGGCGAAACGCGTCGTGGCGGGTCCGATCGGTCGAGTCGAGGCTGATCGACGCGCCCAGCACGCCGTGCTCGCGCATCAGCCGCGCTTCCTTCTCGCGCAGCAGCACGCCGTTCGTCCCGAGCACGGTCGTGAACTTGCGGTCCGCCGCGTAGCCCGCGATCTCGAACAGGTCCTTGCGCAGGAACGGCTCACCGCCCGTGAGGATCAAGAACACGTTCGGGTTCACGGCCGCGATCTCGTCGATCACGCGCCGGCACTCCACCGTGCTCAGCTCCCCGCGCGTGTCGGCCCCCGCATGCGCCGACATGTAGCAATGCGCGCACTCGAGATTGCATCGCTGCGTCAGATTCCACGATACCGAGTACGCCGTGTACGCATCCCGCGGCGCCGCGGGCACGCCGCGGCCGACGCCCGGACGCGTCGATGGCGTCGGGTCAGCCACGGCGGCGATCGATTGCACGCGGAGTGCAGCTGATCATCAGGCCACTCTTCGACGCACCGCGCTCGTGGTCGCCGGCCTCACCCCCGCCGCCCGCCCGCGAGCCGCCGTCGCCGGCACGCTAGCGCGGCTTCTTCTGCGAGATGTACCCGGAAATGACCTCGTTCATCGTCTCCCGCGCGTGCCCGATCCCCTCTTCGCAGACGGCGAGATCGATGACGGTGACGGCCTTCGAGGCCGCGACCCGCTCGACCTCTTCGCGCGTCATGTCGCGCATGAAGCCCGCCGGCACGCGATTGAGCCGCGCCGTGGCGTCGTCTGTCCAGGTGAACGGGCTCGCCGTCGCGTCGACCGTCGGCGCGGCCGCCGGCTCGAACCGCGTCTTCGCGAGCAGGGTGTCCCAGCCCGCGCCGAGCTTGTCGCGGCCTACGGTCTCCTCGATCATCGGCAGCGCCAGCTGGCACGTGATGACGGGAATCTTGCGGGAGCGGGCGTACTTCTCGACGCGCGCCTTGGCGCGCCGGCGCAGGTAGGCGTCCTCTACCTCGCGCAGCGCGTCGCGCGCGTCGGCGGACCACTTCACCTGCACGCCGGGCATCGACTCCTCTTCCTCGATCCCGCCCTCCTGCGAGGCGATCGCCTCCACCACGTCGCGCGAGATGACGTGGAACTTCTCCGGCGCCGCCTTGCACACGGGGCACGTGACCACCGCGTTCGGGCCCTTGACCGTGTAGCCGCACACCGAGCAGATGGCCGTGGCCGGCTGGTTCTCGACGCGCAGGCGGGCGACGGCGACGTCCTCGGCAAGGATCTGCATCTTCTCCGCCATGCGAGTCGGCATGAAGATGGCCATCGCCTCGTCGATGACCTTGTTCGTGATCACCGTGTGCCCCTGCTCGATCGCGTAGCGGAGCAGCGCCGTGCGCGCGACACCCTTGACCTGGACGGGCACGCGCTCCATCCGCGCCTCGGCCTCCTCCGTCCACGAGATGATCTCCTCGGCCTTCACGTCGAGCGGCGGGTAGTACTTGCCGCCGGTCAGCAGCACGTTGCATGGCGCGAGCCGCAGGAGGTTCTCGGTGTTGGAGCCGAGGTCGGTCTCGCCCTCGTCGGAGTGCACGCCGACGCGCCCCATGATCAGCAGCCAAGGCTGCTCCTTGCGCGCGAAGGTGAGGATCTTCTCGAAGCACTTGCCGTCGAGCAGCGTGATGGCGAGATCGACGCCGGCGTCGGCGGCCAGCTTGCGCCCGATCTCGAGGTGCGACTGGTAGATCTTCGCCAGCCCCGTGTCGATGATCTCCTCGTGCAGCTGCTCCTGCTCCTTGAAGCGGAAGATCTTCGACGCCTTCTCGCTCAGCACGCCGACGATGCCGTTGAACATCGCGTAGTGCAGGTACGGATCGTAGACGCCCACCGCCTGCACCGGCCGGTTCAGCGCTCTCGACAGCGCGAGCCCGATCTGCAGACCGTGGAACGACTGCGGCGAACCGTCGAGGCACACGACGATGGCGCCCTGCGCGTCCTTCAACCGGTCGTGGTTGCGTACCACCAGCGTGTCGCGGCTGACCCGCCGCACGAAGCGCTCGGTGACCGACCCGAGCTGGCTGTCCTTCACCGCGCCCATGCCGAGCGCGCCCATGATGACGAGATCGTAGTCGGAGGCGAGCGTGTCCTCGATGAGCGCCTTGTAGTGCTTGCCGTCCATCATCTTCGGCGTGAACGGTAGCCCGGCCGCCTCCGCGCGCGCCTTCAGCACGTCGAGGTAGGACTCCGAGATGAGCTGCAGACCCATGGCGATCAGCGAGTCGTGGATCTTTCGCTGCCGCTCCAGCTCGTTTTCGTCCTTGTACTCCTCGGGCAGCGTGTACTCCATCTGCTTGAACCGGTAGTCGTGCAGCCGTGCGGCGTACACGTGGCTGCCCGTGAGCCGCGCCCCGAAGGCACGGCCGAGCTCCACCGCGAGGTCGATCGCGCGGTTGGAGTAGTCCGAGTTGTCCACCGGCACGTAGATGTGCTTGTACATTCGCTCCCCCGTTTACTTGAGTTCGAACTCGACCGTCGCCACGGCGCGCGGCGCGATCGTGATGTCCCGGGACGTCGTGTGCGGCTCCTCGACGCGCGGGCGCCCCTCGGCGTCCACGCCCTGCGACCGGAAGCCCTCGTGCCACATGCGGACGGTGTACGTTCCGGGCGGCACGCCGTCGATGCGGAAGCTGCCGCGCTCGTCGGTCACCGCCACGTACGGGCTGTCGTGCACGACGATCCAGCCGAGCATGTGCGGATGCGCCTCGCAGAGCACGCGGATGACGCCCGGCGTGGCCAGGCTGCGCGTGACGTCGACGACCTGGCCGCGGTGCGGCAGCGCGACGCTGAAGACGGTGCGCCGGCCGCTCACGCCGCGCGCGGCGTGAAGCGTGCCGTCGGAGTTTCGCACCCGCAGCCGGTCGCCGGCCGCCGCGACCGAGACGTGGGAGACGAACGCGCACCGCACGCTGTCGAGGAGCAGCTCGCCCGCCCCCGGCTTGCCCGCGCGCACCCGCTCGACACGCACAACGCTGCCCCGCACTCCGCCGTCGGCGCCGACCACGAGCGCCTCGGAGGCCGGGCGATCTCCGCAGACGTCGCCCGGCTTCGGCACACCGGGCGCCGCGCGCGGCGGCCGGCCGGTGAACCGCACCACCCCCGTCAGCGTGCCGGCGTCGGCGACGGCGGCCACTTCGTAGGCGGCGTGGGCGGGACCGACCGCGAGGGCGATGAGGCCGGCGGCGAGCAGCACGACGCGCCGTGGCCTCACAGCTCGGGATTCACCGCCTGCTCCACGGCCAGCCAGATGGCGCGGCTGTACGGGAAGAACCACAGCGGGAACACGACGCAGAACGGCAGCCAGAATGCCAGCTGCACCGTCGGCGGCACCGCCGTCCAGCCCCACACCGCGAAGAACCCGGCCACCGCGATCAGCGTCGTCAGCGCGTAGTTGACGTAGATCGCGCCGATCCAGTAGCCCTGCGCCCGCTCGAAGCGCAAGTCGCAGACCGCGCACACCTCGTTCATGGTGAAGCGCCGCCGGAACAGCGGCGCCCGCCCGCAGCGCGGACAGCGCAACCGGACCGCCCGGCGCAGGCCGACCGTGACACGGCGGAGCGCTTCCCCCGCGGGCATGGGCCGGCGTCACGCGCGTCCCGCGCTCAGTGCTTCTCGGCCGCGGCCGGCGCGAGCTTCTTCGCGTCCTCGGTCCTCTTCGCCACCGCGAAGCCGTCCGGCAGGAGCACGAAGACGAGCAGCGTCGCGATGGCGAGCGGCGTCACCGCGATCATGCCGAGGGTTCGGGTCTCGAAGCGCAGGTGCATGAAGTACATCGCGACCATGGCCGCCTTGGTCACCGCGAGCGCACACAGCAGGACGCCGTTGGTGAACTTTCCGAACGGCAGGAACACGACGATGATCTCGATGACCGTCAGGATCGCGAGATACCAGAAGATCGCCATGTAGTTCGGGTGCTTGTGCCCGGACGAAGCCATGCCCGCTCCCCTACAGGAGATACATGAAGGTGAACACCATGATCCACACGAGGTCGACGAAGTGCCAGTAGAGACCGGTGATCTCGACGAAGTTGTAGCTCGCGGCCGGGTCCCGCCGGCGGGAGACGACCGAGATGGCCCAGAGCAGGTAGAACACCCCGGCCGTCACGTGCAGACCGTGGAATCCCGTGATGATGAAGAACGAGGTCCCGAACAGCGTGGCGCCCCACGGGTTGCCGTTGATGTGCAGTCCGCGGTGGATCAGATGCGTCCACTCGTAGGCCTGCAGTGAGACGAAGATCGCCCCGCCGAGCGCCGTGAAGCCGAGGAACATCCGCGCCCGCTCGCGGTTGCTCTTGCTCAGCCACTCGAGCGCCTTGACCATCGTGACGCTGGAGCAGATCAGCAGGAACGTCATCAGCGCGGTGAGGTTGATACCGAGGACCTCGAACGGATTCGGCCAGTCGGCGCTGGTTGCGCGCATGGCGCCGTAGCCGGCCAGCAGCGTGCCGAAGCCGACGGCATCGCCGGCCAGGAACATCCACATCCCGAGCTTGCCCCAGCTCTCTGGTGTGAGCGGGGACTCGGCGGGCTCTACCGCCGCCCCGTGCGCGGTCACGGCCTGACTCATGTCGTCTCCGTGTTGGTGCTGGGTGAGAGGGCATCACGCCGGGGCCGCGCTCGCAGCCCCGCGAACCACGCCGACACGCGGTATCTCGCGTCCGTCCAGCGCCAGCCCGTGTGCCAGGCGAGGACGACCGCGATGACGACGCCGACGAGGAACGGCGCCAGGATCAGTCCGATGTAGGGCCAGGTGTACGAGCGATCGCCGAATGCCGACGACATGCACATCGCGCACGCGGCGGCCGGCCGCGGCGACAGCGCCGCGAGGACGGCCAGCAGCACCGAGCCCGCCGTGCGGCTCATAGCAGGTACACCGCGACGAACAGGCCCGGCCAGAGCGCGACGACGAAGTGCCAGTACATGGCGCAGGCCTGGACGGGCGTCGCCCGGCCGGGCGCCGCGAAGGCGCCACGGCGCGCGAGCCACGTCGTGGCCAGCAGCCACACCAGCGCGCCCGTCACGTGCAGTGCGTGCAGGCCGATCAGCGTGTAGAAGGTCGCGCCGTAGATGCCGGACGACAGCGTCAGGCCGAAATGTATCAGCCGGACCCACTCGTAGCCCTGCACCAGCAGGAAGGTCGCGCCGAGCGCGGCCGTGGTCGCGAGCAGCCGCACGAATGTCGCGCGCGTGCCACCGCGCAGCGCGCGGACGGCAGCGCGCATGCTGACACTCGAATAGAGCAGCACGACCGTGTTCACGGCGGTGACGGCGACCGGCAGCCGCGGCTCGAGCGGCGGCGGCCACGCGGCCATGCCGAGCCGGAGCACGAAGAGCGCCGACACCAGCGCCGCGAAGAACATCATCTCCGCGCCCATGAAGAACAGCAGGGCAACACGGAGATTGTCGAGGCCGCGCCGCGGCTGCGGATCGCGGTCGTCGTCGCCGCCCCAGCCGCGCTCCGGCGGCAACGGCGGCACGCGGCCGTTCGTCTTGCGCGCGGTGGGCCGCGGCGGCGACTGCAGCGCCGAGCTCACCAGCGGATCCCCGCCAGGAACGTCGCCAGCGCCAGCACGCCGATGATGGCGAACAGGATGCGCCGCGTCCGGCGATTGCGCTGCGTGAGGTCGTCGAATATGCGGCTCATGCCTTGTCGAACGCCAGCAGCGCCAGCAGCGCCGGCAGGTAGAGGAGCGAGGCGTACAGCACGCGGCGCGCGCCGCCCAGCGACGGCACCACGGCCTGCCAGGCGCCGAACCCGGCGAACGCCACGCCGAGCGCCAGCGCGCCCGCAAAATAGACACCGCCCGCGAGTCCCACCAGCGTCGGGAGCAGGCTGACGGCGAGCAGCGCCAGGCAGCCGGTCATGATCTGCCGCTCGGTGCTCGAGCCCTGCGCGTCGATCACGGGCAGCAGCCGGACGCCGGCGCGCGCGTAGTCGTCGCGGTAGAGGCGGCCGATGGCCAGCGTGTGCGGCAGCTGCCACAGGAACAGAATGCCGAAAAGGACCCAGGCGCCCACGCCGAGCTCGTCGCGTGCGGCCACCCAGCCGGTGACCGGCGGCAGCGCGCCCGGTATGGCGCCGACGAGCGTGCAGAGCGGGCTGCGCAGCTTGAGCGGCGTGTAGGCGAAGAGGTAGAGGACGAACGTCGCGCCGGTCACCGCGGCCGCCCGCAGGCTCACGCACGCCGCGAGGTACGCGAGGCCGGCCAGCGTGATGGCGGCGCCGAACAGCAGCGCCTCGAGCGGGGCCAGGCGCCCATCGGGCAGCGGCCGCAGCCGCGTCCGCTGCATGAGCGCGTCGACGTCGCGCTCCCAGTACATGTTCAGCGCCAGCGTGCCGCCGGCGGCAAGCGCGGTCCCGATGAGCAGGTGTAGCAGGCGCGCATAGTCCGGCGCGCCCGCGAGCCCGACGTAGTAGCCGACGATCGTGGTCACGAGGATCATCAGGACCACGCGCGGCTTCGTGAGCGAGATGAGGTCGGCCACGACGCGACGGCGGGCGCGGGCGAGCGGAACGACGATGACCTCGGACGGCGGCGTCATGCGCGCGCCCCGCCGCGCGCCAGCGTCACGCGCTCGGCACGTCGGGCTGCATCGCTCGCGGCGACCGGGACGGCGGCGGCGAGCCGTACGGCGAGCACGACGCTCGTCGCGAGGATGATGCCACCCACCAGACGGTGGGCCACCGGGACCACCAGCATGCTCAGCTGGCCGCCGGGAATCCAGATCCCGGAGAAGCGCGCCAGGTACGCTCCGAGGCCGAGGGCGAGCTGCACCGCGAGCAGCGCGAGGAGGCTCCTCGCGAGCGGTGCGGCCACCACGTCACCCGTCCGCCGCGCGCGCGCGGTGAGGATCGGCAGCACGGCGAAGACGAGCATCGCGCCGGCCACGTGGAGCAGCAGCCAGCCGGCGTGCGTGAGCAGCGCGCCGAGCACGATCTGCGCGTAGACGGCGGCGACGCTCACGACGGCCAGCCGGCGCAGCCCCGCGTCGAACGCCACCACGGGACGCGCGGCGGCGGCCGACGTCAGAAACGCCACCGCGCTGACGAGGGCGAAGAACGCCTGCGCCAGCGGCCCGTGCACCATCGCCAGCGCGTCGGCGCGGAGCACCACGCGCAGGCCGCCGACGAGGCCCTGCAGGACCACGGCGCCGACCGCGATGAGCCCGAGCACGCGGAGCCGGCCACCGCGCCGGTAGAGCGCCATCGCGAGGGCGACGGTGAGCAGGCCGACGAGCGCGCCGAGCAGCCGATGGCTGTGCTCGAAGAAGATGCCGCCCACCATGCCGGACCACGGGTAGAGGAACATGTTGTGACCGAACGTGCTCGGCCAGTCCGGGACGGCGAGGGCCGCCCCGGTGTTGGTCACGAGCCCCCCGAACACGATCAGCACCGCGGTCGCGGCCGCCGTCGACAGCGCCAGACGATGAGCCAGCATGGTGCTACGCCACGCGTCGCTCAGTGCCGCCGGCGTGCGGACGCCCCGTGCAGCGCCGGCTGGGTCTGCGGCAGGAAATCGTCCTTGGCGTCGGGGTCGCTGTACTCGTACGGGCCGCGATAGACGGTCGGCAGCGTGTCACCCCAGTTCAGGTGCGGCGGCGGCGAGGTGGCCTGCCACTCGAGCGTGTTGGCGTTCCACGGGTTCATCGGCGCCTTCTTGCCCGCGAAGAGCGACCAGAAGAAGTTGATGACGAACGGGATCTGCGCCAGCCCGAGGCAGATCGCGCCGATGGTGATGAACACGTTCCAGTGCTGCTGGTGCTGCAGGAACTCGTACTGCATGGGGTTGTAGATGCGGCGCATCTGACCGCCCACCCCGAGGATGTGCATCGGGAAGAAGGTCCAGTTGAAGAAGATGAAGGTTCCCCAGAAGTGCAGGTGCCCGAGCGGCACGTTGGTCATGCGGCCGAAGATCTTCGGGAACCAGTAGTAGAGCGCCGCGAAGGCGCCGAAGATCGAGCCGCCGAACACGACGTAGTGGATGTGGGCGACGATGAAGTAGGTGTCCTGGATGTAGATGTCGACCGGCGTGGACGCCATGAAGATGCCGCTCAGGCCGCCGATGACGAACATCGACACGAAGGCGAGCGCGTTCAGCATCGGCACCGTGAACTGGATGCGGCCGCCCCACAGCGTGCCGAGCCAGTTGAACGTCTTAATGGCCGACGGCACCGCGATGATCATCGTGGTGACGGTGAAGGCCATGCCGAGGGCCGGGCTCATGCCGCTCACGAACATGTGATGGCCGTAGACGATCCAGGACAGAAACGCGATGGCGATCATCGAGAACGCCATGGCGTGATAGCCGAACACCGGCTTGCGCGAGAAGACCGGCAGGATCTCGGACGCGATGCCCATCGCGGGCAGGATGAGGATGTAGACCTCGGGGTGACCGAAGTACCAGAACAGGTGCTGCCAGAGCAGCGGCTCGCCGCCACCCGTCGGCGCGAACCACGAGGTGCCGAGCGTGCGATCGAACAGCAGCATGGCGACCGCCGAGGTCAGCACGGGCAGCGCGAGCAGCAGCAGGATGGCCGTGATGAACAGCGACCAGATCACCAGCGGCATGCGGAACAGGGTCATGCCCGGCGCGCGCATGTTGATGACGGTGGTGATGTAGTTGATCGAGCCCATCATCGACGAGATGCCGAGGATGAAGAGGCTGATGCACCAGAGATTCTGGCCCCAGTTCACGCCGGTGTACGACGGCACCGCCGACAGCGGCGCGTAGGACGTCCAGCCGGCGGCGGCGTGCCCGCCTTCCACGAAGAAGCCGCACAGCATGATGACGCCGGCGATCGCGCCCACCCAGAACGACAGCATGTTGAGGACCGGGAAGGCCATGTCGCGCGCGCCGATCATGAGCGGGATCAGGAAGTTCCCGAAGCCACCGGCCAGGATCGGCATGACGACGAAGAAGATCATGATGGTGGCGTGCATCGTGAACGCCATGTTGTATTGACCCGGCTCGAGCACGCCGCCCGTGTCCTTCAGGATCATCGACAGCCCGGGCACCGCCGTCTCCGGCCACGCGAGCTGCCAGCGCACGATGAGGGCGAGCAGGCCGCCCAGGATCATCATGAAGAGGCCGAGGAACATGAATTGCCGGCCGATCATCTTGTGATCCGTCGAGAAGATGTAGGTTCGCAGGAACCCGAGCTCGTGGTGCTCGTGGGCCGCGTGAGTCGCGTGCGTCGCCGCGTGAGCGGTCATTTCTTCGCCTTCCCTCCCGTCGTATCGGCGGGCGTCGTGTCCTTCTTCGCCTCGCTGGCGGCCGCGTCGGCGGGCTTGGCGTCCGCGACGACGTTCTCGGCCATCCACTTCGCGTAGTCCTCGGCGCTGTGCACGTACACCCAGCCGCGCATACCGGAATGGCCGAAGCCGCACAGCTCGGCGCACGGCCATTCGTACTTCCCGGGCTTCGTGACCTCGAACCAGACCCGGATGGCGCGGCCGGGCACCGCGTCCTGCTTGATGCGGAACTGCGGCACGAAGAAGCTGTGGATGACGTCCTGCGAGCGGAGATTGACGTGCACGACCTTGTTGACCGGCACGTGCATCTCGTCGAGGAACACCTTGTCGGAGTTGGGGTACTTCACCTGCCAGTTGAATTGCTTGGCGGTCACGTCCACCGCGACGTCGCTCGGCGGTGCCGACATCTTGATCTTCGCCCACGTCGGCGCGGACAGGAACGTGAGGATCACGAGGATCAGCGACGGCACCACCGTCCACACGATCTCGAGCGTGCTGTTGCCGTGGGTGTACCGCGCGCGCCGCCCGGGACGATCGCGGTACATCACGAGGAAGGCGATCAGCGTGACCGCCACCAGGACGAACGTGATGCCCGTGATGGCGTAGATCAGGTGGAACAGCCAGTCGATGTCACGGCCGTATGTCGAGACGTTCTCCGGCAGCCACCAGTCGAGCATGGGATCTCCCTACTTGCCCTTCATCTCGAAGCTGACCTTGGTCGTCTGCCCCGCCTTCACGTCGACGTCCTTCTCCTGCTTGCCGAGCACCTCGTGCCACACCTCGATCTTCTGCTTGCCCGCCGGCACGTTCTCGATCTTGGCCACGCCGTTGCCGTCGGTGACCCCGAAGAACGGGTGCGGCATCACCGCCACCCAGCCGAGCATCCAGCTGTGCACGTCGCAGGTGATCTTGACGATCTCGGGCTTCTCGAACTTCTCCGTCATCGTCTTCTTGAACTTCGGCTGCGCCTTGTTGATGGCGGGGTTCGCCGTCGAGTACGTGTGCAGGTTGTGCAGGATGTCGTCGGAGTTCTTGAACTCGATCTCGCCCGGCGTCATGGCCGTCACGTGCGGCACGAACTTGCAGCCGTGCTGGTCGACGACGGCCTTCTTCGCGGTCGGGTTGCCCTTGGCGCCGGCCACCGAGGCGACGGCGTTCGCGAGACCCTTGTTGGCGCCCACCACGACCTTCTCGATCTGCGCCTCGGTGCCGCACTTCTCGGTGTCCTTGTTGACCTTCACCTTCTCGACGACCGGGGCGCCGTTGTACTTCACGTCGACCTCGACGGTGCCGCCGCCCTGTGCGGTCGCGGATCGCGGCCCCGCCGCGAGCGCCACCGCGCCGGCCACGAGCCCCATCACCGCGATCACGACGAACGTCTTCCGCATGGCTCGACCTCCTGGCTTGCTCTTATGTATGGGTTGCGCGGCTCCGCGCCGCGCGCACGATCAGGACCATCGCCGCCAACGTGAGGAGTGTCACGACGGGAGGAATGACGAATTTCCGGCTGGACTGCGGCTCCTCCAGCCGCAGATAGTACCACGACGTCAGCGACATCTTTGTCCCCGCCTCGCCCGCGCCACCGTCCCACGCCTGAAACGCCACCGGGGTGAAGACGGCGGGCCTGAACGTCGGCCGCTCGGTCCCCTGCGCGACCAGTGGACGCTTCATGACGACGCGGTACTGGCCGTTCGCGTACACCGCCTTGCCGGCGGCTTCGCCGCCCTTGATGGGCGCGATCTTCGTCGGACCGTTCGCCGCCATCTCGGCCACGCCCTTGCCCTGCTCCCAGCGCAGCTGGTACACCGCGTCCGAGCCGTCGCCCATCAGAAAATACGGGCGCTCGGTGCCACCGGTGATCTGCGGCGGGAACTGGAGCGAGATCGCGTCGGTGAACGTGGTCTTGCCGTCGCCCTTCGACGACTCGGACGGATCGTCCCAGGTGAGATGAAACGCGATCTCCTTGTCGTTGTAGACGGCACGCACGGAGACGAGGTCGATCGCCGGATTGAAGTTCCGCGGATCGACGATGACCTGTCCCATGAGCGGGATGTTGTTCGGAGCGATCTTCTTCCAGAGCTCCGCCGCCGGATCATCGGGAATGGCCTCGGTCACCGCGGTCACGGTGACCAGCGTGGCGTTGTGAGGCGAGTCCGGGCCGAGCGACATGATGAAGTTCGTCAGGTGCCAGACGTCCTCCGGCTTCTCGACGGCGTCGAGGAAGGCCGGCATCGGCGTGCCGAGGACGCCGTTGGCGATCCGCGTGGCGATGTCCGTGCGTCCGTGGCCGCCGCGGAAGTTCCAGCGCTTGGTCAGGTTGGCCGGCGCCACCGGGTGGCCCCACTCGTCCTTCAGCTCGGGCCGCGACGGTCCGTCGGCGCGCCCCTCGGCGCCGTGGCACTTGTGACACTCGATCGCCTCGTACATCTCCTTGCCGCGCTTGATCGACGCCTCGGACGAGGCGACCTCCTTGGGCAGCTCGAGCTTTTTCGGTGGATCCTTGAGCTTGTCGCCGGCGAACGTCTTGATGTAGGCGACCAGGTTCCACCGATCCTTCTCCGGAAGAACGCTCCACGCCGGCATGGAGGTTCCGGGCATCCCGTCGCTGATGATCCGGAACAGGTCCTGGTCGGACGGCGTCTTGTTCGCCGTCGTGCGGATCTTGTAGATGCCGGACGTGAAGTCGCGCGGCTTGGGCAGCAGCAGCTCGGCCGCCGGGCCCTTGCCGTCGCCGTTGGGACCGTGGCAGCCGGCGCATTTCACGGCGTAGACCGCCTTGCCGGCGTTGGCGTCGCCCTGCGCCCGCGCGATGGCCGGCGCGGCGAGCAGCGCGAGGGCGGCCGCGGTCGCAAGCACCGCGCGCATCAGTGCGAGGCCTCCCAGCGACGCGGCTGCTGGCCGGTGGCCGCGTAGAGGTACATGATCACCTGCCAGATCTGCTCCTCGGTGAGCCGGTCTTCCCACGACGGCATCACGGAGTTCCACGGCGTCGACTCCTTCGGCAGCCCGGGTCCGCCCTTGGCGATGCGCCAGAAGAGATAGGCCTCCTGCAGCATCGCGATGGTGCCCGGATCCTGGAAGTTCGCCGGGGGCGGATTGAACCCGGGCGCGAAGTGCCCTTTACCGTCGAGGTTGTCGCCGTGGCAGTACATGCAGTTGCGGATGTACGTCGCGCCGCCGGCGGCGATGTGCTGGGCGAGCGCGGCCTGATCCTTGCGCAGCGGGTTCTCGAGCCCCGAGATGTTCATCTCCTTGCCGCGGAACTGGATCGACGCCGGCGGCGCCGGATGCACGGCGCGCAGCTCCGGCGGCGCCTGTGGCTTGGCGGCCGCCTGCGTGTAGGCGTAGTAGCCGAGCAGCAGCGGAACCAGGATCACGAGCGCGGTGCGCAGCGCGCGCCGCTCGGGCCGGACGAGCGTCGTCCAGATCGGCCGGACGAAATCGGCCCAGGAGTCGCGGTCCGAGGAGACGAAGACGAGCACGGCCAGCGTGATGATGAACATGTAGAGCGACAGCACGCTCCACGGCGCCGCCGGCCGGATGCCATAGCGGAGGATCACGAACGCCAACACCAGGATGGCCACCGCTTGCGTGAACCGGGAGCGGAGGAAGTTCATCGGCTCACTTCTGCGTGAGAAGGAAGGCCACGACGTCCATGTATTCCTTCGACGTGAGCGTCTGCCCGAACGTCTGCGGCATCACGCCGGGCGGGAAGCCGGCGACGGTGCCCGCGCCCTTCGGATCGAGGATCTTGCGCATGATGTAGTCCGGCGTCTGGATCTTGGCGATCTGTGACAGGTCGGGGCCGACCTGGGCGGCGCCGATCTTGCCGGCCTTGTGGCAGGCGATGCAGGTGCCCTTTCCCTGGAAGACCGCCTCGCCGGCCTTCGGATCCCCGGGAAGCTTCAGCTCCGCGGTCGCCGTCCCGCCGCCGGCGGCGGCCGCGCCCGCGGAGGCCGGGATGTCGTTGAGGGCCACGTCGACGCTGCCGCCGAGCGACTCGAGGAAGGCGGTCAGCGCCCACAGCTCCGAGCGATTGAGCGCGATCGGCGGCTTGTCGACGGCCGGCATGATCGGCGGATATCCCTCGACGACGTAGGCCTGCGGGCTCAGCAGCGACTCGATGATGTACGCCTTCGCGGTCATCCCCGGCTTGCGCTGTGCGGCGCGGCCGCCGACGCCGGCCAGATCCGGCGCCCGGGTTCCCTTCTGCCCGATGCGGTGGCAGATCTCGCACGTGCCCTTGGTGTGGTAGATCTCCTCGCCCGCCTTCACCAGCTGCGCCGGGGTGACGTTGCCGCCCTCGAGTGACAGCTCCTGCGGCGGCTTGGACTCGATCTGCGGGATCGAGTTGGCGAACCAGGCGTACCCGCTCATGACCGCGACGGCGAACACGCCGACTTTCAGCGCGATCGGCACGCGCATCACGGCTCGGGATCGCGGCCGCCGGCGAACACCGGCGCCGCGTGGGCCTCGTGGGCCTCGGCCTTGCCCTTGTCACCGAGACCGCCCAGCCAGAAGATGAAGAGCACCAGCGCGAAGAACGCGATGGTCACGACCGTGATGACGTTGGCCGCATAGCCGAGGGCGGGCGTGGCTGCGTCCACGGAGTTGTCGCGCATGACACCGTACACGTGCCAGTGCTGGCGGATGCCGGAGCGCGCGAAGCCCATGAGCCCCATCAACCAGGTGAAGGTCACCGCGAGCAGGATCAGGACGTACTGCGAGCGCGGCGCGATGGTTCCCCAGCGGATCTGGCCGGTGGTCCGCGCGCCCTTGAACATCGGGATGTCGATCGCCATCACGAGCACGATGGCGCCGAGCACGGCGCCGACCTGGTAGAGCGAGAATCCGATGCGCACGATCGACTCGACGAAGTAGCCGTAGACACCGTAGAAGACCACCACGACGGCCGCTGCCGCGAAGGCGGCCCATTGCACGGCCATGCCTGTTCCCACCCACGGCCGCGTCGAGATGCGGTTCGCGCGCCGGTAGAGGACGAACGACAGGAACGTGGTCAGGATCATGAGGTTGACCACGGTGTTCTTGGCGGACATGACGCCGAAGAAGCCGAGAAACGGGTGGTGGGTGCCGCCCATCGCGCGCGCTTCGTCGAGCGTGATCACCATGGATCGCGGAGTGGCCCAGACCATGAAGCCGATCGTCAGCATCAGCAGCATCGGCGGCACGTACTTGCGGTAGCGCTCGGAGCCGGGGATCCGCTCCATGCCGAGCCAGAGATAGTAATTGGAGCCGAGGAAGAGGATGCCGATGAGGATGGCCTGCACGATCCACAGCCACGACATGAAGCCGCCCATCATCGTGATGCCCATCGTCTGGTTGAACGCATAGATCTCGCGGCCGAGCCAGTACCCCGCGAACGGCAGCACGATGAACGCGGCCAGGGCCACGAAATTGCCGATGTAGCCCATCCAGTCGTAGCGCGCGCGTTCCTCGTCGGTCTTCGCGGCCAGGAACCGGAACGCCGCGTACGCCGCGCAGATCGTGCCGCCGAAGACGATGTTCGCGATGAGCCGATGGATGTTGATGGGCATCCACGTGAAGTTCGTGATGGCGGCCCATACGCCCTTGGTGAGCTTGCCGGACTCGTCCACCCCGGCCGGGGAGATCATGAACGTCACCCACGAGTTGGCCACGAACAGGATGGCGGTGCCGAAGAGATTGGACAGCACGCCGAGGCCGACGTGGATCCACTTGCGGCTGCCGGACAGCCAGTCCCAGCCGTAATACCAGAGGTAGACGGTGAAGGTCTCGGCGAAGAACAGCAGCGCGTACACCCAGTACGTCGGGAAGAAGATCGACGTCATGTATGCCCAGAACTTGGGGTAGTAGCCGACGAAGAGGAACAGCAGCATGGCCCCGAGGAGCGCCGTCGTCGAGAAGGCGGCGAACGTCAGCTTGACCAGTTCGTGCGAGAGCCAGTCGTAGCGCGCGTCGCGCGTCCGCCAGCCGACCGCCTCGATGATCACCGCGAAGATCGGCACGCCGAGGATGAAGGCGGCGAAGTTCAGGTGCAGCTGCGCGACGGCCCAGACGGCGAGCCGCGAGCCGAGGACGGGAAAGGCGCGATACGCGGGCTCGCGCGCGGCGTCCTGGGCGACGGCGGGCACGACGGACAGGACCACGAGAGCGGCGGCGACCAGCAGCACGAGCCGGGCGCTACGTTGCGCAGTCGTCACTCGATCCGAACCCCGTGACAACGTTGGGAGACCCTCTCAGAAGACGCGCTTGTTCCCGAGTTCACAGACCGTTCGCGCGTACTTTTTATGGCCAACGCCTCGATGTGTCAAGCAAAAAGGGGCGCAAAGTTTGACACACCCTGGCCCGCGGTCTAGCATTGAGGCGAGATCTCGATGAAGCCGCGGATGTCTCAGCGCATCCAGTTTTCCCTCGCCTACCTGCTCGTGGCGGTCGTCGTGCTCTCGTTCCTGCAATCCTGGCTTCTCGCGCCCCGCACGGTCGAGATCCCGATGTCGAAGTTCCTGGAGCTGCTGCGCGCGGACAAGATCGAAAAAGTCGCCGTGACCGAGCGCGAGATCCGGGGCATCGCACGCCCCGGCGCCCTGCCGAGTCCGCCGAGTGCGCCCGGCGACCGCTTGCGGCACATGCTCGGCACCGAGGACGAGACGCGCGTCTTCGTGACCACGCGGATCCCGCTCGTCGACGACCAGCAGCTCGTAAACGAGCTCCAGGCCCACAACGTCGAATTTGCAGGACGGATCGAGACGACCTTCTGGAAGGACCTGCTGTTCGGGTGGGTGATTCCGCTCGGAGTCATGGTCGGCATCTGGATGTTCCTGATGCGCCGGGTGGGCGGCGGCCCGACGCAGGCGCTGTCGTTCGGCCGCAGCAAGCACAAGATCTTCGACCGCAAGGAGCTGAAGACGACGTTCGCGGACGTGGCCGGGGTCGACGAGGCGAAGGCCGAGCTCATCGAGATCGTCGATTTCTTGAAGAACCCGCGCAAGTACCAGCGCCTCGGCGGCCGCATTCCCAAGGGCGTGCTGCTGGTGGGCCCGCCCGGTACGGGCAAGACGCTCCTCGCCCGCGCCGTGGCCGGCGAGGCCGACGTGCCGTTCTTCACGCTCTCCGGCTCCGAGTTCGTCGAGATGTTCGTGGGCGTCGGCGCCGCGCGCGTCCGTGATCTCTTCGAGCAAGCCAAGGACAAGGCGCCGTGCATCATCTTCATCGACGAGCTCGACGCCATCGGCAAGTCCCGCGCGGGCGCCAGCGGCTTCGTCGGGGGTCACGACGAGCGCGAGCAGACGCTCAACCAGCTCCTGGCCGAGATGGACGGCTTCGACTCCTCCAAGGGCGTCATCATCATGGCCGCCACCAACCGCCCCGAGGTGCTGGACCAGGCGTTGCTGCGTCCCGGACGCTTCGACCGCCAGGTCGTCGTCGACAAGCCCGATGTCCGCGGCCGCGAGGCCATCCTGCGCCTGCACGCCCGCACGGTCGTCCTCGGGCCCAACGTCGAGCTCGGCGTCATCGCCGCCCGCACGCCGGGCTTCGCCGGAGCCGACCTCGCCAACATCGTCAACGAAGCTGCGCTGCTGGCCGCGCGCAAGGAAAAGAACGCGGTCGACATGTCGGATTTCGAGGAGGCCATCGACCGGGTCGTGGCCGGCCTCGAGAAGAAGAGCCGCGTGCTGTCCGACAAGGAGCGCGACATCGTCGCGCACCATGAGATGGGTCACGCGCTGGTGGCCGCGTCGGTGGCGCACGCGGACCCCGTTCACAAAGTGACGATCATCCCGCGAGGGATCGCGGCGCTCGGCATGACGTACCAGCTGCCCACCGAGGACCGCTTTCTGCTGACGCGCAGCGAGATCGAGGACCGCGTGGCCGTCCTGCTCGGCGGCCGGGTGGCCGAGGAGCTCGTGTACGGCGAGGTCTCGACGGGCGCCCACAACGATCTGGAGCGGGCCACCGAGCTGGCCCGCCTGATGGTGACCAAGTACGGCATGTCCGAGCGGGTCGGCCTCGCGACGTACGGCGAGCGGGGGCCGCTGTTCCTGAAGCAGAACGGCGGCGGCGACCGCGACTACAGCGACGCCACCGCCCGCACCATCGACGAAGAGGTTCGCTCCATCCTGGATCGCATCCACGACCGCGCCCACGGGCTGCTGACCACCCGCAAGGCCGCGCTCATCACCGCGGCGGCCGAGCTCAAGCGCGTCGAGACACTCGAGGGAGATCATCTCCGCCGCCTGCTCGCGGGAGAGCCGGCGTCGCTGCCCACGTGAAGGAGGCACAGCTGGCCATGATGCAGCTCACCCGCAAGACCTTCGTGGCGACGCTCGCCGTCGCCCTCGTGATCGGCGTGAGCCTGGGCGCCTTCGCCGCGGGCCGCGCCGAGCGCGCGCCGGCCGCGCCGGTGGCCGAGGCGCCGATCCTGCCCGTTCAGATGCCGCTCAGCGGCGGCACCTTCGCCAAGGTCGCCGATGCCATCAAGCCGGCCGTGATCAACATCACCACGTTCTCCAAGGGCGCCGCCGGCGGCGGGCTCAACGGCCGGACTCCGTTCGAGGAGTTCTTCGGAGAGGAGTTCTACAAGCGGTTCTTCGGCGACACGCCGGAGCGCATGCCGCAGCGGAGCCTCGGCTCGGGCGTGATCGTCGATCCGAGCGGCATCGCGCTGACCAACGCTCACGTCGTCGAGCGGGCGACCGAGATAGAGGTCGTGACCACGGACGGCAGCAAGCACAAGGCAAAGCTGATCGGCCTGGACAAGAAGACGGATCTGGCCGTCCTGAAGCTCGACGACGGCAAGGGATCCTTCAAGTACGCGCGGCTGGGGGACTCCGAGAAGATGCAGGTCGGCGACTGGGTCATCGCCGTCGGCTCGCCCTTCGGGCTGCAGGCCACGGTCACGGCCGGCATCATCAGCGCCAAGGCCCGCAACATCGGTCAGGGGCCGTTCGACGACTTCCTGCAGACGGACGCGGCCATCAACCCGGGCAACTCCGGCGGCCCGCTGGTGAACATGCAGGCCGAGGTCGTGGGCATCAACACCGCCATCGTCGCCGGCGGCTCCGGCATCGGCTTCGCGATCCCGTCCAACATGGCGAAGAAGATCTACACCGAGCTGCAGACCAAGGGCCGCGTCACGCGCGGCTGGCTCGGCGTGTCGATCCAGCCGCTCACGGCCGAACTCGCGCGGTCGTTCAATGCCAAGGACACGAAGGGCGTGCTCATCTCGGACGTCATGCCCGAAAGCCCTGCCGCCAAGGCCGGCCTGAAGCCCGGCGACATCCTGCTCGAGTTCGAGGGCAAGAAGGTCGAGGCACCGTCCGACCTGCAGCGCGCGGTCGCCATGGCCCAGCCGGGCCAGGACTCGAAGGTCAAGGTGTGGCGCGACCAGGGCGAGAAAACCGTCGACGTGAAGATCGGCGAGGCGCCCGATGAGCGGGAAGCGCAGCAGCGGCCCAGTCGGGCGACCCCGTCCGCGCTCGGCCTCGACGTCCGCCCGCTCACGCCCGAGATGGCGCGTCAGCTCAATCTGAAGTCCACCGACGGCGTGATCGTCGCCCGCGTGGACGAGGGCAGCGCGGCCGCCGAGTCCGGCGTCCAGCGCGGCGACATCATCCGGGAGATCAACCGCCAGAAGGTCCGCTCGATGGCGGACTACGAGCGTCTCACCAAGGACGTGAAGGAGGGCGACCGCCTGACCGTGCTGCTGCAGCGCGGCCCGATGTCGCTCTACGTCGCGTTCACGATCGCCCGCGGTTAAGAAGCCCGGAGGGGGCCTGGGAGGCCCCCTCCGATACTTCCCCCAGCAACCCGAGTCTCGCCGGCAATCTCAAGACCTTAGTGGCGAGATTACAGATCGGCTGCTACACTCTTTGTAGGATTGGTGGGAATGGCGGTAGAGTTCAAGGACTATTACAGGATTCTGGGGGTCGACCGGACCGCGGACGACAAGACGATCAAGTCTGCGTACCGGAAGCTGGCGCGCAAGTACCACCCGGACGTCAACAAGGGCAAGGACGATCGTTTCAAGGAGATCGCCGAGGCCTACGAGGTCCTCTCCGATCCGGAGAAGCGACGCCGGTACGACACGCTCGGGGCCGACTGGCAGCGCTACGCGCAGCAGCCGCCTTCCGGCGGTCAGCCGGGACCGGGATTCCACGTCGAATACGGCGACGCCGGCGACTTCTCGGACTTCTTCCGGACGATCTTCGGCGACATGGGCGGCGGCCGCGCGGAGAGCACCGGCCGCGGGGGCTTCGAGGATCTCCTGGGTGGCGCCTTCCAGCGCGGCTCCGGCCGCGGCCGGCGGCGCGGTCAGGATTTCCAGGCGAACGTCGAGATCTCGCTGGAGGAGGCGTTCAACGGCACGCGCAAGACGTTCAGCCTCGACCTCGAGGAGCCGTGCGCCACGTGCCACGGCAGTGGCAACGTCGGCGGCAAGCCGTGCTCGACGTGCCACGGCACCGGCTGGCAGCGCGCGCGCCGCGAGGTCGACGTGCGCATTCCCGCCGGCGTCCGGACGGGCCAGAAAGTCCGGGTGTCGGGCGAAGGCGGCGGCGGCACCGACGGGCGCGGGGATCTCTACCTCGTCGTCAGCGTCGCGCCGCACCCGCAGTTCGAGCGCAAGGGCGATGACATCGCGTTCACGCTGCAGATCACCGCGCCGGAGGCCGCCCTCGGCGCGACGATCGAGGTGCCGACCCTCCGCGGCAAGGTCTCGATGAAGGTGCCGCCGTCGACGTCGAGCGGACGGACGTTCCGGCTGCGCGGCTACGGTATGCCGCGCATCAAGGGCGGCGGCGCCGGCGATGAGCTCGTCACCGTGAAGATCGTGATGCCGGCGGAGCTGACGCCGGCCGAGCGCGACATGTACGAGCGCCTCAAGGCGCTCCGGACCGATTCACCACGCGGGTACACGCAGGGGTAAGTGATGAGACTGGACAAGTTCACGCTCAAGGCACAAGAAGCGCTGCAAGCCGCGCAGTCCCTGGCCGATCAGAAAGGTCACCAGGCGCTGGAGCCCGAGCATCTCCTGCTCGCGCTGCTGCAGCAGCGCGAAGGCATCGTCACACCACTGCTCGGCAAGCTCGGGACGCGCCCGGAGACGCTGCAGCAGCAGCTCGAGGCCGAGATCGACAGGATGCCGCAGGTCCGGGGCGGCGGCACCGGCCAGTATGTCGGCGACCGACTCCGTCAGACGCTCGAGCGCGCGCAGCGCGAGGCCGAGCGGCTCAAGGACGACTATGTCTCCACCGAGCATCTGCTCGTGGCCATCGCGCAGGAGCGTGACGGTGGCGCCGCGCGCGTGCTGGCCGCGGCCGGCGTGACGCCGGACGCCCTCTATCGGGCGCTCGTCGACGTGCGGGGCAACCAGCGCGTCACCGATCCCAATCCCGAGGACAAGTACCAGGCGCTCGAGCGCTACGCCCGCGATCTGACCGAGGCCGCGCGCAAGGGCAAGCTCGATCCCGTCATCGGTCGCGACGAGGAGATCCGCCGCGTGATCCAGGTCCTGTCGCGGCGGACCAAGAACAACCCCGTGCTCATCGGCGAGCCAGGGGTCGGCAAAACGGCCATCGTGGAAGGGCTGGCCCAGCGCATCGTCGCCGGCGACGTGCCGGAGGGCCTGCGCGACAAGCGGCTGGTGGCGCTGGACATCGGCGCCCTCGTCGCCGGCTCCAAGTACCGCGGCGAGTTCGAGGACCGGCTGAAGGCGGTGCTGAAGGAGATCGTCGAGTCCGAGGGCCACATCATCTGCTTCATCGACGAGCTGCACACGCTGGTCGGCGCCGGCGCCGCCGAGGGCGCGGTGGACGCCGCCAACATGCTCAAGCCCGCGCTCGCGCGCGGCGAGCTGCGGTGCGTCGGCGCCACCACGCTCGACGAGTACAGAAAGCACGTCGAGAAGGATCCGGCGCTCGAGCGTCGCTTCCAGCCGGTGATGGTGCGCGAGCCCTCGGTCGAGGACACGATCGCGATTCTCCGAGGCCTGAAGGAGAAGTACGAGGTCCACCACAAGGTGAAGATCAAGGACGCCGCGCTGGTGGCCGCGGCCGTGCTCTCGCATCGCTACATCGGCGACCGCTTCCTGCCCGACAAGGCCATCGACCTCGTCGACGAGGCGGCGGCGCGCATCCGCATGCAGATCGATTCGATGCCGCAGGAGATCGACGAGATCACCCGCCGCATCATGCAGCTGGAGATCGAGCGCGTGTCGATCGCCCGCGAGACCGATGAGGTATCGCGCGAGCGGCTGGCGAAGCTCGACGCCGAGCTGGCCGACCTGAAGGAGAAGGCGGAAGCGCTCAAGGCGCAATGGCAGGCCGAGAAGCAGGGAATCAGCGGGCTCGGTCAGATCAAGGCCGAGATCGAGGCCGCCAAGCAGACGATGGCCGACGCCGAGCGCCGCGGCGACCTGAACAAGGCGGCCGAGCTCCGCTTCGGCACGCTGCCGGGTCTGGAGAAGCGCCTGACCGACCTCGAGCACCGCCTGGCCGAGCAGCAGCAGCACGGGCGGATGCTCCGCGAGGAGGTCGACGAGGAGGATATCGCCCAGACGGTCGCCAAGTGGACCGGGATCCCGGTCACCCGGCTGCTCGAGGGCGAGGTGCAGAAGCTCGTGAAGATGGAAGAGCGCCTCGGCGCGCGCGTGGTCGGCCAGGAGGAGGCCATCCGCGCGGTGTCGAACGCGGTGCGCCGCGGCCGGGCGGGCCTGTCCGATCCCAACAAGCCGATCGGCTCGTTCCTGTTCCTCGGCCCGACCGGCGTCGGCAAGACGGAGCTGGCGCGCGCGCTGGCCGAGTTCATGTTCGACGACGAGCGGGCGATGATCCGCATCGACATGTCGGAGTACATGGAGAAGCACACGGTGGCCCGGCTCATCGGAGCCCCGCCCGGATACGTCGGCTTCGAGGAGGGCGGTCAGCTCACCGAGGCCGTGCGTCGTCGGCCCTACTCGGTGATCCTTCTCGATGAGATCGAGAAGGCGCATCACGACGTCTTCAACGTGCTGCTGCAGGTGCTGGACGACGGCCGCCTGACGGACGGTCAGGGTCGCACGGTGGACTTCCGCAACACGGTCGTGATCATGACCTCGAACCTCGGCAGCCACATCTATCGCGAGTTCGAGCGCCCGGAGAAGGTCCGGCCGCTGCTCATGCAGGAGCTGCGGAACACGCTGCGACCCGAGTTCCTGAACCGGATCGACGAGGTCGTGATCTTCATGCCGCTCGGGCGCGAGCAGATCGACCGCATCGTGGACATCCAGCTCGGCCACCTGCGCCGGCGGCTGGCCGCCAGGCGGATCGAGCTCGACGTCACGGACACGGCGAAGGCGCTGCTGGCGCGCGAAGGCTACGACGCGGCGTACGGGGCGCGGCCGCTCAAGCGGACGATCCAGCGCCTGGTGCAGGATCCGCTGGCGCTGAAGCTGCTCGAGGGCGACTTCGCCGAGGGCGACCGGATCCGCGTCGACGCGGAGGGAGATCATCTGGTCTTCCGCCGCGAAGTCGCGGCCGAAGTCGTCGAGTAGATGACCGGCGCAGTGATCTAACCGGGGGCCATCGCTGGCCCCCGCGTCGAGACTGGATCAGCCCGCGATGGCGTGCGCGCCGCGCCTGGGGTCGGCGCCGGTCCAGCGCGCACCGTCGTCGGCGATCCGCACCGCGCAGACGGCGCCTGCGCGCCACTCCCACTCGGGCCACTCGGCGACGTCGTGGCCACGCGCGCTGAGGACCTCGCGCGTCTCGCGCGGGATCCGCCGCTCGGCCTCGAGCTTGCCGGGCGCGAACACGTGCGGCCAGAAGGAGTCTGGGAAGCTGCGCGACGCCACACGCGGCGCCTCCACGGCTTCCTGCAGCGGCATGTCGAACACGAGCGTGTTCAGCATGACCTGCAGCATCGCCTGCTGCTGGACGTCGCCGCCCGGGGTGCCGAACGGCATCACGAGCGCGCCGTCGCGGAGGACCATGGCCGGCGCGGGTGTGAGGCGCGGCCGCTTGCCGGGCGCCACCACGCTGGGGTGGTCGGGATCGAGCCAGCCCTGGGAGCCGCGCGGCGACACGACGCAGCCGACGCCGGCGACGACCGGCGAGTCGACGTTCGGATCGCTCGGTGTGGCCGAGAACCCGTTGCCGTCGGCATCCACGACGGCGACGTAGGAGGTGTCGAGACTGTCCGTCGACCCGCCGGCCAGCGGCACTGCCTCCCGCCGCTCACCGGCAGGCGCCATCTCGCGCCAGGCGCGATCGCGGATCAGCGCGCGTCGCTCGGCCGCATACGCCCTGGAGAGCAACCGTGCCGCCGGAATCTTCACGAAGCTCGGGTCACCGTAGTAGGCGTCGCGGTCGGCGAACGCCAGCTTCACCGTCTCGGCCAGCCGATGGATGTACTCGGGCGAGTTGTGGCCGAGCGCACGCACGTCCACGCCGTCGAGCAGGTTCAGCATCTGCACGAGCACGGGTCCCTGACACCAGAAGCCACACACAGCGACCTGCCAGGCGCCGTAGCTCCCCGTGATCGCCGGTGCGACTTCCACGTGGAAGTCGCTCAGATCGCCGAGGCTCAGCGGTCCTCCGTTCGCCCGGTGGAACTCGGCGATGCGCTTCGCAGTCTCCCCGCGGTAGAACTCGTCGCGCGCGGCGCGGACACCGGCCGCGCGGCTCCCGCCGGCGCGCGACTCCGCCCTGACCATGCGCCGCAGCGTGTCGGCGAGCTCCGGCTGCACGAGCCGCTCGCCGGTCCGAAACCCGCGCCCGTCCTTCAGGTAGAGCGCCGCCGACGTTGGCCAGCGGCGGTACTTGTCGGCGTTCGTCGACATCTGGAACGCGGAGAAGGGCGAGACCGGGAAGCCGCGCTCGGCGTGCTGAAGCGCCGGCGCGATGACGTCGGCGAACGACATGGTGCCCCACCGCTCGAGCGCGGTGCACCAGGCGTCCGGAGCCGCCGGGACGACGGTTCGCGGAAGCCCGGCCGGGATCTGGTTGCCGAGGCTCCTGAAGTATTCGAGTGTCGAGGCGCGGGGGTAGGGACCAACACCGGATACCTGGAACGTCTCGCGTGACCCGGCCAGGTGCACCAGGATGGGTGCCACCCCGGCAACGCTGACCATGTCGGGATGAACGACACCCAGGCAGAAGCCCGCCGCCACCCCCGCGTCAATGGCGGTGCCGCCGGCGGCCAGGATGCGAGCGGCCGCCTCCGAGGCCAGGCTGTGGCCCGCCGCCACCGCCCAGCGGCTGCCGATCCCCTGCACCGTCGCGGTCGGCCGATGACCGGCCGCTGGAGCCGCCTGCTGGGAGGACGCCGAATCGAGGCTCATCGCGGGGATGATACCGCGGAAAGTTGTGCTAGGCTTCCCCGCTGTGACGGCGCCTCTGATTGGTCTGAGCACCTCCATCACTGTGGGGGAGTACCCCGAGCGCGCGTACGTCAACTCCGCCTATCTCCGCGCCGTCGAGCAGGCCGGCGGTATTCCGGTGCTGCTTCCGCCGCAGCTGAGCGCCGCCGCGCGCGAGACGCTGTGGCGACGCCTCGACGCTCTCGTGCTGACGGGGGGCGGCGACATCGATCCGCAGCGATTCCACGAGGCGCGCCACCCGGCCACGACGCTCGTGTCCGCGGAGCGCGACGGCCTCGAGCTCGAGCTCGTCGAGCGCGCCATGCGCGACGACGTGCCGCTCTTCGGCATCTGCCGGGGCGTGCAAGTTCTCAACGTCGGTCTCGGCGGCAGCCTGCACCAGCACGTTCCCGATGCCGTTGGCGCGACCATCCTGCACAGCCAGGCGGAGAAGCGCGACGTGGCCACGCATCCGGTGAAGCTGCTGAGCGAGGGCACGCAACTCGGACGCATCGTCGGCGCACCGGAGCTGGCGGTGAACAGCTTCCATCACCAGGCACTCCGGACACTCGGCCGCGGTCTGCGCGAGGTGGCGTGGGCGCCGGATGGCGTCATCGAGGCGGTCGAGCACGAGGATCCGCGGCGGTTCGTCATCGGAGTGCAGTGGCATCCGGAGGATCTGGTGGAGCACGACGCCGCCGCGCGCGCGCTCTTCACGGCCGTTGTCGATGCCGCGCGGGCGCGCGGGAGAAGCTGACTGGCTCCGCGGAAGACCTCCGTGCGCGAGCCACGAGGAAAAATGACAAGTGCGTAGCGACGGCGCGTTTGCGTGCGACACGTCTGGCAGTCCCGTTGCTCTGGAGCACCGCATGCTTCGCCCGACGATCGCCGGCTGGCAGCTGCCCTATCTCCGCGTCGCGCTGATCCTTCGCCGCCTCGAAACGGATCGACAGATCGCCGGTCGCACGCGGCGGGCCCTGACCGAGCGCGAGCACGCGAACGTGGTGCGCATCGGCGCCGCCGTCCGCCGCGCGGGGTGGTTCAATTGATCCGCCGCGCCTCCGCGGTCGTCCTGCTGCTGGCGGCGCTGAGCGCCGCGCCCGCCGCGTTCGCCGCGGCCGCACGGCCGTCGAGTGCCCCGGCCGCGCCCCCGATCGTCGAAGTCGTCGGCGGACCACGTCCGGAATCGCTCGATCGCCTGGTCGACATCATGCACGAGCTCGGGCTCTCGTTGCCGTCCACCACCCGCGTCTACATCTACTCCTCCCGCCAGGCGTTCCGGCGCGGCATCGTGGAGGACGCGAACCTCAGCCCGGACGGCGCCGACGAGCTGGCGGCGTTCGCGGTAGGGCTCGCACGCCCGGGCCGTATCCTCGTGAACGGGCGCCTCGCGGACGCCGGTAGCGAGTGGATCCGTCTGCTCGCCCACGAGCTGACGCACGTCGCGCAGTTCCAGCTGGCCGGCGGCGAGGGCCGTGCGGACCAGTGGCTGGCCGAGGGCATGGCCGAGCACGTCGCCTTCCAGGTGCTCGAGCGCATGGGGCTCAACTCCCTGGAGCGACAGCGGAGGGTGGCGCTGCGCCGCGCGCGCGGTCAGGCGGCGGTCGCGCAGTCACGCCTGGATCTGGCGACGCTCGGCTCGCCCCGGCAATTCACGCTGCGGCACCAGCGCGAGGGATCGACCGCGACCTATCACCTCACGTTCCTGCTCGCCGACTACCTGATCGAGCGCCACGGCTTCCCCAAGGTCGTGCAGTACTTCGCGCGGCTGCGCGGACGCTCGTCGGCGGCGGCGTTCGCGGCGACGTTCGGCCAGACGCTGGAGGCCTTCGAGCGCGAAGTGCTGCCGCACCTCAAGCGCGCGATGGCGGACCCGGAGCCGGTACCCCCGCTTCCTTAGATTCGGAGGGGCCCCTCCGATGCCTGCCCCGGGCGATTGCGCCGGGCAAGCCGGCGCTCGGACGGGGCTGACCGACGCGCTACGCAGACTCAGTCAAGAGCCAGCGGGACGGTTGATCGGGGCGTTTCTCTTCTCGAGCTCGGCCTTCGCGGACCAATTTCTTCAGGTGCGACTCGACCGAGAGAGCGGCCACGGGGTGGAGGGCGGGGGCAACGTCGGTGTAGATGCGGGCGACGAGCGCGGGGATGGTGCTGACGCGGTCGGCGAGGGCATCGAGGATCTGGCGCTCGCGCAGCATGCGGTGCTCGATGTACTCGCGGATCCTGGCCGGGCCGTCCTCGATGACGGGCCCGTGGGCGGGATAGATGCGGCGAACGTCGAGCGAGAGCAGCCGCCGGAGCGAGGCGAGGTAGTCGAGCAGGTCGCCGTCGTCGGCGGGAATGACCGTGGTCGAGCCGCCGAGCACCACGTCGCCGGTGAACAGCGCGCGCTCCTCCTCCAGGTAGTAGCAGAGATGATCGGACGCGTGGCCCGGCGTGTAGACCGGCCGCAGCGTCACACCCTCGCCGTGCACGATCTCACCGTCGCGTAGATCGTCGATCGGCTCCGGCAGCGCGGCGTCCTTGTGCCGCATCTTCGCGACGCGCAGCCCGCGATAGCGCGCGCGCAGCGGCTCGACGCCGCCGAGGTGGTCGCGGTGACGGTGCGTCAGCAGCACGCGCGACGGCTGCGTGAATCCGCGGTCGCCGAGATAGCGCTCGAGAAGCGGCACGTAGTCGGGGACGCCGGCGCCGGTGTCGATGAGGATCGGGTCGCGGCGACCGACGAGATACGTGTTCGTACCGGGCCCGGTCATCAGGCCGGGATTGAGCCCGAGCACGCGACCCACGAGCTCGCTCGGCGTGGCGGTGGTCGGAAAGGGCGGCGGCGTCATCAGGCGATTCCCAGGAAGCGCCGCTTGACGTCCTCGTCGGCGTCGAGCGCGCTCGCGGTGCCATGGTACACGATCTGTCCCTTGCTCATCACGTACACGCGGTCGGCGACGCGGAGGGCGAGCGGCACGTTCTGCTCCACCAGCAGAATCGACAGCCCGGACTCCTTGAGGTGCCGGAGCACGCGGCCGATCTCGCGCACGATCAGCGGCGCCAGCCCTTCCGACGGCTCGTCGAGCAGCACCACCCGCGGATTCGTGAGCAGCGCGCGGCCGATGGCGAGCATCTGCTGCTCACCGCCCGACAGCGTCCCGCCGGGCTGGCGGCGTCGCTCGAGCAGCCGAGGAAAGATCTCGTGGACGCGCGCCACCGTCCACGGTCCGCGACGCGCGCCGAGGCGGAGATTCTCGTCCACCGTGAGCGGCGCGAACACGCGCCGCCCCTGCGGCACCAGCGCGATTCCCGCCCGCGCGATGCGGTACGGCGGCAGCCGCTGCAACTCGCGGCCATCGTAGCGAACGCGGCCGTCGCGCGGGGGCGTGAAGCCGACGATGGTCCGGATCAGCGTCGTCTTGCCCGCGCCGTTGCGGCCGAGGACGGCCACGGCTTCGCCGGGTCGGACCTCGACCGAGACGCCGTTCAGGATGTGGCTGTCGCCGTAGTACGTGTGCACCTCCGCGACCTCGAGCATCAGGCGCCGTCCCCGGTGCCGAGATAGACCTCGTAGACGCGCGCGTCGGCCCGCACGGCGTCGGGCGGCCCCTCCACCAGGACCTCGCCATAGTGGAGCACGGTGATGCGGTCGGCGAGGGAGAACACCACGTCCATGTCGTGCTCGATGATCAGCATCGTGACGTCGCGCCCGAGCGCGGCCAGCAGCCGCGTCATCCGGCGTGTTTCCTCCGGCGACATGCCGGCGGTCGGCTCGTCGAGCAGCAGGAGCTGCGGCCGCGTGGCCAGCGCCACGCCGACCTCGAGCTGACGCTGCTCGCCATACGACAGCCGCGCCACCGTCTCGTCCAGGCGCTCGCTGAGCCCGACCGCGTCGGCCACCTCGCGCGCGCGGGCCAGCGGCGCGGTCAACCGATCGACCGAGCCGAACAGCCGATAGCTGCCGCGCCCGTCCGCCGCCGCCGCGAGTCGGAGGTTCTCGAGCACCGTCAGCCGCGAGAACAGGTTGGTGCGCTGGAACGAGCGCGCCAGGCCGTGACGCGCCACGCGGTGAGGCGGCAACCCGGTGATCGGGTGGCCGTCGAAGACGACGCGGCCGCCGCTCGGCGCGAGATGGCCCGTGATCAGATTGAACAGGGTGGTCTTGCCTGCCCCGTTGGGCCCGATGATGGCGCGTCGCTCGCGTCGCTCGACGGCGAGGGTGACCCCGTTCACGGCGCCCAGCGCGCCGAAGTATCGCGTGAGCCGGTCGACCTCCAGCAGCGCCGTCACGCGCGCAGCCCGATCCGCCCGCGGAGGGCGCCCACGATGCCGCCCGGGGCGAACAGCACGAAGACGATGAACGTCAGGCCGAGCAGCAGCATCCACCGCTCGGTGTACGAGGACACGAGGCTCTGCAGCAGGATGAAGGCCGCGGCGCCGAGCAAGCCGCCGCCGAGCGTGCCGGTGCCGCCGATGATCACCATCAGCAACGCCTCGCCGGACGTCCTCCAGAGGAACGCCTCCGGCGTGATCGAGCCGACGAACTGGGCGTACAGCGCGCCGGCGACGCCGGCCACGGTGCCCGCGATGACGAACGCGAGCAGCTTGTAGCGGTCGACGGCGTAGCCCACGGCCTGCATCCGCGCCTCGTTGTCGTGGATCCCGCGCAGCACATGGCCGAACGGCGAGCGCACGATGCGCCAGAGGACGAGCACGGTGGCGAGGGCGAAAGCCGCGACGTAGACGTGGAACGCCGTCAGCCCGTTGAGATCCACGCCGGCCAGCCGCGGTCGCGGCACGCCGACGATTCCGTCCTCGGCCCCGAGCCATCCCACCTGGAACGTGACGGCGTAGAACATCTGCGAGAAGGCGAGCGTCAGCATGATGAAGTAGACGCCGCTCACCCGAATGGAGAAGAAGCCGATCACGAGCGCGGCGAGCGCGGCCGCCGCCGCCGGCAGCAGCAGCCCGGCCGCGACGCCCGGGCCCCAGGCCACGAGGGCCAGCGCCGCGACGTAGCCGCCCACGCCGAAGAACGCCGAGTGACCGAACGAGACCATGCCGGCATAGCCCATCAGGAAGTCCAGGCTCATGGCGAACATGCCCCAGATCAGAATCTCCTGGAGCAGCTTCACGGGATACGTGCCGGCCACGCGCGGAAAAATCAGCACGGCGAGCACGACCGCGGCAACGCCGAGCACGCGCCGCGTCACTTCAGCGGCCGCCCGAAGAGTCCCTGCGGCCGCAGGAGCACCACCGCCGCCATCACGAGATAGATCATCGCCATCGATACGCTCGGCAGCCACACCTTGCCCCACACCTCGGCCTGGCCGATGAGCAGACTGCCGACGAGCGAGCCCTTGAGGCTGCCGAGCCCGCCCACGACAACGACGATCAGCGCGGGGACGAGGATGGCCGCCCCCATCGGCGGCTGCGCGGACTGGATCGGCCCCGCGATGACGCCACTCAGCCCGCCGAGCGCGGCGCCGAAGGCAAAGACGGCGGTGAACACGCGGTCGATGTTGATACCCATGCCGGCGGTCATCTCGGCGTCGTAGACGCCGGCACGAATGATGGCGCCGAGCCGCGTCCGCTCCACGAGCAGCCACAGCAGCCCCGCCATCGCGAGACCGAACACGATCACGAAGATCCGATACGACGGGAACGCGCCGCCGAAGAGCCTCACCGAGCCGGCGAAGACGTCGGGCGGCGGGATGGACCGGATGGTGCCGCCCCAGATCCACTTGACGACGTCTTCGAACACGTAGATGAAGCCGAACGTCAGGAGCACCTGGTCCAGCGGCGGACGGCGGTAGAGCGGCCGCAGCACGGCGCGCTCCATGACCGCCCCGATGAGGCCGACGACGACGGGCGCCGCTAGCAGCGCCAGCCAGAAGCTGCCGCCCACGGCGAGCATGGCGAGCCCGGCGTACGCCCCCAGCATGTAGAACGAGCCGTGGGCGAGATTCACCACGTCGAGCATCCCGAAGATCAGCGTCAGGCCGACGGACAGAAGAAAGAGCAGAACGCCGTACGACAGCCCGTTGAGCGCCTGCGCGAGCAGATCCGAGAGCAGCACGCGGCGGCGAGCGCGGGGGCCGGCGTGCGGCCCGGCCCCCTGGCGTCTCTTACGCGGGCAAGGTGCAGCCGGTGCCGGGGTCGGCGACGTTCGCGATCTTGTCGATCGGGACGTTGTCGAGGCCTCCGGCCACCTCCTTCACCTCGCGGACGTAGATGAACGGCTGGATCACGTTGTGCGTCTTCGGATCGAACCGGAAATGACCGCGCGGGCTTTCGAACTCGACCTTCTCGAGCGCGGCCACCAGCTTGTCCTTGTCCTGCGTGTTGCCGTTCACGGCCTTGACGGCGCGCACGATGACCTCCGCGGTGTCGTAGCCCTGGCACGCGAAGCCGTCCGGCGTCTTGCCGCCGAACTTCGACTTGAAATCGGCCACGAACTTCTTGTTCACGGGGCTGTCGAGCTGTGGCGTGTAGAAATGTCCGGTCACCACGCCCAGCGCCGCCTTGCCCTGCGCGGGCAGCACATCCGGCTCGGTGAGAAAGCCGGCGCCGGTGAGCCGGACCTGACCCTTGAGGCCGAACTGGTCGTACTGCTTCACGAAGTTCACGGCGTCGGTGCCCGAGAAGAACGCGTAGACGGCCTTGGCGCCCGACTGGCGGATCTTGGTGAGCAACGGCGCGTAGTCCGTCTCGCCGAGCTTCGGATATTCCTCGCCGACCAGCTTGCCGCCGGCGGGCACGAACGTCTCCTTGAAGGCGTTCAGCTGGTCCTTGCCGGCCTGGTAATTCGGCGCGCTAATGAAGACCTCCTTCGAGACGTTCTTGGCGACCCAGCCACCCATCGGCTGGTTCGGCTGCCAGTTCGAGAACGAGGTGCGGAAGATCCACTTCGAGCAGCGCTCGCGCGAGATGGCGTCGGCGCCCGCGTTGGAGACGATCAGGATCGTCTTGCTGTTGTGGACCTTGTCGCGCATGCCCATGAGGATGCCGCTGTGGACGGGGCCGGTGAGGATGTCGACCTTGTCGGACTCGATGAGCTTCTCGGTCTTGCGGATGCCGACGGGCGGCTGCATCTCGTCGTCTTCCTTGATCATGACGACGTCGCGTCCGGCGATCTTTCCGCCCTCGCGCGCGAAGACGAGCTCCATCCCCTGCGTGATCGACTCGCCGAGGACCTGGTAGACGCCCGAGTACGGCAGCACGAGACCGATCTTGAGCGGGCCACCCTGCGCGTGACTCCTCGCCACCCACGGGCCGACCGCGACACCGGCCGCGGCGACGGAGGCGCGCGCGAGAAATGCTCGACGGCTCAGTGACATGGTGCTCCTCCTGATCAGGTTCGTCCGAAGCGGCACAAGACTACTACATCGCCATCGAGATCACGTAGTTGCCACTGCCCGACGATGGTCCGTACGCGTGCAGATCGGCCTGGAAGCGGTGACCGCTCTCGAGCAGCGCACCGAGCATCATGGCCAGATGCCGGCCGCCCATCTCGGGCTCCGCCGCCTCCGCGTACTCCGGCAGCCACGCCCACGCCTTGTCGTATTGCGCCTCGGCCAGCATGCGGGCCAGCCGGTGGTCGAGCTCCTGCTCGGCTGGGCCCGGCCACTTTTCCGGTCCGCGCACGAGCTTGTGCGAGACGCTGCCGCTGGCCACGAACACGGCGCGACGTCCGAGCGCCGCCGCCGTCTGCGCCACGTGCCGGCCCCACGCGAACGACTCGTCGAGATCGGCCGCCAGGCACACCGACACCGGCAGCACCGGCGTCCGCTGTGCCCTGTCCAGGTAACACACCAGCGGCATCACGGTTCCGTAATCCAGCGGGTAATGGACGTCGTTCGCGAGCGTGCACGGCAGGGCGGCGGCCTTGCCGCGATCGACGAGCGCAGCGGCGAACTCCAGATCGCCGGGGAAGTCGTACGCGACGCCGTGGATGAGCTCGGGCGCCTCCTGCGCCGTGAGCACGCCGCGATGGCGGGGCGTGCCGTCCACCACCGTCGGAAACGTCGTGATCAGATGACAGGAGTTGACGACGATCAGGTCGGGCGCCAGCGTGGCGACGTGGCGTCCCTGGGCGACGAGCCCGTCGCGCACGGCCTGGAAGTCCGGGTGCGCGAGCTTGCCGGCGAACGCCGCATCGTACGTGCAGTACCGCGGGGTGTGCACTGACAGATACACGCCCACGAGGCCGCGTCCGCCGACCGCCGCCGTCGGCGGCGTCGTCGCTGCGTCAGCCCGCCGATCCGCTCGAGGTTCGGGACCTTTCGTCATAGCCGGGAGTGTACTCAGAGCGGCCCCGCCCGTCGCCCCCTTTGGTGCGGTGCCGGCGTGCGCGACCGACCGCGCACGTCGCGCCGCGTCCGATCTCCGTGCCGGCATGACCGCGGATGCCAGCCTGTCGGTGCCAGCACGGCGACGCCCGGTCCGCTGGCCACGAAACTGGGCCCGCAAGTTGCCGCGAGGCCTGGCACGGTCACTGCTCGGCACGGGAGGCCGCGCGAGGGAACAGAAGCGCACTCGAAGGAACAGAGGGGAACGAGGATGGCCGGGACGACCGCAGTCGCCCTCAAGACCACGTCGACGTGAATGGAGAATCTCGACCGCCTGGGATGGGCGGCGGATCTTCGTGTGCGAGCGTACGGCTTGCCCATCGGCATCCGGACGGACGAGCCGCAGCTGCTCGCGGATCTCGCGCGGCGTCTGCCACCCGGCTCCGTGCCGGCAGCCATCCGCCGTGTCGAGCGCCTCTACTCCGTCGTCGGCGGCGGCTCTGCGTCTGGACGGGGCTTGCGGCGCTTCAACGTCGTCTACGCCAACTCCGTCCGCGTCGCGCGCTCACTGGGACGTGAAGAGGCGCTGAGCGCGCTCGAGACCGACCTCGAGCTCTACGTCGCCGCCCATGCGCCGCGCCGATTGTTCGTGCACGCAGGCGTCGTCGGCTGGCGCGGACGCGCCATTGTCATCCCCGGACGCTCGATGAGCGGCAAGAGCACCCTCGTGGCCGCCCTCGTCGCCGCGGGTGCGACCTATTACTCCGACGAGTTCGCGGTGCTCGACCCGCACGGCCGCGTGCACGCGTATCCGAGACCTCTGCGGCTGCGCGACGGCGTCCCACCGGAGGCGGCGGCGGCCCGGAGCGCGCCACTACCGCTGCCGGTCGGGATGGTCGTGGTCACGCGCTATCGCACGGGCGCCCGCTGGCGCCCGCGCCGCCTGTCCGCGGGCCAGGCCGGCATCGCCCTGCTCGAGCACGCCGTCGGCGCCCGCGTCCGGCCCGCGGAGGCGCTGGCCATCGTGCCGCGTGCGGTCGCGGTCGCGTCCGCCATCGAGGGCGCTCGCGGAGAAGCGGCCGACGTGGCGCGCGCGCTGCTGGACGCGACGGACGGCGCGCGGCGGCCCGCATGACACGCGACGGGGAAGCCGTGATGCCGCGTGCCCGATCGGCGGGACTCGTCGTGGAAACGCTCGCCGACGAAACGCTCGTCTATGACCTCGAGTCGCACACCGCCCACTGTCTGAACCGGACGGCCACGCTGGTGTGGCGGTGCTGTGACGGCCAGACGCCGGTGGCGGCGACCGCGACGCGCCTCGCGCGGGAAGTCGGCATTCCGACGTCCGAGCGCCTCGTGTGGAGCGGCCTCAACCAGCTCTATCGCGCCCGCTTGCTCGACGATGTCCCGGCCGTGTCCTGGCGCGCGCGCCAGTACGCGCGCCGCGAGGTCATCCGCGCACTTGGCATCACGGGCGCGGTCGCTCTGCTCGTTCCCCTGGTGGAATCGATCGTCGCCCCCGTGCCGGCCGAGGCCGGATCGTGCATCACGCTGGTGGAGTGTCTGGCACGCGTGCCGCCGTCGTGCTCGGACCTGCCGATCTGCGGCGTTCCGAATACCTGCTGCATCCAGCGCGGATCGAAGTGCCAGAGCCGTGGATGCTGACCGGCCGGGCTCGCGGCGTCGTGGTGGGCGCGGTGCTCGCGGGCTCCTGGCGGTCATCGCCGCCACCGCTCTCGATTTCGCCGGAGGCGCTCGCCGACGTGGCGCCGCTGCTGATGCGCACCGGTGCGGGCGGCCTCGCGTGGTGGAAGCTGCGACACGCCGGCTGCGCGCGGTCGTCGCTGGCGCGTGACCTCCGCGCGACGTTCCGCCTGCAGACGCTGCAGGCGCGTCTGCACGAGCGGCGGATCACGGCGGCCGTCGGTGCGCTGAGGTCCGCCGGCATCGAGCCCGTGCTGGCCAAAGGCTGGGCGGCCGCGCGTCTCTATCCCGCGCCGGGGTTGCGCCCGTACGGAGACGTCGACCTGTGGGTCGGCCCGGGGCAGCTCGCACGCGCCGCCGCGGCGCTCCGGGCGGCGCGCGCGGAACGCAGCCGGGTCGACCTGCACGATACCGTGCCTCTGCCCGGCCGCTCCTGGGACGACGTGTACGAGCGCTCCCGCCTCGTGCCACTCGGCGGCGACGCCGTGCGGGTGCCCGGCGCCGAGGACCATCTCGCCCTGCTCTCCGTCCACATGCTCGGCCACGGCCTCTGGCGCCCCGTATGGCTGTGCGATGTGGCCGCGGCGATCGAATCGCTGCCGGCGAACTTCGACTGGCAGCGATGCCTCGGACCGGAAGAATGCCGGGCGGGCTGGATCGGCGGCGCCGTGCGGCTGGCGCGGCAGCTGCTCGATGCCCGCGGCGGAGAAGACGTCGACGCGCCGCAGCCGCGCTGGCTTGCGGAGGCGGTCCTCAGACAGTGGGCGCGCGACGCGCACTACATGACCACTCCGTCGATCGCGTTCGCGCTACGGCGCCCGGCGCGGCTCGCCACCGCGCTTCGGCTGCGATGGCCCAATGCCATCCAGGCCACCGTGGAGCTCGAGCGGCCGTTCGACGACCGCCCGCGGCTGCCGCTGCAGCTCGGCGACTGTCTGTGGCGTGCGGCGACAGCGGCGCGGAGATGGCCGCGACCACGGACGGCCCCATGCGCGAAGTAATCACCCCCGCGCAGGCCGCGGCCCTGCTCCAGATCCACGTGAAGACCGTCTATCGGCTCGCTCGCCAGGGGGTCTTGCCCGGCCATCAGATCGGCCGCCGATGGCGCTTCAGCCGCACGGAGATCCTGGCCCTGATGTCTCGGCGTCGCACCGACGGCGCCCACAACGGGCACGCGACGGCGGACCACAGCGAGCCACCGCCGGATGCGCCATGAGCCTGTCGAGTGAAGCACGCATCGCGATCGACACGCGTGCGAAGGCGGTCGAGGGCACCGAGGCATTGCTCGCCTCGGGGACCGGCCGCGTGGAGGGGATCATCGAGATGTTGATTGCCGAGCTCGAGAGCAGCGACGCCTTGCTGGTCCCCCTGCTGGGGGGCGACGCGCGCGCGACGGGCGCCGCGGACGTCGCCGTGAACGTCGCCATCCTGGCCCTGCGGATCGGCATGAATCTGCAGTGCTCGCAGCTCGAGCTCGCGGAGCTCGGACGGGCGGCATTGCTCCACGCGAGCGCACGCGGCGCGAGGCACGGCCGCCCCGACGCGCGGCGGAACGGGACGCCCGAGATCCGCGCGCAGGTCATCGCCCTCGCCGCGAGTTACGACGCGCTCTCCCGGCAGCAGCCCTCCGGTCCGCGCGAATGGCCGCCGGCCGCGGTCAAGGAGCTGCTGCGCCGCGAGCGCGCGCACGTGCCCAACGCGGTGCTGAAGGCCGCCGTCGAGATGCTCGTGAGCTTCCCGATCAGCGGCCTCGTCCGGCTCAACAGCGGCGAGGTGGGCTGCGTGGTGAAGAAGAACCCCGGGCTGCCGCTGCGTCCCGTCGTCGCCATCGCCCGTCACCGGGGGCGCCCGCTGGCGGCGGAGAAAATCATCGATCTCGCCGACAACCCGTTCCTCTATGTCCGCGAGTTCCTCGGCTACGACGCCAGCGACGCGGACCGGGATGGAGAGGCGTCATGACCCGGCGCGCGTCCCGTCTCGGCTGCATTGCGCTCGTGTCGCTCATGCTCGCGAGCTGTGCGAGCTCGGCGCCGCGCCCCACGACAACGGCGACCGAGGTGAGCCGTGAGGCGAGCGGGACCGGACCCACGGAGGCCGCACCGCTGCCACCGCCCGTGCTGGAGAACGAGAGCTTCGTGACCGTCGACGGACGGGCGGCGTACAAGATCGGACCGGGCGACGTGCTCGACATCCTCATGACGAAGGAGATGGCGCAGGACCGGCTGTCCGCCGAGGTCAAGCCGAACGGGGATGTGACGGTGAGCTTCTCCGAGGTCAAGGTGGCCGGCCTCACGAGCGAGCAGGCGGCCGCGGAGATGCGCCGCGCCCTCGCAACGACGCACCGCCTCGTGAGCGTTGCGGTGACCGTGAAGGACTACCGCAGCAAGACGGTCTCCGTCATCGGCGAGGTCCAGAACAACAGCCACCTGCCGCTGCGCGGACGGACGACCCTGGTGGACGTGCTGGTCGCTGCCGGAGGCCCGCGCGCGCAGGCGAACTTGCAGGACGTGCGCCTGGTGCGGCGCGACGGCCGAACCTACACGATCGACGTCGTGGCCTTGCTCGCCGATGGCGACCGGCTCCGCGACCTCGTCGTCGACGCCGGCGACCTCGTCTTCGTGCCCGGCAAGCGCACGGAGGACCAGAAGGTATTCCTCCTGGGCGAGGTGAACTCGCCCGGTGCGTATCCCCTGGGGCCCAAGATGCGCCTGTCGCACGCGCTCGCGCTGGCGGGCGGACCGAAGGACACCGCGCTGCTCGATAGCGCCCGCGTGATCCGCGGTGACTTGCGCAATCCGCAGGTCGTCGCCGTCGATTTCGAGCGCGCGATGTCCGGCCTCGACCGGTCGCAGGATGTGGCGCTCCAGGCGAACGACGTCATCGTGCTGCCGCGGACGGCCATCGCCAACTGGAACGCGTTCCTCGCCAAGCTGAAGCCGACGCTCGAGTTCGCCGCCCTGCCGCTCACGCCGTTCAGCCAGTACTTGCTGCTGCGCGAGCTGCTCCGGTAACCGTGCCTCAGCAGGAGCCGAACCTCCGCGATTACTGGTGGGTGATCCGCCGCCGGAAGTGGCTTGCCGTGCTGCCGCCGCTGGTGGCGGCCGCCGCCGCCTACGCGCTGGCCGTGCTTCAGTCGCCGCCGCCGCTCTATCGCGCGACGGCCGTCGTGAAGTTCGAGCGTTCCTTCAACGTCAACACGCTGCTGCTGCGGGACATCGTCGGCGTGAGCCCCGTCGGCGATCTCGACACGAACGCCGCGCTCGTGAAGAGCTTCCCCGTGCTGGCGCGCGCGGCCAAGATGCTGTCACTGCTGCCGCCGTCGGTCGGCGCGGACGACATCCGCGCCTCCGCCGCCTACCAGGCGGTGATCCAGACGCTGTCCACACAGGTCGAGGTCACCCGGGCGGATCGCACGAGCCTGATCGATATCACGACGACCGCGTCCGAGCCGGGCGCCGCCGCGCGCATCGCCAACAGCGTGGCGGAGGCGTTCCGCGACAACGACATCGAGACCCGGACGTACCAGATCGTGGAAGCGCGCCGCTTCATCGAGGGCCAGCTCTCCGAGGTCGGCAGGCGGCTACGGGATTCCGAGGAGCGGCTGCGAACGTTCCAGGAGACCAACAAGGTCCTGCTGCTGCAGGACGAGACACGGGCCGCGCTCGTGCGCCTGGCCGAGCAGGAGAGCGAGCACGAGCGCATCCAGCGCGACATTCGCGCCACCCAGGTCCAGCTCGACCTCGTCAGCCGGGACGACGGCGGCCTGCCCACGGCCGTGCCGCCGGGCGCCACGCCCGACGCGAATCTGAGCAAGCTGCAGGCGACGCTGAGCGAGCTCGTGCTCGAGCGCGACACGCTCCTGCTGGCGCTGCAGCCGACACACCCGCAGGTTCGCGCGGTCGACGCGCGGATCGACAGCGTCCGGCGCGAGCTCGCGCACGTGGTGACGGCAAACCGCCTGCGGCTGCGGAAAGCTCTGGCCTCGCAGCTCGACGTGCTGCGCGCGCGGAGCCTGCAGGTGCAGACGGTCATCCGGGAGGTGAACGACCGGGTCGCCACGCTGCCGGCGGTGGCGCTCGAGACCGCGCGCATCGAGCGAGAGGTCAAGGTGAACGAGCGCATCTTCTCCCTGCTGAAGGAGCGGCTGCAGGAAGCGCTCATCAAGGAGAAGGAGCAGGTCGCCGAGGTCACGATCGTGCGTCCCGCGCTGGAGTCCCGGGCCGCGGTCAACGAGCCGCAGGCCATGCAGCGCGCCTTCGTCGGGCTGGCGCTGGGGGCGGTGATGGGACTGCTGCTGGCATTCATCGCCGAGGCCCTCGATACCTCCATCGGCGCCATCGATGACCTGGAGTCGCTGCTGGAAACGCCGATTCTCGCCGTGATCGGCCACATCGATCCCCAGGCCACGGCGGCGGCGGACGGTCAAGCTCCGCCTGGCAGAGGCGACGAGGAGCATCACGAACGTTATGCGGTGCTTCCCACGGTGTTCGCGCCGCGCTCGCCCCTGGCGGAGGCGGTGCGCGGGCTCCGGACGAACGTCCTCTTCAGCGTGCTCGACCGCGACATCAAGACGATCGTGGTCACCAGCACCTCGCAGGGGGAAGGCAAGACCACCATCGCCACGAACCTGGCCATCGCGCTCGCTCAGCTCGGCAAGAAGACGCTCCTGGTCGAGACCGACCTGCGCAACCCCTCCATCGGCCAGATCTTCGGCATCCGCCGCGACCCCGGCGTGACCGACGTCGTGCTCGGGTCCGTCGGGCTCGACGACGCGACGCTGAACTTCGCCGATCTGATGCTCGGCAAGGCGGGGATGGAACACCTGCTCGACTCGCCGGGCATGGACAATTTCTTCGTGTTGCCGAGCGGACGGCGTGCACCGAACCCTTCGGAGCTGATCGGCTCGCCTGGCTTCAGTCGGCTCGTGGCCGACGCCCGCCAGCGGTACGACTACGTGATCCTGGACTCGGCACCGATCTTCTCGGTGGCTGACGCCGCGATCCTGGCGTCGGCGGCGGACGGTATCGTGTGCGTCGTGCGCGTCGGCCACGTGCCGCGGGCAGCGTTGCGTCGCGCCAAGGGCATGCTGAGCGGAACGAAGACGCCGTTGCTCGGCGTGTGCCTGAACGGCGTGAAGGCCGAGCTCAGCCCTGATTTCCGGGACTTCAGCTACTACAGCCACGACCGTCCGAGCTCGGCGCACGGTCGGCGCCGGCGCGCGCGCCCGCGATGGACGCCGCCGCCGGCGCCGACGGTCGTCCGCGCGGCGCTCGCGATCCTCGCGCTCGGGCTCGGCCTCTGGGGCGCTGGCCATGTCGTGGCACGCCTGCGTCCGCGCGCGGCCACATCAGTCGACACACCCGCCGTGCGCCGCGCGCCGGCGGCGGTGCGCGACGGCAGGGCGCCGGTGCCGGATACGCGGGCGGCGGACCGGCCGGCGGTCCCGGTCTCAGCACTCACCACCGAGCGCCCCGCCGGGCCTCTGCCGATCGCGGCCTACAGCATCCAGGTCTCGATACCGGACACCGCCTCCGGCCAGGTTCTCCTCGGAGAGTTCGCCACGGAGGCCGAGGCGATCGCGTTCGGCACGCGGCTGGTGCAGTCCCGGGACATTTCGGGATTCAGCATCGTCCGCGGCTCGGGCCGCTGACGAGCTGCCGGGTCAGCGCGGAATCCACGCGATGGCGTCGATCTCGACGTTCACGCCCTTGCGGGGCGCGGCGGCCTCGACGGTGGTGCGCGCCGGCTGCACGCCCTTGAAGTACTCGCGAAACACCCGGTTGAAGGCGTCGAAATCCTTCATGTCGCGCAGGAACACTCCGACCTTCACCACGTTCCCGAGCGACGTGCCGGCCGCTTCCAGCACCTTGACGACGTTGTCGAGCGTGATGCGCGTCTGCTGCTCGATGTCGTCCGACACGACCTGCTTGGTCACCGGGTCGAGCGGCCCCTGCCCCGACACGAACACGAAATCGCCGCACTTGACGCCCTGGGCGATCGGCGACTCCATGCCCTCGGAGAATCCGGTCTTCGGCGCCGCCTTGGTGTAGACGACTTCTGGCTTCACGCGATTCCTCCTCTCAGCTTGCGCGACACGTCGTCGGGAATGGCCCTCGCCGCCAGCGGCGACGCCGGCGTCGCCGGCCGGCCGACCCAGGCGCGGACCTCGAAGCCGGTGGCGCACAACGTCTCGCCGGCGAAGATCGTGTGCTCCATCCGAAAGGTCCGGGTCTTCACCCACGCCACCCTCGACCGGATCGTGAGCACGTCACCGTAGCGCGCCGGCGAGACGAAGCGCGACCCGGACTCCACGATCGGCACGCCGACGATGTCGTACTTTGGAAATGCCTCCGGCCACGGCATTCCGAGCGCGGCAAACAGCGACTCGCAGCCGAGGTCGTACCACTCGAAGAAGCGCGGATAGAAGACGATCCCGGCCGCGTCCACGTCGCTCCAGCGCACCTGGATGGTGGTGGCATGCTCGCCGGTCATCGTGGCTCGGCCTGCGCCTTGAGGGCGAAGCGCTGCAGCTTGCCGGTCGCGGTACGCGGCAGCGCGTCGACGAACGTGATCCGACGCGGACGCTGGTGCGCGGCCAGCCGCTCGGCCGCGAGCGCGTTCAGCTCCGCCATCAGCACGTCGGCGCGGGCGCCGTTGCCGGGCACCACGAACGCGAACGGCTTCACGAGGCCGGCCGCGTCCTCGGCGCCGACCACGCCCGCCTCGGCGACGCCCGGGTGGGAGAGCAGCACCGCCTCGACGTCGGCCGGGGTCACCCACATGCCGGCCACCTTGAAGAAGTCATCCTCGCGGCCGGCGTGGCGAAAGACGCCCGACGCATCGCGCGTCAGCACGTCCCCCGTGCGGAACCACTCGCCGATGAACGTCCGGCGGCTCTGCTCCAGGCGGTTCCAGTAGCCCGGGCTCGCCGACGGTGTCTTCACGTGCAGCACGCCCGGCACGCCGTCGGGCACCTCACGACCGTCGCCGTCGAGAAGCCGCGCCTCGGTCCCCGGCACGGGCAGCCCGGTGGCGCCGGCCGCGCTGGCACCCGGTCGGTTGGACAGCACCATGAAGATCGTCTCCGTCGCCCCGAGGCCGTCGAGAATCTCCACGCCGAAGCGCTCGCGCCATTCGCGGTAGAGGTCGGGCGGCAGCCGCTCGCCCGCGGAGACGCACAGGCGCACCGAGCCGAAGAGCTCGCGGGGCAGGGCCGCGCGCAGCAGCCGCGCGTAGAACGTGGGCACCGAGAAGAACAAGGTCGGCCGGAACGCGCGCACGGTCTCGGCGATCGCCCCTGGCTCCGCCCAGCGCGGCTCCAGGAATGTCCGGGCGCCGACGAACAGCGGCACCAGCAGCGCGTTGCCGAGCGCGTAAGCAAAGAAGAGCTTCGACGTCGCGAGCACGCGGTCGCCCGCGCCGGCGCCGAGAACGTCGAGGCCATAGTGGCGACACGCGAGCAGGTCGCGGTGAAGGTGCACCGCCGCCTTCGGGAGTCCCGTTGTTCCGGACGTGTACAGCCAGAATGCCATGTCATCGCCGCTGACTGCCTCGGGCTCCAGGTCGAGGCGGCACGCCGCCTGACGGTCCTCGAGGCTCGGCGCCGCGGCGCCGGCGCCCGCCTCGATCACCAGCCGCAGGTGCGGCAGGTCGGCGAGCCGGGAGCCGAGGGCGCGCCGCAGCGCCGGGTCGGCGACGAGCACGCGGGCGCGACTGTCGCGCAGCAGCTCCGCGCAGACGTCCGGGGCCAGCCGCGTGTTCAGCGGCACGGCCACCGCGCCGATGCGCAGCGCGCCAAAGAACACGGCGACCCACGCGAGCCCGTCGGGCAACAGCATGGCCACACGCTGCTCGGCCTCGATCCCCGCCTCGCGCAGCGCGCGGCCGGTGCGGTTCACCAGGCCCAGCACGTCGGCATAGCTCAGGGCGCCCGCCGCCGTCACCAGCGCCGGACGCTCGCCATCGCCGATGGCGACGTGCTCGTCGAGGAAGGCCGGCACCGCGTTCGCCATGGGGCCGTAGTGTACTTGCGTGGTGGGCTGGTCGGCGGCCCACATGAACGGCAATCCCCGGTCGCGGGCACCGGGGATCGTCGACTACGCGGCGTCGGGGAACGCCTGCGCTACTTGATGCGCGCGCGGCGCATCTCGCGCCGGCTCAGCATCGTGGTCTCCTTCCGCAGCTTCTTGGCCAGCGCCTTGATCTTCCGCCGGCTGCGAGCGATCTGTGCATCCGCCTTACGGAGCCTTCTGCGTAGCCGCGCCTTCGCCAACTGCGTCCGTCGTGCGCTCATTGCGTCCCCTGTGGTGTGGGAAACGCCGGGCACCGTGCCCGGAACGACCGTGACGACACCTGACTTCGAGCGTAGCAACGCGGCTGCCCGGGCCGAAGCTTTCCGTGCGCCGGATCCGGGGCCCGTCCGGGACCGGATCGGGCGGTGTCGGCGGTCGCCGGACCGCCGCACGGGCCCGGGAGGGGTCCCCATGGTCCCATTGAAGACGGGCGCGTGTGCGCCGACAATGCCCGAATGACCCCGGAGTCTCGAGGCGCACGGCTGCGGCGCGTGGTCAGCGGCACGCGGTTCGTCGTGGCCGTCTCGGTGGTGGCGGTCCTGTTCTGCGCGTACACGCTGGCTGGCTTCTTCCTGGTGCCCCGCCTCATCCGTAGCTACGTACCGAAGTACGCCGCCGAGCAGCTCCAGCGGCGCGCCGAGGTCGGCGAGGTCCGCTGGAATCCGCTGCTGTTCAAGCTCGAAGTCAAGGACTTCCGGCTCCGCGAGGCCGACGGACGACCGCTGCTCGGCTTCGACCGGCTGTTCGTGGACTTCGAGGCGACGAGCCTCTTCCGCGCCGCCTGGACGTTCGCCGCCATCGAGCTCGACGCGCCGCGCATCGACGCCGTCCTCGGCGCCGACGGCCGGATGAACCTGGCCGAGCTGCTGGACGCGCTGCCGAAGCGCGAGCCGGCCACCAGGCCTTCCGGCCCACCGCCGCGGATGCTCGTCCAGCACACGGTCGTTCGCAACGGGACGCTGTCGTTCACGGACCTCTCGCGCCGCGCGCCGCAGACGGTCGCCGTCCAGCCGATCAACATCGAGCTCCTCGACGTGACGACGCTGCGCGAGCGGCGCGGTCCGTACACGATTACCGCGACGCTCACGGGCGGCGGCGTCGTGGGCTGGGATGGCGAGGTCTCCCTGGTCCCGGTCGCCTCGACCGGCCGCTTCGGCCTCCGCGGCTTCCCGCTCGCCACTGCGTGGCGATTCGCGCAGGACCAGCTCGCGGTGGCCGAGCCGGGTGGCACGGTGGACGCGACCGTGCGCTACCAGTTCGGCTATCGCGACGGCGCCACCGCGCTCACCGTCGAAGGCGTCGAGGTCGCGGTGAAGGACCTCGCGCTCGCACGGCGTGACGACCGGACGCCGCTGCTGGCGCTGGAAAGGATCGAGCTGACGGCCGCGCACGGCGATCTGATCGCACAGGAGCTGACGGTGCCGGAGATCGCCGTGAGCCGCGGGCGAGTCGCGGCGGCGGTCGCGCGTGACGGCACCGTGAACTGGCAGACGCTCGTCATCCCCGCGCCGCCGAGCGCTGCGACGCCGTCGGCCACCGTACCGCCGCCGCCGGCGGCGCCGGTCGCCGCGCAACGGCCCTGGCGCGTCGCCCTCGAGAAGGTCCGGCTCGAGGAGATCGCGCTGTCCCTGCTCGATTCGAGCCGCGCCACCCCGGTCGCCGCGGACGTGGGTGCGCTGGGCGTCGGTCTGTCGGCGCGGCTCGAGAGCGGCCCCGCGGGGCTGGCCGGCGTGATCGACGGCCTCGCCGTGAGCGTCGCCCGCGTGGCGCTGAGGGAGGCCACGACGAAGACGCCGGTGGTGACGCTGGACGAGATCGCGCTGCAGAACGGTCGCGTGGATCTCGGCTCGCGGCGGGTCACCATCGGCCGCATCGGGATCAAGGGAGGGACGACCACGGTGGTTCGCGACGCCGCCGGTACGCTGCCCGCCGTCACCATGCTGGGCCCGGCGGCCACGCCGACAGCGGCCGGCGCGCCGCCGTCGCGCGCGTCGGCATCGGCGCCGCGCGCCACGACCCGGCCTTCGCCCTCCGCGGTCAAGCCGTGGATCGTCGAGCTCGGCACGCTCGAGCTGGCGGATCACCGCGTCGCGCTCACCGATCGCAGCGTCGCCCCTGCCGTCGACGTCGGGATTGCCGAGCTCCGCGCCAGCGTGCGCGACGTCCGCACGGACGGCAAGAAGGCGTGGCCGTTCGACGCGAGTTTCCGCGTCGTCCAGGGCGGACGCTTCGCGGCCAAGGGCGCGCTGGCGCCCGACGGTAGCGCGGTCGACGCGACACTCGCGCTCGCGCAGTTCGCGCTGACGCCCGCGCAGCCGTACGCCGCGCAGAGCGCGGCCGTCGTGCTGCGCTCGGGCAACCTGTCGACAACCGGCCGCTTCACGTACCGCCGCGGCGCCGACCAGCCGGTGATCACCTACACCGGCCTCGCCGACATCGACCGCGTGCTGGTGCTCGAGGCGGCGACCGGCGAGCCCGTGCTGGCGTGGAAGTCGCTGCACGCGGAGACGATCCGCTTCGGGCTCGCGCCCGACCGGCTCGAGATCGACGAGGTCCGGCTCGCGGAGCTCGACGGACGGCTCGTCATCTTCAAGGACAAGACCACCAACCTCGCCAAGCTCATGCAGCGGCCCGAGACGCCGGTGGCCGCGCCCCCGGCGCCGAGCGCCCTGCCGGCCACGGTCGCCCGTCCCGCGGAGCGTGCGTTCCCGGTCAGCGTGCGACGCGTCCGGCTCGACGACAGCGCGATGCACTTTGCCGATCTGAGCCTCGTGCTGCCGTTCGCCACCCGCGTGCACGGCCTGGCCGGCGTCGTGGCCGGGCTCGACTCCGACCCGCAGAGCCGCACGACGATGAAGCTCGCCGGCCGCGTGGACGAGTTCGGCTCCGTCAACGTCGACGGCGCCCTGAGCGCCTTCGAGCCGAAAGTCTTCACGGACATCGCCGTCGTCTTCCGCAACGTGCCGATGTCCACGCTCTCGCCGTACAGCGCGACCTTCGCCGGCCGCCGCATCAAGGCCGGCACCATGAACCTGGACCTGCAGTACAAGCTCGACCACAGCGCGCTCGTGGGCGAGAACAAGGTGGTGCTGCAGCAGCTGCAGCTCGGCGAGCGCGTGGAGAGCCCCGGGGCCACGCGGCTGCCGCTCGACCTCGCCATCGCGATCCTCAGCGACTCCGACGGACGCATCGATATCGCACTGCCCGTCCGTGGCAACGTGGATCACCCGGAGTTCAGCTACGGGCACGTGATCTGGCAGGCCCTCGTCACCGTGCTGACGAAGGTCGTCACCTCGCCCTTCCGCGCGCTCGGCGCGCTCTTCGGTGGCGCCGAGGAGACGGTCGAGTCGATCGCCTTCGAGCCGGGCAGCGACGTCGTGCGTCCGCCCGAGCGCCAGAAGCTCAAGCGCGTGGCCGACGTGCTCGCCAAGCGCCCGCGGCTTTCGCTCATCGTGCACGGGACGTACGAGGGCGCGGCGGACGGCGAGGCGCTGCGCTCGGCCGCCGTGCGACGCGAGCTGGCGCAGCGGCTCGGCGTCAGCCTGAAGCCCGGCGAGGATCCCGGTCCGGTGGCACTCGACGATGTGAAGACCCAGCGTGCGCTGGAGAGTCTGCTCACCGAGCGCGGCGGGGCCAAGGCGCTCGACGAGCTCGGCGCCGGCTACGAGAAACGCACCGGCAAGAAGGCCGAGCGCGCCAGCCGCGTGCTGGCGCTGGTGGGCCGCGGCGGCGGCGATCGTGCTTTCTACGAGACGGTGTTCCGACGGCTGGTGGAGCTGGCCCCGCTCCCCGAGTCCGAGCTGACCGCGCTCGCTCGCCGCCGCGGCGAGGCCGCCGTGCGCGCGCTCGCCGAGGGCGCCGACGCCACCGCCGCGCGCGCGACGGCCGGCGATACCGAGGTCGCCGACCGCACGGAGAAGAGCGCCGTCCCGACGCGGCTCGAGCTCGGCGCCGTCGGCTCCTGACCGTCGGCAGCGTGGCGCACTCGATCGTGCTCTTCGTCCTGGCAGGCATCGCCGAGATCGGCGGCGGATATCTCGTGTGGCAGTGGTGGCGCGAGGGCGGGCGGTGGCCGCTGGCCCTCGCCGGCGCGGCGGTGCTCTTCGTCTACGGCATCATCCCGACGTATCAGCCGGCGCACTTCGGCCGCGTCTACGCCGCGTACGGCGGCGTCTTCGTCATCCTCTCGCTGGCGTGGGGCGTGGCCGTGGACGGCGTGTCGGCCGACCGCTACGACGTGCTCGGCGCGCTCATCTGCCTGCTCGGCGTCGCGGTCATCATGTACGCGCCCCGGCGCTGAGTCGCCCCCGCGCGCGCGTGCCACCCGCCCGCGACCGAACCGCGCGCGGGCTCTGGGCGACCGACTCAGGTCGAGCGTGGGTGCGGATTGCCGGCCGCTGCGCCGAGGAGGCGCCGGAACACCATCGGCTTCAGGTCCATGACGTCGCCGTCGCCGGACTCGCCGACGTCACCGTGACCGCCGCCAGGGTCGATGACGATGGAGAATCCTTCGGGATGGTGGTTGCCTGCCCGACCTGTCGGCAGCTCGGCGTCGATCACACCGAGGCTCGGCGACTCGATGCGCGAGACCGTCGGCGCGCCGGTCCATGACACGACCGCGTCCGGCAGCGCGCCTTGTCGAGCACCCGGAAACACGTCGCGCGTGAACGTCAGCTCCTTGACCAGGGGCTCGCCGGTCTCGGCGATCCGGAAGCTTTCGAACGACTCCCGCATCCACTTCACGTAGCGCGTGTACTCCTCGCCGTCGGGATCCAGCATCCCGAGGCGCTCGCGGCCGCGGAGATTCAGTCGGACATAACCGCTCACGCTCGCGAGCACGGCGAGCGCCGGCGTGTGCGTCCAGTCGTGCCCCGCCGTGATGGCGCGGTCAACGACGAAATCGCGGACCGCGGCCGGCACACGCTCGCCGATCGCATGCTGAAGGCGCGCCGGCAGTCTCTCGCGGAGGACGCGCATCACGCTCCGCTGCCGCGGTCCTTCCTCCGCGGGCGCGCGCCCCGTGAGACCGGGGAAGCGCCGATTCACACGATCCATGATCGGCCGGGTGAAGTGCTCCTGTGAGGTGTTTCGGCCCATGCCGTGCGCGGCGAAGATGATGACGGTCGTCTCCTCGCGCGCAAGGCCTCCGAGGATCTCACCGATGGCCGCGTCGACGGCCTGATAGACCGCGAGCAGCGATCCCCTGGGATGCGCGAGCCCCTCGGCGTCGGCGGACGGCCAGAACAGATGACCCGCGCGATGCGTCTCGCTGAAGACGACGACCCCGAAATCCCAGTCTCGCAGTCCGAGCAGCCAGCGCGCAGCCTCCGCGCGGCGCCGCACACCCCGGATGATGTCGTCACGCATCCGTGCGAGCTGCGACCACGTCTTGCGCACCGGAATCTCGGGGCCGGTCGGATACGAGCCGAACCGACGCCGGATGTCGCGCGCGAGATCGGCGGACGAGGCGCGGAAACTCGTCATCCGGTCGTGCGTTCCCCAGTCGGTGATCTCGAGCCCGTGCGACAGCCGTGAGGGCCACGACATCGGAACGTCGAACGCGACGACGCGATGTCCGAGACGTTCGAGCTCGTACCAGAATGGCTCGCAGTAGTACCAGTCGCTGATCTGCCGCAGCCGCATCGCGGCCGGGTCCCACTGGAGATGGTAGTAGACGCCATGGGCGCCGGGCGGCGAGCCCGTGTAGAGCGTCGGCCACACCGCCGCCGGCAGCAGCTCGGACGTTCGTGATCGCAGCCGTCGAACGACGCCGCTGTCGATCGCACGCCGGAGCGACGGCAGCGACGGCAGCGAGGAGCGAATGAAGTCGAGACTCGCTGCATCGAGTCCGATCATCAGGACCTTCCGGCTCATCGAGGAGACTCCGCGCGCATGGCGCTCGACGGCGCCACGCTCGACGGCCCGGCGACGACGGCGGCCACGTTCTGCTCGAGATGCGACCGGCGGGTCGTTCCGACGAGCACGGTCGCGACGCCCGGCAGACCCGTCACGAAGCCGAGCGCCTGCTCGGCGGTGATGCCGTCGCGCAGGAGCGCTCCTTTCCTGAGCGGTTGGTTGGCGATGACGCCGATCCCGCGCCGGCCCGCCCAGGCAAGAACGTCCGCGGCCGCGGCCGAATCGCCGAGGGAGATCGGCATCTGGATGGTCGAGATCGGACCATCGGCGGACAGGGCCGCCTGCGCATCCGAGCACGTCGCGAACGCCAGTCCGTAGAAACGGACTTTGCCTTCCTGCTTCAGACGCTCCAGCGTTGCCAGCGCCTCGCCGCCCGCGAGCACCGCCTCAGACGGACTGTGGAGCTGGAGCAGGTCGATCCGATCCGTGCGAAGCCGCGACAGCGACGCCTCCACCGCCCGGCGCAGGTAGCCCGCGGAGAAGTCCGGGCGCCGCACGAGTCGGCCCGCGTTCGCGGCCACACCCCCGGCCATGCCACCGCGACGGACCGCCCACCAGCGGAGGGGCCGAGCGTACTTCACGAGCCAGGCGGGCAGCGCCGGGCGGTAGCCGACCTTCGTCGCGATCACGACCCGAGCCCGGTGGGGCGACAGCACCTCGCCGAGCAGGCGCTCACTCTCGCCGCCCATGTAGATATCGGCCGTATCGAAGAACGTGAGGCCGCGGTCCAGCGCATGGTGCAGCAGCGAGACGATCTCACCGCGTCGCGTCCGCCTGCCTTGCGTTCCGAGGTGGCCGCAGCCGAGCCCGATGACCGATACGGAAAGTCCCGTCGTGCCCAGGCTTCTATAGATCATGAGCGTGTGATGTTCCCGCGCTCACC
>DATAOC010000004.1:0-39402 GCA_036265915.1 Candidatus Methylomirabilota bacterium | reverse complement strand
GTCGTTGCCTGGTCGGCGGCCAGGCGGGCGAGGAGATTGAGGATCGCGGTCCCTGCCCCGGGAGGTAGCTTCGCCGGCTCGGCCAGCGGGGGGATCCGCGCGACACGCGCCCAGTCGAGCGCGGCGAACGCCGTCACGCGGCGGTCGTTGTGGAGAAGGGCATCGGAGGGCCCCCAGGGGCCGGCGGCAGCGCCCCCCGGGTCGATGCCGGCCCACGAGCCATCGGGGAGCCGGACACGCGCCCGTCTGAGGCGACCGTCCGGCGCCCAGTGGAGCTCGCTCAGCAGCGTCCCGTGACGGTCGGACTCGCCGACGAGGCGGCCGACGGCATCGCGTCGCACCGAGGGAGGGCCATCGGCGGCCACGAGCCGGATGATACAATGCCGTCGGTGCACGGCATCGCCGCGTCCGAGAATATCGTCTGGCGGTCCGCCCTCGAATGCGCGGCCCTCATTCGCGAAAAGCAGCTGTCTCCCGTGGAGCTGACCGAGGCGATCCTCGCTCGCGTGGAGGCGCTCAATCCCCGGCTGAATGCCTTCTGCCTCGTCGCGCACGACGTGGCGCGCCGTCAGGCGCGCGAGGCCGAGATCGCGGTGATGAAGCGCGAGCCGCTCGGCGCGATGCACGGCGTGCCCATCTCGATCAAGGACGTGATCTACACGCGCGGCATCCGGACGACGGGCGGGTCGCGGCTGTTCGCCGACCTCGTGCCCGAGGAAGACGCCGTCGCGGTGGGGCGGCTCAAGGCTGCCGGCGCCGTGCTGCTCGGGAAGACGAACACCTCGGAGTTCGGCCACAAGGCGGTCACCGAGAACCCGCTATTCGGGGTGACGCGCAATCCGTGGAACGTGTCGCGGACACCCGGCGGCTCGAGCGGCGGCGCGGCCGCCGCCGTCGCGGCCGGGCTGGGGCCGGTCGCGCTCGGCACGGACGGCGGCGGCTCGGTCCGCATTCCCGCCGCATTCTGCAACGTCGTCGGATTCAAGCCATCCTATGGACGCGTGCCGCAGTTTCCGGGCTTTCCGGGCTGGGATCACGTCGGCCACCTCGGACCCCTGGCGCGTACCGTGCGCGATGCGGCGCTCGTCCTGGACGTCGTCGCGGGCGGCGACGATCGCGATCGCGAGTCGCTGCCGGCGGAACCCGGCTCCTATGTCGAGGCGTGCGACGGTGGCATCGAAGGCCTGAACGTCGCGTGGACGCCGGATCTCGGCTATGCGCGGGTGGAGCCCGCGGTGCTCGAGCTCTGCGGCGACGCGGCGGCGGAGTTCGAGACGCTCGGCTGCCACGTCGAGGTGGTGAATCCAGGGTGGGAGAATCCGGAGGAGGCGTTCGCCACGCTGGTGGCGGCGCAGTTCTATGCGGCGTGGTCCGACGAGCTGCCCGCGGCCGAGGAGCGGCTCGATCCGACGCTGGTGAAGTTCGTGCGCAAGGGCGGTGCGGTGAGCGCGCGCGACTACGTGCGCGCGCTCGCGCAGGTCCGGGCCTACTGGCAGGAAGTGCGCACGTTCCTCGAGCGCTTCGACCTGCTGCTGACGCCGACCACCGCCGTGGCGCCGTTCGAGGCCGGCGGATTTCCGCCGCGGGACATCGACGGCGAGCGCGTGTCGCCGCTCGGCTGGATGCCGTTCACGTATCCGTTCAACCTCACTGGCCAGCCTGCGGCGTCCGTGCCGGCGGGCTTCACCGCCGATGATCTGCCTGTCGGGCTACAGATCATCGGGCGCCGACACGCCGACCGCATGGTCCTCGCCGCCTGCGCCGCCTTCGAGGCGGCGCGGCCGTGGAGCGAGCGGAGACCGCCTGCGTGACGAAGTATTTCAAGCGCGGGCCCGCCACGTGGAGCGATGCCACGCGCTGGGCTGTCGCCACGATACTTCTCGCCGCCGTCCTCGTCGTCGTCGTGTGGCTCGTCGTGACCGACGCCCCGATCATCCGCATGACCGTCCGCCTCTACCAGGACAAGCACTATCTCAAGGAGACGGTCCGCTCGTGGGGCTGGATGGCGCCGCTCGTGTTCATGGCGATCCAGGCGCTGCAGGTCATCATCTCCCCGATCCCGGGCGAGATCACGGGCCCGGTCGGCGGGGCGCTCTTCGGCACGCTGTGGGGCGTGATCTACTCGACGATTGGACTGACGTTCGGCACGCTGGTCTGCTTCGGCGTGGGCCGCATGTGGGGCGAGCCGCTCATCCGTCCGTGGCTGAGCGAGCGCAACTGGTCGAAGCTCAGCTTCATCCTCGAGGCCGAGGGCGCCATCCTGTGCTTCATCCTCTATCTCATCCCCGGGTTTCCGAAGGACATCATCTCGTACCTGTTCGGCATGAGCCCGATGCCGTTCTGGGTGTTCGCGGTGATCTCCACGATCGGTCGAGTGCCCGGGACGTGGGTCAGCTCGTACTTCGGCGCCCACGTCGGCGATCAGCAGTACATCTACGCGGCGGCGTTCATCGCGATCATCGCGGCCATCTGTCTGCCGATCTACTACTACCGCGAGCGGCTGGTGCAGCGCTTCCACCGCCGCAAGCGCGAGTACATGGACCGGAAAACGCTTGACAGGCCCCAGCGCCCCTCATAGCATGTCCGCCACGCACATGAGCACGACGGTCCGGTGGTTCGGCTTCGCGTTTTTTTACTTCGCCGAGGTCCGCCCACCGGCTCTGAGCTAGATCTCGGGAGCCGCGGGCGGACCGAACGCCCGCGGCCATGACCACTCCGAGGCCGCGGCGTCGCCCGCGGCCTTTTTGTTTGTCCGGACCCGGGGTGGAAGGAGACAGCCATGATCATCGTCTTGAAGTCGGGCGCGTCGGACGCGCAGGTGGCGGACGTGGAGCGGCGGATCGTCACGATGGGGTACCGGCCGCACACGATCCGCGGCGAGCTCCGCACCGTCATCGGCGCCGTCGGCGATGACCGCGGCAAGGAGCGCCTGCGCGCGCTGGAGTCCCTGGAGACCGTCGAATCGGTCACACCGATCCTGCAGCCCTTCAAGCTGGCCTCACGCGAGGTCCGATCCGGGAACAGCGTGGTGCGGGTTGGCGGCGTCGCCATCGGCGGCACCCGGATCGTCGTCATGGCCGGCCCCTGCTCGGTCGAGTCGCGCGAGCAAGTGCTCGATGTGGCGGCCCGGGTGAAGGCGGCGGGCGCCGCGGTGCTCCGCGGCGGCGCGTTCAAGCCGCGGACGTCGCCCTACGCGTTCCAGGGGCTCGAGGAGGAAGGCCTGAAGCTGCTCGCGGAGGCCAAGCGCGAGACCGGGCTGCCGATCATCACCGAGGTGATGGAGCCGGACAAGGTTGACGTCGTCGCGGAGACCTCCGACATCCTCCAGATCGGCGCGCGCAACGTGCAGAACTTCTCGCTGCTGCGCAAGGTCGGCGCGGTCGGCAAGCCGGTGCTGCTCAAGCGCGGCATGTCCACGTCGATCCAGGAATGGCTGCTGTCCGCCGAGTACGTGCTGAGCGGCGGCAATCCCAACGTCATCCTCTGCGAGCGGGGCATCCGGACGTTCGAGACGGCGACGCGCTTCACCCTCGATCTCAACGCCGTTCCCGTGCTCAAGAAGCTGACCCACTTGCCGGTGGTCGTCGATCCGAGCCACGGCACCGGGCACTGGGAGTACGTGGAAGCGATGGCGATGGCGGGGGTGGCCGCCGGCGCCGACGGGCTGATCATCGAGGTGCATCCCAGGCCCGAGGAGGCGCTCTCGGACGGCCCGCAGTCGCTGAAGCCGGACAAGTTCGCCGCGCTCATGACGCGGGTTCGCAAGGTGGCGCGCGCCGTCGATCGGGACGTCTGATCGCCGGTGACCGCTATAATTGACGCGGTCCATGGGCCTCGTCGAGTTCCTGCGGCAGTGGCAGCGTGGTCGGCTGACGATCGGTGTCGGTCTGTCGCTGCTTGTCCACGCGCTGCTCCTTCTCGCCCTGTGGTGGGGTCCGCCGGTGTTCCGGAAGGAGACGGCGAGGCGCGGCGAGCCGCTCATCGTCGAGCTTCCCGAGGCGCAGGACTCGCCGCCGCCCGGCCGTCCCGGTGCGCCGCCGACACCGCGGCCAGCGCCGCGCCCGACTCCGCCAGCGCCGCCAGCCGCAGCGCGGCCGGCCCCGCGGCCGCAGGCGGTGGCGAAGGCGAGTCCACCGCCGCCGGCGCCGCCGGCCGCACAGGCGCCTAGCCGCGCGCCGAGTCCGGCGCCGGAGCCCGCGCTCAGGCCGGCGCCGAGCGCGCCGCCCGAGCCGCAGGGAACGGAGCCTCCACCGATGACCAAGCCGGCGGAGCCGGCGCCGGCGGCGAAGACGCCGGAATCTCCGCCGGCCGCGGCCGAGCCGCCGGCGACTCCGCCCTCTCCCGAGACGGCGAGCCGGCCGCCGGAGCCTCGAGTCGCCGCGGTGCCGCCGGCGCCTGCTGCGCCGCGCGGCGGCGCCACGGTGCCGGACATCAGGGCGCTCGGCCGTGGAACGGGCGGCGCGGGCGGCTCGGGGCACGGGCGCGCGGGCATCGAGGGCCAGCCGATTCCGCTCGAATCCGACGATCCGCGGTTCAGCGCGTATCTCGAGCAGCTGCGGCGCATGCTGCAGTCGAAGATGACGTGGCCGTGCGACGGTGTCTCACGAAAGCGCGGCGACTGTCTGGATCGCGACGAGGAGCTGCTGGCCGAGTTCGGGATCTTGAAGAACGGCCAGCTGGCCTTCATCGAGGTGCGCCAGCCGTCGCGGCAGCCGATCTACGACGAGTCGTCGGAGAACGTCATCAAGCTCGCGTCACCGTTTCCGCCACCGCCGCCGGTGATGCTGGCGGCGATGAAGCATGGCAGCACCGGCGTGGCCATCATGGTGCACTTCCGGTACTCGCAGACGGTCTCGTACCGCATGCTCTTGATGCCGTGAGGCGGCCGGCACGTTGAAAGCACGAGCCGGGCTGCACTTACGCCTCGCGTCGCTTGACACTTCTCGGAACGCGCGTGTAGCATGACCGGTACTCTGGATAGGCTCGTAGCTCAGTGGGAGAGCGCCTCTCTGACGCAGAGGAGGTCGGCGGTTCGAAACCGCCCGAGCCTACCATTCATCCCAGTTCCAGGAGTGTATGGCCCTCGCTGAAGAAGATCGTCATCTCCGGCTGACCGGCGAGTTCGACTGCGACGCGACTCCGCTCGCGACCCTCCGTCATTCCACCTCGCACGTTATGGCCCAGGCGGTGAAGCGGTTGTTCCCGACCGTCAAGGTCGCCATCGGTCCCGCGATCGAGGACGGCTTCTACTACGACTTCGCCAAGGCCGAGCCGTTCACGCCCGAGGATCTCGCGAAGATCGAAACGGTCATGCACGAGATCGTGAAGCGCAATCTGCCGTTCGAGCGGCAGGAGATGTCCCGCGCGGACGCCATCCGCTTCTTCGAGGAGCGGGGCGAGCCGTTCAAGGTCGAGATCCTGCGCGGCCTCGACGCGCCGACGGTGTCGCTCTACCAGCAGGGCGACTTCATCGACCTGTGCCGTGGTCCGCACGTGCGCGCCACCGGGGAGATCACCGCCTTCAAGCTGCTGTCGTCGTCGGGCGCGTACTGGCGCGGCGACGAGAAGAACCCGATGCTGCAGCGCATCTACGGCACCGCGTGGCTCACGCAGGAGGAGCTCGACAAGTACCTGTGGCGCCTCGAGGAGGCCAAGAAGCGCGACCATCGCAAGCTCGGTCGCGAGCTCGACCTGTTCGACTTCTACGACGTGGCGCCCGGCGCGCCGTTCTGGCTGCCGAACGGGATGATCCTGGTGCGCGAGCTCGAGAAGTTCGCGCGCGAGAATCTCGACGCGCGCGGCTACCAGGAGATCTCCACCCCGATGCTCGTGAACAAGAAGCTGTGGGAGCAGTCGGGGCACTGGGAGCTCTACCAGGAGAACATGTTCAAGGTCGAGGTCGAGGGCGAGATCTTCAGCCTCAAGCCGATGAACTGCCCCGAGTCGACCTACGTCTACCGTCGCACCGTGCGCTCGTACCGCGACCTGCCGCTCCGCTACAGCGAGATGGGCCGCGATCATCGCAACGAGCGCTCGGGCACGCTGACCGGTCTGGTGCGCGTGCGGCAGTTCACGCAGGACGACGCGCACATCTTCCTGCGTCCCGATCAGCTGCAGGACGAGATCGCGAGCCTGCTCGAGCTGGTACGGGTCTGGTACAAGACGTTCGATCTGGCGCCGCTCTACAAGCTCTCGACGCGGCCGCAGAAGTACCTCGGCACGATCGAGCAGTGGGACGCCGCCGAGGCGGCGCTGCACCAGGCGCTCCGGGCGAACGGGCTCGCCTACGACCTGAACCCGGGCGACGGCGCGTTCTACGGCCCGAAGATCGACGTCGACGTGCAGGACGCGCTGGGGCGGCGCTGGCAGATCGCGACCATCCAGGTCGATCTCACGATGCTGCCCGACCGCTTCCAGCTCGAGTACATCGACACCGATGGGCAGCCGAAGCGGCCGGTCGTGCTGCACCGCGCGATCTTCGGCTCCTACGAGCGCTTCATCGGCATCCTGACCGAGCATTACGCCGGCGCGTTCCCGACGTGGCTCGCCCCCGTGCAGGCGCGCGTGATTCCCATCAGCGAGAAGTTCGCCGACTACGCGCGGCGCGTGCACGAGCGGCTGCGGGCCGCGCGCATCCGGGCGGAGCTCGACGACCGCAACGAGAAGCTCGGCTACCGCATCCGCGATGCCCAGCTCCGCAAGGTGCCGTACATGCTCGTGTGCGGAGCGCGCGAGGCGGAGAGCGAGACGGTCAGCCTCCGCCATCGGACCGGCGACGACGTCGGCGCCGTGCCGCTCGATCGCCTGGTGGCCGACCTCAGCCGCGAAATCAACGCTCGTGAGCCCAGCCTAACCGTGGGCCGCTCGTGATCGGGCGGCCCGGCGCCCGCGCTTCGCGCGCGCGGGCGACGTCCCCCATCGCGTTCGCCTAGGAGCGACATCCATCAGCAAAGCACAAGAGATTCGTATCAACGAAGCGATCCGCGTCCGCGAGGTCCGCGTCGTCAGCGCGGATGGCGAGCAGCTCGGCGTGATGCCGACCCAGCAGGCGCTGGAGACGGCCCGCAGCCAGGAGCTGGATCTCGTCGAGGTCGCGCCGGAAGCCCAGCCGCCCGTCTGCCGGATCATGGACTTCGGCAAGTACAAGTACACGCAGGCGCGCCGGCAGAAGGAAGCGCGGAAGAAGCAGACCACCATCATGGTGAAGGAAGTCAAGATGGGCCCGAAGACCGAGCGTCACGACTTCGACTTCAAGGTCAAGCACGTGCGCCGGTTCCTCGAGGACGGCCACAAGGCCAAGGTCACCGTGCGCTTCAAAGGCCGCGAGATGGCGCACACGGAGCTGGGCTGGAAGATGCTGCAGAAGATGGTGGAGGCGGTGCAGGACATCGCGGTCACCGAGAACAACCCGCGCATGGAAGGGCGGATGCTGCACATCATGCTGAGCCCCAAGGGGCAGCACTGAGCCTTTACCGAGATCGGGGAGGACTGAGTCCGACATGCCGAAGATGAAGACGAAGCGGGCGGCGAAGAAGCGGGTGAAGGCGACGGCGTCGGGAAAGCTGAAGCGGCGGGCCGGCTGGAAGCGGCACAAGCTCGAGTCCAAGGAGCCGAAGCGCCGGCGGCGGCTGCGCAAGGCGGGCCTGATCTCGCCGGCCGACCTGCCGCGAATCAAAGTGCTGGTTCCATACCTGTAGACCGAATTCCAGGAGGCCACGACCGATGCCACGCGCGAAGGGCGGCGCCAAGACGCGCCAGCGGCGCAAGAAGGTTCTCAAGAAGGCGAAGGGCTACGTCGGCGGACGGCGCAAGCTGTACCGCACCGCCGCCGAGACGACGCTGCGGGCCGGCGCGTTCGCGTACCGTCATCGCAAGCAGAAGAAGCGGACGATGCGGGCGCTGTGGATCATCCGCATCAACGCGGCGTGCCGCGAAGCCGGTCTGTCGTACTCGACGTTCATGGCCGCGCTGAAGAGGACGGGCATCCTGCTCGATCGCAAGGTGCTGGCCGAGCTCGCCATGAGCGATCCGGCCGGCTTCGCCAAGCTCGCCGAGACGGCCAAAACCCAGGCGCGCTGAGCCGAGCGTGGCTCATCCGCGCGTGGAGGCCGTCGCCGGCGAGGCGCGCGCGGCCATCGCGCGCGCGGCGACGTCGAGCGAGCTCGAGTCCATCCGGGTCAAGTACCTCGGACGGTCGGGGGCGCTCACCCAGATATTGAAAGCGCTCGGCACGCTGCCCGCCGAGGAGCGGCCCGCCGTCGGCGCCGCCGCCAACGAGGCCAAGCGGGAGCTCGAGGCCCAGCTGGAGTCGCGGCTGGCGGAGGCGCTCGAGACGGAGCGGCGGCGGCAGCGCGCCGAGGCCCGGCCGGATCTCACGCTGCCCGGGCGCCGGCCGCCGTCGGGCACGCAGCATCCGCTCACCCGCGTGCGGGACGAGATCGTTGCCGTCTTCATGGGGCTCGGCTTCTCGGTGGCCGAGGGCCCGCAGATCGAGACCGACGCCTACAACTTCGAGATGCTGAACATCCCGCGCGATCATCCCGCGCGCGACATGCAGGACACGTTCTACCTGTCGCCGGAGACGCTGCTTCGCACGCACACCTCGCCCGTGCAGATTCGCACGATGCGCGCGCAGCGGCCGCCCGTCCGTATCATCTGCCCGGGCGTCGTCTACCGCCGCGACGCCGACATCACGCACTCGCCGATGTTCCACCAGGTCGAAGGCCTCGCCGTCGACGCGCACATCACGATGGCGGACCTGAAGGGCACGCTGGATCTGTTCGCGCGCGAGCTCTTCGGCGAGCGCTCGAAGATTCGCTTCCGGCCCTCGTTCTTCCCGTTCACGGAGCCCTCGGCCGAGGTCGACGTGCTGTGCTTCCTCTGCGGCGGCGAAGGCTGCCGCGTGTGCAAGCAGTCCGGCTGGCTGGAGATCCTGGGCTCGGGGATGGTGCACCCACACGTCATGCGCAACGTGGGCTACGACCCCGAGCAGGTCACCGGCTGGGCGTTCGGCATGGGCATCGAGCGCATCGCCATGCTCAAGTACGGCGTCGACGACATCCGCCTCTTCTTCGAGAACGACCTGCGCTTCTTGAAGCAGTTCTCGTGATGCCACCGCGACGCCTCGATCGCGCGCCGGCCGCGGCATGTGGCGAACGGGCAACGACCCCTGAGCGCAGCCACGCCGCATCTCGACCAGCCCACCCACGGCTCGAGCCGCACGCAAAGCCCTCGCTACCATGAAAATTCCGTACGGGTGGGTGAAGGAGTTCGCGGAGCTGAAGCTGTCGGCGCAGGAGGCGGCGGATCGGCTCGTGAACGCGGGGATCGAGGTCGCCAGCGTCACGCCACTGGCGCCGGCCGGGCTGCGCGGCGCCGTCGTGGCAGAGATCGAGGCGATCGAGCGCGAGCTCGGCGAGAGCCGCGGACACCGGCTCGTCGTCTGCCGCGTGCGCGCCGGTGCTGATCGCTACAGCGTCGTGTGCGGCGCGCCGAACGCGCGCGCCGGCGTGCGGGCCGCGTTCGTGCCGCCCGGCGGCATGCTGCCGGGACTCGGAGCGGTCGGCGCCAAGAAAGTGCACGGCGTGGAGTCGCAGGGCATCCTCTGCTCCGAGCGCGAGCTCGGCCTTGGTGACGAGCACGAGGCGGGCCTGCTCCTCGTCGATGGCAACGCCGCGTCCGGCGCAGACCTGCTGGCCGCCCTCGACCTCGACGACGAAGTGCTCGAGATCGAGATCACGCCGAACCGGCCCGACTGTCTGTCCGTCCTCGGCGTGGCGCGGGAGCTGTCGGCGCTGACCGGCGCCCGGCTGCGACCGCCACGCATCGCGCCGCGCGAATCGGGACCGCGGGCGCGCGACCTGGCGCGTGTCACCGTCGAGGCGCCCGATCTGTGCCGTCGCTACACCCTCCGCGTGATCGACGGCCTGCGGGTCGCGCCCTCGCCAGCCTGGATGCGCGCGCGGCTGCGCGCGGCGGGCCTCCGGCCGATCTCCAACGTGGTCGACGTCACCAACTATGTCCTGTGGGAGCTGGGTCACCCGCTGCACGCGTTCGACGCCACGACCGTCGGCGACAGCACGATCGTGGTCCGCCGCGCGGCGCCGGGCGAGCGGTTCACGACCCTCGACGGCCAGCCGCGGGTGCTCGATGCGTCGATGCTCGTCATCGCCGATCCCGAGCGCGCCATCGGTCTCGCGGGCGTCATGGGCGGGCAGAACACGGAGGTCAGCGCGACCACGGCGCGCGTGCTGCTGGAGAGCGCGTACTTCGACGCGGCCTGTATCCGTCGAACGTCGCGGACGCTGGGACTCAGGACCGACGCCGCCTATCGGTTCGAGCGCGGCGCCGACATCGAAGGCCTGATGGACGCCGGGGCCCGGGCCGCGCAGCTGATGGCCGAGCTGGCCGGCGGCGCCGTCGCGCGTGGCGTGATCGACGTCTATCCGGGCAAGCGGCGACCGGTACGCCTGCGGCTGCGGATGGCGCGGGTGCAGCGCGTGCTCGGCGTGGCGCCGCCGCCGGCCGAGGCTCGACGCATCCTGCGCGCGCTCGGCCTCGCTGTGCGCCCGCGTGGCCGGGAGCTGGACGTCGAGGTCCCGAGCTTTCGGCGCGACCTCGCGCTGGAAGATGATCTCGTCGAGGAAGTGATCCGCGTCTGGGGCTACGACCGGCTGCCGACGACGTTCAGCCGCGGCGCGGTCACCCTGGCGCGCGACAGCGCCACCGCGCGTCAGGAGGCGCGCGTGCGGACCGCGCTCGTCGCCGGCGGCCTCAGCGAGTGCGTGACGTACGCCTTCAGCGATCCTACCCGCGCGGCGGAGCTTGGCGCTGCGAGCTCGCTGAAGCTGCTGAATCCGCTCAGTCAGGATGCCTCCGCGCTGCGGGCGCACCCGCTGGAGGGCCTGCTCGGCGTGATCGCGACCAACCTGCGTCGACAGCAGCCGGGCGTCCGCGTGTTCGAGATCGCGCGGACCTACGAGGCGGCTGCCGGCGGCGACACCTCGACCGCCGAGCCGCGGTGGGCCACCGTCGCCCTCGCCGGCGGACGCGCCGACCCCGCGTGGCACACGCCGGCGGCGAGCGTGGACGTGTACGACGCCAAGGGCGCCGCCGAGCTCGTGCTCGGCGCCTTCGGCATCACCGCCACGACGCGGGCCGGCGGTCGGCTGTCCGGCTTCGAGCCGGACTCGCACGCCACGCTGGTGGTCGGCGACGTCGCCGTCGGCGAGTTCGGCGAGGTCGCCGTGGCGGCGTGCGCCGCCTTCGGCATCGAGGTGCCCGTGTTCGCGGCGGTGCTGGCGCTCGATTCCGGCGTGCCGCTGGCCCCGACGACGGTCCGCTACGAGGCGCTGCCGCGCTTTCCGTCCATCCAGCGCGACATGGCGTTCGTGCTCACCGATCGGGCGACGACGGCGGCCGCCGTCGCGGCGGCCATTCGCGAGCAGGCGGGGCCGCTCCTGCGCGACATCGCCGTCTTCGACGTGTTCCGCCTGCCCGACGGCGGCCGCAGCGTCGCATACCGCTTGACGTTCCAGGCGGAGGACCGCACGCTCACGGACGACGAGATCAACGCGGTCCACGGGCGCGTGGCGGACGCCGTCGCGGCGCGGTTCGGCATCACGCTGCGGAGGGGTTGAGATGGCGGACGGGGTGGCGGAGCGGCTGTCCCAGCTCGAGGAAGCGGTGCGTCGCGCCGGCGAAGCGATCACCCGCCTGCGCGAGGAGAACGACCGCTTGCGGCGCGACCACCGCCGGCTGGAGGACGAGCGCAAGCACGTCGTCGCCCAGATCGACGCCATCCTGCGCGATATCGCCAAGCTGGACCTGAGCCGGCCCACCAATGCCTGAGCCCGAGCGCGTCGACCTGGTCCTCCTCGGGCAGAAGCTGACCGTTCGCACGGAGGCGTCGCCGGAGTACCTTCGCACACTGGCCGACTTCCTGGAGGAGCGCGTGGGCGTGCTGCAACGCAGCGGCGTGCGGGACCCGTTCAAGGCGCTGCTGCTCGCCGCCCTCGACATCGCGGACGAGCTCCATCGTGCCCGGGAGGAGCGCCATCTGGACGAGGGCGAGGTCGGCGCCCGGCTGCGCGCGGTGATTGCCCGGCTCGACGAGCTCAGCCGACAAGCCCCTTGACGGGGTGGCGACCGGCGGGGACACTGTCGATGTCCCTGCGCTGTGCGTGATGCCGACGGGAAGTTTCAACCTCGTTTACACAACGGGTGTCGAACGCGAGGGTGGTGAGCAAGCCCCTCATTGAAGGGGAAGCCTGAAGCCCTCCACCAAAGACGCCCACCTGGTCATACCAGGTTCGAAACACCTCGGCACACGGCAGAGGCGGGGACCTCGCCCTTCAATTTGACTCTCCTCCGCGCGGCCACCTATACTCGTCAAATCTGACGCGCACTTCGCTGACACTTAACGGCCTCCCACAAGAGGACGGATGATGAATTCGTTGATGGTCTTCGATTCGGTCGTCGCGGTTCTGGCTCTGCTCATCGGCGTACTCCTGCACAAGTGGTTCACGGATCGTCGGATCGGCGAGGCGACGGGCGTCGCCAAGCGCATCGTCGAAGAGGCCGAGCGCGACGCCGAGGCTGCTCGGCGCACCGCCGATCTCGAAGCCAAGGAGGCGGCGCTGAAAGCGCGCGCGGACCTCGAGGCCGAGGCACGCCGGCGCGAGCGGGACGCGCAGCACATCGAGCAGCGCGTGCTCGCGAAGGAAGAGGAGCTGGCCCGCAAGCTCGACCAGATGGAGCGCAAGTTCCAGGAGTACACGGACAAGGAGCGCTCGCTCGGCACGCGCGAGAAGACGCTGCTCGACAAGGAGCACCGGGTCTCGGCCGCGGTCGAGGAGCAGCGGCGCAAGCTCGAGGCCATCGCCGGGCTGACGGTGGAGGAAGCGCGCCGTCAGCTCATGAGCCAGGTCGAGGAGGAATCACGGCGCGAGGCAGCACTGATCGGCATGCGGCTCGAGGAGGAGGCGCGGGAGGTGGCGCGGGACAAGGCTCGCGAGGTGCTCGCCACCACCATCCAGCGCCTGGCTCCCGACTACACGGTGGAGACCGCGGTTTCCGTGGTCGACCTGCCATCGGACGACATGAAGGGGCGGATCATCGGTCGCGAGGGCCGCAACATCCGCGCGCTGGAGCAGCACACCGGTGTCGATCTCATCGTCGACGACACCCCGGAAGCAGTGCTCATCTCCGCCTACGATCCCTATCGGCGGGAGATCGCCCGACTCGCGCTGCAGCGGCTGGTCGCCGACGGCCGCATCCATCCGGCGCGGATCGAGGAAGTCGTCAACAAGGTCAAGCAGGAGATGGAAGTCCACCTCAAGGAGGAGGGCGACAAGGCCTGCTTCGAGGTCGACGTCCACGGGCTGCATCCCGAGCTCGTGAAGCTGGTGGGTCGGATGAAGTACCGCACCTCCTACGGCCAGAACTGCCTGCAGCACTCGAAGGAAGTGGCGTGGCTGGCCGGCATGATGGCGGCCGAGATCGGCGCTGATCCAAAGCTCGCCAAGCGGATGGGCCTCCTGCACGACATCGGCAAGGCGCTCACGCACGAGCAGGAGGGCAGTCACCCCGAGCTCAGCCTGCAGGTGCTCACGAAGTACAACGAGAGCCGCCAGGTGATCAACGCCGCGCTGTGCGGGCACGAGGACGTGAAGGCGGAGACGGTGGAGGCGGTGCTGGTCGAGGCCGCCGACGGCATCTCGGCGGCGCGACCGGGCGCGCGTCGCGACGTGCTGGAGTCGTACATCAAGCGGCTGGCGAAGCTGGAGGAGATCGCGCTCTCCTACAAGGGCGTCGACATGTGCTACGCCATCCAGGCCGGGCGCGAGCTGCGCGTCATGACACGCGCCGACATCGTCACCGACCTCGACGCGCACCAGCTGGCCAAGGACATCAGCAAGCGTATCGAGGCGGAGATGCAGTACCCGGGGCACATCAAGGTCGTGGTCATTCGCGAGACCCGCGCGGTCGAAGTGGCGAAGTAGCCGTATGAAGGTGTTGATGATCGGCGACATCTTCGGCGAGTCGGGTCGCGCCGCCCTGAGCAAGCTGCTGCCACGGCTGCGCGAGCAGCACGCGATCGACTTCTGCGTGGTGAACTGCGAGAACGCCGCCGGCGGCTTCGGCGTCACCCCGCCCATGGCCAAGCAGATGCTCGAGCAAGGCGCCGACGTGCTGACCTCGGGCAACCACATCTGGGACAAGAAGGAGATCGTCGAGTTCATCACGCGCGAGAACCTGCTGCTGCGGCCGGCGAACTTTCCGGCCGGCACGCCGGGCGTCGGGCACGTCACCGTCAAGGCGGGGCCGCACCGCGTGGCCGTGCTGAACCTCATGGGGCGTGTGTTCATGAACCCGATCGACTGTCCGTTCCGCAAGGCCGACGAGGTGCTCCCCGAGCTCCGCAAGGAGACGCCGATCATCCTCGTCGACATGCACTGCGAGGCCACGAGCGAGTCGCAGGCCATGGGGTGGTATCTCGACGGACGCGTGAGCGCCGTGGTCGGGACGCACCGGCACGTGCAGACGGCCGACGAGCGCGTGCTGCCCGGCGGCACCGCGTACATCACCGATCTCGGCATGACGGGGCCGCTCGACGGCGTGATCGGCGTCGACCGCGACATCATCGTGCAGCGCTTTCTCACCCAGATGCCGATGCGCTTCGAGCCGGCGAAGGGGCCGGCCGCGCTGCACGGCGCCGTCATCACCGTCGACCCGGAGACGGGTCGCGCGTCGGAGATCCGCCGACTGCGCGTCCCCGCCTGACCGCGGGAGGCCACGCGATGATCCTCCACGGCAAGCCGGTGCAGGAGCGCGTGCTCGCGGACGTGAAGGCCGGCGTGGCGAAGCTCAAGGCCGCGCGGGGCGTGACGCCGACGCTCGCGGTGGTCCTCGTGGGCGGCGACCCCGCGTCCCAGGTCTACGTCGGCCACAAGCGCCGTGCCGCGGATTCCGTGGGCATCACCGCCCAGGACCACCTCTATCCCGAGGGTCTCGGACAGGCCGAGCTGAACGCGCTCCTGCGCCGTCTGAGCGGTGATCCCAGCGTGCACGGCATCCTGCTGCAGCTGCCGTTGCCAAAGGGGCTCGACGAGACGTCCGCGCTCGCCGCCATCTCGCCGGAGAAGGACGTCGACGGCCTGCATCCGACGAATCTCGGACGGCTCCTCGCCGGCGAGCCGGGTTTCGTGCCATGCACGCCGGCCGGCTGCATCGAGATCCTGGACCACTACGGCGCCAAGCTCGAGGGCGCCGAGACCGTCATCGTCGGGCGCTCGCGACTCGTGGGCAAGCCGCTCGGCCAGCTGATGCTCGGCCGCAACGCGACGGTCACCATGTGTCACACGCGTACGCGCGATCTGCGCGAGCACACGCGGCGGGCGGATGTGCTGTGCGTCGCCGCCGGCCGCCCGCGGATGATCACCGGCGACATGGTGAAGGACGGCGCGTGGGTCATCGACATCGGGGTGAACCGTCTGGAGACCGGCAAGCTGGCGGGGGACGTCGACTTCGCGAGCGTGGAGCCACACGCGGCCGGGATCACGCCGGTACCGGGCGGCGTCGGGCTCATGACCATCGCCATGCTTCTCAAGAACACCCTGGCGGCCGCGGGAAATCTCGCAGGAGCGCCATGGCCGTGAGCGAGCGCGCCGTCCTCTCCGTCTCCCAGCTCTCGGCGCGGCTGCGGGAGGTGATGGAGGAGAAGTTCCCCGCGGTCTGGGTGGAAGGCGAGATCTCGAACTTCAAGGTGTACACGTCGGGGCACGCGTACTTCACGCTCAAGGATGAGACGGCGCAGCTGCGCTGCGTGCTGTTCAGGAATCGCGCGCGGCGGATCCGGTTCGAGCCGGCGGACGGGCTGCACGTGCTCGCGTTCGGGTCCGTCGAGGTGTACGCCCAGCGGGGCGAGTACCAGCTGGTGGTCGAGCTGCTGGAGCCGCGCGGCGTCGGCGCCCTGCAGCTGGCCTTCGAGCAGCTCAAGGAGCGGCTCGCGCGCGAAGGGCTCTTCGACGCTGCGCGCAAGCGCGCGCTGCCCCGCTTCCCGAAGAAGATCGGCATCGTCACGTCGCCGAGCGGGGCGGCGCTGCGCGACATGCTGCGCGTCATCGGCCGCCGCTTCGGCGAGATCCACATCGTCGTGGCGCCCGCGCGCGTGCAGGGCGAAGGCGCCGCCCAGGAGGTGGCGCAGGGCGTGCGCGAGCTGAACGCGCTCGGCGGGATCGACGTCATCATCGTCGGGCGGGGCGGCGGCTCGCTCGAAGACCTGTGGGCGTTCAACGACGAGATGCTCGCGCGCACCATCGCGGCCTCGAAGATTCCCGTCATCGCCGCCGTCGGCCACGAGGTGGACTTCACCATCGCCGACTTCGTGGCCGACTTGCGGGCGCCCACGCCGTCGGCGGCGGCCGAGCTGGTCGTGCGCGAGAAGCAGGCGGTGGCCGACAGCGTGTCGGAGCTGGGGCGGCGGCTCGCCGCAGCCATGCAGCGGCGTTTGTCCCGCGAGCACGACCGGCTCACGCGCTTGCGCCAGCGGCGCGTGCTGACGGACGGCCGGCGGCCGCTGCGCGACCTGGAGCGCCGCGTGGACGACGCCACCGCGCGCCTGCGCCGCGCCATCGCGACGACGATGCGGCATGCCGCCCATCGCGTGGAGCTCGCGGCGCGCAGTCTCCGGGCGCAGAGCCCGACCGCGCGCACGCTCGGCGACCGACGACGGCTCACCGAGCTGTCCACGCGCCTTGACCGGGGCGTGGCGCGACAGCTCGACCGCGCGCGGCACCGGGTCGGCGGCGCCCTTGGCCGTCTCGACTCGCTGTCGCCGCTCGCGGTGCTCGGGCGCGGATACAGTTTGACCCGGTCGGCGTCAGGGGAGATCGTCAGGAGCGCGCGCCAGGTCGCGGCGGGCACCGAGGTGAGCGTGCTGCTGCACGAGGGAAGCCTGCTGTGTCGCGTGAACGCGACGAAGGAGCATGATGAGCGACCTCAAGTTTGAGGACTGCCTGACGCGGCTCGAGCAGATCGTCGGCGCGCTGGAGGCCGGCAACCTGCCGCTCGAGGAGTCCCTGAAGGTCTTCGAGGAGGGCGTGTCGCTGGCGCGCATGTGCTCGCGCTATCTGGACGACGCCGAGCGCCGCATCGAGATCCTGGCCAAGGACGAGGCCGGCGCCACCACCACGCGAGCGTTCACGTTCGAGGGCGAGGACGAGGCATGACCTTCGAGCTCAAGAGCTATCTGGACACGCGCCGCGCGCTGGTCGACGCTGCCCTGGACAAGGCGTTGCCGACGGAGGACACGCCGCCGACCAATCTGCACCGCGCGATGCGGTACAGCGTGCTGGCGCCGGGCAAGCGACTTCGGCCGATCCTCGTCATCGCGGGCGCCGAGGCGGTGGGGGGCGCGGCCCCGGCCGTCATGCAGACGGCGTGCGCGCTCGAGCTCATCCACGCATACTCGCTGATCCACGACGACCTGCCGGCGATGGACGACGATGACTACCGGCGCGGTCGGCTCACGAACCACAAGGTGTTCGGCGAGGCGATGGCCATCCTGGCCGGTGATGCGCTGCTGACGCTCGCGTTTCGGCTCGTGGCCGACAATGCCGCCCGCATGGCCGATCCGCGGCTCATCGGCCGCGTGGTCGCCGACGTCGCCGACGCCGCCGGCACGGACGGCATGGTCGGCGGCCAGGTCGTGGACATCGAGTCCGAGGGCAAGGACGTCACCGCCGAGACGCTCGAGTACATCCATCGCCACAAGACGGCTGCGCTCATCCGCGTGTCGCTCTGCGCCGGCGCGACGCTGGCCGGTGCGCGCCCCGAGCAGCTGGCGGCGGTGCGGGCGGCCGGCGAGTCGCTCGGGCTCGCCTTCCAGATCGTGGATGATATCCTCGATGTCGAAGGCAGCCTCGCGGAGCTTGGTAAATCGGCGGGCAGCGACGAGCGGAAGAAGAAGGCGACCTATCCGGCGTTGCACGGACTCGATGTCTCCAAGCAGAAGGCGCGCGACCTGATCGCCGAGAGCAAGCGGCTGCTCGATCCCCTCGGCCAGGCGGCCACGCCGATCCGCGCGCTCGCCGATTTCGTGCTCGAGCGGAGGTCCTGATCATGTCGGCGATCACCGGCGTCTATGCGCGCGAGATTCTCGACTCGCGCGGCAATCCCACGGTCGAGGTCGAGGTGCAGCTGGAGTCCGGCGCGTGGGGCCGCGCAGCGGTGCCGTCCGGCGCTTCCACCGGCAAGCGCGAGGCGGTCGAGTTGCGCGACGGCGACACCCAGCGCTATCGCGGCAAGGGCGTGCAGCAGGCGGTGCGCAACGTCGAGGAGACGATCGCGCCGGAGATCGACGGCATGGAGGCGACCGAGCAGGCGGGCGTGGACCAGGCCTTGCTCGAGCTCGACGGCACGCCGAACAAGTCCGCGCTCGGCGCCAACGCCATCCTGGCCGTCTCGCTGGCGGTGGCGCGCGCGGCCGCCGACGACGCAGCGCTGCCGCTCTACGCCTATCTCGGGGGCGTCGGCGGTCGGCTGCTGCCGGTGCCGCTCATCAACGTGATCAACGGCGGCGCCCACGCCGACAACGGGCTGGACTTCCAGGAGTTCATGCTGGTGCCGGCCGGCGCCGACTCGTTCAGCAACGCGATCCGCATGGGCGTGGAGATCTTCCACGCGCTGCGCGAGGGCCTGAAGGAAAAGAAGCTGGGCACGGGGCTGGGCGACGAAGGCGGCTTTGCTCCCGCGCTCGGCTCGAACACCGCGGCCCTCGACTTCCTCATGCAGGCCATCGAGCGTGCCGGCTATCGACCCGGCGACGACGTCGCCCTCGCCCTCGACGTCGCGGCCAGCGAGTTCGCGGAGGACAACGGACGGTACCGGCTCCGGCGCGAGGGCGTTGTCCTCGACGCCGACGAGCTCATCGGCCGCTACGAGAAGCTGGTCGACCGCTACCCGATCGTGTCCATCGAGGACGGGCTCGGCGAGGACGACTGGGCCGGCTGGGCGCTGCTCACGCGGCGCCTCGGGAACCGGATCCAGCTCGTCGGCGACGACCTGTTCGTGACCAATCCCGCCGTCATCCAGCAGGGCATCCAGAAGGCGCTCGCCAACGCCGTCCTGGTGAAGGTGAACCAGGTCGGGACGCTGACGGAGACGCTGGAGGCGGTGGAGCTCGCCAAGCGCGCCGGCTACGGCACCGTGATCTCCCACCGCTCCGGCGAGACGGAGGACACGTTCGTGGCCGACCTCGCGGTGGCGGTGAACGCGGGCCAGATCAAGACGGGCTCCGTGGCGCGCAGCGAGCGGACGGCCAAGTACAACCAGCTGCTGCGAATCGAGGAGGAGCTGGGCCACGCCGCGTCGTGGCCCGGGCGCAGCCTCTACTCACGCACGGCCCGGTGAGCCGCCGCCTCCTCGGCGGTGCGGCGCTGCTGGTCGTGGTCGGCGCGCTGAGCATCTATGGACTCAGCGCGGTCGTGCGCGTGTCGCAGATGAAGCGCGACATGGACACGCTGGAGCGGGATCTCGTCTCACTCCGCGCGCGCGCCTCCGAGCTCACGAAGACCGTCGATCGGCTCCGCACCGACCCCGCCTACATCGAGAAGCTCGCGCGCGAGGACCTCGGCTACGTGCGCGAGGGTGAGACCGTGCTGAAGTTCCCGAAGGGCGGCGCCGCCGCCCCGACCGCCGCTCCCGCCCGGTAGTCCCGCATGGACTGGCTCGAGGGAACCGGCTGGCTCTGGTTCACGCTGTTCATCGTCTCCATGCTCGTGAACGGCCGCGCGGCATTCAAGCTGCTCGTCGACTGGAAGGGCATGCTGACGACGTCGCGCTTCGTCGAGGACGCCTACGCGGAGCTGGCCGCGCTCCCCGACGAGGCCGCACTGGAGCGCGCGCCGGGCGCCCCCGTCTTCGTTCACCTGGTTCCCGCATGGCAGGAGCCGGCGATCACGACGACGCTGCAGGCCCTGCTGAGCTCACGCTATCCCCACGGGCGGCTGCACGTCGTGGTCGCCACCCGCGCCGAGGAAGAGCGCACGCCGCATCCGTTGATGGTGGCGTCGACCGCGGAGCTGGTGCGGCGCTTCCGCGATGGGCTGCCGCCGTGGCAGCAGAAGATGCTCTCCGTCGTGGCGCTGCCGGGCGACGGACGCAAGGCGCATCAGCTCAACTGGGCGCTGCGTCCGGAATATCTGCGCACCCTGCTCGGCGACGCGTACGACCCGACGCGCGTCTGGGTCGGCGTCAGCGACGCCGACTCGGTGCCCGACCGCAACGTGTACCGCTGGATCGCGGCCGACGTGCTGGCCGGGCGTGCGCACGAGGCCTACCAGGGCGTCACGCTCTCCGTCGGCAATTTCGTGGCGCACGACGCGCGGGGGCGCGTGTGCGCGATCCAGCAGTCGTCGATCTTCATCCGCGTGTCGATCGCGCGGCTGATCAACGAGAGCCGCCGGGTTCGCTGGTTTGCCGACCTCGCGCGCCGGCGACCGCGCGTGGCGCGCGCCGTGCGTCCGGTCTTCGAGTTCATGTTCCGCCGCTCGCAGATCTGCCTGGGGCACAACCAGTTCGTGCGCCTCGACACGCTGCAGGCGCTCGGTGGATTTCCGACCGTCGGCGCCACCGAGGACTCGACGCTCGGCTACCTGCTCGGCGCGCGCGGTGTGCTCATGGCGCCGATGCCGCTGCTGGAGCTGGTCGACCTGCCGGAGACGACCGAGAAGATGATTCGCCAGAACGCGCGCTGGTACCGCGGCGTGCTCGACGACGTCAGCGTGCTGTGGCGCGTCTGGCGCGAGGCGCCGACCGCGTTCAACGCCGCCCAGCTCACCCGGCACGTCGGCAACAAGGTCATCGAGTGGCCGATCGCCGCGGTCGTCTATCCGGTGGTCGGCTTCCTCGGCTGGCACCTCGCCTATCGCTTCGGCGACCAGCCGGTGCTCTTCGTGCTCGGCATCGCGTTGCCGTCGATCTCGCTCGGCCTCAGCGTCTGGGTGGGCGGCATCGTCACGCAGGACGTCATCGAGGGCCTGCGGCCGTACATGCCACGCGACGTCGACGTACGCCGCCGGACGCTGCGGCACACGATCTGGGGCACGTTCCGCTGTCAGACCTACTGGCTGCTCGCCACGCGCGGCGCCTGGCGCGTGCTGTGGGCGCTCGCCACCACCGGCCGCTTCGAGGCGGCCAAGACCGACCGCGTCACTTCAGCCGCATGTCCTCGTGCGACGGGAATGGGTACATCGGAATCGCGTTGATCGTGTGATCGGCCACGCGGGGGCCGATGCCGATCAGCCCGCGCAGATCCATGATCGGCGCGTACATCACGCGGTCGATCGTCAGCTGCTGGATGCGGTGCAGCAGCGCCTCGCGCCGCGCCGGGTCACGCTCGCGCGCCTGCTGCAGGAACAGCTCGTCGATATCGGGATAGCCGCCGTGCGCGTAGGCGCCCTTGGACTGGACGAACGCCTCCACCCGGCTGGCGGCATTGCCCGAGTTGCCGACGGCCACCATGAACAGCCCGTGCAGCTTTCGCTCCTGCCACGCCGCGTAGAACGCCGCGCGCTCGAGCTGGCGCATGCGCACGCGGATGCCGACGGTGTTCAGGTTCGTCATCGCCGCTTCGCCGACGGTGGCGAATCCCGGGATCGGCGTGAATTCACCGGCATCGAGGCCGTTGGGGTAGCCCGCGTCCGCGAGCAGCTGTCGCGCTCTCTGTGGATCGTAGGGCGGTGCCTGGGCTTGAAGCGCGAAATCCATGACGCGAGGCACGATGACGCCCGCCGGCGGACAGAACGCCAGGCACGCCGCCTCGCTCGTCGCCTTGCGGTCGAGCGCGTAGTTCACCGCGAGGCGCAGGCGGCGATCGTGCCAGGGGGAGCGCTGATCCCACTGCTCGGGAAACTCGATCCAGAAGATCGACGCATGCCGCGTGGCGACGAGCCCGTACCGCGGGTCGCCCTTCAGCGTCTGCGCCTCCGGCCCGTCCAGGAAGTAGGCGAGATCCGTCTCGCCGCTTCTCAGCATCGCCAGTCGCGTGGTGCCATCGGGCACGCTCTTCATCGTGAGGCGCTTGACGTACGGCGCATGCCGCCAGTAGGCGGGGAAGGCCTCGAACACGATGTCGATGCCGGGCCGCTGGCTGACGAAGCGGTACGGACCGGCGCCGACCGGGCGCTGCTTGAATCCGTCGGCGCCGACCTGCTCGAAGTACTTGCGTGGCAGCACGATGCCGGCCGCGGTGGCCGTTGTGCCATAGAACGTCATGAAGTCGGGCCACGGCTGATTCAGCTGGAAACGGACGGTCAGCGGATCGACGACGTCGACCTGGCGCACGCGCGCTCGCAGCTCGCGGGCGCCGGCCCCCTGATAGCGCTCGAAGCTGAAGCGCACGTCGTCGGCGGTCACGGGATCGCCGTTGTGGAACGTCAGCCCGCGACGCAGCTTGAACTCGTACGTCAGGCCGTCGCGGCTCTCCGTCCACGACTCGGCCAGACTCGGGCCCATCTTCTGGCCGGGCAGCGGGCGCACGAGCGCGTCGTGGATCGCGTACATGACGCCGAAGGGGGTGATCTGCGGCGGCGCGGTGGAGGGATCAAACCAGCTCGGCGCCAGCGTGACGTGGAAGGCGACCGCGATCTCGCCCGCCGGCGTCTGGGCGTGCGAGCGCGGCGCGATGCCGCAGACGAGCACGGCCGCCGCGATGACGATGCCGACGCGAGCGCGTGACTGCACGGCGTCGGCACGCTACCATGCCGGCCGGCCTGGCGCCACGGGGTCGCGGGGGTGGTCAGCGGCCGTGGGCGGCGCGGCGACGCAGGTCGGCGATCAGCTCGGCGATCACGGGATTGCCGGTGCTCCGCGCGAGCAGCGCCATGCCGATCGTCGCCACCGGTACGCCGGCGGCGTCGAGGCGTCGAAGACCCCAGAGCGCCAGGAGCGCGCCGCCGAGGCTCGTCGCCAGCCGGGCGGTCGGCGACAGCGCGCCGCGCCCCAGCTCCAGCACCTCGCCGCGCTCGGCGTGTGCGCTCTCGAGGCCCGGGATCCCGCGGGACTCGTCGTGCACGTCGAGACGGTTGTCGACGTCGCGAACGCCCGAGACCTGGCCGATGCGCCGCACGATGCGCCCGACGTCCGCGGTGAGCGCCGGACCACGCAGGGTCACGCGGCCGTCCGCCACGCTCGTCTCGAGGGCGCGAGCGTATCGCACGGTCTGGCCCAGCCGGGCGCGCACGCGCTCGTGCAGGACGTCGTCGGTGACGTCCTCGGACACCAGGCGCGCGCGCAGCTCGGCCACCACCCCGCGGGCGCGGTTGCGCACGTCGCGGGAGGTGGCATCCATCGCATCGCCGGTGACGCGCCGCGCGCGCCGAAGCTGGTCGCGCATGCGAGCCCGACGGCGATTGCCCTGAGCAGGGTCGAGCAGGTACATCAGGCCGGCGCCCGCGCCGGCGCCGACGAGAAGGCTGGTGATCTTCATACCTATTGGCCTGCAGCAATCGGTGGACCAGCGACCCGGCCAGCCGCGTGGCTATAATGCCGGGATACCAGCGTAAACATACGGGAGGGTAGGGTCCATGGCCGTATCGCAGCCAGGCAAGCGCGTGCTGAGCGTCTCGAAGGAGACGCAGCCATACCGCACCGAGCTCACGCCCGTGGCATTTCTCAGGCGCAGCGCATACGTGTTCCCCGACAAGATCGCCGTCGTCCACGGCAGCCGCCGCTATACCTATCGGCAGCTCGAGGAGCGCTCCAACCGGCTCGCGTCGGGCCTGCGCGCGGCCGGGCTGCGTCATCTCGATCGCGTGGCGTTCATCTGTCCGAACACGCCGGCCATGCTGGAGGCGCATTACGGGGTGCCGGCCGCGGGCCTCGTGCTGGTGCCGGTCAACACGCGGCTGAACGCCGACGAGATCGGCTACATCCTCAAGCATTCCGGGGCGAAGGTCGTGTTCGTCGACCACGAGCTGGAGAGCCTGGTGAAGCCGATCGACCTGACCGGCGTCCGCGTCGTCCGCGTCGACGACACCGGTGCGCCGGGCGACCCGTACGAGGACTTCCTGGCCGCGGCGTCGCCCGAGCCGGGAGAGCCGTGGCTCGAGGACGAGTACGAGACGATCTCCATCAACTACACCTCCGGCACCACCGGGCGGCCGAAGGGCGTCATGGTGCATCACCGCGGCGCGTACCTGAACGCCCTCGGCGAGATCCTCGAGACGGGCATGACGTTCGACGCGAAGTATCTGTGGACGCTGCCGATGTTCCACTGCAACGGCTGGTGCTACACGTGGTCGGTCACCGCGCTCGGCGGCACGCATGTCTGCCTGCGCAAGGTCGAGTCGAGCCGCATCTGGGATCTGATCGACCGGGAAGGCATCACGCACTACTGCGGTGCGCCGACCGTGCAGATCGGCATCGTGAACGATCCGAAGGCGCACAAGCTGCCGCGGACGGTGACGTGCACGGTGGCCGGCGCGCCGCCCTCGCCGACGCTGCTCGGCAAGCTGAAGGACCTCGGCTTCCGTCCCGTTCACGTCTACGGCCTGACGGAGACGTACGGGCCCCACACGGTGTGCGCGTGGGACAGCGACTGGGACGCGCTGCCGCCGGACGAGATGGCGAAGAAGGCCGCGCGCCAGGGGCAGGGCTACGTGGTCGCCGATCTGGTGCGCGTGGTCGACGACCAGATGAACGACGTGCCGATGAACACCGAGGCGCTCGGTGAGGTCGTCATGCGCGGCAACAACGTCATGAAGGGCTACTTCGAGCAGCCGGACGCCACCCGCGAGGCGTTCCGCGGCGGCTGGTTTCATTCCGGCGACCTCGCCGTGTGGCACCCCGACGGCTACATCGAGCTCCGCGACCGGAAGAAGGACATCATCATCTCCGGCGGCGAGAACATCTCGACCATCGAGGTGGAGCAGGCGGTCGCGCGTCATCCGGCCGTCATGGAATGCGCCGTGGTCGCGATCCCGGACGAGAAGTGGGGCGAGCGTCCGAAGGCGTTCGTGACGCTGAAGCCGGGCATGTCCGCCACCGAGCAGGACATCATCGAGTTCTGCCGCCGGCACATCGCGCATTTCAAGTGCCCGGCCGCGATCGAGTTCGGTGAGCTCCCGAAGACCTCCACCGGCAAGGTCCAGAAGTTCGTGCTCCGCGATCGCGAGTGGAAGAGCCACGCGAAGCGGATCAACTGATGGCGCTCGAGCAGCAGCTGACCGACACGCTGACGCAGGCGATCCGCGAGAAGGACACGCGGACCGCCGACGTCGTCCGGATGCTGAAGACGCGCCTCACCGAACGTCGCACAGCCAAGGGCTTCTCCGGCACCATGGACGACGCCGCCGTCGTCGACGTCATCGGCGCGTATCGCAAGCAGCTGCAGAAGGCCGTCGCCGAGTACGAGAAGCTCGGCGACCGCGGCGCGGCACAGGTGGCCCAGCTGAGGTTCGAGATCGCCTTCTGCGAGCGCTTCCTGCCGCGAGGTCTGGATGAGTCGGCGGTGAGAAATCTTGTGCTCGATCGTATGAAATCCTTGGGCATCACCGACCCCAAGCAGAGTGGCCGGCTCGTGGGCGACATCATGAAGACGCACAAGGGGCAGGTCGACGCGGGCGATGTGAAACGGATTGCCGATGAAGTGTTGAAAGGTTGACCCGACCCGTCACTGGTGTCCTTTTTGCAACCGCTCGTGGCAGGAGGGTCCAAACCCATGAACAAATTGACGACGATTGCGCTTGCCGCCGCGCTGGGGATCGCCTGGTCGGTGCTCCCCGCGGGCGCCGAGGACACGCTGAAGGACAAGGCCGATCGCACCGGCGACAAGATCGAGAACAAGGCCGAGCGCGCGAAGGACAAGATCGAGGACAAGAGCGAGCGCGCGAAGGACAAGATCGAGAACAAGAGCGAGCGCGCCAAGGACAAGGTCGAGAACAAGGCGGACGCCAAGGGCGACACCGTCGGCGACAAGGTCGATCGCGCGGTCGACAAGACCAAGAGCAAGGCGCACGAAGTGAAGGAAAAGATCAGCCACAAGCTGGATCGTGGCGACACCAAGAACGCGCAGCAGGCGCTGCAGGCCAAGGGCTACAACCCCGGCCCGATCGACGGCGTCTACGGTCCCCGCACCGCGGCCGCCATCCGTGACTACCAGAAGGCCGAAGGCCTCACCGTCACCGGCCAGATGGACGGCGATACCCGCGCACGCCTGATGGCGTCGACCGGCACCACGACGTCTCCGGCCGCTTCCCCGGCTACGGGCACGCAGCCGGCCGTCAGCTCCCCGGGCTCCCCGACGGCGCCCGCGGCTCCTCCGGCGAAGGTCGAGACCAAGTAAGGTCCGCTGTTTTCGCGGGGCCGGCCATCGCGCCGGCCCCGCATTCCTGCTCGCGTCGATGGCGCATCGTAAGCATGTACTTCCTTGAGCGGAAGGAGAAGCACGCCATATGAGCCGCGGTCGATGCACCAGCCGGGCCGCTCGAGTCGTGGTGGCCATCGCTCTGCTGGCGGCCGGGATCGGCGGCTGTGCCGGCGCAAGGTCGCAGGTGGCGGGTGTCGGCGGCTCGTCGGCGCTGCCCGCCGCACGCGACCTGGTCGGAACCTGGCACGGTCGGTACGGGCAGGTCGTCGGGATGGCATACTACCTCGACGACGCCGACTGCACCCTTCAGATCAGGGACGACGCAACGTACACGGCGACGTGCAAGCGGTCGCCGTTCGGCGCCAACAACCTCGCCAAGTCGTCGAGCTGGTCTGGACCCGTGGTCACGCGCGGGGACGACGTGATCCTCGAGCACCGTCGCAGTCCGTGGCCGACGATCGTCCTCGATCGCGCCCGCCACGGCGAGCTGCACGGTGTGACGCTCGACCCGCAGGTCGGCGCCACGGTCCAGATGGACTTCGAGCCCGACGGCGCCGCCGCGAGTCCCGCCGGCAACTGACGCTACGGTGCAACCCGCGGATGTCGCTCGAGTGCTCGGCGATCCGCTGGCGCAAGAGCTCATGCGCTCCAGTATCCCGGCGCGGTTGGCATACGTGGGACCCGACGGGTTTCCGCGCGCGATCCCGATTGGTTTCCACTGGAATGGCGCTCAGTTCGTTCTGTGTACGGTTCCACACGCGCCGAAGGTGTCGGCACTGCACGCAAACCCGAAGGTGGCACTCACCGTCGATACGAACGCATTCCCGCCGCATGTTCTGCTCGTCCGAGGTATTGCCTCGATCGATCTCGTAGACGGCGTACCGCCTGAATACTTCGCGGCATCGAGAAAAGGTGTCGGACCCGACCAGTGGGATGCGTTTGAGGCGCAGGTGCGCGCGATGTACAAGCAAATGGCTCGTATCATGATCACGCCGCTCTGGGCCAAGGTGCTGGACTTCCAGACACGATTTCCGACGCCTATCGAGCAGTTGATCCGCCAGGCGCGCTAGGTACGGCGCCTCCCCCCGCCCGTCGGGTCGGCGCACGCGACGCTCAGGACAACCGGGACGAATCACCGTATTATTGGCGACCCACATGACATTGACGGTCGTCTGGCACAAGCCCTGTTGGATGTCGGCCGGCTCGGCGACGGGATTTGCCGCGCACGGTGGATTGCCGCTCCAGATTGCGGCGCTCTCCGAGCTCTTCGATGCTACGCGGATCGTCGGGCCCGGGCTGGCGCCGGGCCGGCGTGCCGGAGAAACCGCGATCGCGGGGAAGCGCGTTTCCGTCGTGACGCTTGCGTGGCTGCCCCGATCTCCGGGGCTGACGTGGCTGATTCTGCCTTTCTGGCTGGTGGCCAACGCACGAACGCTGGCGCGGGAGATCGCGCGGGCCGATGCCGTCTACCCGTTGATTCCGTCCCCGATTGGTATTCTGGGGCTCTTGTTCGCGTTGATTCTTCGGAAACGAATCGTCACGCGGCAGCTCAATAGCTGGTCGGACCCGCGGCCGCTGTGGCGCATGCAGCGAGCCGTCCTGGAGCGCATCGCCGGCGGAAGAAACGTGGTCTTTGCCACCGGCGCTGATCGTGTGCCGCCGTCGGTGAACCCTGCGATCCGTTGGCTCTTCAGCAGCACGGTCCGCGAGCGTGACGTGGCGGCCCTCGGCATCCCCCGCCGCCTCGAGGCCGGCCGACATCGGCGCTTGATCATCGCGGGACGCGAGGTCGACATCGAAGCAACAGCAACCGTCCTTCGCGCGTACTCGATGCTCTCAGCCGAGTTTCCGGACGCGACGCTCGACGTCGTCGGCAATGGCGCGGCGCTGTCGAAGACCCGCCGGCTCGCGGCCGAGATGGTGCCGGACGGCCGTGTCACCTTTCACGGCCCTCTCGATCAGGAGCGGCTCTTCGAGCTGCTTCGCCAGGTGGATCTCTTCTGCCTCCCGGCGGTCGAGACGGAAGCATTCCGGCAGACGGTGCACGAAGCGCTTGCGTGCGGGATTCCCCTCGTGGCGACACGGGATTCCGTGCTGCCCGCGCTGCTCGATACCGGCTGCGGAGTGTTTCTCGACGATAAGACGCCGGCCGCGCTCGCGACAGCAGTGACTGCCTGCCTGCGCGATCCCGAACGGTATCGACGCATGTCGTCGGCCGCCGTGGAGACGGCGAAGGCCTACACGCTCGAGCGGTGGCGCGAGACGATCCGTTCGGCACTGCAGGCGGCGTGGGGACCGCTGCAGTCAACGCCGGACACCGGCGCGACCGTCGAGGAGGACATGGAGCGGAGTCGGCGATGAAGCGAACGGTCATCGTGCTGGGGATGGACTCGGCGGAGCCGCGGCTTCTCGATGCGTGGATGAGCCGCGGCGCCTTACCGAATATCCGCCATCTTCGGCAGCAGAGCGCCTACTGTGCGCTGTCAGGTCCTGACGTCAACTTGAGCGAGCAGGCGTGGACACTGGTGAACACGGGCTGTGCCGCTTCACGCACGGGATACTGGAGCCGCTGGAAATTCGATCCTCGGACGTACGAGGTGCACGACACCGGGGCGTACGACTATGTGAAGTTCCGACCCTTCTATGCGCTCGGCCCCGAGTACCGCTGCGCCATTTTCGATGTCCCGCAGACCAGAATTTCCGAAGGGGTCGACGGCGTGCAGCTGCTCGCCTGGGGAGCTCGGTCCGCCAGGACGGCCACCCTGTCGCAGCCGCCCGGGTTGCTCGACGAGCTCGTTCGGCGTCACGGCCGACACCCCGCGTTCGACCGCGATCACGCGAGCTATTGGAATCCAATCGCCGTTGCGTGGCTGGAACGAGCCCTCAGAACGGGAATCGCGCGACGAACGGCGATCGGCCTCGATCTTCTGAGGCGGGAGAGGTGGGACCTGTTCTTCACCGTCTTCGGGGAGACGCATTCAGCCGGACACTTCTTCTGGCACCTGAGTCAGGATCATCCGCTCCATCGATGGAAGCGGACCGCGACGGGCGATCCGATGCTGCGCGTCTTTCGAGCCGTCGATCGTGCCGTGGGTGAACTACTCGCCGCTCGTCCGGATGCCGACGTGGTGCTCTTCGCTCCCGAAGGCATGGAGGCGAACTCGGTCGATCTACCGAGCACGGTGTTTCTCCCAGAACTGCTATACAGATTGAGTGCCGGGCGCGTCGGCATGGCGGACGGCGGGGCCGGCGCACCGCGGTCGAGGACAATCCCGAAGGCGCTCGGCTGGCACCGCGAAGTGTACTCGAGCAGAGCCGACACGCACCGCCTACGCCGGCACCTGCGTCGCTGGCTGCCCATGGAGCTGACGGGCGGGTGGGAACGCGTCAGCAGTCCCGGCCCGGGTCCCGGCTATCCCACCTCTTTTGGCGAGCTCTTTCACCAGCCGCCGATCTGGTACCGCGACCTGTGGCGTGGCATGAACGCCTTCGCGCTCCCGAGCATTGCCCATGGCTACATCCGGGTGAACGTCCGGGGCCGTGAGCGGGACGGCATCATTGCCCAGTCCGACTATGGACGCTTCTGTGACGATCTCAGCGGACACCTGAACGCGCTGCGCGATGCGAGGTCGGGAGCGCCACTGGTGCAACGCATCGTCCGGACCCGTGAATCTCCGCTCGAAAGCGGTTGTCATCTGCCGGATGCGGATCTGATCGTCTTCTATCACCCCCGACCGGTCGATGTCGTCGACAGTCCGAGTGTCGGGCGCATCGGTCCGGTCCCGTTCGCGCGGACCGGTGGACACGCCAACCGCGGATTCGTCATGATCAAGGCGCCTGGCTGCGTGCCGGGGTCGACGTTCCCGCCGGGTCATGTACGCGATCTGGCGCCGACCATTCTGGCGCTGCTCGGCGCACCGGCTTCGAAGGAAATGGACGGCGTCGTCCTGCTCGAGCATACGAGCGACGTATTCCGATGAGCATCGTCGCGCCCGTTGCAAAGGAAGCGTCGTCCCGGCCCCACGTCGCACCGCTCATCTCGGTCGTCATTCCCGCTTACAACGCGGAGGCCACACTTCTCCAGACGATCGACTCGGTACTCGAGCAGAGCTTCACCGACTTCGAGCTGATCGTCATCGACGATGGTTCCACGGATCGGACGCCAGCCCGGGCGCGCACTGTCCGCGATCCGCGCGTACGGACGCTCACGTTTCCCCACGCGGGCCTCGCCGTCTCGCGGAACCGAGGCATCGAACGCTCGATGGGGGAGTACATCGCGTTCATCGATGCGGACGACATGTGGACGCGGGACAAGCTCGAAGGCCAGGTCGATGCGCTGCGTCGGCACCCAAGCGCCGCACTCGCGTACAGTTGGACGGCATTTGTCGATGCAGAAGGGAAGTTCCTGTTCGCGAAGGCGCCCTGTTGGTTCGAAGGCAACGTCTATGCCGATCTGCTCCGGAACTGCAACTTCGTGGCGAGCGGCTCGAATATTCTCGTGCGCCGGAGCTGCGCCATCGCGGTGGAGGGTTTCGACGCGACGCTGGAAGCCGCGCACGACTGGGACTTCTGTTTGCGCATCGCGGCCGGCTGGTCGTTTGCGCTCGTCCCCCGCTATCAGGTCCTCTATCGTATTTCGGAGACCGCGATGTCGGCCAACGCCGTGCGAGCGGAGGCGAACTGCCGCGACCTGTGCGAGAGAGCATTCAGAAGAGCGTCTGACCTGCCCGGCCGGCTGCGGGCGGAGACACTGTCGAACGTGAAACAGTATGCCGCGTTCCTGTATCTCAGCCGCACGACCGACGCGAACTTCAGCCGCGAAGCTGGCCGAAAGCTGGGCGACAGTATTCGGCTCTACCCGCGTACGTTGTTGACACGGAAAACCTGGCACCTCCTGCTCACGTGGTCGGTGTTGCGACTGTGCCCGTTGCGTACGCGACGCCGCGTCGTGATGCGGCTCCTGCGCGCGTACGGTCGGTGGTCGGAGCTCTGGCGCCACGACGTACGTGAGCTACGCCGTGCTCTCCGCCGGCGAACACAATCCGGGACTCGCCATGAGTGACGACGCCGGCGCCGCCACCGGGCCCGACCTGACGCTCGGTGTGGCGCTGAGCTCGCTGGCCGACGGCGTCCCGCTCCTCGGCCATGTCGGCGACGACCCGGTCATCGTCGTGAAGCGCGAACACGAGGTGCTCGCGGTCGGCGCGACGTGCAGCCACTATGGAGGCCCGCTGGCGCAGGGCCTCGTCGTCGATGACACCGTCCGGTGCCCGTGGCATCACGCGTGTTTCAGTCTGCGCAGCGGTGAGGCGCTGCGGGCGCCCGCGCTCAATCCGGTCGCGAGCTACGCGGTCGAACGGCGCGGCGAGTCCGTCTTCGTTCGCGGCCGTCGGGAGCATCCCACCAGTGTGCGGCGGCGCCCGCCGCGCACAGAGGCGCCGCGATCGGTCGGCATCGTCGGCGCCGGCGGTGCTGGTAACAGCGCCGCCGAGGAATTGCGCCACCTCGGGTTCGAGGGCGCCATCACCCTCATCGATCGGGATCCGTACGCGCCGTACGATCGGCCCAATCTCTCGAAGGACTATCTCGCGGGCACCGCGCCTGAAGACTGGATCCCGCTCCATCCCCGCGCGTACTACGACGACTGCGGCATCGAGCTGCTGCTCGGGCGCACGGTCGCCGATCTCGAGCCGCGGCACAGGCGTCTCACGTTCGAGGACGGCGCGACGCGCGAGTTCGACGCACTCGTGCTCGCCACGGGCGCCGAGGTCGTGCAGCTGGCGCTGTCCGGCGCCGGCGGGCCGCCGATCCACTATCTGCGCACGCTCGACGACAGTCGCGCGATCATCGCGGCGGCAAAGCCCGGCAGCACAGCGGTCGTGCTGGGCGCCAGCTTCATCGGCCTCGAGGTGGCGGCCGCGCTTCGTGCGCGCAATGTCGAGGTCCACGTGGCGGCGCCGGGCCGACGGCCGCTGGAGCGCGTCCTCGGTCCAGAGCTCGGCGACTTCATCCGCGGCCTTCACGAGACTCACGGCGTCGTTTTTCACCTCGGCCACACCGCGAACGGCCTGGCGCCGGGCACGGTCATCCTCGACGACGGCGAGCGCCTGGCCGCCGACTTCGTCGTGGCCGGCGTCGGTGTACGCCCGGCGATCGCGCTCGCCGAGCGGGCCGGGCTTCGCACTGACAACGGCATCGTCGTGGATGCCTCGCTCGGGACCACTGCACCGCACGTGTACGCGATCGGCGATTCCGCGCGCTGGCCCGACCCGCGCGGCGGAGGGCTCGTCAGGGTCGAGCATTGGGTCGTGGCCGAGCGGCAAGGGCAGGCGGTAGCGCGGACGATCCTCGGCGACCGCGCGCCGTTCACCGACGTCCCCTTCTTCTGGAGTCAGCATTACGACGTCTCCATCAACTACGTCGGGCATGCCGAGCGCTGGGACAGCATTCAAATCGACGGGAGCCTGCGGCAACGCGATGGCGTGGTCCGGTACGTGGCCGCCGGCCGCGTGCTCGCGGTCGCCAGCGTGTTTCGCGACCGCGAGAGCCTCGAGGCCGCGCTCGGGATGGAACGCCAGCTCGCCTTCTGATCGACCCGGTCCGAGGCCATGCAACCACCCGGCCTGCTCATTGCAGTGATCTCACAGCGCTCGCGGCCGTCACGCCGCGTGCGAAGGGAGATTGCATGCAGGGCAAGGTTTCACGCCGTACGATCCTTCATGCGGGCGCCGCGGCTTCGCTCACCGCGCTCGCCGCGCGCTCGTTCATCGGGACCGCCCACGCGCAGCAGAAGGTCGCCAAGAGCACGGTCCAGTATCAGGACGCGCCGAAGGGCGGCCATCAGTGCTCCGGGTGCTCGAACTTCGTGCCGCCCGACGGCTGCAAGGTGGTCGCGGGCAAGATCAGCCCGCACGGCTGGTGCACGATCTGGACACCGAAGTAACCCGGCGTCCGGGAACGCGCCATCGCCGAGCGCGGGAGTGACATGCTGTCGCGCAACGACACGATGCCGCCGCGAGCGTCGAGTCCGCCGTCCGGAGGTGTAGAGTGACGTCATGAGGTCGCGGGCCGTGCCTCGCATCCGGATCAAGCGCGCCTATGAGCGCGCGTCGCGAGACGACGGCGCCCGCGTCCTCGTGGACCGCCTCTGGCCCCGCGGCGTCAGCAGACGGGCGCTTGCACTCGACGAATGGGCCAAGGACATCGCGCCCAGCGACCAGCTTCGTCGCTGGTTCGGCCACGATCCGCGGCGATGGAAGGAGTTCGTCTCGCGCTATCGGGAGGAATTGCGGGCGCCCGCCGCACGCGAGCGGCTCGAGGCCCTTGCCCGACGCGCCCGTGCCCGCCCGCTCACGCTCGTGTACGGCGCGCGGGACGAGCAGCACAACGACGCAGTCGTCATTGCGGACGCATTGCGGCGGCGCTCGCGTCGCGTGGCGCGGTCGGCGCCGCGCCGCGCCGCCTGAACCATCACAGCACGCTACTCGGCGATCGACAATTCCTCCTGGACGGATCCCAATGCCGTGGATCTCGTTGTCGTTGGACGACGCCGGAGCGTTGCTTCGGCGGCTGCTCCGTCCGATCGACTGGCTCGTAGCGCCCGAGTGGTTCGTCACCAACGTCGCCCGGGTACCGACCGCCGGACTCGAGCCCACGCCACCGCCTGGCGTTTCGGTCCGGCTGGGCTCGGTGTCCGATGACGCGGAAGCGCTGGCGCGCTTGGTTCATGGTCGCGAGTCGCTTGCCTGGCGCTTCGCGCGCGGTGACGTCGTACTCGTTGCCGAGGTGGACGGCCAGGTCGTGGGCTGCACGTGGCTCACGAACCAGCCACTGCGCCCGTCGTACTTTCCCATCAAAGTCGAGCCGAAGCCTGGCGAGTGGTACAACTACGGGCTGGTGCTGCTTCCCGCGTTTCGAGGTCGCGGGCTTGGACGGATCCTCAGCCGAAGCGCAATGGCAGAGGCATCGCGGCGTGGCGGCGACGTGGTGTTTGGTCACGCCCGCCGCTTCAGCGGCGTTGCAGCAGCCAGCCACACGGCGGCCGGCTTCGTGACGGTCGATGACATGCTCGGGATCAAGGTGCTCGATCGGTTCGTCGTCGTCTTGTACCGTCGTCGTCGACGACCGGTCAGGCGCGCATGATGGCATGACGGGCTTCATGCTCTCTTGGCTCGGGGCGTGAAGACCGCGAGCGCGATCGCGACGACGAGGAGCGCGGGCACGTCGCCGATCAAATGGCCGCGCTCGGCGCTGTCGGTCAGCGCCTGGAAGGCCATGATCAGGGCGTGCACGACGCTCGACCAGACCGTGAACCAGATCAGGCTCGCGTGTGCCGTCGGATTCCTCGAGGCGATCAGGAGGAAGACGCCGAGCGTCGCGTAGACTCCGAGGATCATCGTCAGGTAATGCGAGTGCCCGTGTCCCCACGTCCAGCCGGACGGCCACACGATCCCCAGCGTGTAGACGCCGAAGACGAAGACGAGGCCGACGACGACCAGCACGACACGCAGGTACCGGACACGGTTCGCGTCCGACGTGTCGATCGTTGCCATCAGCTTCTCTGCCCCGCCGCCCTTCATGGTCGTCGTCGCGTTCATGGTGCGCCCCTTTCTGGTGCCCACTCGCTCTCGCGGTTTCCCTCGCGACCGCCACGGTCGCGACACCGGCAGAACTGCGACCGCCATGCCAAGGCAACTGGCCCCAAGTGCGACGAAATTCGCGGTCTCTCACCTCGACATGCAAGGTCACCTTGCGGGCTGAAACGAATGCGCGCGTCGCCCGCCTGTCGTTTCGAGCCCTTGGCGACGCAACGTCTGGGCGCCCTCACGAGCGCCGACGCGCAAGACGACGCGGCGGTGCCTCAGCGGCGCTTGGGAAGCGACGTCGCGATGGCCGCGATCGCATTACACACGAGCCGGGCCGCGGTCAGTGCCGCGACTCCGGTGGTGTCGCGCGACGGCATGAACTCGACCAGATCGAATCCCACGATGCGACACTTCGCGGCGAGGCCATGGAGGAGGTCGAGGACCTGCCAGTAGAGCAGGCCGCCCGGCACCGGCGAAAGCACGGCGGGGAGGGTCGTCGGGTCCATTCCATCGCAGTCGAGCGTCACGAGACAGCTGGCGTCTTCGTCCACCAGATCGAGCACGCGCCCGATGCCGTGTCGGTGCACGTCGACCGCGGGGACGAGGCGCGATCCCCATGACCGCGCGTCCGCGACCTCCGCCGCGCGGGCGCTGCCGACCCCGCGCAGGCCGACCTGGACCATGCGCCGGATCCAGGGCATCTCGGAGGCGCGGCGCATCGGGCTGCTGTAGCCGTACTTCTCGCCGCGGACCTCGTCACGCCAGTCGAGGTGGGCATCGATCTGCACGACGGTCAGCGGTCCACGTCCTTCGAACGCGCCGAACATGGGGATCGGAACGGAGTCGTCGCCGCCCAGCACCACCGGGATGGCGTCGACGTCGAGCAACGCGCGCACGGCGCGCGTGATGGCTTCGCGATTGCCCGTCGGATCCGCGGGATCGCCGGGCAGGTCGCCACAATCGACGGCGCTGTCGGGACGCAGGCCACCGATGTCGAAGTCGTAGTGATCGGCGAGTCGGTTGTAATTCGTGAGCGCCGCGCGCAGCGCGGCGGGCGCGCCGGCGGAATGGCTCGGCTTTCCGCGTTCGTACGGCGTTGCGTGCTCGATGCCGAGCACGGCGATCTGGTGGGGGCCCGGCTGGTCGGCGCCCGGCAGGCCCGCGAACGTGAGTGCTGGGATGCGCATCGAGCCTACCATTCGTATTTGTAGCCCAGGCCGTAGACCGAGTGCACGATCTCGCGGTCGGGCAGGACGGCGGCGATCTTGCGACGGATCTTCTTGATGTGACTGTCGACGGTGCGATCCGCGACGACGCGCTCGTCTCGATACATCGCGTCCATGAGCTGCTCGCGCGTGTAGATGCGGCCCGGGTGATCGACCAGCACCTTGATCAGCTCGAACTCGACCGCCGTGAGGCTGAGATCTCGGCCGCCGATGGTGGCGCGGTGGCCCTCCTCGTCCAGCCGGACGCCGTCGGCCGGCGGTCCGGAGCGCTTCACGCGACGCAGGATCGCCTTGACCCTCGCCACGACCTCGCGCGGGCTGAACGGCTTGCAGATGTAGTCGTCGGCGCCGAGCTCCAGTCCAAGCAGGCGGTCGATCTCGTCGACGCGGGCGGTGACCATGACGATTGCCACGTCGCTGCGCGCTCGAAGCGCCCGGCAGACGTCGAGGCCGTTCTTGCCGGGCAGCATGAGATCGAGCAGGACCAGATCGACGTCATGCTCCGCCATCCACGGCTCGACCTCGTCGCCCCGGTGTAGCACGTTCACCTCGAAGCCTTCCTGGACCAGGTAGTCGCGCAGGAGCGCGGCCAGCTTGCTCTCGTCTTCCACGACCAGGATGCGATCAGGCATGCGTGTTGGCGGTCCACCGCGGGAACACCAGCCGGACGGCCAGGCCGCCGAGCGGGCTCGCGGCGATGCTGAGCGTGCCGCCGTGGCCCTCGACGATCGCGCGCGCGATCGCCAGACCGAGCCCGGATCCGCCGCTCGCGCGATTGCGCGAGCCCTCCACGCGATAGAGCCGTTCGGTGAGGCGCGGCAGCTCATCGGCAGCGACCCCCGGCGCGCTGTCGTGCCAGTCGACGAGCGCCCGATTGCCGTCGGCCTTCACGCCGATCGCGATGCGACCGGGCCCGTCGGTGTAGCGCAGGCTGTTCTGCATCAGATTCGCGAACACCTGCGCGAGCCGTGTCTCGTCCGCGAACACCATCGTGCCGTCCTCGAGATCGAGGCGAATGTCGAGGCCACGCGCGTCCGCCTCGCGGCGCTGCGCGGCGACGGCGTCGCGCACCGCGTCGGCGACGTCCACCGGCTCACGATGATACGAGAGGGCGCCGCGATCGGACAGCGACAGCGTGTGCAGGTCCTCGACCAGTCGTGTCAGGCGGCCCGTCTCGTGCGCCAGCGAAGCGACATTGTCCTGGTTGAGCGGCCGCACGCCGTCTTGCAGCGACTCGATCTCCGCGCGGAGGACGGCCAGCGGCGTGCGGAGCTCGTGCGCGATGTCCGCGATCCAGGCCCGGCGCGCCTCCTGCGCGGCGGCCAGCGTCGCCGCCAGCGTGTTGAAGTCACGCGTGAGCTGCGCGAGCTCGTCGTGGCCGCGTGGCGTGAGGCGCACGCCATAGTCGCCGCGGATGAGTGCGTTCGTCGTGTGCATCAGCGCGCGCACGCGACGGCTGAGCCAGTACGCGAGGCCGGCGGCGAGGATGAAGGCGGCGAGGATCATGCCGATCGCCACCGCGGCGAACGCCTGGTGCTGGCGCCGCAGGTACACGCGCTCGAGCGACTGCAGCCGGTCGATGCGTGAGACGTAGCCGAGGTAACCGACCACGCGGCCGCCCGACTCGATCGACTTCAGCACCGCGCCGGCAGCGGCCTCGCGGCGTCCGATCAGCACCGTCTTGTCGACGTCGAGCAGCAGCAGGCGTGGGTCGATGGTCAGCGGAAGCTCGCGCCGCTCGCCGGGCTCGGCCGACGACGGCAACCCGAGCGCATCGCGAGACATCGCCGCCCAGCGGCCGGTGTCCCCGGCGAGCGCAGCCCAGCCGCCCTCACGCGCGTACACGTCGGCCAGTCGATCGGTCATCAGCTCGAGCCGGGCATCGTCCGCACGGTTGACGTACTGCACGAACCCCCGCTCGAACGTCCACGTGAACACCAGGTAGCTGACGAGCGTCAGCCCCACGACGGCGCCGGCGATGGCCAGGAACAGCTTCAGGTAGAGCCGGTCGAAGCGTCCCAGGTCCACGGTCCGGATGGTAGCGCGCGATTGTGGACGAAGTGTGGATGCCGACACTTCCTCGATCCGTTCACATTTCGTGCACGTTTCCGCCGTCTTACTAAACAGCATGAGGAGCACGGCAGCCGGGGGGACGGAGATGACGAACGCGACGACGCCGGAACGGGTGCGCAGGATGCTGCTCGGGCGGGCCGCACGGCTGCTCCGCGGGCGAGGGCGTCGCCGGGCGGCCCTGGTCGCCCTGCTGGCGCTGGCCGCGGGCAGCGCGTACGGAGTGCACGCCTGGGCGAGCCGCGCCGGCGCCGCCGACCAGGTGACCGTGGCCACCGTGCAGCGCGGCGACCTGGAGGACACCGTGACGGCCACGGGCATCCTGCAGCCGCGTGACTACGTCGACGTCGGCACGCAGGTCTCCGGCCAGCTGAAGACACTGCACGTCGAGATCGGCTCGCCGGTGAAGGCCGGTCAGCTGATCGCCGAGATCGATCCCACGGTGTACCAGTCGCGCACCGAGGCCGATCAGGCACAGCTGCGCACGCAGCAGGCGCAGCTCGTCGACAAGCAGGCGCAGCTCACGCTGGCCGAGCAGCAGCACGACCGCCAGGTGAACCTCATGAAGGACAACGCAACGACCCAGGACGCGCTGCAGACGTCCGAGGCGACGCTTCGCTCGGCGCGGGCCCAGATCGACGTGCTCAAGGCGCAGATCGAGCAGACGCAGTCGACGCTCCGTGGCGATCAGGCGAGTCTCAGCTACACGAAGATCTATGCGCCGATGTCCGGCACCGTCGTCGCGCAGAGCGCCAAGCAGGGTCAGACGCTGAACGCGAACCAGCAGGCGCCGCTCATCGTGCGCATCGCCGACCTGTCGACGATGACGGTGCAGTCGCAGGTGTCCGAGGCGGACGTCTCGAAGCTGCGTCCCGGCATGCCCGTGTACTTCACCACGCTCGGCGACACCGGCAAGCGCTGGTACGGCACCCTGCGGCAGATCAATCCGACGCCGGAGACCGTGAACAACGTCGTGCTGTACGACGCGCTCTTCGACGTCGACAACCGCGACGGCGCCCTCATGACGCAGATGACCGCGCAGGTGTTCTTCGTGGCCGCCGAGGCCAAGGGCGCGGTGCTGGTTCCCGTGAGCGCGCTGCGCCCGGCCGGCGGGGCCGCCGCGCCGCGCCGAGGCACACGTCCCACCGAC
>DATAOC010000003.1:0-2950 GCA_036265915.1 Candidatus Methylomirabilota bacterium | reverse complement strand
GCCACCGCGCGCACGTAGCCGACGGAGATTCCGGTGTCGACCGGGATCGCGCGCACGATCTGGTTCGGGATGTCGTAGACGTGATCGGCGCCGTTCAGCGCGAACTGATCGAGCCCCTTCTTGTCGACGAAATCGGGTCCCCACCGGCGCCCGGGATGCGAGGCGACCACCGTGTTGTCCCAGGCGACGATCTTGCCGTCCCGGTCGAGGCCGGCCTTGACGACCTGCAGCGTCGCCGACCGGTAGAAGTCGCGCTTCAGATCTTCCTCGCGCGAGCGGATCAGCTTGACCGGACGCTTGATCTCGCGCGCGATCAGCGCGGTCTCCACCATGATGTCCGGCTCCAGCCGGCGGCCGAAGCCGCCGCCCAGGTACTGCTGGTGGATCCGGATCTTCGAGGCGTCGACGCCCAGCGTGGCGGCGAGCGTGCCCGCCGCGAACGTCTGGAACTGGCTGCCGGTGTAGATGTCGTACGCGCCGTCGGCGAACCGCACGGTGCAGTTCATCGGCTCCATCTGCATGTGCGCGACGTAATCCGTCGTGAACGTCGCCTCGTGCTGCCGCGCCGAGCCGCTCATGGCGGACTTCACGTCGCCCTGCTCGTGCCAGGCAGCCGCGCTGGGATCGTCCTTGGCGCTCGCGAACTTCGCGAAGATCGACTCGGTGCTCACCGAGGCATTCGGGCCGGCGTCCCAGGTGACCTTGAGGGCGTCGCGAGCCTTGACGGCCGCCTCGTAGGACGTGGCGACCACGGCCACGAGCTGCGGCACCGTCACCGTCGCCACGTAGCCCTTCACCCGCTTGGCCGCGCTGTCATCCACGGCCGTGTGCTTGCCGCCCTCGCGCGTCGGCGGGTAGACGACCTTGGCGTACACCATGCCGGGCAGGAACGTGTCGATGCCGAACTTCGCCTTGCCCGTCACCTTCTCGGGAATGTCGAGGCGCGGAATCCACTGTCCGACCACGCGATACTCGCTCGGCTTCTTCAGCGTGATCTGCTTCAGCTCGTCCTCGGTGAACGTCCGGGTGATCGGCGCGCGGGCGACGAGCTCGCCGTAGCGAAGGGCCCGCGCGGTGGGCAGGTGGCGGACCACGCCGCGCTCGGCGACGCAGTCGGCCGGGCTCACGCTCCAGGTGCGGGCAGCGGCGTCGATGAGCGCCAGCCTCGCGGCGGCGCCGGCGCGCGACAGCGCGTCGAACGTCCAGTTCACGGACCAGCTGCCGCCGGTCAGCATCAGACCGAACTTCGGGTCGTTCGTCGGATAGTCGACGCGAACGTCCTTCCAGTCGGCCTCGAGCTCCTCGGCCACGATCTGCGCGAGCGCCGTGCCGACGCCCTGACCCATCTCCGCCTTCGTGATGTGCACGGTGACCAGCCCGTCAGGCGTGATCGTCAGCGCCGCGTTGGGATCGTACGCGGCGGCGGCCGCGGCCTGGCCGGGCGGCATGAGCGGGAAGCGGATCGTGAGCGCGGCGCCGGCGGCCGCCGCCGAGGCGAGGAACGTGCGGCGCGACACCCCGCGCCTCATGCCCGGCCTCCCTGCGCGGCGCGCTTGATGGCGCGCTTGATGCGCGGATACGTCGCACACCGACAGATGTTGCCGGACATCGCGCTGACGATGTCCTGATCGCTCGGGTTCGGGTTGCGGGCGAGCAGCGCCGCCGCCGACATGAGCTGCCCCGACTGGCAGTAGCCGCACTGGGGTACCTGCTCGGCGATCCAGGCGAGCTGCAGCGGATGCTGACCGCTCGGATGGAGTCCCTCGATGGTGGTGATCTTCTTGCCCGCGGCCTGGGCGACCGTCGTCTGACACGAGCGAACGGCCTGGCCGTCGAGGTGCACGGTGCACGCACCGCACTGCGCGACGCCGCAGCCGAACTTCGTGCCCGTCAGCTGCAGCCGCTCACGGATGACCCAGAGCAGCGGCGTGCCGGGATCGACATCGACGGTGTGCGATTTTCCGTTGATCAGCAGAGACGCCATGGCACCTCCCGTGTTGGAGGAACGGCACCGACGAGTGCCGGGAGACTATCACGAAACGCCGCGCGCGCGGCACAGCAGGCGCAGTGCGGGGAGCCGCGCGGCGGCGCTCAGGCGTGCCGGCGGGGGTCGACCCAGAGTGTCCGGACGATCTCCCAGCCGCCGGCCAGCAGCGGCACGGCCACCAGACCGCCGATGAGGCCGTTCAGCTGCAGGCCCGCGAGCAGGGCGAGGAGCACCGCCAGCGCGTGCAGCCCCGTCGCACGGCCGACGAAAAACGGCGCCAGGAATTTTCCCTCGATGGTCTGGCACCCGACCATGACGGCGAGCGCGATGGCCGCGAGCACCACGCCCTCCGTGAGCGCCGACAGCACGGCGAGGACGGCGGCGATGGTCGCGCCCACGAACGGGACGATGTTGAGGACGGCCGCCACCGCGCCGATGAGCAGCGCGTACTTCACGCCGAGCAGCGAGAGCGAGACGGCAATGAGGACGCCGACGAAGAAGGACGACACCAGCTGGCCGCGCACGTAGCCGCCGATGCGATCGAGGACGGACGGGGCCAGGCGCGCGGCCGTCGGCCGATACTCGCGCGGCAGCAGCGTGGTCAAGGTGTGGCCGATCTCCCGCGCGTCGATCACGAGGTACGCAGCCACGACGAGCACCGCCAGCGTCTCCAGGACCGCACCGACCGCACCGGTCGTCACACGCAGCGCGTTGCCGAGCAGCGTGCCCGCGATTCCCTGGACGTTGTCCGCCTTCGTCTCGGGCAGCGAGGCGCCCCACTGCGCCAGCCAGTAGTCGAAGCGCCCGAGCAGGCGGCGGGCGTTCTCGAGGAGCTTCGGCAGCTGGTCGGTGAACTGCATCCACTGCTCGCTCAGCGCGGGCCAGAGCAGCCGGCCCATCAGCGCGAACACGCCGGCCACCGCCACGTACACCGCGAGCACGGTGAGCCCGCGCGGTATCCGG
>DATAOC010000002.1:0-4419 GCA_036265915.1 Candidatus Methylomirabilota bacterium | reverse complement strand
AGCTCGCGGTCTCCGTCGGCGTGAAGCCGCGCCGCGCACGCTCGGTCGACAGCTCGCGCAGCAGCTCGCGCACGGGCTCCCAGGCGGGCGTGTCGATATTGCTCACACCCCCGCGCGCCGCCGCCTCGCGCACGCGATGGAGGAACTCGCGGCTCTGCTCGCGCAGCTCGGGCTCGGCGATCAGATCACGCCGCGCCATCGGCGCCTCGAGCTGGCTGTCGACCCACGCGCCGAGCAACTCACGCTCGTGCTTGTCCAGGACCTGTACGACACGGGTTCCAACATCACGCGGCATCAAAACTCCTTGTGCCTCACTTCGAGGGGGGCTAGCGACCGCCGGGAAGGAGACGACGGACGGTATCGACGAGAACTTGCGGATCGACGGGATCGACGAGATAGACGTCGGCGCCGGCGGCGAGGCCCAGCCGGCGATGCTCCGGATCACGGTAGACGCCGGTCTTGTGAATGACCGGGATGGCGCGCGTCGTCGCGTCGTCCTTGAGGCGTCGGCAGACCTCGAAGCCATCGATGTCCGTCAGCGCCACGTCGAGCACGATGACATCCGGCGAGCTGCGGGCCAGGCGCAGCGCGTCGCGACCCGTGGCCGTCTCGCGAACGTCGAAGCCCGCGCTGGCCAGGACCCGGGTCGTCGCATATCGACTGTCAGGACGATCGTCGACCACCAGCACCGTGTTCATCTTCGGCGCGTCATGCTACGTCGCCGGGCGTGGCCGGTCAAGGTCCGGCCAATGGTGTACCATCCGGCATCGTGACCTTTCCGCGAACCGCGGGCGCAGTCATCATCGGCGGCGGTGTCGTCGGATGCTCCATCGCCTACCATCTGGCGCGTCGCGGCCTCACCGACGTGCTGGTGCTCGAGCGCGATGCGGTGGGCAGCGGCACGACGAGCAAGGCGGCCGGCGGCATCCGCGCGCAGTTCGCCACCGAGGCCGAAATCCGCTTCTCGCTCGAGTCCATCCGTGTGTTCGAGCGCTTCGAGGACGAGTTCGGCGTCGATCCAGGCTATCGCAAGATCGGCTACCTGTTCTTGATCTCGGATCCCGCCGACCTGCGCGGCTACGAGACGCGCATCGCGCTCCAGCGACGTCTGGGCGTCGACGTCCGCGTGCTCACGCCCGACGAGGCGCAGAAGCTCGTGCCGGCCCTGCGGGTCGACGACCTCGTCGCCGCCGTGTGGGGTCCCGAGGACGGCCTCGCGGGGCCGGCGGAGGTCACCAGCGGCTTTGCGCGGCGCGCGCGAGAGCTCGGCGTGCGGATCGCCGAGGGCGTGCGCGTGACAGCCATCGAGCGCGACGGCGATCGCGTGCGCGGCGTGACGACCACGGACGGCGCCGTGTCCGCACCGCTCGTGATCAACGCGGCGGGGCCCGCCGCCACGGCGGTCGCGCGGCTGGCGGGCGTCGATGTGCCCGTCCACCCGCGGCGGCGCCACATCTTCTTCACCGAGCCGTTCCCGGAGATCCCTGGCCCGGTCCCCCTCACCACCGACCGCGCGAGCGGCTTCTATTTCCGCAAGGAGATGGAGCAGGTGCTGCTGTCTCCCGGCGACGTCGAGGACATCGGCAGCGACTTCGAGGTCCCGATGGACGGCGCGCGGATCGAGGAGGCGGTGCAGAAGGCCGTCCACCGCGTGCCCGTGCTGGAGCAGGCCCGCATCGCGGGCGGCTGGGCCGGCCTCCGTCCGCTCACGCCCGACGATCACGCGATCATCGGCTGGGCGCCCGGCGTGCGCGGATTCTTCCTCGCCGTCGGGTTCGGCGGCCACGGCTTCCAGCACTCCCCGGCCACCGGCCACCACGTCGCCGCCTGGATCGTCGACGGCACGCCGGCCACCGACCTCTCCCTCTTCGACCCCGCACGCTTCGCTCGAGCCAACGAAGAATGACGCAGCCGGGCCGGCCTCTCTCAGGCCACCCACGTCTCACGGAGACACAGCGCTCCGATACAATTGCCAACGTCCGCGTGATCCTCGCCGACATCCCGGTCAAGCGGCCGCACGCGATGTCGTTCACGACGCTCGAGGTCGTCAACTTCGCGTTCGTGCGCGTCGAGACGGGCGACGGGCTCGTGGGCTGGGGCGAGGCCGCCTGCCTCGGCGGACCGACGTGGAGCGAGGAATCCGCGGAGTCCGTGCAGGTCGTGATCGAGCGCTACATCGCGCCATGGCTGGTGGGCCGCGACGCGTCCGGCATCGAGCGACTGCGCCGCGAGATGGCGCGCCGGGTCCAGGGCAATCCGTTCGCCCGCGCCGCCGTGGAGATGGCGCTGTGGGATCTGGCGGGCCGCGCGCTCGGCGTGCCGGTGCACCGGCTGCTCGGCGGCCGCGTGCGCGACAGTGTGCCGCTGTCGTGGTCGCTCGCCGTCGCGGCGCCGGAGGCCGAGCTGGAGGAGGCGCGCGAGAAAGTCCGCCTCGGCCACCGCATCTTCAAGGTCAAGACCGGCGCTCACCCGCTCGCCCACGACATCGAGCGCGTGCGCCGGATCCGCGAGACGGTCGGCGCCGGCGTCGCGCTGCGCGTGGACGCCAACCAGGGCTGGGACCGGCCGACAGCCCTGGCCGCCATCCGGGCGCTCGAGCCGTACGCGCTGGACTTCGTCGAGCAGCCGCTGCCGAAGTGGGACCTGGACGGCATGGCGGAGCTGGCCCGCCGCGTCAGCGTCCCGATCATGGCCGACGAGTCGTGCGGCTCGCCGCAGGACGCGCTCGCCATTGCACGCCTCGGCGGGGTGTCGATCCTGGCGTTGAAGGTGACGAAGGCCGCCGGCATCCTCGGAACGATGGCCGTCGCCCGCATCGCCGAGGCGGCGGGCCTCGGCTGTTACGTGGGCTGCATGATCGAGACGTCGCTCGGCACCGCGGCCTACCTGCAGGTCGCGCTGGCGGCGGCGCCGGTGACGTGGGGCTGTGAGCTGTTCGGTCCGTTGCTGCTGAAGGGCGACGTGGTCCGCCGGCCGGTCTCGTATGCCGACGGCGCCATTCTCGCCCTCGATGGCCCGGGCCTTGGCGTCGACATCGACGAGACCGCTCTGAACGAATGCGCGCGCCGCTAGGACGCGACGCGTGGAAGGAGGACGCATGCGACGGATGATGAGCGCGGCGCTCGCGCTGGCGCTGGCCGTGTGGGCGCTGCCCGCGACGGCCCAGCAGAAGAATCTCACCTGGACGGCCGGACAGGTCGGCGGCGGCTGGTACACCCAGGCCGGCGGCTTCGTCGAGCTGATCAAGTCCAAGGACAGCTCGTTCAACATCAAGGTCGTCCCGGGCGCCGGCATCCAGAACATGTCGAAGCTGCAGCAGGGCGAGACCGAGATCGCGTGGGGGCTGCCGCCGTTCATCGCCGCCTCCTACAACGGCCAGGATCCGTACAAGGACAAGCACTCCGACATGCGGCTCGTGATGAACGGGCTGGGCTTCGTGCACATCCAGGTCGGCGTCCCCGTCGACTATCCGGCGAACACCGTGAAGGACGTGTTCGAGCTCGCGAAGACGAAGCCGATCACGATCGGCACCACGCCGCCGGGCGGTTCCGACGAGTGGGTCATGCGCAAGGTGTTCGACTTCTACAAGACGACGTACAACGACGTGCGGAACAAGGGCGGCAAGGTCATCCTGGTCTCGTACAGCGACTGCGTCACCCAGTACCGCGACCGGAACATGGACATCTTCTTCGCCAACCTCGCCGTGCCGGGCGCGGCCATCCAGGAGGCGTCGCTGGCGCGAAAGATGAAAATCCTGCCGATGGACGACGACCTCATCAAGTTCCTCGAGACGCAGGGGCTGTCACGGAGCGTGATCCCCAAGGGCTCGTACAAGGACGTCGCGAACAACGACAAGGACATCCCGACCATCGCGATGGCCAACACGATCGTGGCCAGCGCCAAGACGCCGCCGGACGTCGTCTACCAGTTCACCAAGATCCTGCTCTCCGACGTTGCCGGCGTGCGCAAGGTTCACCCCGCGTTCAAGGATTTCGATCCGAAGGACGCGGTCAAGCTCGCGAACGTGCCGCTGCATCCCGGCGCCGAGCGCGCGTACAAGGAAGCCGGCCTGCTGAAGTAGCCGGCCTGCTCCCCTCGGCGAATGCGCGCGCTGCAAGGGCCCGTGGGCTGGGCGGTCGGCGGCTGGGCCGCCGCCGCCGCCCTGTTCCACGTCTGGACGGCCTACGCGGGCGCCTGGGAGCCGCGCGAGATGCGCGCGGTCCATCTGCTGTTCCTGCTGCCTCTGGCCTTCGTGCTCTTCCCGGCCGGCAAGCGGTCTCCGCAGAACCGCGTCACCGCGGTGGACCTGATCTGGGCCGTGCTGGCCGCCATCCCGTGTCTGTACGTGATCCGCTACGCGGAGGCACTGACCGAGCGCTGGGAAGGCGTGCACCCGGTGACGGTCGCGCAGGTCGTGCT
>DATAOC010000001.1:0-22390 GCA_036265915.1 Candidatus Methylomirabilota bacterium | reverse complement strand
CGCCGGGCGCGCTGCCGGGGAAGCTCTGGAAGGTCTCGGTCTTGGGGTCGAACCGCAGCACCGCATTGGCGCCGAAGTCGCTGAGCCAGACCATGTCCTTGTCGTCGACGTAGACCGCGTAGGCGCGCGGGCGATCTCCCGGCAGCTTCCACGTCTGCCACGCGCGCGCCTTCGGATCGTACCGGCTGACCTGGCCGGAGTTCCACTCGCTCACCCAGACGCGGCCGCGGGAATCCGACCACACGCGGCGAGCGCCCTGGTCTTTTGTCGGCGGCTCGATGACGGTGGCGGCGCCCGACTCCGGATCGACGCGCGCGATGTGGCTGCCGGCCAGGGACGCATAGTAGATATCGCCGTCCGGCGTGGTCGTGATGCCGTACGGACCGCGGCCGCGGGGCGCATCCCAGACGCTCATGGCCGCCGTCTTCGGATCGAGCCGCCCGTAGACGCCGTTCTGGCCCGTGAACCAGATGCGACCGCGCTTGTCGAAGGTCGCGGTGTTCAGGTTCACGTAGCCGCGCGCCTCGGGCAGCGGCCAGCTCTTCACCTCGCGCGTGCGCGGATCCACGCGGACGATCGCGTTGGTGCCGCCCTCGGTGACCCAGGGGGCGCCGTCCGGCCCCACGATGACCCCGTGCGGCGCCGCCCCGTGTCCGAGGGCGATGAGATCGACCTTGCCCGTGGCCGGGTCGAGCCGGCCGAGGTGACCGCTCCGCTGCGCCGTGTACCAGACGATGCCGTCGGCATCGACGGCGACGTCGTGCGGTCCGCCGCCGGCGGGCAGCGCGAACGGCTGGATGGCCACGTCGGCGGCGGCCAGCGAGGCGAAGAGCACGGCCACGAGCGCGGTGAAGACGGCGCGACGCATGGTAGGCCTCCTCGGGATGCGATGGGTCGGCTCAGTGTACACTCCCGGCATGCGAGACCTGGAGCGCCGCCTCAACGAGCTGTGCGATCCGCTGCCCTTCGACACCAGCTGGTTCGTCAAGGACTGGCGCAGCGGCGCCACCGCGGATCGCCGCGGAACTCAGCCGGTGCCGTCGGCGAGCACGCGCAAGATCTCCATCCTCATGGCCGCGCTCGCGGCCGTTCACGCCGGCAAGCTGGCGCTCGAGACGAAGCTTCCGATCGAGGCGCGCTACCAGGACAACGACTCGGGCACGTTCCAGCACCTCACGCCCGGCTTCTGGGTCACGCTGCGTGACGCGCTGGTCATGATGATCATCGTGAGCGACAACACCTGCACCGGCATGGTCGTCGACCTCGTCGGCCTCGGCGAGCTACAGCGCTACTGCGACGCGATCGGGCTCCAGGGGACGACGCACCGCTTCGGCATCCCGCCGCGGCTCGGGCCCGACCACGCGCTCGAGCAGGTGACGACGACCACGCCGAACGATCAGGGCTTGCTGCTGGAGCTGATCGTGCGCGGGACGAGCGACGAGGCGGTGGCGAGCCGGCTTCGGTGCACGCCCGCGCTGTGCCGGCTCGGCCTGGACATCCTCACGTGGCAGAAGCTGAAGGCGCGGCTGCCCTCGCTGCTGCCCGCGAACACGAAGATCGCGCACAAGACGGGCACGGGCTCGCGCGGCTTCATGGACGCCGGCGTCGTGTTCAAGGACGAGCGCCCGCTGTTCATCCTGACCGCGTACACCGACCACGTCCCCGTGGAGCTGCCCGACGGCACGCCGGGCTTCGCGGCCGCGAACCAGCTGATCGGCCGCCTCGCGCGCGCCTGCTGGGACGCGCTCGCCTAGCCGCTACTCCACCTCACGCAGCCGCAGGATGTCGGGGCGGCCGTCCATGTACTCGCCCATCTTGCGGCCGAGCGCCTTGAAATGCTCGGTCGCGCGGTGCGCCTCGACGGCCGCCTGATCGACATAGCGTTCCATGAACACATAGGTGCCGGGCGTCTCCGCCCGGTGGAGCGCGTAGAGCTTGCACCCCGGCTCGGCGGCGTTCACCTTCGCCACCAGCTCCTTGGCGACGGCCTCGAACTCCTTCTCCATCCCCGGCTTGATCTTCAGCGTCGCGACCACTCCCAGCATCGGCTCCTCCTTGAACCGGGGTGACTATACAATGACCGCGAGCACGGGAGGTGGGAGCGTTGCACGACCACGACCACGATCACGACCACGACCACGATCACGAGCCCGGTGTCCACGGGGGGCCGCTGACCGACACGCAGCTGCGTGTCCGCGCGCTCGAGTCGCTGCTCGTCGACAAGGGCCTGGTCGATCCGAAGACGCTCGACGAGCTGATCGACACGTACGAGACCAAGGTCGGCCCGCGCAACGGCGCCCGGGTGGTGGCGCGCGCGTGGGTCGATCCCGCGTTCAAGCAGCGGCTGCTCGCCGACGCCAGCGAGGCCATCGCGGAGATGGGCTACATCGGGCGGCAGGGCGAGGACATGGTCGTGCTCGAGAACACGCCGAAGGTCCACAACATGGTCGTGTGCACGCTGTGCTCCTGCTATCCGTGGCCGGTGCTCGGCCTGCCGCCCGTCTGGTACAAGTCGGCGCCCTACCGCTCGCGCGCCGTCATCGATCCGCGCGGTGTGCTGCGCGAGTTTGGCGTGGCGCTCGGCGATGACGTGGAGGTGCGCGTCTGGGACAGCACGGCCGAGCTGCGATACCTCGTGCTTCCCGAGCGGCCCGCGGGCACGGAGGGCATGACCGAGGAGCAGCTGGCGGAGATCGTCACGCGCGACGCGATGATCGGCGTGGCCAGGGTCCAGGCGTCGCGGCGATGAACGGCGTGCACGACATGGGCGGCATGCACGGCATGGGGCCCGTGGAGCCGGAGCCGAACGAGCCGGTGTTCCATCACGAGTGGGAGCGGCGGGTGTTCGCGCTCGCGCTGGCCACGGGATTCCTGCGACGCTGGAACATCGACATGGGCCGCTTCGCGATCGAGCGCATGCCGCCCGCCGAATACCTGCGCGCGACGTACTACGAGAAGTGGCTGGCGCGCACGGAGCGCCTGCTCGTCGAGCGTGGCTTGCTGAGCGCCGACGAGCTGACCTCGGGTCGTCCCGACGGTCGGCCGCCCGCCGTGCGCGCGCTGCCGCCGGCCGAGCTTCACAGCGCGGTGCGCAACCGCCGCGCCGCGCGGATGGACGATCACCTGAAGGCGCCGACCTTCAAGCCGGGAGACCGCGTCCGCACGCGGAACGTTCACCCGGAGCACCACACGCGGCTGCCGCGCTACGCGCGCGACAAGGTCGGCGTCGTGGATCGCGACCACGGCGTGTTCATCCTGCCCGACGAGCACGCCAGCAGCGGCACGAAGGTGCCGTCGCACTGCTATGCCGTGCGGTTCGAGGGCCGCGAGCTCTGGGGACCGCACTGCGGCCCGCGCGACGCGGTCTACATCGACCTGTTCGACGAGTACCTGGAGCCGGTGAACGACGGCGGGGGGCCGCGATGACCGCGAACGCGCCGCTCGACGCGCTCCCCGCCATTCCGCGCGACGCGGAGGGACCGGTGTTTCGCGCGCCGTGGGAGGCCCAGGCGTTCGCCATGGCCGTGATGCTCCATGCGCGCGGCCATTTCAGCTGGACGGAGTGGGCGGCCCGGCTCGCGGACGAGATCGCCGCCGCCAGGGCGCGCGGCGAGAGCGACGACGGCAGCCGGTACTACTACTTCTGGCTGTCGGCGCTCGAGAAGCTCGTGGCCGACAAGCAGCTGGTCCTGGCCGACGAGCTCGCCACCCGCAAGGACGAGTGGGACCGCGCGGCGCGCGAGACGCCGCACGGCCAGCCGATCGAGCTGCCCGGCCGCAGCGGCTAGCCCAGCCGCTTGTCCGCGCGCAGACGTGCGAGCGAGCGGTCGAACGCCTCGACCATCCGGTCCACGTCGCCGTCGGTCAGCGCGCCGTTCAGCCAGCCGTGCGCGGCGCCGCGGCTGTAGTCGACGCCGTTGAGGAGCATGGCCAGATGCAGCGCGCCGCCAAGCGGGCCCATGCCGCGATCGAGACGCGCCGCATCGGCCGTGTAGTCGTTGAGGCCGAGCTCGGCCGCGTCGGCGCCGAGGAAGATGCGGAAGATCGAGGACGCGCCGTAGACGACACCGGGGACACCCCGCGTCTTGAGAACCTGGTTCATCCCCTCGCGCACGCGGTCGCCGAGCCGGTTCAGCTCGCGCTGCACCTCGCCGGTCTTCAAGATCTCGAGCGCGGCCACGCCGGCCGCGGCCACCAGCGGCGTGCCGCTGTAGGTGCCCTGGTCGGCCACGCGCTGCGTGCGGTCCCGCTTGGCGTCGCCGGCGAAGGCGACGCGATCGAGCAGGTCCGCGCGGCCCACGAGCGCGGCGCCGGGCAGGCCGCCGGCCACCGCCTTGGCAAGACACGTCAGGTCGGCGGTGACGCCGAAGTACTCCTGGGCGCCGCCGGGCGCCATGCGAAATCCGGTGACGACCTCGTCGAAGATCAGCACCACCCCGCGCTCGCGCGTGAGCTCGCGCAGCGCGCGCAGGAAGGCAGGATTGGTGGGCACCACCATCGAGCGCGCGCCGGCCGGCTCCAGGATGATGGCGGCCACCTCGTGGTCGTCGAGCAGCTCGCGCACGTGCGCGAGGTCGTTGTTGCGCGCCACCAGGGTGGTGGACAGCGCCGTCGGCGGCACGCCGGCCGACACGGGGATCTCGAACGGCTCCTTGACGGCCGCCATCACGGCATCGTGCAGGCCGTGGAAATGCGCCTCGAACTTCACGATGTGCTGCCGGCCCGTGGCCGCGCGCGCGATGCGGATGGCGAGCGCGGTCGTCTCCGTGCCCGTCATCATGAAGCGCACGCGCTCGGCGCCCGGCACGATCGAGCAGATGAGCTCCGCCCAGCGGACCTCGATCTCCGAGCAGGCGCTGTAGTGCGTCCCCAGCCGCGCCTGCTCGACGATGGCCTTCAGCACGGCCGGGTGGTTGTGGCCGAGCATCAGCGCGCCGTGGCCGCTCCAGCAGTCGATGTAGCGGTGGCCGTCGACGTCCCACTTGTAAGCGCCGTCGGCGCGGGCGACGTAGAACGGAAACGGCGCAAACGCGCGGCCGTCGTGGGCGACACCGCTCGGCATCCGCGCCACGGCGCGGGCGTGCAGCGCGCGGGACTTCGGTCGGGCTTCGGCGTACTCCTGCTCGATGGTCGTCATGCGCGCTAGGATAGCACCATGAAGATCACCGGGGTCGACACGCTGACGCTGCGCATTCCCACCGTCAAGCCGATCGCGCTGGACTTCCCCGAGCACCGGCTCGTCGTCGCCCGCGTCCACACCGACGGCGGGCCCGAGGGACTCGGCTACTCGCTGATCTTCGGCGGCGCCGGCTCCGAGGCCGTGGAGGCGTACACGCGGCGGCTGAGCGCGCTGCTGGTCGGCGAGGATCCGACGATGGTCGGCAAGCTGTGGGACCGGATGTTCCGCGCGGATCGCGGCTTTCGCCGCGTCGGCATCGCGGGCTACGCCGTCGCCGCCCTGGACATCGCGCTCTGGGACATCGCGGGCAAGGTCGCTGGGCTGCCGCTGGCGAAGCTATGGGGGGCCGTGACCGACCGCGTCGCCACCTACGGAAGCGGCGGCTGGGGCACGTACACGATGGACGACCTCATCGCCGAGGCGAAGAGATATGCGGCGATGGGCTGCCGCTACTACAAGATGAAGATTCACGCCGCCGATCCGCGCGAGAATCGCCGGCGCGTGGAGGCCGTGAAGAAGGCGCTGGGGGACGGCCTCAGGATGATGGTCGACGTGAACCAGAAGCTCGACGTGCTCGGCGCCATCCGCCAGGCGCAGATCCTCGAGGACCTCGACCTCGTCTGGTACGAGGAGCCCGTCCTCGCCGACGACCTCGCCGGCTGCGCCGAGGTTGCGCGGGCGATCAGGATTCCGGTGGCCACCGGCGAGAACAACTACACGCGCTTCGAATTTCGCGAGGCGATCGAGCGGCGCGCGGCCACCTACCTCATGCCCGACGTCTGCCGCGCGAACGGCTTCAGCGAGATGCTACGCATCGGCGCGCTGGCCGCCGCCCACCAGGTCGCGGTCTCGCCGCACGTCGTGCACGAGCTGTCCGTCCACCTCGCGGCGGCCATGCCGAACGCGTTCCTCGTGGAGTTCATCGACTGGATGCCGGCCGACGTGCTGGACGGCATGCCGCGCTGCGAGGACGGCGCGTTCCGGGTTCCCGATCGCCCGGGGCACGGCCTGACCCTGGCGCCCGACGCCGAGCGGAAGTACCGGCTGCGCTGACGCGACTCTAGCGGGCGGCCGCTGGCTTCACCGCGCCGTTGCTCTTCTCGTAGGCCTGGACCGCCTTCTTGAGGTCGCGATACTCCTCGCACGAGAACAGGCACAGCTTGTCGAGCCGCTTGAGGTGCTCCTTTGCGTGCGCGAGGTCATCCAGCGCCAGGTACGCCTCGCCGATGTACTCGTGGGCGCCGAGGTGTCTCGGATCGAGCTCGAGGGCCTTCTGGTAAATCGGAATGGCCTTCGCCGGATCACCGTTCTTGCGCGTGGCGTAGGCGAGCCAGTTATAGGCGTCGGCATTTCGCGGGTCCCGCCGGATGACGTCCTCGAGCAGCGGGACGGCACGCTCGTACTGGCGGGTCTGGACGAGCTGCACGGCGGTGGCGAGCGCCGGATCCTGCCGCGCGTTGCCTGCATCGCCGCCGCCGCCACCACCCGCCGCACCCGCCACGCCGTGGACGAGCACGATACCGACGACCAGCAGCAGCGCCTGTCGCGATGCGACGTTCCACGCGAGCTTCATGGCGGCCTCCTTGCGGCGCGCCGGCACGCGCCCTGTCCGGGACGTCAACGCGCGGGCGACGCCGACCGTTCCCTCAGTCGACACGGAACACGCAGTCGCGCGGCAGTCGCTTCACCGAGGTCTGGCCGCACAGCGCCATCGCGGTGCGCAGCTCCGCGCGCAGCAGCCCCAGTGCCGCTGCCACGCCATCGGCGCCGCCGCACGCCAGCCCCCACAGCGCCGTGCGACCGACGGCGACCGCGTGGGCGCCGAGGGCGACGCCCTTCAGCACGTCGGTGCCGCGGTTGAAGCCGCCGTCCACGATGATGGCCGCGCGACCGTCCACGGCCTCCGCGATGGCGGGCAGCGCGTCGATGGACGCCTGCGTGCTGTCGAGCTGGCGCCCGCCGTGATTGGACACCCACACGAGCCGCACGCCCATCTCGACGGCGCGCCGCGCGTCGCGCGCGGTCATCACACCCTTCAGGCCGATCGGCAGCCGCGTAGTCTTCATCAGGAATTCGACGTCCGTCCACGTGAGCCGCGTCGGATAGTCGGGATCGGGCCCGCGCGGGTTCGGCGCCTTGGCCATCGCCGCCCTCGGGCTCCAGCGCGCGGCGATGTCGCGCTCGCGCCGGCTGTACACCTGCACGTCGACGGTGAGACAGACCGAGAGGTAGCCGGCGCTTTCGACCCGCGCGAGATAGTCGGTGACCCACGCCCGATCGCCGAAGTGGTAGAGCTGGAACATCTTCGGCCCCTTGCTCGCCTCCGCCACCGCCTCCACCGGGAATCCCGTGGCGCCACTCAGGAACTGCAGCGTGTCTGCGCGCTCCGCGCCGCGGCCCATCTCCACGTCCCCCTCCTCGTGAAAGAGGATGAGACCGCCCATGGGCGCGATGACGACCGGCCACGAGAGCGGCACGCCGAGCAGGGTCGTGCTCGTGTCGATCTCCCGCGCGTCGACGAGGATGTCCTGCCGGATCGCGAGCCGCTGGATGGCGCGCCGGTTGCGGCGCAGCGTCGTCTCGGTCTCGGAGCCGCCATCGCCGAAGTCGAAGACCTCGCGCGGAAGCTTCTTGCGTGCCTCGCGGCGGAACTCGGGCAATGTCACGAGCGGTCGATTCACCGGTCTCCTCCTCGGCGTCGTTCGGCGACGTGCTGCTCCATCTCCTCGAGCGTGCGCGGCCAGTCCGCCTTGAGCAACCGAGACAGCGCGCGGTCGGCCAGCAGCCGGCCGCCGGTCTGGCACGTCGAGCAGTAGTTCGTCTCGTTCTCGGCGTGGACGATGCGCTGCACGGGCGAGCCGCACGCGGGACACGGCTGGCCGTACCTCCCGTGCACGGCCATCCCTTCGCGAAATGCGGTCACCCCTTCGGGGAACCCGCCGGCGGCGTCGCGGCGGAGGCGCTCGATCCAGTCGGCGAGCGTGGCGCGCGTGGCCTCGAGGAGCCGCGCCAGCTCAGCATCGGACAGCTGCCGCGTGAGCCTCACCGGCGACAGCCGCGCGCGATGCAGGATCTCGTCGCCGTACGCGTTGCCAATGCCGCTCAGCACGCGCGGATCGGTCAGCGACCGCTTCAGCGTGTGGCTCTCGGCCGTGAGCGCCGCCCGAAACGCCGCGAGGTTCGTGTCGAACACGTCGAGGCCGCCGGGGTCGTGCTCGGCGAGTGCGGCGGCGCCGCGCACCAGGTGGATGGCCGCGCGCTTCTTCGTCCCCGCCTCGGTCATGAGCAGCGTGCCGGTCGAGAAGTCGAGGGCGGCCACGCCGATCTTGCCCGGGACCTTGACGCCGGTGGGCTTCCAGTGCAAGCGCCCGGCGATCATCAAGTGGATCACCACGAAACGCTCGTCCTCCAGCTCGATGACGACGCGCTTGCCGAGCCGGCGCACGCCTTCCACGCGACGGCCGGTCACCTCGTTCACCGGCGGGTCGACGGAGCGCAGCACGAACGGCGTCGCCAGACGCAGGCGTTCGAGCCGCGCGCCCACGATCCGCTCGCGCAGGGCCTCGACGTAGACGGTCACGTCCGGAAGCTCGGGCACGGCACCGGCATGATCTCACGGGTACAATGTCGGGCCTATGACCCCGCTCCTGCAGGCGCGCCAGCTCGTCAAGTCGCTGGGCGGCCGCCGCGTCGTCGACGGCGTCGATTTGCAGTGCCACCGCGGCGAGATCCTCGGCCTGCTCGGCCCGAACGGCGCCGGCAAGACGACGACGCTGCGCATGCTGTACGGATTTCTGCGGCCCGACGGCGGCACCATCCGCTTCGACGGCATCGGCGGCGGCGACGATCTCGGGCGTGTGAAGCGCCAGCTGGGCGTGTGCACGCAGGACGACACGTTCGACGGCGATTTCACCGTCGAGCAGAACCTGCTCATCGTGGCCCGGTACTTCAGGCCCTCCGTTCCCGCACTGCGCCCGCGCGTCGACGAGCTCCTGGAGCGCTTCGGGCTCCGGCCCTACGCGGCCATGCGGCCCGAGGCGCTCTCGGGCGGCTTCAAGCGGCGCCTGATGATCGCGCGGGCGCTCGTCCACCGCCCGCGATTGCTCTTCCTGGACGAGCCGACGACCGGCCTCGATCCGCAGGCGCGCATGGCGGTGTGGGATCTGGTGGACGGCCTGCGGGCCGAAGGGCTCGGCATCGTGCTGACGACACACTACATGGACGAGGCGGAGCGGCTGAGCGACGCGCTCACCGTCCTCGCGCAGGGCCGCGTCGTCGCGCACGGCTCTCCGAAGGCCGTGCTCGGCGACGCCCTCGGCGAGCACGTGGTGGTGGTGACGACGGCGGCGGCCGAGGCGGCGGGCGTCACGCACTGGCTGAAGACCCGCGGGCTCGACACCGCGGTGGGTGTCCTCGGCGCGTGGCATGTGCCGCTGCGCGCCGAGGCGCTGGCCGACTTCGCGCGCACCTTCCCGGACTTGCGATACGAGGTGCGCGCGCCGACCCTCGACGACCTCTTCCTCAAGCTCGCCGTGGCCTGATGCGCTGGTTGACGGCGGCGGTCGCCTGGCAGAGCCGCGCGGTGGTGGAGCGCCACCTCCGCGTGCATCTCAGGAACTGGCACACCGCGTTCCTGCCGCCGGCGCTCGAGCCCGTCACCAGCCTGCTCGCCTTCGGCCTCGGGCTCGGCAGCTACGTGGGGGCGCTCAGCTGGCGCGGACGCGAGGTGCCGTATCTCTCGTTCATCGCACCCGGGATGCTCGCCTACACGACCTTCATGACCGCCATGTTCCAGTCGCTCTATGCGGCATTCATCCGCATGCACTTCCAGAAGACGTGGGAGGGTCAGCTCACCACGCAGGTGGAGCTGCGCCACGTCATCTGGGGCGAGGTCCTGTGGGCGGCGCTGCTCACGACGATCTATGCCAGCATCGTCGCCTGCGTGCTGGCCGCGTGCCGGCTGCTCGGGCTGCTCGACGTCTCGCTCGCGTGGCTTCCCACGCTGCTGCCCGTCGTGTTCGTGGCCGCGTGCGCGTTCTCGGCGCTGGGGTTACTCTTCACGGCGCTGATTCCGACCATCGACCACATGAACCTGCCGATCTTCCTGTTCGTGCTGCCGCTGGCGCTCTTCTCCGGGACGTACTTCCCGCTCGAGCATCCGGTGGCGCGCGCGCTGAATACGATCAACCCCGTGTACCATCTGGCGGAGGGCCTCCGCGGCGTGCTCGTCGGCGGCGCCGCCACCGCGCATCTGCTGGCGGCGGCGGTCCTCAGCGCCCTGATGCTCACCATCCTGATACCGCTCGACATGCGGCTGCTGAGTCGCCGGGTGCTCGGCGAATGATGCCGGAACGTCCGGCCGCCCGCCGCATCCCGACCGTCACCGAGATTCACGGTGATCGCCTCGTCGACGAGTACGCGTGGCTGCGGGACAAGGACAACCCCGACGTCACCGCCTATCTCACAGCCGAGAACGAGTACACCGACGCGGTGACCAAGGACACCGGGGCGTTCCAGCAGGCGCTCTACGACGAGATGCTCGCGCGCATCAAGGAAGACGACACGAGCGTGCCCTACCGCCGGGGCCGCCACTTCTACTACGCACGGACAGAAACGAGCAAGCAGTACCCGATCTACTGCCGCAAGCTCGGCAGCGTCGATGCGCCCGAGCAGATCGTGCTGGACCTCAACGCGCTGGCGGCGGGCCATCCGTTCTTCTCCCTCGGCGCCTACACCGTCAGCGACGACGGCCGCTGGCTCGCGTATTCGACCGACGTCACCGGATTCCGCGAGTACACGCTCTACGTGAAGGACCTCGACACCGGGGGCCTGCTCGACACGCGCGTGGCAAAAGTGTCCTCGGTGGCGTGGCCCGCGGACGCCTGCCGTCTGTTCTACGTGACCGAGGACGACGCCAAGCGTCCGTACCGGCTCTGGCGTCACCAGCTTCCGGGCGATGCCCGCGAGCTGCTGTTCGAGGAAGACGACGCGCTGTTCCGGCTGGGTGTCGGCCGCTCGCGAAGCCTGGCGTGGCTGTTCCTCGCTTCGCGCTCCTTCACGTCCGGCGAGTATCGCTGCCTGCCCGCCGGCACGCCGGAGGGGCCCTGGCGACTGATCCAGGCGCGCGAGAAGGACCACGAGTACGACGTCGACCATCGCGGCGACCGGTTCTGGATCCGCACCAACGGCGGCGGGCGGCGCAATTTCCGGCTGGTGACGGCGCCGGTCGACGCGCCCGACGCCGAGCACTGGCACGAGGAGATCCCGCATCGCGAGCAGGTCATGCTCGAGGACCTCGACGTCTTCGCGCACCACGCGGTCGTGCACGAGCGGGAGGACGGGCTCATCCGGCTCCGTGTGCTCGATCTCGAGGCCGGAGGCTCGCATCACGTCGTCTTCCCCGAGCCCACCTACGAGGTGAGCGGCGACGCCAACGCCGAGTTCGACGTGCGGATCTATCGCTTCCGCTACCAGTCCCTGGTGACGCCCGCCTCCGTGTACGACTACGACATGGACACGCGGGCGCTGACGCTGCTCAAGCAGACTCCCGTGCTCGGCGGCTACGAGCCCGCGCGCTACCGCTCGGAGCGGCGGTACGCCGTCGCCGCCGACGGGGCGCGCGTGCCGATCTCGCTGGTGTACCGGGCCGACACGGCGGACACCGTGCGTCCGATGCTGCTCACCGGCTACGGCGCCTACGGTCTGCCGTACCCGGTGACCTTCTCCTCGAACCGCCTGAGCCTGCTCGACCGCGGCGTCGGCTTCGCCATCGCCCACGTCCGCGGCGGCGGCGAGGGCGGCAAGCGCTGGCACGACGCCGGGCGGCTTGCGCACAAGCCGAACACGTTCAGCGACTTCATCGCGGTCGCCGACCACCTCGTCGCGCACCGCTACACCGCGCACGAGCAGCTCGTGATCGAGGGCGGCAGCGCCGGCGGGCTGCTGATCGGTGCCGTCCTCAACGCGCGCCCGGACGTGGCGCGGGCGGCCGTGCTGCGCGTGCCGTTCGTCGACGTGATCAACACGATGCTCGACGAGTCGCTGCCGCTCACGATCGGCGAGTTCGAGGAGTGGGGCAATCCGAAGGAGCGCCCATTCTACGAGGTCATGAAGCGCTATTGCCCGTACACGAACCTTGCCGCGCGCCGGTATCCTCGCCTGCTCGTCAAGACGTCGCTGCACGACAGCCAGGTCATGTACTGGGAGCCCGCGAAGTACGTGGCCCGCCTGCGCGAGCTCGCGCCCGAGACGGCGGTGCTGTTCAAGGTCAACATGGCGGCCGGCCACGGCGGCGCCTCCGGCCGGTACGACTATCTGCGAGAGATCGCGTTCGACTACGCGTTCATCCTCACCAGCCTCGGGAGAACGGCATGAAGGTCGCGCGCCTGGACACGCTGCACGCCGACGCCGGCAAGGGGAACTTCGACTTCCTCAAGCTCACCACCGACGACGGCCGCGTCGGCTGGAGCGAGTACAACGAGACGTTCGGCGGGGTCGGCGTGACGGCCGCCATCGAGGGCATGGCCTCGCTGGTGATCGGCCAGGACGCGCACGCCTACGAGGCGATCGTGGCCACGCTCTACGCCGCCCGTCGGCAGGCGCCGGGCGGCATCGTGCAGCAGGCCATCGCCGCCATCGAGAACGCGCTGCTCGACGTGAAGGCCAAGGCGCTCGGGGTGCCGGTGTACGAGATGTTCGGCGGCCCGCAGCGCGAACGGCTGCGGCTCTACTGGTCGCACTGCGGCTCGTTCAGGCTCGGGCTCGCCGCGGAGATGCAGATTCCGCCGATCCGGAGCCTCGACGACGTCCTCGCGCAGGGCAAGGAGGCGGTGGCGAAGGGCTACACGGCGCTCAAGACGAACATCTTCGTCTTCGACGACGGCGCGCCTCACATGCACATGCCGGGCTTCGCGCGCAGCGGGCCTGAGTTTCCGTCGCTGAACGCCGAGGGCCGGGTGATCCGGGCGCTGCGCGATCAGCTGGCCGCGTTCCGCGACGGCGCCGGCCAGGACGTCGACATTCTCGTGGACCTGAACTTCAACTTCAAGACGGACGGCTTCGTGAAGGTCGCGCGCGCGCTCGAGCCCTTCGACCTGTTCTGGGTGGAGATCGACTCCTTCGATCCGCGGGCGCTGCACTACATCCGCTCACGCATCCCGATGCCGCTGGCCTCCTGCGAGAGCCTCTACGGCCGCCGCGGATACCGGCCGTTCTTCGAGGCGCAGGCGGCCGACGTCGCCATCATCGACGCCCCCTGGAACGGCGTCGCCGAGTCACTGAAGATCGCGGCCATGGCCGACACCTACGAGGTGAACGTCGCGCCGCACAACTTCTATGGGTCGCTGTGCACGCTGATGAACGCGCACTGGTGCGCGGTGGCCCCGAACTTCCGCATCATGGAGATCGACGTCGACGCCGTGCCGTGGCTCGATGAGCTCTACACGGTCAAGCCGACGATCAAGGACGGCCACCTCGAGCTGCCGACGACACCGGGCTGGGGCACCGAGATCAACGAGGCCGGCGTCAAGGCGCACCCGCCGAGGAGGCTCGGATGAAGATCGCGCGCGTCGAGCACCTGCACGCGGACGCCGGTCAGCGCAACTTCGACTTCCTCAAGCTCACCACCGACGACGGGCTCGTCGGCTGGAGCGAGTACAACGAGTCGTTCGGCGGCCTGGGCGTGTCGGCGGTGATCGACGGCCTGGCGCCGCAGATCGTGGGCCACGACCCGCGCGCGTACGAGGCCATCGTCACGCGGCTCTATGCCGTGCGACGGCAGGCGGCCGGCGGCGTGGTGCAGCAGGCGATCGGCGCCGTCGAGAACGCGCTGCTCGACCTCAAGGCGCGCGCGCTCGGCGTGCCCGTGTACTCGCTGCTCGGCGGACCGGTGCGGCAGCGCATCCGCGCTTACTGGTCGCACTGCGGGACCTACCGGGTGTCGTGGTGGAAGGACATGCAGCTGCCGCAGGTGAAGAGCCTGCATGACATCGTCGCCCTCGGCAAGGAAGCCCGCGCGAGGGGCTGGACCGCGCTGAAGACGAATCCCATGGTCTTCAGCGGCCCCGAGCCGTACCAGCACGCGCCGGGCTTCGCCCGCCGCGGCCCCGGCTTTCCCGAGCTCAATGCCGATCGCGCCGTCCTCGCCGGCATCAGCCGGCAGCTCGCCGCGTTTCGAGAAGGCGCCGGCCCGGACATGGACATCCTGGTCGACCTCAACTTCAATTTCAAGACGGAGGGGTTCCTCAGAATGGCGCGAGCCATGGAGCCCTTCGACGTCTTCTGGGTCGAGATCGACACCCGCGATCCGAAGGCGCTGCACTACATCCGCTCGCGCACCAGCATCCCGGTGGCGTCGTGCGAATGTCTCTTCGGGCGGCGTGATTACCGGCCGTACTTCGAGCAGCAGTCGGTGGACGTCGCCATCATCGACACGCCCTGGAACGGCGTCGCCGAGTCGGTGAAGATCGCCGCCGTGGCCGAGGCGTACGAGGTCAACGTCGCGCCGCACAACTTCTACGGTCACCTGGCCACGATGATGAACATTCACTTCTGCGCCGTCGTCCCGAACCTCCGCATCATGGAGATCGATCCCGACGTGGTGCCCTGGTACGACGAGCTCGTGACCGTGAAGCCCGTCTTCGAGAACGGGCACCTGCTGCTGCCGACGGGCCCGGGCTGGGGCACCGAGGTCGACGAGGCCGCCGTGAAGGCGCATCCCCCGCGGAGACGCTGATGGCGTCCGAGATCCGCCACCGCACCGTGGACACCAACGGCATCCGCATGCACGTCGCCGAGGCGGGCGAGGGGCCGCTGGTCCTGCTCTGCCACGGCTTCCCCGAGTCGTGGTACTCGTGGCGCCATCAGCTCGTCGCCCTCGCGGACGCGGGCTACCATGCGGTCGCGCCGGACCAGCGCGGCTACGGCAAGACCGACAAGCCGGAGGCGGTCGATCAGTACACGCTCTTCCACCTGATCGGTGATCTCGTCGGGCTGCTCGACGCGCTCGGCGCGCCGAGCGCGGTGGTGGCCGGCCATGACTGGGGTGCGCCGGTGGCCTGGCACGCGGCACTGCTGCGTCCCGACCGGTTCCGCGCGGTCATCGCGCTGAGCGTGCCGTTCCGGCCGCGCGGAACGTCACGCCCGACCGCGATGATGCCGCGCACCGACGACGCGGTCTTCTATCAGCTCTATTTCCAGGAGCCGGGCGTCGCCGAGGCCGAGCTCGAGCGCGATCCGCGCGAGACGATCCGCCGCCTTGCGTACTGGGGCTCGGGCGACGCTCAGCCGTCCGCTCACACCGCCGGCTCGGGGAAGACGGGCATGGTGCCGCGGCGCGGCGGGTTGCTGGCCGGCGCCGAGACACCGACCACGCTGCCGGCCTGGCTCACGGAGGCGGACATCGACTTCTACGCCGGCGAGTTCAGGCACTCCGGCTTCCGCGGTGGGCTCAACTGGTATCGCAACATCGATCGCAACTGGGAGCTCATGGCGCCGTGGGCGGGCGCCAGGGTCACCGTGCCCGCGCTCTACATCGCGGGCGATCGCGATCTCGTGCTGACGTTCCGCGGCATGGATCAGCTGCTCCCCGCGCTCAAGCAGTTCGTCCCCGAGCTGCGCCAGACGATCATGCTCCCCGGCTGCGGCCACTGGACGCAGCAGGAACGTCCCCGCGAGGTGAACACCGCCATGCTGCAGTTCCTCGACACGGTCCGATAACCATGTCCGCCATCGCCTTCGACGTCACGCTGCACCGTCCGCTCGCGGCCGGCGCCCCCTTCGGCGACGCCGGTCCCTACGAGGAGCTCCGGGGCCGGCTCCGCTTCGCGGTCGATCCCGCGCACGCCGCCAACCGCGGCATCACCGACATCGCGCTGGCGCCGACGAACGCGTCCGGCCGCGTCGAGTTCGCCGCCGATCTCTCGCTGCTGCTTCCTGTGGACCGCACGCGGTGCAGCGGCCGCGTCCTCGTCGACGTGGTGAATCGCGGCAACACGGTGAGCGTCCCGAACTTCAATCATGCGACGCGGCCGGTGTTCGGCCCCGGGTCGGACCCGCACCCGCCGATCGATGTCGGCGACGGGTTCCTCATGCGCCGCGGCTGGGTCGTCGCCTCCTGCGGCTGGCAGGGCGACCTCCCCGATCTGCCCGGCCTCCTCCGCCTCTACGGCGTGGACGCGCAGGCGCACGGCGCGCCGCTGCGCGGCCGCGTGTACGTGCAGTGCCAGGCGCCCGAGGACGTCGCGCACTTCCTGCTCTCCGATCGCGGCCATCAGCCGTACCGGGCCGCCGACCTCGACGAGCGGGATGCCGTCCTCACCGTGCGCGACATGCCTGACGACGAGCCCGAGGTGATCGCGCGCGACCGCTGGCGCTTCGCTCACGCCGACGGCGGCCGCGTCGTGGCAGATCCGACGCACGTCTGGCTCGAGGGCGGCTTCGCCAGGGGCCGGCTCTATCACGTGGCGTACACGGCCGTCGGCGCGCCGGTGATGGGCCTCGGCATGGCGGCGTTGCGCGACTGTGCCGCGTGGCTCAAGCACGGTGACCGCGCCGCTGGCCATCCGGCCTCCGGTGCGCTGCGCTGGGCCTACGCCTACGGGCGCTCGCAGACGGGCCGCCTGCTCCGGACTCTGCTGCACTACGACCTGAACACCGACGAGTCCGGCCGCGAGGCGTTCGACGGCATCCTCGCCAACGTCGCCGGCGGCATGCGGGGCGAGTTCAACCAGCGCTTCGGCCAGAACTCCAAGGACCGGCCGTGGGCCATGTGTCACCTGGAGCCGTTCCAGGTAGAGCCGCGCGGGCGCGTCAAGGTCTTCTACACGAACACCGCCGCCGAGTACCACCGCGGCGACGCCTCACTGATCCACACCGATCCGGACGGTGCGCGCGACGTCGAGCACGGCCCGAGCGTACGCGTCTACCACTTCGCCGGCACCGAGCACGGCCTCGGCGTGTGGCCGCCGACGGACACGCAGACCGCCGCCGCCGACCCGCACGGCTGGTCCGAGCGCTCGCGGCACCTGCGTGGCGTGGTCAACTACGGTCGCCTGCTGCGCGCGTGTCTGCTGAACCTGGACCGCTGGGTCACCGAAGGCGCGCCGCCGCCGCCGAGTCGCCACCCCCGGCTGGCCGACGGCACCGCGGTGGATCCCGAGTCGCTCGCCAAAACGTTCGACGCGATTCCGGCCGCGCGCTATCCGCGGCGCCATGCACGGCCACGTCGCGTCGACTTCGGCGCCGACGCCGAGATGCGCACGGTGAGCACGACACCACCGCGCGTGGGTCGGGCGTACGGCACGCGCGTGTCCGCGGTCAACGCCGATGGCAACGAGATCGCCGGGATCGTGCTGCCGGAGCTGGCCGTGCCGGTGGCGACGCACACGGGCTGGAACCTGCGCCATCCCGACATCGGCGGCGACCGCCAGCTCCTCGTGTTCGCCGGCGCCACGCTGCCGTTCGCGCGGACCGGTCAGGATCGCGAGGCGGCCGGCGACCCGCGGCTGTCGATCGCCGAGCGCTACCGATCGCGGCAGGACTACCTTGCGCGCGTGCGGGACGCGGCGCGCGCGCTCGTCAAGGACGGTTACCTGCTCGAGGAGGACGTGGAGACGTCAGCGGGCTTCGCCGCCCGCATGTGGGACGCCTGGGCGTAGACCTCAGGCGAACGGCTGGCCGTACCGTCCGCGGTGCGCGACCTGGGCGAGCGGCTTGCGCTGCTTGCGCCCCTTGCCCAGACGTCGGGCGGGATAGCCGAAGGGGACGACGGCGAGCACGTCGAGGCTCGCCGGAATTCCCAGGATGCCGTTGACGTCCGTGAGGCCGCCGACGAAGCCGACCCAGTTGGAGCCGACGCCGTGCTCCCACGCCGCGAGCACCATCGCCTGGATCGCGCGGCTGCCGTCCGAGACGGAGAAGCGCCCCTTGTCGACGGCCACGACGATCGCGAGCGGCGCATCGGCGACGTAGGGGCCCGACGTGGCGGCGGCGCCGAGACGGCGCAACGTCTCGCGGTCCTCCACCACGACGAAGTGCCACGGCTGTGCGTTCATCGCACTGCCCGTGAGTCGTGCCGCCTCCACGATGGCCCGGACGACGTCGGCCGGGATGGGCTTGTCCTGATAGTCCCGGACGGCGAGCACGGTACGGATCGCCTGCATCACGTCCATCAGCGTCTCCCTACAGCGCCGACGCCAGCGCCGCGGCCACGTCCTTCCCCGGCACCACCGGCACGATCTCGAAGTGCGCAAGATCCGACCACTGCACGACCCAGCGCTGCAGCAGCGTGACGTCCTCGCACTGCATCAGCTGATAGCAGCGATCCAGGTCCGCGCTGACCCAGGAGCCGACGTAGCTGAGCCCGTCGGGCATCTGGCGGCCCTTGTCGCGGAACCGCCGGTAGACCGCCTTCGCGTCCTGATTCCTGAACGTCTCGATGCACATGAACAGCATGCGCGGCTCACCGATCCACGAGCGCGACGGCGCGGGTCCAGCCCGCCGAGGCGCCGCGAATCTTCACCGGGAAGCACGCGATGGTGAAGCCGGCCGACGGCAGCGCCTCCAGGTTGTGCAGCTTCTCCAGATGGCAGTAGCCGATGTCCCGTCCGGCCTTGTGACCCTCCCAGATCAGCGACGCGTCACCGCTGGCCTCGAACTTCGCCTTCGTGTGCACGAAGGGCGCGTCCCACGACCAGGCATCGGTGCCGGTGACGCGAATGCCGCGCTCCAGCAGATAGAGCGTGGCCGCGCGTCCCATCCCGGCCCCGGCCGCGACGTAGTCGGGCTGGCCGTACGCGGCGCCGGCGCGCGTGTTGACGACGACGATCTCGAGCGGCCGCAGCACGTGGCCGATGCGCTCGAGCTCGGCCTCGACATCGCGGGCGGTGACGACGTAACCGTCGGGCAGGCTGCGGAAGTCGAGCTTCACACCGGGCTGAAAGCACCACTCGAGGGGGACCTCGTCGATGGCGATCGCGCGCTCACCCTTGTTCATCGTCGACGCGAAGTGATAGGGCGCGTCCAGATGCGTGCCGTTGTGAGTCATGAGGCGAATCCACTCCACCGCCCATCCTTCGCCGTCGGGCAGCTGCTCCTCCTTGAGACCCGGAAAGAAGCGCGCCACGTCCTTTGCCGTCTCCTTGTGACGGAGGTATTCGATCTTCGGACCGTAGCCCGGCGGGTCCGAGAGCACGTCGTTCTCGAGCGGCATCGACAGATCGACGATGGTCCTGGCCATGGCGTGAGTTTATGCGATTCTGGGACGCCGGGCCCGCGCCCGAGAGGAGACGAGGATGACCCTGCTCGAATCGCTCACCATCGACCTGAAGCGGCTGCACGAGGCGCTCGACGGCAGCCTGAAGGGCCTGACGCCCCAGCAGCTACACGCTGTTCCGGCCGGGCACCCGAAGGCGAACACGATCGCCTGGAACGTGTGGCACTACGTGCGCACCGAGGACAACGTCGTCCGCTTCGTGCTGCAAAACCGCCGGCCGACGGTGTGGCTGGAGGGCGGTTACGCCGACAAGCTGGGGCTTCCGCCGGTCGCGCAGGGCACCGGCATGACCACGGAGGAAGCGCAGGCGCTCCGCATCAAGGACGTCCCGCTCTTCACCGAGTACGTGAAGAAGGTCTGGGCCAGCACCGACGACTATCTAAAGGCGCTGACGCCCACCGAGCTCGATCGCGTGGTCGCGATGAAATTCGTCGGCGAGATGCCGCTGGCGCGCGTGCTCGCCTCCGTGGGCGTCACCCACGGCTTCACCCACTTCGGTGAGATCGATCTGGCCCGGACCCTGGTCGGTGCCACCCCCGTCGCGCCGCAGTGAGCCGCGCGTCACGCCGCGACGGCGCCGCCGAGCTCGCGCTGGTGCCGGCGGACGTCGTACGTCGCGTCGGCGCGCCGACGCGCCAGGTACTCGTCGAACCGCAGCTGACGGCGGAGGCTGGTCCCGGCTGAGATGATCTGCGCCTGCCGCGCCTCGGTGTCGCGAATGCTGCGCGCGAGTGTGAGCAGCTCCGCGAGCCGGTCGCCGGGCAGGAAGATGACGCCATCGTCATCGGCGACGACGTAGTCGCTCGCGCTCACGGCGTGCGTGCCGACGACGGCAACCCGGAGCGCGTCGGGCGTACGCGCGTTGAGGCGCAACGGGCCGGTCGGCAAGCTGCCGAGGCTGAAGAGCGGCAGTCCGATGGCCGTGATGTCCCGGCTGTCGCGGTGAAGTCCCCAGATGACGATCCCGGCCAGGCCGGCCGCCTTGGCCTCGAGCGCGATGAGGTCCCCCACGCACGCCTCGTCGAGACGCCCGGCGTTGTCGACGACGAGCACATCGCCCGGCGATGCGTCGCCCAGCGCCTCGAGGAAGACGTCCACGCTGCCCACGTGCTGCACGGGACGCACGCGACCGCTGGCGCGGAGGCCGGCCACGGCAGCGCGGAGGCCGGCGGGCCCACAGCGCACGGGCAGCCGCGCCCGCAGGCAGGCGTCGGCCAGATGCGCGGTCGTGAGACCGTCAGCGACGTCCGCGGCTCGTGCTCCCGCTCACTTCACGAGGTCGCGCAGCTCCGGCACCACCCACAGCGGCGGGCGGCCGGCATGGACGCGCAGGATGTTGTCGAATGCGTTGCGGAAGGTCTTGGGCCAGTTGTCCCAGGTGGGTCCGGCCGTGTGCGGCGTGATCGTGCAGCTGTCGACGTTGAGCAGCGGGTTGTCCTTGGACGGCGGCTCGTCGTGCATCACGTCGAGACCCGCCCCCGCGATGCGCTTCGTGATGAGCGCCTTGTGCAGCGCCCGCTCGTCCACCACCGGGCCGCGACAGGTGTTGACCAGCACGGCCGTCGGCTTCATCAGGCTGAACTGCGGCTCGGACATGAGGTTCTGGGTGAGCGAGGTGAGCGGCGTGTGCAGCGTGACCACGTCGGCGATCTTGAGCAGCTCGTCGAACAGCACGTAGCGCACGCCGAGCGCGTCTTCCTCGTGCTCCGGCAAGCGCACGATGTCGTAGTAGACGATCTTGCACTCGAAGCCGCGCAGGCGCCGCGCCACCTTCTTGCCGATGTTGCCCAGCCCCACGATCCCGACCGTCTTGCCCTCGAGCTCGTAGAGCCGCGTCTCGGCGAAATCGCCCACCCGCCACTTGCCCGCGGTCACGTTGTTGTGCTGCCAGTGCAGCTTCTTGAGCGACGCCAGGATGAGCATCACCGCGTGCTCGGCGACGGCCACGGAGTTGGCCCCGCCGTTGTTGGCCACCGGCACGCGCGCCCGGCGCGCCGCCTCGAGGTCCACCGTGTTGTAGCCGGCGCTGATCAGCTGGACCAGCTTCATGTTCGGCGCCGCTGCGTAGAACTCCGGGCCGAGCGGATTGCGCGCGAAGCCCATGAAGTAGTCGGCGCCCTTCACCGCCGCGAAGAACTCCGGACCCGAGGGCTCGGTCGCCACCAGATCGAACCCGGCCGGCTTCATCTCCATCAGCACGTCGTGCAGGGCCTTGGGAAACTTCGGGGCAAACACGATCCGCGGCATGCTAGCTCCTCTCCGAGCCGACCACGCTCACGAACGACACGCACTCGCCCGGCGCGCCGCCGAGGTTGTGCGTGAGCGCCAGCTTCCGCCCCCGCGCCACGCTGGCGATCTGGCGCTTGCCCGCCTCGCCCCGCAGCTGCAGCCAGCACTCGAACAGCATGCGCAGGCCGGAGGCGCCGATCGGATGCCCGAAGGACTTCAGTCCGCCGTCGGGGTTCACGGCCAGCTCGCCCTCGAGGTCGAAGGTGCCGGCGAGAACCTCCTTCCAGGCAGTGCCGCGGGAGGCGAAGCCGAGGTCTTCCATCAGCACGAGCTCGGTCGGGGTGAAGCAGTCGTGTACTTCCGCCATCGCCAGCTCCTGGCGCGGATCCTTGATTCCCGCCTGCGCGTACGCGTCGGTCGCGGAGGCGACGACTTCCTGGAACGTCGTGTAATCGTAGTCGGGATCGATCGGCCCCGCGGCAGGGCCGGCCACGAAGGACAGCGCCTTCACGTAGAGCGGCTTGTCGGTGTAGCGGTGGGCGTCCTCGGCGCGCACGATGATCGCCGCGGCCGAGCCGTCACTGACGCCGGAGCAGTCGAAGATGCCGAGCGCACCGGCCACCAGCGGCGAGCACGCGATGGTGTCCTTCGGGACTTCCTTGCGGAACTGCGCGCGCGGGTTCAGCGCGCCGTTCTTGTGGTTCTTCCAC